>CAIUSO010000169.1 GCA_903901875.1 uncultured Geobacteraceae bacterium | reverse complement strand
ATTTATATCGGTAGGTGATCCGTCCTTTGGAGATATCATAGGGAGATATCTGGACTTTAACCTTGTCTCCGGGCAGGATTCTGATATAGTGCATCCTGATTTTACCGGAAACATGTGCCAGCACCTCAAGACTGTTTTCGAGTTTTACCTTGAACTGCGCATTCGGAAGTGCCTCCAAAATAACACCTTCAATCTCAATTGATTCTTCTTTGGCCAAATTGTCTTCTCCTTTGTTTCGATAAAGTGTTGTACGCGATCAAGGGTGTTTATTGTCAAGAAAAGTACCCGTCAGTATTTCAGCTTGTCCGTCCCTTACGACGATCGTGTGCTCAAAATGTGCTGATGGCTTCCCGTCCTCTGTTACCGCTACCCATCCTCCGCGACTGCTTACTGCCCTGCGGGATCGTCCAAGGGTGATCATAGGTTCGATGGCAAGCGTCATGCCTTCCTTGAGCAATGGCCCAGTATGCGCCCTTCCGTAATTGGGCACCGCCGGATCCTCATGAAGTTCACTGCCGATACCATGGCCTACCATATTTTCAATAATACTGAATCCGAACGAACGCGCATAGACCTCAATCGCAGATGAGATATCATGCAGACGATTGCCTGTAACCGCCATAGCAATCCCTCTTTCAAGGCACTCGCGCGTTACATCAACAAGTTGCTGGATCTTTTCATCAATGATTCCGACAACAAAAGTGCGAGCTGCATCGCCATGATAACCGCCTTTGTAAACCCCACAGTCAACAGAAACAATATCACCTTCCCTGATCACCCGTTTCTTGCTCGGTATACCGTGCACAACCTCTTCATTAAGAGAGACACAAAGTGTTGCAGGATAGGGTGTGGCATCGGGATCCCCTTTCGGTGCATAATTCAGAAAACTTGGAACGGCATGGTTATCCCTGATAAACTCCTCGGCCATGACATCAAGCTCTTTGGTTGTCATGCCAGGCTTGATTTCTTTTTCAAGCAAATCAAGTGCTTTGGCCACCAAAGCACCGGCCTCTCTCATCAGCTCAATTTCCCGCTCGCTTTTAATCGTGATCATGTCGTTTCCATTACCGGCCCTGTCGTCCGCGTGTTTTGCCTGACTTCATGAAACCATCATAGTGGCGCATGAGCAGATGACTTTCAACCTGTTGAAGGGTATCAAGGCCAACACCGACAATAATCAGAAGACTGGTTCCACCAAAAAACTGGGCAAATCCCTGAGTAACATTACCAAACTTGGTCAGAAATGTTGGCAGAATAGCGATAATTGCAAGCGATATGGCACCCGGCAACGTGATGCGTGTCAAAATATTATCTATAAAGTCAGCCGTGCTTTTTCCGGGTCTAACACCAGGAATAAACCCGCCCTGACGACGCATGGTGTCAGCGACTTCCTTTGGATTAAAGGCAATCGCTGTATAGAAATAGGTAAAAAAGACAATCATGGTACCGAACATCAGTGCATACCACCACGAGTCATAGGCCAATAGGGCTGCAATACTCTGCATTACCTCATTTTCCGGAAAAAATGAGAGAAAAGTGCCTGGCAAAAACATGATGGACTGTGCAAATATAATCGGCATGACGCCAGCTGTATTGATCCGCATCGGAATGTACTGGGTACTGCCTCCATAGACCTTGCGCCCGACAACCCGTTTGGCATGCTGGACTGGAACACGGCGGGTCCCAACCGTCAGGATAACGACGAAAGCTACAATCGCAGCCATCATGGCAAGAATCATGATTTCGATGATCCAGTTCTTGCTGCCCAGTGAGACAGAACGGAATTCAGAAACGAGAGCCTGGGGAAACCGAGCAAGAATACCGATCATGATAATGAGCGATATGCCATTGCCAATACCCCGTTCAGTAATCTTCTCTCCAAGCCACATGACAAAAACTGTTGAAGCAGAAAGAAGAATCACAACCGTGACGGTGAAAAATATACCGGGATCTGGCACAACTATCTTGCCGAATGATGCTGGACTCGAAAGACTTACACTTACTCCCCATGACTGTAATACAGCGATTAAAACCGTACCGTACCTTGTCATCTGACTGATTTTCTGCCGGCCATCTTCCCCCTCTTTCTGGAGTTTCTGGAAGTAGGGAGTAACCGCACCGAGCAACTGAACAATGATCGATGCAGAGATATAGGGCATGATGCCAAGGGAGAATATCGATGCCCTCGCAAAAGCGCCACCGACAAAAAGATCGAACAGTCCGAAGAGATCGTTTGAATGGGTCTGAGATGCGCCTGACACAGCAGCCGCATCAACACCCGGAATGGTTATGTGTGACCCAAGCCGGTAGACAAACAAGAGAAGAAGCGTATAAAGGATCCGCTGACGGAGTTCAGGGATTTTATTGATGTTGCTTATACTTTCAGTAAGCTTCAT
>CAIUSO010000168.1 GCA_903901875.1 uncultured Geobacteraceae bacterium | reverse complement strand
GCGACTACACTCTCATTTTACACTGGCCGGATTGCATCGGAATAGTGGACGCAATCGAATCGGAATGCCGGCCGGATTCACGCCGGAATGGTGTCCGGTATCACGCCGGAATGGCGGACGGTTTGGGTCGGAATACGCACTGGTCTTATGGTGAGAGGCATTGAACGGTTCAAAGCACATTTTGCGCCATTTGCAGATAGGTATGTGCTGATTGGTGGAACGGCCTGCTCCCTTGTAATGGAAGACGTTGGATTGGAGTTTCGGGCAGTGAGTGACTGGTGACTGAACGAATCTGCTCGGCACCGAAAGATTGTTTTATGGTAATTGACAACAGAATAACCAAATGTATATATTGGTAGTATACATGGAGCTGTAATGGGTAAGTTGGATAACATTGCCGGTTTTGAATGGGATGCCGGAAACTTCGATAAGAATTGGATCAAACATGGCGTTAGTAATGCGGAGTGTGAAGAGGTGTTTTTCAACACACCGCTGCTGATTCGACCAGACAGTTCCCATTCTCAGGAGGAGGCGCGCAATGCGGCTTTTGGGAGAACAGATGGTGAGAGGCCACTGTTCGTTGTCATTTTGGTCAGGAATGATTTCATTCGGGTCATTTCAGCACGGGATATGACAGTCAAAGAATTGGAGGTATATCGTGACCGCCTTTAAAAAAATTCCAAAGTTTAAAACAGAGGATGACGAGCGGGATTTCTGGGCAACCCATGATGCAACGGATTATCTGGACTTTTCGCATGCCGAAGAAACTGTATTTCCCAACCTGAAACCATCAACCAGGGCGATTTCGCTGCGTCTGCCGGTTTCGTTGATTGATCGGCTTAAAATGCTCGCCAATAAAAAGGACGTTCCCTATCAATCACTCTTGAAAGTACTCCTGGCTGAAAAAGTTGATGAAGCTTTTCATCATGCAAAATGACATGAACGACTACGATACGCTCTTCCACTCCGTAAGTATCATTGCCGAACAGATGCAGGGGGTGCAAGCAGTTGCTGTGTTCCAATATACGCCGGTTGTGGAAACTATTATCGCCACTCGCAGCCGCGATGTCCGGCAGATCGAACATACTCTCGATTGACGCGAGGGGGTCGTCTTCCGCTCCATTGAGGAGACACGCTCTAATCAGGGCAAGATATCGTTCAAGACGATATCCAATAAGTACCTTCTCAAGCATGGTGGATAGTGGCAATAGCTTAAGATATAATTCAATGGACTATTTTAAGGCGATTGATTATATTTATTCTATCAAGAGTCCTAAATAGGATGTTTATGCAAAACTCTAAGACACCAGTAGAGATGGAAGCTGCTTTCGGGCAGCAGTTGCGCGATCTGCGCTTGCGCCGGAACATTGATCAGCGCCAGCTAGCCGAGCAGGCGGGCGTTGCCCTGAATGCCGTCAAAAACCTGGAAAACGGCAGAGGGGCAACAATGACGTCACTGGTGAAGGTGTTGCGCTCCCTCGGGCGGGCCGACTGGCTGGAAACCCTGGCTCCGGCAGTTGCCATCAGCCCGATGCAGCTGCTGAAGGCAAAACAGCCGCGACAACGTGCATCCAAAACCAAAGGTAACGCCAATGCATAAACCGGTTCAAGCCATTGAAGTACGCATCTGGGGCAAAACTGTCGGCGCAGTAGCCCTGGCTCCGAATCTGGGATACTACGCCTTCGAGTATGACAGCAGATTTGTAAAGTCAGGAGTTGAACTTGCTCCGCTTACCATGTCGCTGTCTGAGGCCAGAGAACCGTTCGTCTTTACCGATCTTCCCGAGCTAAGTTTCAAACGGCTACCGGCGATGGTGGCTGATGCCCTGCCGGACGATTTCGGCAACGCCCTGATTGATGCCTGGATGGCAAGTAAAGGTATTGATAAGAAACAGGTAACGCCACTTGACCGTCTGACATATATGGGTAAACGCGGCATGGGGGCGCTGGAATTCAAACCAGCCCGGACGCCCGCTATTGCGAGCAGCACGGCTATCAAGCTCTCCCGTCTGGTCGAGAGTGCCCGTCAGGCTGTTTATGGAGAACTGGGTTCCGACCACCTTGCCAAAGCCGCTCTGGCCCAGATTATTCAGGTCGGCACTTCGGCTGGTGGTGCTCGGGCCAAGGCAGCTATTGCGTGGATTCCGGAGAGTGACGAGATCCGACCGGGACAGTTTGATGTGGAACCCGGCTTTGAACACTGGCTGCTCAAGTTCGACGGCATGGGTGCTGACCGGGAGCTGGGCGGTTCACAGGATTATGGCCGGATCGAGTATGCCTACTACCGGATGGCTAGTGCCGCCGGCATTACCATGTCACCCTGTCGCCTGCTGGAAGAGAACGGCCGGGCTCACTTCATGACCCGGCGCTTTGATCGCGATGGAAACCACAAGCATCATCTGCAATCACTCTGCGCCATGGCGCATCTGGACTACAAACAGAAGGCAACCCACGATTACAGCCAATTTTTGCAGACCGTTGTCCGCCTGGGACTGGATTATGCCGCACTTGAAGAAGCGTTCCGGCGCATTGTGTTCAACGTTATGGCGGTAAACTGTGACGACCACACCAAGAATATATCCTTCATGCTGCGAGAAGGTGGACAGTGGGAACTGGCGCCGGCTTATGATGTGACGTACGCCTTCAATCCATCCGGTGAGTGTACCTGGCAGCACCTCATGGCGGTGAACGGTAAATTTACTACCATTTCTCAGGCGGATCTGCTGGCGGTTGCCGACCGGTTCGGCGTCGGCACCGCACATAAGGTTATCAGGCAGGTGCAGGATGCCGTTGCCGCCTGGCCTGATTTTGCCAAGCAGGCCGGAGTAAGTCCGGTCGAGAGCAACAGGATTCGTGAACACCACTACCTGCTGTAGAGGGGCTGAACTTTTCCGATTTGTGGAGGAAGTTGCTTAGGAATTACTCCTTGCAATTCACCGTTTATGAGGGTTTTGCGTCAGATGTCCATCCGCCCACGTTGAGTTCGAGCCTACAAAACCCCTTTTGTCGACATGACCCCTTCAACCCGTGGGTCCCTCTGGCTGGCGGTGTCGAGAGCCCGTGCCCACGCCTTGAAGCATGCTTCAATGATGTGATGGACATTGTCTCCGTACATGACATTCATGTGCAGATTGAGTCCGCAGTGATTGGTGAAAGCCTGAAAAAACTCACGGGTCAGCTCCACATCAAATTCACCAACCTTAACTTTTGGTAAGGCGACATGGTAGACCAGGTAGGGGCGGCCGGAGATATCAACGGCTACACTGGCCAGGGTTTCATCCATGGGAACCGTCGCCTGGCCGTAGCGGCGTATGCCTTTTTTGTCACCGAGAGCTTGTTTGAAGGCTTCTCCGAGAACGATGCCGATGTCTTCGACAGTGTGGTGAAAATCGATATCGATGTCCCCCGTGGCTTCCACATCCAGATCGAAAAGTCCATGACGGGCGAACAGGTTGAGCATATGGTCGAGAAAGGGTACGGAGGTGCTGATAGTGCCACTGCCCGATCCGTCGATGGCCAGAGTAAGTTTGATACGGGTTTCCTGGGTAGTGCGTTCAATTGAAGCGGTACGTGTCATGGGTAAATCTCCCCTGGGCATAATGAAGCAGGTTCAACCAATTTCTGCTATGGCAGTCAACGTTGTTTCCATCTCCTGCCGGGTACCGATGGAAATCCTCAGGCCATGGCAGAGTATGGGATCAGAAAAATGCCGGACCAGGATTTTGCGGGCAAATAACCCCTCATATATCCTGACGCCGTTGCGGTCGGGAGGGGAGGCGAAAAGATAATTTCCCTGTGACGGAATGACGTGGTAGCCACGGGCACGAAGTTCGGTGGCAAACCATTCGCGGGTTTCCCTGATTTTGTTACAGCAGTCACGGAGATAGTCCTGATCACGGAGGGCGGCAACACAGGCTGCCTGGGCCAGGCGGTCAAGGTTGTAATGATCCCGTATCTTGTCGAGGGCGGCGATGATTTCCGGCCTGCCGATGGCCAGTCCCAGCCGCATACCGGCCAGTGCGTAGCTTTTTGAAAGAGAGCGGGTGACCACGACATTTTTATGGCGGCGTACCAGTTCAAGGGCGGTGCCACCGGCAAAGTCGGCATAGGTTTCATCCAGAACCAGCAGACCGGTACACCTCGTGGCCAGTTCCTCAATGTAATCGAGAGGAAATGCCGGTCCCAGAGGGGCATTGGGGGTCGTCAGGAAAAAAATCTTCCCTTCATAGCTGTCGGGAAAATCAGCAATACGAAAATCGTCGGTCAAGGAGAAGGTCCGTACCCGTGCCCCCTGAATCCGGGCCAGGGTGGCATAGTACGAATAGGAAGGATGCACGTAGCCGATCTCATCACCTTCCGAGGCGCAGGCCCGGATCAGGTTGTTAAGCACCTCATCGGAGCCGTTGGCCATGATGATCCAGGTGGGATCGAAACCATACAGTTCACCGGCCACTTCCCGCAGCTTTTGGCTCGTTGCCGCCGGATAGGTATGGAGCCGTGCCCCATCGGTTCCCAGTTCGGCCAGAATGGCCTCGACGACCTTGGGAGAGGGGGGGTATGAATTCTCATTGGTATTCAGCTTGATCCACGAGCCCATGTCATCGGGCTGGAATCCGGGGACGTAGCCATCCATTTCGGCAATGTTTGTTCTGAGTAAACTCTTCATAGGGTGAGCAATATCATGCTTGGAACCTTCATTCAAGTGTGAAATAGGAGAATGCCAGAGTCAGTTCGAGCAACCTTGGTCAAGGCGCAGTGACACGGAGCGACCGTGTGCTTCGAGCCCTTCAAGGCGGGCAATTGTGACAATATCAGCACCGAGACGGTGCAATCCTGCCTTGGAGCAGTAGACGATGGATGACTTTTTGACAAAATCATCGACAGAAAGTGGAGAGAAAAATCGTGACGTACCCCCCGTGGGGAGGGTGTGATTCGGCCCGGCCAGATAGTCTCCTGCCGCCTCCGGTGTCCAGTGCCCCATGAAAATGGCCCCGGCATTGGTGATCTGTGACAGAATGGCGAAGGGGTCAGCTACCGCAAGCTCAAGGTGCTCAGGTGCAATCCGGTTGGAGAACGCGATGACTTCATCCAGAGTGTCGGCAACGATGATGGCTCCATAGCTGTCCCACGATGCGCGGGCAATTGACTTGCGGGAGAGGGACGTCAGCTGCCGCTCGACGGATTGGGCTACCCGGTTGGCAAAGGTCTGGTCCGTGGTTATGAGGATTGAAGACGCCAGTTCATCATGTTCAGCCTGGGAGAGGAGGTCCGCAGCAATATGGTCCGGGTTGCCGCTGCCGTCGCTGATGATCAGAATCTCACTGGGACCGGCAATCATGTCGATGCCGACCTGACCGAAGACCAGTTTTTTTGCCGTGGCAACATAGATGTTTCCCGGTCCGGTAATCTTGTCGACCCGGGGGATCGTCTCGGTGCCGTAGGCCAATGCTGCAACCGCCTGGGCACCGCCGATCCGGAATATGCGATCGACCCCCGAAAGAGTGGCTGCCACAAGCACATGGGGGCTGATCTCCCCTCCGGGAGACGGGGCAACCATGATAATTTCACCGACTCCGGCAACCCGCGCCGGCACTGCATTCATAATGACGCTGCTCGGATAGCTGGCCTTTCCCCCCGGCACGTAGATGCCGACCCGAGACAGTGGCGTGACTTTCTGCCCCACCATGACGTCCGGTTCCTCGGTGGAGATCCAGGTCTGCTGTTTTTGTTTCTCATGAAAACGGGTGACCCGATCAACAGCCAATCTAAGGGAGGCGACCTCTTCAGGGGCCACGGCTGCGAATGCTGCGTCAATTTCGGTGGCCGTTACTTCCAGGTGCCGGACCGATTCGACGTCAAGTCGATCAAAACGGCTGGTCAGTTCCAGAACCGCGCTGTCGCCCCGCTGGCGGACATCGTTGATAATATCGCGTACGACCTGCTCAACACTCCGGCCCGACTCTTCACCCCGGCCGAGAATTGTTTCGAACTGCCGGTCAAATCCGGCGTCATTGATATGGAGAAACATCATACGGTACCCCTGTTCAGCACGATGCGAGCTGTTGTTCCAAATCTTCGATGATAGCTGAAATCCGTTTGTTTTTAGTTTTAAGACTGGCCCGGTTGACGATCAGGCGAGTGGTTATTTCGGCGATGGTCTCCACCTCAACCAGGCCATTCTGGCGCATTGTCTCACCGGTGGACACCAGGTCCACTATCCGGTCGGAGAGTCCAACCAGCGGTGCCAGTTCGATGGAACCATACAGCTTGATGATTTCCACCTGAACACCTTTGGCCGCGAAGTAACTTTCGGTTACGTGGGGGTATTTTGTGGCGATACGAATATGGGACCAGCAGGCTGGATCATCGATTTTTGCCATGGCGGCCGGTTCGGCAACCATCATGCGACAGTAGCCGAACTTCAGGTCAAGGGGTTCGTACACATCCTTACACTGCTCCATCAGGGTGTCTTTTCCCACAATGCCCAGATCTGCACTGCCATATTCCACGTAGGTCGGCACATCGGTCGCCCGCACGATCATATAACGAAGCTTCAGGTCCGGGTTCTCAAAAATCAGCTTGCGGGAGTCGGAGAGCAGTTCTCGACAGTCGATGCCGATCTTACCAAACAGCTCGACCGATTCTTCAAGTATACGCCCTTTGGGGATTGCTATGGTAATCCAGTCACTCATTCTTTTACCCTTACGATGTCGGCTCCGAGGGAGGCGAATTTCTTCTCGATGGATTCATATCCGCGGTCCAGATGGTAAATACGTGATACTTCAGTCGTTCCTTCGGCGGCAAGACCGGCCAGAATCAGGGATGCCGACGCCCGAAGATCCGTTGCCATGACCGGGGCCCCGGACATTTTTTTGATCCCTTTGACCGTGGCCGTATTGCCTTCCACCGTAATATCGGCACCAAAGCGCTGCAACTCTGACACGTGCATGAAACGGTTTTCAAAGATATTTTCGGAGACAACGCTGGCCCCCTCGGCCACACACATCATGGCCATGAATTGTGCCTGCATATCGGTCGGGAAACCGGGGTAGGGGCGGGTTTTAATGTTGACGCTCTTGACCCGTTTTGGCCCCTTCACCCGCACGATACCGTCCCGGCTGGTTATCTCGACGCCAGCGTCAAGCATCTTGAATGCCAGTGCATCGAGATGCTCAAGTTTCATCCGGTGGATGCGAATATCACCACCGGTCATGGCGGCGGCGATCATGAAGGTGCCGGCTTCGATCCGGTCCGGCATGACCTCATAGTTTGCTGCCGAGAGTTCGGAAACCCCCTGAATGCGTATGGTGTCAGTCCCGGCACCATCAATTTTTGCCCCCATCCGGTTCAGGTAGAGTGCGAGATCCACTATTTCCGGCTCCCGCGCGGCATTTTCCAGCACGGTTTCTCCCTTTGCCAAGGCGGCGGTCATCATAAGATGCTCGGTGCCGCCAACGGTCGAAACGTCAAAATTGATGCGGGCACCTTTCAATTGCGTGCATTTCGCCTCAACGTAGCCATGTTCGAGGGTTATTTCTGCACCGAGGGCCTGGAGTCCTTTGAGGTGAAGGTTGATTGGACGAGCTCCGATGGCACAGCCACCCGGTAATGAGACCCGTGCCTTGCCGAAACGTGCAAGGAGCGGTCCCAGCACCAGTACGGACGCGCGCATGGTTTTGACCAGATCGTAGGTGGCCTCATGGCTGGAGATGGTAGAGGTGTCTATTTTGACAATATTGCCATTGCCGACCACGCTGGCCCCGAGTGACTCCAACACCTTGATGGTGGTATTTATATCGCGCAGAAACGGCACATTACTGATCTGATTTACTCCGGGGGCCAGGATTGTTGCCACAAAAATGGGGAGCGAAGCGTTCTTTGAACCGCTGACGGTGACATCTCCCTTAAGCTTTTTGCCACCATTAATGATAAGTTTATCCACGTAATCGCTCCTTCTGGTGTCTACTAAAGAAGACATATTACTTGATGGGGCGATGCTTGTCCAAACAAAAGTTGGATATTTGGACCGATCAACGGCGTAAAAATGTTCGAGAGCGTGCAGGGTGCGGAAAATAAGTTAAAAGGAAAAAATTAGATATAATGCATCGGTAAAACTGTGATATCGTCATAAAAACGTAATGTTGCTTCCAGGATATGGGTATGGACCATGTTACAATTCAGTCTGAAAATTAAAATAACCATACTTGT
>CAIUSO010000167.1 GCA_903901875.1 uncultured Geobacteraceae bacterium | reverse complement strand
TGCAGATAAACATGTCTTTGTTGGGGGGGATGACATAGACGTGGTCAGGTAGAACCCTGGTTGCTTTATCGACCTGTGAAACAGGTATCGTGGAGGAGCGCTGGAGTAGTTCTGGCAGGTTGCCGACGTGAGTAGGTGACATGTGCTGAATGACAACAAAGGTCATACCACACCCTGCAGGAACATGGCGAAGAAACTGCTCCAGTGCCTCCAGGCCACCGGCTGAGGTGCCGATACCTACTATGGGAAATAGTGGCGGTATGGGGACCTTCTGTGATTGTCTTTTCATTGCAAGTTACCTCATGTAACATTTCAGTACTGTACAATGTCGATCTATACTACAGCTTACAAATAATGCAAGAGTTTACCGAGTGGAAGTTATAAAACTACGGATCAGTCATTCGATGTGGTTACTCATTACAGGAGCATAATACTCTCCGAATTTCAGTTTCCATCTCATTCAGTCCGTAAGGTTTGCGGAGATAGCCTGCGGGAGGGGGGCCGGTTATTTTCCCGGCCAAATCCTCATTGTTGTAGCCGCTGGAGAGAATCACTTTGATTTCCGGTCGTATGCGGTACATCTCGGTCATGGCGGCAATTCCATCCATTTTAGGCATGGTCAGGTCAAGGATAACCAGTTTGATGGTGTCTTTATGCTCCTGAAAAACGGCCACACCATCCTGACCATCTGCGGCAGTTATTACGGTAAACCCAAAAACTTCAGCCATTTTGACACACGTTTTCAGGACATTTTTTTCGTCATCCACAACCAGGATGAGGCCGGAAAAAACCTCATTGTGAGAAACATATCGTCCCTGTTCTGATGTAGACAAAATGCTATTTGATGAAATCATACTGTTCCTCAGGCTACCATGTGTTTACAGATTTGATTAAAGAAAGCAATATAAGGCATATTAATTATATGTTGCAATCAAAATGCTACATGGGGTTTACATACCATCGGGAATCAGCGTCATCAGTTAGTTTTTTGCATGGGGCCACGGTTCGCCCTCATCCGCCCTGACGGGCACCTTCTCCCCGAGGGAGAAGGAAAAAACGCAACCCTTCTCCCCTCGGGAGAAGGTGGCCGACGGCCGGATGAGGGGATAAGGCAGAGCTTTTCGCCGTGCAATTGTCTAAACGGACAACAGTGATCGGCAATAGGTGGATGAACAGATATGTTTCAAAGTTTCAGTGGAGAAATAATCATCTCAACTGTTGCGATCAGGGTAAAGAGCAGATAGCAGATGATGGTAACCAGGGTCAGGTATCGGCGCGTGTCAGGAACTATCCGCCTGAGGCTGGGATTTGCGGAAAATGGGGAAATTACTCTGGCTGAAATGCCGGAAACTGCGCCGATGAACAGGGGAACATACAGGAAGTAACCGATAAAATGGTATTCCTTCTGCAAGAGACAAAAGGGACAGTGATGGCTGGGGAGCTCGTATATGTAAAGGCCGATGAAAGAGATAATGGAGGCAATTGATACGGGAAAGGTTACCGCTGCCAACGCAGAAAACAGCTGGCCGTACCGTCCGGTGCGATAAAAAAGGATGCCACTGAGCAGGGCGAGTGCCATGGCGGAAAAGAACAGGGCCTGCATGATCACAGGGGGGAGCGAAATCAGGTCACCGCTCAGGGTAGGGGAGTCATGGCTGAACAGGCTACCGCAGCAGGAGGTGATGATGTCGGGTTTGATGCCGGAAAAATAGCTGAACAGGAGAACACATTCCACTACAAGAAGTGGCATCATCAAGGTGAGAAAGAGATACTTAGTTCGAATAAGCGGGTAGTCAAAGGCCCGGCTATCCAGATGGTTCATGATGAGCCAGACCCCTGCGAGCAGGGCGGTGACAATCTTTACCAGCAGTGCCGGATATCCGTACGGATTGACCGCCAGTGTTCCGGCGGCACACATGGCACCGGTAAAAAGCGGGTGCAGTTCGTCGGCAGTGTAGAGTAAAAGAATAAGGGAAAGCAGCTCCAGGGGGAATACGTAATTCATGATGGTAGAGATCAGGTAGGTCTTTCTCTCAAGTTCCAACTGCTCCTCACTGCCTGACGCAGGATCCCACCGGTCATGGATCCCCATGGCATGAAAACCGGCCGTGAGTGAAAAACCGGTCACGAGCAGAGAAATCAGGAGTAGTGCCAGGGTTGAGGGGCGCAGGATCACCGGACGCTCCGATCATCGAGAATAGTACCGTCGCGCATTTCCACCACCCGATCGATAATCCCGGAATCGAAGACAATGGGATCATGGCTGGCAATCAGTATACTTTTCCCGTCCCGTTTCAGACCGGACACGATCTCCATAAATTCCTGGGATAGTTTCGAATCAAGATGGGCAGTCGGTTCGTCGGCGATGATGATGGCCGGATTGTTGATCAGGGCGCGGGCAATGGCAACCCGTTGTGCTTCTCCCCCTGAGAGTAGTTCCACCGGTTGCCGAGCGTGTCGTGCAACACCGAACTGCTCCAGCAGCAAGAGTGCCCGGCGGGCAACCTCCGAAAGTCGTTCACCGGATGTATAGGCCGGTAGCATGACATTTTCCAGTACGGAAATCCCGGTGATCAGGTTACACTGCTGGAAAACAAAACCGAATATGGAGCGGCGGATGATGGTCAGAAACCGCTCCGGCAGTCCGGTAATCTCCAGGGGAACGGCCGTGTCCTCTTGAAACGGGATGGGTACACCCAAGCCGTGGAGCTGTATTCTCCCCGAGGTGGGGCGGCTCATACAGCCGATGAGAGTCAAAAGTGACGTTTTACCAGAGCCGCTTGGCCCCTTGAAAACGGTAACCTGGCGGGGGGGGATCTCCAGCGTAACGTTCGTGACGGCGGTAAATTCGTTCGGCTTACCACAGGAGAATGCTTTCGTTACACCACTCAGCGTTATCATCTCATGACCTCATGGCGGCATCGGGATCGATGGTGGCCGTTCGCCAGCTGGGTATAATAGTTGCGGTCGTGTACGGTATGACTGTGAGGAAAAAGAGCACCAGCAGTTGGGAAATGTCAACGACCGGCACCAGTTGAAAACGGGGATACAGTATGGACCACCCCTTGAGGGCTTGGGAAAAAAGTGGTGCCGAGAGAAAGAACACGTGTCCGTAGGCCAGAATTACTCCCAGGAGAAACGCCGGCAAAGATATGGCGCACCCTTCCCAGAATTTTAGCAGCAGCACATCGGAGGTCTCCCAGCCAATCGATTTAAGGATGCCAATTTCCTTTCTTTCTTCGGCAGAGAGGCCGGTGGCCCTGTCCCAGGCAAAGATGATGAACGAGAGTACCGCCGACAGGAGGATTAAGAGCGTCATGCCGCCACGCCAGTCGAATATTGACTGGTAGGTCCTCTGGATTTCACTTTTCAGGATCGGTCGGGAATCGGGATGCAGGCTGGCAATCTTGGCTGCCACGGTGGGGAGTTCCCTGACATTGGTGACCGTTACCGCCAGATCGGTAACTTTACCGACCGGGAAGTTGAATAACCTGCTGAAATCAGCAGTAGAGATGATGATGAGATCAGCTGCTCTCAAATCTGAGCTGTCGGGAAAGATGGTTTTGACCTCCAACAATAACGGTTCGGTGCCGGGAGTACGGAGTGGAAACATCTCTCCGACTTTGACCTTACGGCTCCGCGCTACCCCGGAACCAATGGCGGCACCCCCTTCCGTGCCGGTTGGGCTGTTATGGGCAATGACCGTATAATTTGCACCGTTCCAGGAATCAAAATAGTATCCCCAGAGCCGGGAGCGCACCTCGGCTACACCCCTGATGGAAGCAATCTCCGCTCCGTATTCCACCGGAATCAGCTCCTGCCTTCCGGCGATCATCCGTTGCACGATCAGATCGGGAGCATCGTGGAGCACAAGGGCTGCTTCCCTCTTGAGGGCTGACACAAAAAACAGCAGGGAGGCCAGGACAAAGATAATCAGAACATACATCGCCAGCAGTGACAGGTTCCTTCCCCTGCGTCGATGAAGCGATGAAAGGGCGAATTCGAGGATATTTCTCTGCCGTTCCCCTGTCCTGATCATGGACTGTCGTGGGGGGAGGGGGGAAGAATGAAAGATCCGGAAGGAAAGAACTCAAGTGCCAGGGGGTGTTCCTGAAAGGGAGCATGACGGTCCGCAAGTGACGGGTGGCGGGTATGGCGTGCTTCCGTTACCAGACAGAGATCGGTCAGTTGTAATTCCGTAAGTTCCTCTGGTGGGCGATTCATCGGACGCAGTGAAGCCTGTTGACGGTAATGGGCGTGGCAGGGGAGAAGTGCAATGACAGTCACTCCCACCACAACGAACAGTAAAAATCGGGATGAATTTCGCATCACTAACTGCTCCGGTTTGTCACGGCGGGGTGATTATTTCAGTGCCGTGATGGACTGAAGGGTGATTTCGTTGAAACGGACAATCCGCTTGCCTTTATGGTCAGCCTTGAAAGCACGTGCGTCTTTTTCGCCCCGGAATGGGACCAATTCCTGCCCCATGGGGCCTGAGATGTCACTGCCGGTAACATAGAAAGCGGTGCGGGCGTCAAGGGGGGCCAGTGTGTAATAATCTTTCACCGTGAGGGTGACCATATCTGCCTGTCGTTTTCCCGGTGTATAGCGTGCGGTATCGAAATAGTGGCTGAACATGTCTTTTGGCCCGTCATAGTAACTGAGGGAGCCATCCTTGAAGCGGGTGCTTGACACCCATTCCGGATACTTTGCGACAAACATCCCGCAGACTGCGCATTTTGCCGTGGCAGGAACAGGGGGAGCTCCCTTATCAACGGCAGACACGGTGGTTGTCCAGAGGACACAGACAGTAATAAACAGCGTGTACAGGCGATTCATTGAAACCTCCGCAGTAATGAACTCTTGCGTACTGGTACCACAATGCCGGTCAATAGTCATTCAGATATTTGCGATGAAAAGGATAGTGGGGAAGCTAATCGAGTATCTCTACCGTTATACCGAATAACATTCCGTTCTCATCTGCCAGTAGCGTGAGTGAAAGATCCTTTTTTTGGTAGTGAACCGGTGAAACAGGGATAAAACCAGCCTGCACGGCCCGGCTTTGACCTTCGGTAAGTCCCATGCCGGGACGTATGTCAAACATACTGGTTGAGCGGTTTCTCGTGGTTATTTTTCTGATCTTCCCGTTGAATCCATAGCCGATGGTGACATCAACTGCATCAAAACTTCGCTCATATCCCTTGAGACACGGTTCCTCGGTTGCTGTGCTTTCACCGATCTGACGATAGTCAACAGGAGAATACAGTTCAATGCCGAATACCTTTAGCTGTTGATCACGGGAGTGCTGTATCCGTTCTGTCGCGCAGCCGGAAAGAAATAACAGGCAAACTATCAGATAAACAGGTACCGCTCCCATGGTGTCTCCATAAAAACGGACTCCCCGTGGGGAGTCCGGAATGTGTCTGGTACACGGAATGAAGAAGAATTATTTGGTTACCGGAAATCCGGCTTCACTCCACCCCGAAATACCTGCCGGATAGCGATAGACATTTTTAAAGCCATTTTCTACCAGTACCTTGGCTCCAAGGTGGCTTCTTCGGCATGCCACAAAACCGCAATAGACAACAATCGGTTTTTCCTTGTCGCTGCCGGCTGCCGCTACAATGCCATTCTTATCTGCCGGAGTAAGGTCTTTTTCGGATTTAGGCATGGGGCCACTGACGGCGGAGGGGAGTGTGCCAAACTGTTTGTCATCGCTTGACGGGAGGGTACTGATAATGGTCAGCTTTTTACCACTATCGAGCCACTTTTTCAGCTCATCGGTATTGACAACCTGGTACCCCCCATCCTTGACATCCGAAGAGAATTTAATTGCAGCTTTCTCAATCGGGATTTCAAGTCCTTTTGGAGATGTACCGACGGTGGCGCACCCGGATAGCATGAGTGAGAGGATTGTGCCAAGTAGAAGGTGGTGTGTGACGTTCATGTGAACTCCCCTGAGTGTTAAGTGTATTTCCCCGTGGGGAAACCTGAATCAATAGCGATATATTTTTATGGCAGAACTGAAGCGTTTTGTTTTAATGTGGTGAAGAAAGCACCATACTTTGCGTCTGAGCCGAGTATGTGGGTATTAAACCATTCCATCAGGAAGGTAAGTATTTCCATTGATAAGTGTGCTTTTCCCTGCTGAAAATCGTTGTGAAATTGCACAATCGTTTTTGTGAACTCTTGATGCTCTTGACGATGGCTGATTAAGAACGGGTAGTTATACTCTTCCATCCAGTACTCTTCTGAAATGAAATGATACTCGGTATACTTGATGAGCTCGTTAATAACCGCATCTAACTCATCAGTTTCAGCACCGTAACAGGCACCGTCGTGGGCCATATTCAAGAGATCAACCAGTTGTTTGTGATGCTCGTCGAATTCCAGAATACCGGTTTCAAATGTCTGCTGCCACTCCATCAACATATGCATCCCCATCTCTTTAAAACGATAACTTCAACAGATAATAAAAAAGCCACCGACATATTAATGTAAGTGGCTGTTTTTAATGGTGGGCGAAACAGGGATCGAACCTGTGACATCCAGCTTGTAAGGCTGGCGCTCTCCCAGCTGAGCTATTCGCCCTCTAAATATGGCGGGGTTGACGGGGCTCGAACCCGCGACTTCCAGCGTGACAGGCTGGCACTCTAACCAACTGAGCTACAACCCCCTAATGAATAGAGGTTACTTCTTTTTAACGGGTGCTACGTTTACCGCTTCTTTCAAAGTTTTTCCCGGCTTAAACTTAGGTACCGTTGCAGCTGGGATGTTAATCTTTTTGCCGGTTTGGGGGTTCTGACCCTTACGTGCAGCCCGTGGTGCTGTTGAAAAAGTGCCAAAGCCAACCAGGCTGAGTTTGTCTCCACCTTTTAGAGCAGTGGTTACACTTGATATAAACGCAGCAACAGTTTTTTCCGCTTGTACTTTTGTCAAACCTGTTTGGGCTGCTATCGAGCTGATCAATTCCGCTTTCGTCACAATACACCTCCAAAACAAATTATGCACTGCAAAGCGAAGAACTGTTTACCATTCTGAGCGAATATTGTCAAGTGTTATTTTGCTATGCTGCTTCTTTCATGTCCTGTTCAAAGACAATAAGTGGTTTGTCCTTGTGATAAATAACGTCCTCATTAATAACTACTTCCTGCACGTTCAGCTGTGAGGGAACCTCATACATAATGTCAAGCATGGAATTTTCCATGATAGCACGTAAACCACGGGCGCCGGTATTACGTTTTAATGCTTCCTTGGCAATGGCTACCAAAGAACCGTCGGTAAAGCGGAGTCGCACACTCTCAAGGTCAAAAAGTTTCTGGTACTGTTTCACCAAGGAATTTTTTGGCTCTTTCAATATCTGTACCAACGCCTCCTCGTCAAGTTCTGACAGGGTTGCCAGCATGGGAAGTCTCCCTATAAATTCAGGGATATAGCCATATTTCAACAGATCTTCCGGGGTAAGGCTCTTCAGCAGTTCGCCAAGTTTTTTCTCTTCACGCTTTTTAATATCAGCACCAAAGCCGAGTGTTTTTTTGCCGATTCGCTGCTGAATAACTGTTTCCAGTCCCGCAAATGCACCGCCACAGATGAAGAGAATATTGGTGGTATCAACCTTCATGAATTCCTGTTGGGGATGTTTTCTTCCCCCCTTGGGAGGAATGCTGGCTATGGTGCCTTCAATGATCTTGAGCAGTGCCTGTTGAACCCCCTCGCCGGAAACATCACGGGTAATGGACGGAGAATCTGATTTACGGGCGATCTTGTCAATTTCGTCAATGTAGACTATGCCTTTCTGGGCACGTTCAACGTCGTAATCTGACGCCTGAAGCAGGGTGAGGATAATGTTTTCAACATCTTCACCGACATATCCGGCCTCCGTCAGATTGGTGGCATCTGCCATGGCAAACGGTACTTTCAGAATCCGGGCCAGAGTCTGTGCCAGGAGGGTCTTTCCTGAACCGGTGGGGCCGAGCAAAAGAATGTTGCTCTTCTGCATTTCCACTTCACCCGGCTTGTTACCCGATTCTATCCGTTTATAATGATTGTAAACGGCAACCGAAAGAACCTTTTTCGCCATATCCTGACCAATGACATATTCATCAAGAATATCTTTGATTTCCCGGGGTTTTGGCAGTTTATTCAGATCCGGTCCGGTAGTCTCTTCGAGTTTTAATTCCTCGGCAATAATGTCGTTGCAAAGTTCAATACATTCATCGCAGATGAACACCGCCGGTCCGGCGATAAGCTTTTTGACATCTTCCTGATTTTTACCGCAGAAAGAGCAGGTAAGGTGTTCCTGCGTTGCGTCACGACGACTCATAGTATTTCTCCGGTATGTGGTTTACGGGTGAAAATGGCATCAATCAGGCCGTATTCCTTGGCGTCTTCTGCTGACATGAAGAAGTCACGCTCGGTATCGGTCTCAACTTTTTCCTTCGGCTGACCGGACAAATCGGCAAGTATCCCGTTTAATTCGTCCTTCATCCGAAGAATTTCTTTGGCATGGATACTGATATCGGTGGCCTGCCCCTGGAAACCTCCCAGCGGCTGGTGAATCATAATACGCGAATGGCTGAGGCTGTAGCGTTTACCCTTCTCCCCGGCGGTCAACAGTACCGCCCCCATGGAAGCGGCCTGTCCGACGCAGATTGTGGATACCGGTGCCTTAATGTATCTCATGGTATCGAAAATTGCCATCCCTGCCGTGACTACTCCTCCGGGTGAATTTATATAGAGGTGGATATCCTTATCGGGATCTTCTGCTTCAAGGAACAGGAGCTGGGCGATGACGAGGTTTGCCACATTGTCATCTATTCCGCCTCCCAGAAAGATAATCCTCTCCTTAAGCATGCGTGAATAGATGTCATAGGCCCGTTCACCCCTTCCGCTCTGTTCAACAACCATCGGGATATACATTGATGAATCTCCTTATGCTGCTTTGAGCTGGTCCGCACTCACTTCGGTTATCACTGCCCGCTCGAGGAGGAAAGCGATTGCTTTGTTTTCCTTTATTTCAGCGTTTATCGAATGTTTGGCTTCCTTGTTGGAACCATAATAGGTCTTGATGCGGTCAAGCATCTCAGGGTTTCCTGCGGCAATCTTCTCGTACTGTGCCGTCAGATCATCATCGGTAACGGTGATGTTCTCTTTTTCCACCATGGCAACCAGAAGCAGACCCCCCTTGACTTTGTCGATGGCGTCATCACGGAACCGGGCAGCGAATCCGTCGGCATCAAGGCCCATCGTTTCCAGTGACATCTTCTGACTTTTGAGGCGATTCTTCAAATTTTCAAACATGTGGTCCAACTGACGTTTGATCATGGATTCAGGAACATCAAGCGGATTCTTCTCAATCAGGGCCTTGATAATGCGATCCTTCAAGTCATTGTCGATACGTTCCCGCTCATGGGTCTCATTGTATTCAGCCATTTTGGCGCGTAGTTCGTCAAGGGTTTCATAGTCGCCAAGCTGCTGAGCAAACTCATCATCAAGTTCGGGTAGCTCTTTCTGTTTAATATCGGTCACGGTCACCGTGAAAATACCCCGTTTGACCGGCTCATTTTCTTCCCCGTCTTCAGCCGGCAGGTCAAGGGTAAATTCCTTCGTCTCACCGGCCTTCATTCCGATCAGTTGTTCTTCAAGCCCGGGGATAAGTTTCTTAGTACCTATTTCAACTACCGTCTGCTGCTCTCCGCTTATTTCTTCCGGAGCACCCTCAACAACAATAGAATAGTTGACAGAAACTGAGTGGCCGCCTTCTACCACTGCGCCATCTTCCAGTGGGATCATCTGAGCCATATTATCCTGCATCCGCGTGAGTTCTTCGGTGACAGCGTCCGGATTTGCAACGTATAATTCCTTTGTTGCGGTCAAGCCGGTATAGTCATTCAGCATAATCTGCGGCAGAACTTCAACGACGGCAGAATATTTGAAAGGAAGGCCGGCTTCAAGGACGTCGCTTTCAATGGTGGGAGATTCAAGCGGTTCAATCTTATGCTCATCCAGTGCTTTATAGAGGGTCTGCTGGAAAAGACGACGCATGACATCTTCGCGCATGGCATCACTATAGGTACGTTTGATAAGCTGCAGAGGAGCCTTGCCGGGGCGGAAACCCTGTATCTTGGCTTTTTTCTGAATCGCAGAATAGGCCTTTTCTATCTCTTCGTTGACCCGTTCAACCGGAACTTCTATGGTAACTTTTTTCTTAACCGTACTGATCTCTTCGACGTTAACCTGCATAGTGGCTGTCCTCTTCTATGGTGAAATTAATGTTTGCATCTGAATTTCGTGGAACAAACATTGGAATGTATGGATGGTGCGAGAGAGGAGACTTGAACTCCTATACCTTACGGTGCCAGATCCTAAGTCTGGTGCGTCTGCCAATTCCGCCACTCTCGCATCTGCTTTGAACCACGAAACGATCGTTCATGGTTACGATACCCCATGGGGTACAAGATTTTTAACAATAAGTGATATTCAATAATAGGTCAAGATATTATTGAATACTTTTGCTGTCAATAGTACCATTTTCGAATAAAGGTTGGTACTATATAATTTTATATCATACCGATACGCCATATGTGGGGAATGAACATGGATAGCGCAGAGCGTGATCGCAGGTGGGTGGAGGAACATCTCCTGCAGCATGGTGATATGTTACTGTATGGAAATTTATCCTACGAAATGGAGTCTGTTCCGGCACAACAGCTCTGGCAGGAGTTCAGAAAGGTTGGCGAGAGTTATCTCGGGAGGGGGATTGACCGAACTCGAATGATTCATTCCCTGGTTGATGAATTGATCGATACTCTGGTCGCACGGGACAGGAGGTTCGGCTATCCTCCCCCTTTTTGCCATAAAGGGTGCTGCAACTGCTGTCATGAATTGGTGTACTGCACTTCTGAAGAGGCAGATGGCATCCATGATTTTTGTGCTTCCCACGGAATCTCCATTGACTACGACAAAGTGCAGCGTCAACTCGGATATGTTGACTGTGACAGAGTGAAGGATCATACCGGCACAACAACCTGGCATAACCAACAGATTGAAGATCAATCATGTGTCTTTTTGCATCACACTGATAAATTCTGTATAATCTGGCCAGTACGGCCTCTGGTGTGTCGGGTTCATCTTGCGGAAGAAACCGACAGATATTGTAAGCCGTTCAATGGATTGGAAAATCCCCATGCCCTCGGTATAAATTATGTTGAACTAAGTTATGTTCTGAGTGTTATCTTTACTATCCACCGGGATTCCATAAAAAAAACCATGGGGAGGTTGCTCCTTGAGTCAAAGAAACGATCTTGAAATCGTTTTTATTTTACCCACCTGCCAGCTTGACCTTGAAACCGCGGGCCTGTAACTCGGCCAGCAGCGTATCACGGTGATCACCTTGAATCTCGATGACACCATCCTTGACTGTGCCGCCGCATCCGCACTTTTTTTTGAGTAATCCCGCCAGTTCCTTCAGTTCCGCTGCCGGCAGGGGGACGCCGTTGATGACGATGACGGTCCCCCCGCCACGCCCCTTGACTTCCCGTCGCAGGCGGACAAAACCGTCACCCTTTGGGGGTGCCGCCTGTTTTGAAGGTGTGGCTTGCCGTATACGGCCGGTCTCCGTCGAATAGACCGGTCTGCTGACCGAATTGTTTTTCATTTTCCCCAATCCCGTGCGTATCTGAAATCCCGGTCTATGGTCCGGTTGGAAACTTTGGCTATCACCGGAAGGCGTCGTTTGAAGTGTGAATTGCGGATTTTCTGATAAATCGAATCGATGAACTCACCGTCAAATCCGGCAGCCACAAGCTCTTCCCTGGTCAGTCGCAGATCCACCATGCGGTACAGCAGTTCGTCAACCTCCCGGTAGGTAAAGCCCAGCTCCTCCTCATCGGTCTGACCGGCCCACAGGTCGGCAGATGGCTTCTTTTCAATGACCGCAGAAGGAACTCCCATGGCTGCGGAAAGCTGCCATACGTGGCTTTTGTACAGGTCACCAATCGGATTGAGGGCCGAGGCCATATCACCGTACAGGGTGCCATAGCCGAGCAACAGTTCGGTCTTGTTGCTGGTGCCAAGGACCAGGGCGCGAAGCAGGGCCGAATGATCAAAGAGGATGGTCATCCGCTCCCGGGCCATCTTATTGCCCCGGCGCATGTTGTCTGCCTGGGGAAACAGGTTGAAATAGGCGTCAACCATGGCCGTGATCGGCACCACGGAAAAATTGATACCGCACGCTTCGGCAACCAGACGGGCATGGGCTTCGCTCTCCGGGTTGCTGGTTTTATAGGGCATGCAGATGGCGTGGACATGGTCCGGGCCCAGTGCCTCGGCGGCAATAAACGCCACCAGAGCCGAATCGATGCCGCCGGAAAGCCCCAGTACCACCTCGGTGATTCCTACCTTCAACACCTCATCACGGACAAAGCCCACCAGCAGTTTTCTTAATAACTCCGTATTGGCAACAAGACCGGCCATCACTGCCCCCTTTCCCGGGTGATGCGTGCAAGTTCCTGCATCGTCACAAAGAGATTTTCGTCCCGTATCATGGGGGAGAAGATGCGCTCACGGCGGAGTGCCCCCTCATCAATCCTGACGGAGAGTGCTTCCGGTTCCAGCAGCTTGCAGCGGCTGACCGATTCGCCCGACGGTGCAATATATTCCGAGCCTCCCCAGAAATTGACGCCATCTTCAAAGCCGACCCGGTTGCAGTAGAGAACCCGGCAGTTGAGAAACAGGGCCGTGGTGGACACCAGTTTCTGCCAGGCGGCGGCCGAACCGAGGGTCTCACCGTCAATGCCCCGTGCCGGACTGCTGGAGAGGCAGAGCAGGGTGGTGGCGCCATCCATGGCCAGGATATAGGAGGCGGAGAGGTGCCACATATCTTCGCAGATCACCATGCCGAAACGGCCAAATTTGCTGTCAAAGGCCCGGAAGGTGGTGCCGTGGGCCAGATAGCGCTGCTCGTCAAACAGGCCATAGGTGGGGAGATAGACTTTGCGGTGCAGGTGACGTATGGCACCATCTTCCAGGTAAAGGGCCGAATTGTAGAAGTGGTAGTCGGTGGTTTCTTCAACAAAGCCGATCGCAATCGAAATGCTGCGGGAAAGCTCCACCAGCCGGAGAATTTCGGGGGAATCAAGGCGAAGGGCCACTTCCGGCACCAGATCCTTGAGAAAATAGCCGGTCAGGGCCAGCTCGGGGAAAATAATCAGGTCCCCTCCCGACGCGGAGGCGGCGAGTATTTCCTTTTCCACCAGGGCCAGGTTGTCGGCGAGGCAGCCGAGTTTCGGTTGTATCTGTGCCAGAACGGCGGTGAAATCCATGGGATAGTTTCTCCTGGTCAGTTGACGGGACTGACGTTCGTTGTCTGTTCCCGTTTAATACGCCAGATCGAAGGCGTTCCTGATATGTTCGATGCTGAACCGAACCTCAGTATGCAGTAAAATGGCAATCACGTCAAACCGTGCGTTATGGTCCAGTTTACGGTTTTTTGAAAGCCAGGTCAGGGCCGCCTTGGATATCTGGCGCTGTTTGAACGGTGTCACCGCCAGTTGGGGTACTCCGTAGGAAAGATCCCGCCTGGTTTTTACCTCGATAAAGACGAAGCTCTGCTCCGTCGGGTCAAAGGCGACAATATCAACTTCTCCCCCCTTGCAGCGGAAGTTTCGTTCCAGAATCCGGTAGCCGCCGGTGGACAGGAAGCGGGTTGCCATATCTTCACCCTGTTGACCGGTCGAAATATTTCCGGCAGGCGGGGGGAGAGCTTCCGGTGCGCCACGGGAAAAAATACTCATGGCATGGCTTCAAGAATATCAGTAGTATCAAAACAGCCGTTGCTGTTGAGGCCGCGGATTCGATAGTATTTATCCAACTCTTCCGTGAAGCGGGTGCGGTCAAGGGGAGGTATTTCGAAGCCGTCGCCGCCACTCCCCCCCTCGGTGAAAAAACGTTCCGGCAGCATATCGTCCTTCCGGGTAAAGCCGTTGGCACAGTTATAAAACCGCTCGGTCAGGATAATCCGCTGGCCGATTTCCTTCAGGCGTTGCGGAGAATAATGGATGCCGGTAACGGCGGTCAGCAGCTCTGCGTACTCTTCGATACTGGCACCGAAAAAAGCGAATTTACACGCCACCAGTGAATCAACGGCAGCGTTGCTGTCTTCGGCGATGCTGATAATGCGTGCCTTGCCGGAGAAGGAAAAACGGTCCGTGGGCACCGGTTTGCGGAGTATTTCATGGGAGATCGGGTAGGCGCGCAGGTGACACCCCCCCCGGTTGCTGGTGCAGTAGGCCAGTGCCATGCCGTAGGCTCCCCGGGGGTCGTAGGCTGGTAGTTCCAGTGATTTGACACTCATGGAAAGTTCGGGATGCCCAAGCTCCTCCGACAATCGCCGGGAGCCACGGGCGAGTAACCTGCCATCTCCCCGCAGGTGGGCGATGTTGTAGAGCAGTTCCGCCATCTCTGCAGGGGCCGGATAGGCCCCCCTGATTTCTCCCCATGCCGAAATAGTCGCGGCAGCGGTGATGGTGTCCATCCCCAGTTCATTGCAAAGGTTGTTGGAGTTGATAATTGACTGCAATGCAGAGATATTGTTGAGGGCACCAAAGTGGGAGACGGTCTCGTATTCCGGCAGTGCCTTTCCCGCCGACGACGCTTTTTTGCACTGGATGGGACAGCCGTAACAGCCATCCTTGGTGGCACCACAGGCACTCTTGATGGTGGGGGCCGAATAGTTGGCTGAATGTTCAAAAAAGGTCTTGCTGAAATTGGCCGTGGGGGCCATGCGGCGCTGGGCCATCAGATCCACCAGTACCGGGGTGCCGAATTCGGCAATGCCAAGGGGGCCGAAAATGACCGGTGACGCCTTGAAGAGCCGCATGATATCCTGACGGGCCCTCTCGAAGAGCGGGGGATCGGCGATGGTACTCTTCCGGTCACCGTTCACCGTGATGGCTTTGAGATTCTTGCTTCCCATGATGGCACCCATGCCGCCACGTCCGACCGAATTCCCTTCTCCCATCATAATGTTGGCAAAAAGCACTCCGTTTTCCCCTGCCGGACCGATGGCGGCGACGCTCCCCCGCGATGAAAGGGCTGCCACGGTGGTTGGTATGTCGGTCCCCCAGAGAGGTGCGGCCGGTATCAGCTCCACCCTGTCGGCGGTAATGGTCAGGATTACCGGAAGCGGGCTCTTCCCCGTAATGGTGAGGATATCAAAGCCGGCTCCCTTGAGACGCCAGGCAAAGCGGCCACCGGCGGAACAGTCATAAATGGTACCGGTCAGTGGGGAGCGGGAGACAACGGAAAGCCGTGCCGAAGTGGGCGAGGGGGTGCCACAGAGCGGGCCAACGGTAAAGATCAACGGCAGTGCCGGATCGAAGGGGTCAAGGTGGTAGAAGTCGCGCATGAGGCGAACCCCTACTCCACGTCCCCCCAGATACTCCTCCAGAAGCGTTCGGGGAATGTCACCAACTTCGAAGCTACCGGTGGACAAGTCCACCCTGAGCATTGTGCCGTGCCAGCCAGTCATGGTCAGGAAAACCACCGTGTGTTGAGATATGACAGCAGCTGTGCCGGGTCACTGATCTGATAATCCGACTCAGCCAGTTCTTCACTGGTGCCGTACCCCCATGTGCAGCCGATGGTCGGTATTCCGGCCCTGCGGCCCGCATGTATGTCATTGCTGCTGTCCCCCACAATCAGGCAATTGGCCGGTGCCACCCCCAGCTCCTCCATCACCCTGAGCAGGGGAAGGGGGGATGGTTTTCGCTCCGGAAAGCTGTCTCCGCCGCAGACCCGCGCAAACAGGTGCCCCATGCCGAGGGTCTGAAGCAGCAGTCTGCTCAGCTCCTCATTTTTGTTGGAAATGACCGCCATGGTGACCCCCAATGCGGCAAGCTGTTGGAGGGTGGTAATGATGCCGGGGTAGGGGAGGCTCATATCGGCAATGTGCCGGGTATTGAACTCAAGATAGCGGGCCAGTGCCACATCGATGTCCCGCACGTCGTAACCGGGAAGCACCCGCTGCATCAGATCCCGCGCCCCTTTGCCGACTCTTTGGCGGATATCGTCAACGGACAGCGGTGGGAGTTCGACGTGGCACCTCACATGATTAACCGCTGCGGTCAAATCCGCCGCCGAATCAACCAGGGTGCCATCAAGGTCAAAGAGGACCACATACTTTGTCATGGCAATAAAGATTTTCCCGGTTTTTCCCCCTGTGGCAGCTTGATGACCGGAGATTCGGCCGGGCGGTAGAGGAGAAAGGTTTTGCCGAGAATCTGGGCAACATCGGCTTGACACGCTTCGGAGAGTGCTTCCGATGCCTCATGTTTGTCAAGAAGGCAGCTTTCGAGGAGCTTGACTTTGACCAGCTCATGGTGAGCGAGGGCCACACTTGTTTCTGCTACCAGTGCCTCCTCAATTTCCTTTTTTCCAATCTGGATAAGTGGTTTCAGTTTATGCCCGAGGGCGCGGAGGTGGCGTTTCTGTTTTCCGGTCAGCATAGTGTGGCAGACTCCTGATAATGGGTGGTTACTTTCATAAAAGGTATAGCATACGACTCACCGGCTGGCAAATTACAAATCTTCCCGGCGGGTCATCAGGTGCTTCTTCTTTTGGAAAGGCCGCTCTCCACAAGCAGCTTTTCAAGATCCGGGGGAGTTGATACTTCCGGAAGGCAGCACCCCGGCGGGCAGATTGCCAGGGAAAGGGGGGACGGTGACGGTTCGGAGCGGATACTCAGGTTGACAATGAGATGGTGATGGAGCAGTGAATTAAGTGCCCCGGCCTCCGGTGAATTGACGGCTCCCCGAAAGGTTGCGATGGTCGGTTCGTTTTCCCGGCAGGATATGAGAGAGAGGGCTCCAAGCTGTCCCAGGGGATTCTGCACCAGATCTTCCGTCAGTTCCCCCAGAGCCACCCGTGATGCTTCCACCAGGTCGGGGCGGTCGCAACTCCCCGCGAGCCTGTGAAGAAGCTGGGCGGTGCGGCCAAAGGCGGAAGGGGTTACGCCGTCATGGTCCGAGCTTACCCGCAGGGGCATCTGTTCCGCATCACTGCCGATCAGGGTGAAGCGGCCCGATACAGGGTCCCGGAACAGGCGGAGCAGATCATCTGTTACCTCCTCGGCGGCGGTGAGCCAGAGCGGATCCAGCGTTGCCTCAAAAAGATCGAGAATGCCAGAGGCCAGAAAAGCGTAATCTTCCAGAAAAGCCGGGATGTCGGCCCCCCCGTCCAGGTAGCTCCGGAGCAGTCGGCCGTCTGGGCGGCGCACCTTTTCGAGGATGAAGGTGGCCGCCTGGGCGGCGATATTTTGATAGCCCCGCTCCGGCCAGATAATGCCGGCGGTTGCCAATGCACCAATCATCAGACCGTTCCATGAGGTGATGATTTTGTCGTCGCGCAGGGGACGTATGCGCTCTTCGCGCCGACGGAGCAGCGTGGTACGTGCCCTGTTAAGGATGTGTGCCGTGTCTGCCCGGTTCAGGTCGTTCCGTTGACAAAAGGCATCAAGTGTCAGGGGGGCGGTCAGGATGTTCACCTCTTCAAAGTTACCGGCAGCCGTGATACCATAAAAGTGGCAAAAAAGCTCGCTGTCGGCAGCAAGGCGGTCATCCACCTCCCGCTTGTCCCACAGATAAAACTTGCCCTCTACCCCCTCCGAGTCGGCGTCCAGGGCCGAGTAGAACGGCCCCTCCGGTGAACGTAATTCACGAATACAAAAGGTGAAGATATCTTCGGTCATGGTACGGAAGCTGTCATCGCCGATGGTCAGGAACGCCTTTACGGTTACCGATGCCAGCATCGCCTGATCGTAGAGCATCTTTTCGAAATGGGGAACCAGCCACTGCCGGTCCACGGAATAGCGGTGGAGACCGCCGCCAAGCTGGTCCCAGATACCCCCCGAACGCATTTTTTTCAGTGTCAGAAGAGCCAGCTCACGCTCCTCACTCCTCTCCCGGTCAAGGAGCCACCCCAGATAGATCGGCATCGGAAATTTCGGTGAGGTGCCAAAGCCACCGTGGTTCGGGTCATGGATCTTTTGCAGCGTCGAGCTTGCCCGGTTGCTGATTGTGGTGTAATCCGGCAGGCCGATCGCACCGCCGCTGTCCTGCCGCTCCGCCAGTGAAGACATGACCGCACGGCAATTATTGTCTATCTTGTCGGGACGCTGGCGCCAGAGGGTGGCAATGTTGGCGAGCAGTTCCGTAAGTCCGCTCCTGCCTGCAGCACCCCGGGGGGGGAGGTAGGTGATCGTCATGAACGGCTGCTTGTCCGGAGTCATGAAAACGTTGAGGGGCCATCCACCGCCACCGGTCATGGTCTGGGCCACGGTCATGTAAAAATCGTCGATGTCGGGGCGTTCTTCACGATCAACCTTGATGGCGACGTAATGACGGTTCATCATGTCACCAACCCCCTTATCCTCAAAGGATTCATGGGCCATGACGTGGCACCAGTGACAGGTGGCATAGCCAATGGAGAGAAAAATCGGCATATTCTCTTCACGGGCTTTTTTAAAAGCCTCTTCCCCCCATTCGTACCAGTTGACACGGTTTTCGGCGTGTTGCAGCAGATAGGGGGAACGGGCAAAAATCAGCCGGTTGAAACGTTCGCCGCCATCGGCGGGGAGCGTGGTTTTATCAAGCTCCATCAGGGAACGGACATAGGCACCCGTATCGCTGTGCGCCGTCAAATTGTGGCTGCTGTTCATATTATTCTCCCAACATTCGTGCAAAAAAATCTGCGGCAAGGTCACGGGGGACTTCGGCTGGTGCATCGGCAGCGTCTACGGAACCGCTGAGCAGATGGTCGGGAATCTCACTCAGGAAGCGACTCGGTTTCTGTACCTCCAGGGCACCGTATTTGCGGCGGGTCAGGCAGCGGGAGATGGTAAGGAAACGCCGGGCTCGGGTGATACCCACATAGCAGAGACGGCGTTCTTCGGCAACCGTCGGGTCCTCTTCGAGTGAACGTTTGTGGGGGAGCAGATTTTCCTCCATCCCCACCAGCCAGACATGACTGAATTCAAGCCCCTTGCTGGAGTGGAGAGACATCAGGGTGACGGCGTTGTTGGCTGCGTCCTTGTCGTCCTCTGCCGGTTTATCCTCATCCATGAGGGAAATTCGCTCCAGAAACGCCGAAAGTGTGCCATGGGGTGTCTGGGCTTCATAGGCGGCAAGGGAGTTGACCACCTGCTCGATGTTTTCAATCCGCTTCCGCGCCTGGGGAGCATCGTTGAGGGTCCGGTACAGCTCATCCTCGATACGGAGGCGATTGAACAGGGCGTTGACCTGGGCCCCCATATTATGGGAAGAAAACCCGGCGATGATTTCCTTCATCATGGCGTGGAATCCGGCGACGGTTTTCTTGCAGCTGGGAGAAATTTCGTCAATCTCCATCACCCGTCCCAAGGTCTCAAACAACGGAACTGACTGATTCATGGACCACTGGTTCAGTTTTATCAGGGTGGTGTCGCCGATACCCCGACGGGGAAAATTAATGATGCGGAGCAGTGACGCCTCGTCACTTTGATTGTCAATAACCTTCAGATAGGCAATGGCATCCTTGACCTCTTTACGCTCATAAAACTGTTGGCCGCCGATAACCACATAGGGGATTCGTTCAAGGCGCAGTTTCTCTTCAAAGGCACGACTCTGGGCGTTGGAACGGTATAAAATGGCCAGATCGGACCAGCGGAGCCGTTCCCGGTATTGCTCCAACATGATCTGCTCAACCACTTGGGCCGCTTCATGCTCTTCACTGTCGGCCACCAGCAGGTCGATTTCACGCCCCTTGCCTCCGGCGGTCCAGAGGGCCTTGTCGGTTCGGAGGGTATTGTTTCGAATGACCGCGTTGGCGGCATCCAGAATGGCACCGGTGGAGCGATAATTCTGCTCCAGTTTGATGGTGACGCAGCCGGGGTGATCCTGGGCAAAATTGAGGATGTTTTTAACCTCGGCTCCGCGCCAGCCGTAGATGGACTGGTCGTCATCACCAACCACGCAGATGTTTCCGTGACGTTGTGCCAACAGTGAGATTAACAGATATTGGGAGGCGTTGGTATCCTGATATTCATCAACCATTATGTAGCGGAATTGTCCCTGCCAGTGGGACAAAATAGCCGGAACAGTTTGCAGCAGATGGACGGAGAGCATGATGATGTCATCGAAGTCAATGGCGTTGAACCCCTTGAGCAGCTCCTGGTACCGGGGGTAGACCGCAGCCGTGGCAACTTCAAGCGGATCATTGCGGTCGGGAGCAAACTGTTTCGGGCCGATCAGGCGGTTTTTCAGGGCGGAAATCTTCCAGAGAATCTGATCCGGATCGATTTTTTTCGGATCGATATCCCGTTCACGCACCGCCTGCCGGATTACACCGGACTGGTCCGACGTGGAGTAAATCGAAAAATTCTGTTTGAATCCGAGCCCCCTGATATCACGGCGAAGGATGCGGACCCCCAGGGAGTGGAACGTTGAGATGACGATGCCGCTGGCGAGCGGTCCCGCCATCTTCCGTACCCGTTCGTTCATCTCCCGCGCTGCTTTGTTGGTAAAGGTCACCGCGAGGATGTTTTCAGCCGGAACATGCTGATCTTTCAGCAGGTGGACAATGCGGGTGGTAATAACCTGGGTTTTACCCGAACCGGCACCGGCCAGAATCAGCAGGGGGCCGGTGGTGGTGACGACGGCTTTTCGTTGTGGAGGATTAAGGTTTTTCATGGCACCGGTGTAGCACAGGTTGAGCGGTTGATGCAAATGTGATTGTCTTACTTGCAGCAAAAGCACTATACAACGGTAAAAAAGTTATTTTTTGCTCCGGGAGTTCAGAATATGGTCGATCGGAAAAGACCAGTGCTTTGCCGCACTCAGGATATGAAGCAAGAAAAAGGTGCAAACTTCTCAAACTTCCGGCAGCAGCACTTTTTACCTCAACGGGATGGATCATACCGTTGATAACAGCCAGGTAATCAACCTCGGCGGAACTGCTTTTTGCCTGCCGATCCCAGTAATAGAGGCTTCCCTGCTGCGACACCAGCATCTCCTGTCCCACAAACTGTTCAGCCATTGCTCCCCGAAAGATGGCAAGCAGATCTCCCCTGGCATACTCAATCTCATTCGGCATACCGGAGAGATAACGCATCAGGCCCAGGTCCAGCATCAGTGCCTTAAATACTTTGGCCGACGCACTTGCTCCCAAAGGCAGGCCCGTAGGATTGGCAGAGGTGACCCTCCGGGTTACCTGAGCCAGGCAGAGTGCTTCAAAGGCTTTCTTCAGTATCTGGTTGCCATACCCATCGCCCAGTCGTGAATATTTTATCTGTTGACCAACACATTGAGCCAGTGTGGTAAAGACTGCGTCGAGGCAGTATCTGTCAACCCGTGGAGTGTACTTTGCAAAATCCATCCGATACGATTCAACAATTTCCCCTTGGACTTCAAAGGCATCCTGTAGCGAGCCCTTTTCCTTATATGCGTTGACAGCCGCAGGCATGCCGCCGATGAAAAAATATCGTTTCAGTTCGTCGCGCAGCAGTTCATGGACAGCGGGTGATATGTCCGCCGGATTTCCTGAAACAGCCGCAGCAGCCGGGGCGTTACCGATTGCCTCCAGATACTCGGCGAAGCAGAGGGGATAGAGAGTGAGAAACTGAATCCTGCCGACAGGAAAAGAGGCGTCTTTAAGTGCAAATTCAAGTAGCGAACCGGCGGCCACGACGTGCAATTCCGGTATCTCCTCATAAAAATAACGCAGGGCGGTTATGGCGCGGGGGCATGCCTGGATCTCATCAAAAACAAGGAGGTTTTTTCCCGGTGTAATCTTCTGCCGCAGCAGCACCTCAAGATCGGCACAGATGCGCAGCGCGTTAAGGTCGCCGTCGAACAACTTACGCACGGAAGGATTACGCTCCAGATCAACCAACGCAACCGATTCAAAGTGTTTTTTGCCAAACGCTTTGAGTGACCAGGTTTTACCAACCTGCCGGGCACCCCGCAAAATAAGTGGTTTACGACGTGTACTGTCTTTCCATTGCTGGAGTTGATCGTCAATAAATCTGCGCATAGTTCACCTTGATATGGGCTATAATATAAAAACAAGGCAAATTTATAGTTATAATGATATAAACACAAGGTAATTTTTGTCATTAACTTGTATCGTTGTAACGAACTCACTGCAATTGTGCCACCTCTCAAAAATGGGAACTACACCCCTCCTGCACAATTATGTAAGTTCCGAAATCCAGATTCCCTGGTATGGGCATATGGCATACGCCCATACAGTGGTGTGCAACTGAGACAAAGAATGATTGGCTGAAGAGACTTGCAGGATTATTTTGTAACTGATTTGAAAAGACGTTTGGGTGGGTTTTTCATACCTGTCACATGTAATTTTCATTTTTTTATTCCTCGTTTGACGATCAATGATCCATTGTGTATATTCTTGCATCTTTTAAATTTTAATTATCTTCCGCTGTTTGTATTATTTTGTAAGATATTTTGTCACTGGGGGCTGAATGTCTGAATTAGTGAAGCGCGTCTTGGGTAGTGTCCGAGGCAAGTTACTTGATCTGACACGCCGTAACAGGCTTTTGAATTATAAAGAAAGTTCTAAAAGCATTCGCATTATTGATGAGCTTCCTGATGAAATTTTCCGGTTGCTGGTGAATGATGAAAAAGAAATGCAGTTTCTCCCGATGAACACAGGTTCAGAAGATACTCTCGTATTAGATACTGATTCCTCTCATGAATTGCCTGTAGCTATAGGAAATGTTGCCAGCAAGCATAGCGACTGTTATTTGCAGACACCTTTCGGTGACAGCGTGCTCGAACGTCGCTGTAAAAAACTCATGCAGGAATCAAGAACCGCCATAGAAGAAACCGGAAGTAACCTGCTACATATAGCTATAGGCATTTTGGAATGGTATGAATCTGATGAGTCTTCGGAAAAAACTCGTGCACCACTTATTCTGCTGCCGGTAAAGATTGAGAAAACTCGTCTTGATAAAAAATCCAACTGCTATAACCATGTGATTTCCTATACAGGGGAAGATATTGCAACCAATCTATCGCTCGCTGAAAAATTAAAAATCGACTTTGAACTGATTCTTCCAGAACTTGGAGACTGCAAAACACCTGAGGAATATTTAGAAGCCGTTGCGGGTACTGTGTCGCACCGTAAGCGCTGGCGGGTTGCTCGTGAGATGGTTCTCGGGTTATTCAGTTTTTCAAAATTGCTTATGTACCGTGATCTTGATCCGGCGCACTGGCCGACTCTGACAGACCATAAGAATATTGCGACAATACTTGCTGGTCAGCAAGAGGGAGAGGCACTAGAAGAACGCCCTTACGGCGAAGAATACGATTTGGATCGTGATAGCAAAGCATTGGATCTATTATTAGTATTGGACGCCGACAGCTCACAGACATCCGTAATAATCGACGCAATTCATAAACGTATAAATCTCGTTGTGGAAGGACCACCTGGAACTGGAAAAAGCCAGACTATAACAAATATCATAGCAGCGGGACTAAATCAGGGATTGTCCATTCTCTTTGTTGCAGAGAAAAAAGCAGCACTTGAAGTTGTAAGATCGCGGCTAAACCACGCCGGCCTAGGTGACTTTTGTCTTGAGCTGCACAGTCACAAAACACAAAAAGGTCAGATGCATTCGGACATCACCAAACGAATTCTCAAAGAATTCCGTGACGCGGCTACTTTAGATCGCGAAGTAGAAGACCTCGCTAGAGAACGTGATAAACTGATGTCCTATACCAATTTGGTGAATAGTGTTGTCGGACCTAATGGGGAGACCGTTTACGATATTTTCTGGGCAGTCGAACGATACCGAGAAGAAACAGGCGGTCGTGAACTGAGATTTGCCGTGAATAACCCGCTCGCTCTCAGTAGGAATCAGATGAATGAGCGAGGGTACTTGTTAAGAGATGTGGCACGCTTACGTCAAGAATTAACAGATTCTGCAATTCAATCATGGTCGAATTTCGTCCCGATCAATGTTCTGCCAGGTGATGAGCTGGTTCTTTCCGAATACATGACCAACCTTGTAGAACTTATAAGTCATCTGCAGTGTTTTTTAGAAACCCATCTGATGGGTTGTAGTTGGCCTTCACCTCTTACCGTTAAAGAACTATTCGATCTGAATTCAATTAATATTTCCAGTCTTGACGATCTACCCCAAGATTATTTTCAAAACCTTTCCACAGCACTTTCTCAGCCGGAGAATATTGCCGCTTTGAGGGAGCTTGAAACTACTATCACAGCATTTCGGGGTTATACCGCTGAAGCTCTGGTTCTTACTGATAACATTGATAACCTTTCTGACGACTTAGCTAAGGAGATTATCGGATGCTCGTCGGCTTTGGAAGCTATAGGATTTGGTGAAAACACATTTAAGGAACTTTCAGCGCTATCGGTAAAACAAGAACTAATTTATTCGTTATTGGTTCGATTATCTGCAATTCTCGATAAGGCGCGTGTTTGTTTTGCTGTAGCTCCTTTGAGTTTTATTGACAGTCGTCAAGTAATTAACCTGCACCATGTGCTTGCAAGTGCACCATTTGAGAATGGCGCGCAATGTCATCCAGAGCACACTTTGGAATCCACAGTTACTGTATTTCAAGAAGCGCGTAGTCAATGCGAGAAGATTGCAGATGATCTTTCTAACCATGGAAATTTCTTTTTGTTACGTTATCTTCCTGAAATCGATGAACTTACTTCACTCGCACGTGACTTAAGAAGTTTCAGGGGGTCGATGTTCGCATTGTTTTCTGCCAGATATCGTTCGCTGCGGCGCACGGCAAAAAATCTATTGACGGACCCTAAACAGCTTAAAGTCAAAAACTTGGTGGAACGCATTGAAGGGTTGGTTGATACACTCCGAGACATCGATGCTGTAAATTCGAATCAATCATATAAACAAAAACTAGGTACATTTTACACAGGAATGAGCACTGATTGGAAACTGCTCGACGAATATATTACTTGGGCGCAAAATTTTGCAACGGTTACTGGATCACCTTCGCTTGCTTATTCACTCTCACTGAAGATTTCTGAACTCTCTCCGCAAATTGCGGATCTTGCCCAGACAGTAAAGCTACTGCATTCCGAGCTGGAAGAGTGCAGGTTTGTTGAACATCTCGATAGTAGCGCCTCTATTGCCGAGGTTCTACCCAAATTTCTGGCGATCATTGAGATGCGCAACGCTTTATTGGTTCCTCTAAAGTCGCATAGTAAGCTGGATGCTATTCCAATGGTCAGGTTGACCGGCGCAGCGAAAGCGTATATTTCAGCTAATATTACTGAGGCGAGTCTAGCAGCGAGGCCATATTCCAAACTTTTGGGAACAGATTACGTCGGCGTTGAAACGGATACTGAACGATTGCTAGCAACGTCCATGTGGCTAGCGACTGTAAGAAATGAAGGAAAGCTTGTTGAGACTGTTTTTGACTGGTTAATCTGCGCCGAGACTGCAAGGCGTAAAGACATACTCATCGGACTGCACAGAGAAATTGAAAGTTTCTGGATCAATAAGGAAGCAATTATCGCTGCAATATCCCGCTATGGTGGTCCCGTTGGACTGAATCCCTTGTGGGATACTGGGAACGACCACACTTTAGAACAACTTATTGAGATTCTAAACGGTTATTTATTGCATATTGGGGGTCTAGTTTCTTGGGGTGATTATAGTCAGGTTCTACGTAAAGCCGACGAGCTTGGTCTTGCACCGATAACCAACGCTATCAGCCGTGAACGATTGACGCCTGATCAAAGTGTTGCCATTTACGGTCATGCTGCATTTGAAGGTATGGCTCGTGAGGTGTTACGGCTGTACCCTGACCTGGCGGGCTTCACCCGGATCGGCTATGAAGCATCTAGAGAAAGATTTGCTAAGATTGACAGACGAATTATGGAAAACGCACGTGAGAGAATTGCATATAAAACATCGCAAAGAAAGCTTCCCAGAGGGATCGGTTCAGGCCCGGTAAAGGAACATACAGACCTGCAATTGCTTTCGCGTGAACTGCAGAAAAAGAAGCGACACATTCCCATCCGCCAATTGGTTCGCCGAGCTGGAGCTGCCCTTCAGGGGTTAAAGCCATGCTTTATGATGAGTCCGTTGTCTGTAGCTCAATACCTTGATCCTCAAAATATTAGTTTCGATCTAGTAGTGATGGATGAAGCATCTCAGCTGAAACCGGAAGATGCGCTAGGTGCTATCGCGCGAGCTAATCAGCTTATTGTAGTTGGAGATCCCAAACAGCTACCACCCACCAGCTTCTTCGATCGCACTGATAGCGGTGCTGAAGATGATGGTGATGAAGTTATGGCTATTCAAGATACTGAGTCAATTCTTGATATATGCATGACGACTTACGATAAACGTAGGTTACGCTGGCATTACCGTTCTGCACATGAAAGCTTAATCGCCTTCTCCAACAACCGATTCTATGACGACGATCTGATAATCTTTCCTTCTCCGCTTGGGGGGCATAGCAATTATGGCGTTCACAGGCACTACATTGAGGGTGCGACCTATCTGAAGGGGCGCAACCGGATTGAAGCGGAAACAGTTGTTTTAGCTGTTGTTGAACATTTTCGGAGTAATTCTAATAATAGCCTTGGAGTTGCCACTTTCAACCGTGAGCAAGCCGATCTGGTGTCAGACATTCTCGATAACAAACAAAAAGAGCACCCGTGGCTTGAAAAAGCTATTAAAGACACCGAGGGAACTGAAGAACCATTTTTTGTTAAAAACTTGGAAAATGTTCAAGGGGATGAGCGTGATGTGATTTTTGTTTCGACTACTTACGGCCCCGACCCATCTACCGGTAGAGTATTTCAACGTTTTGGTCCGATTGCTGGTGAATCAGGCTGGAGGAGATTAAACGTAATATTCACCAGAGCTAAAAAGCAACTTGAGCTTTTCACTTCTCTCCGTGCTGCTGACATCAAATTAAGTGACAGCCCTTCAAAGGGTGCAGTTGCGCTGAAAGAGTATCTTGATTATGCCGAGACTGGGCGTCTTCCGGATTACGGTGCTACTGGTAGCAAAGAGGCTGACAGCGATTTTGAAGTTGCTGTTACGCATCATCTAAACCTTCACGGATTTAAAACAGCCGCACAAGTGGGGGTTGCAGGTTTTTTTATTGATATTGGAGTGAAACATCCCGAGCGTGAAGGGGAATTTATTCTTGGTATTGAGTGTGACGGTGCTACATATCATTCAGCGAAATCAGTAAGAGACCGTGACAGGTTGCGTCAGGAAATCCTTGAGAAAAAAGGCTGGCGGATACACCGGATTTGGTCAACAGACTGGTTCAAAAACCGAGATAAAGAAGTGCAGCGACTCGTTGAAGCCGTAAAGTACGCTCTTAAGGAATGTTCCACTGACGTAGTTGATACCCGTTTTCAGGATGCCATTCAGTCTGCAATATCATCAATCAAGCCGGTGCAACGACTTCAGATAGATCCGTTAGAAAAATTGAAGAAGACAAGTAAAGATGAGGTCAAAAAAACTGGTAAGTTAGAAGTAAATCCGATACCACAAAAAGCAATTAATGGTCTCAGGGAAGAACTTGTAGAGTACCGGTTGATTAATATACTCCCTGCATACAATGATGACAGTAAATGCCTCCTTCGGGACGAAGTGTTGAGTCGCTTGATCATACACATGCCATCTACTCGTGACGAGTTTTATAAAGCTGTTCCGATGGAATTGCGTCAAAAAACAGATAGCCGACAAATGCAGTATATCGATGACATTCTGGAAATCATTGACGGGTACGCTTGTTAATTTGTATCCAAGGTAACTTGTCATGTGCAGTTATTGAATCGTCTAGCGTTAATCGCAGCCTAGGAGTCTGTCGGACTTATCAGTTTAGCAAAAAGTGGCTTCCAAATTTTCGTTTTAAGGATATGAAAGATACTTTGAATAGCCTGATGCCTTTTAGCTGCATCTGCCGTTATAACAGCCTGATATTGTAGAATTAAACG
>CAIUSO010000166.1 GCA_903901875.1 uncultured Geobacteraceae bacterium | reverse complement strand
GGGGATGTTGGTAGTGCCGACCTGAAAGGAGTTGATGAAGGCTTCACTGTCGGGGACAAAATAGCCCAGACCGACTCCCAGAGCCATGGCGGAAAAGATCCAGAGGGTGAGCCAGCGATCCAGGAATGACAGCTTGCGGGTCAGATGTTCGCTCATGGTTTTTCTCCAAAATAATCAATGATCCAGTCTTTAATCTCATCACGCACACGACGAAATTCCGGTAGCACCGTTTCCTCGTCACCTGGTAATCGTGATGGGTCTTCAAAGCCGTGATGAAGCCTTTGAACGCCACCGAAGAAGAGCGGGCATTTTTCATTGGCGTCGCCGCAGAGGGTAACGACATGATCAAACGGATGGTCAGTGAATTCATCCATAGTCTTTGATCGCAGAGAAGTCGTGTCGATGCCCAGTTCCTCTAGTACACGAGTGGCCAGGGGGTTTACCCGTGTTGCTTCAGTTCCAGCGGAAAAGGGCTGACAGTTGGTGCCCAGAAAGTGATTGGCTAATGCCTCGGCCATCTGGGAGCGACATGAGTTGTGGGTACAGAGGAAAAGGATTTGTGTTTTCATGCAACATATTATATCCGCTTTTGCAGATATATCAAGTTACAATTGAGTGAGATTGGTTCTGCTCCGAAAAGATGTAACAATTTTTGCCTTTGTGCTTCGCCTCATACATTGCCTCGTCAGCACAACGTATAAGACATGACACGTCTGGGCATCTATCCGACCAGAGTTTAATCCTAATGCTTCTCCGGAGATCTTTTCATAAATTATCTGACTTTCAGTGCCCCAAACTGCAGCACCTCAGACCCATGCAGTACCTTGATAATCCGCAGGAGTGGCCCCTTCTTAACGTACACGGCAATGTATGGTGTCCGTAGAATGACAAGCTCCATTGTGCCGGCCACCCTTCCTTTTTTCCCCCGACGGGAAACAGGTGTTAACATCATTGAAACTTGCTGATATATTTCATTTGTTATATATATTGCAGCTTCGATATTATCTTTTGCAATATATTCAAGGATTGAATCTAAATCTGCTTCGGCCTCTGGCTCCCAAATTATATCCACTTTAGACCGCCTTTTTAAGAAGAGCCGCCTGCTTAGATTTTAGCCGTTTACCAACATCATCATGTGAGGCCGATACCCTATCTGGCTTATTCACTTTTGCCAGTACCGACTCAACTTGCTCTCTAAACCAACGATCGTGCTCAGTAGCAGCAGTGGCGTTAAGCTTCATTTCAAAAGGTAACCCCTTCACAGTATTAACCTGACGGATAAAGAGCCGGACCGCCTCGCTCATAGTGAGGCCCAAACTTTTAAAAATCGACTCACACTCAAGTTTTTCTAATTCGTCAACGCGAGCCCTAATAACAGTTTCTGACATGTTTATCACCCCCATGATATGTAGCCTATTGTAGCTACAACAAATTATCTTTGCAACATATTTAGACTCGGCTCAATTTGTTAGAGCATCATTTTCCCGTTTCTGTGGTGCAACCATGAGATTCTTGGTGGTGATGATAAATGAGAAAGAGTTGTCTTTATGTTCGAACTTTCAAAGTATTTAATCGACGAAGCAAGCGAAATAGCCTCCAAAATGGCTGATACTGGCGAGCAATCAGTGGCAATCTGGTCTACCGATTTTTTTGTAACAAGGAGTATTGGTAAGAATTCCGTTATACTTCATAGATTTACAATTGCAGATTTGGACTATTTTATTGTCCAAGGGGCATGATGAATCGATACATTAGCCAGAAGATGCTTCAAAACCTGAACGGAGAGTATCCAACGGCAAAAACAGTAACAGAGCTGCGTCCTGTAAAGGAATGAAGCCAAAGCGGAGATAGAACTGTCTGGCCTTCTCATCCTTGGCATCAACGAAGAAGCCGACGATTCCACCGGATTCTATGGCCGTTGCCGCTACCCGCTTAACGGCATCGGCCAGCAAGAGTGCTCCGTACCCTTTACCCTGGCAGCGCTGATCAACTGCCAGGCGTGCGAGCTTGGCAGCTGGTAGACGTGATGCTTTTGGAAGGCGGCGGGCATAATCTGTGGGAAGCAAAGCTACATCTACTTCGAGAAATGAGAGGGTGGAGAAGCCAAGGATGTTCTTTTGAGCCTCCTCATCTAGCAGTACAAAGGTGTTTGACAACCCCTTATCCCGATGTTGCCGAGCGGTCTTACGCAAAAAATCGTTAAGAGGTGCTATCCCACAGTCGAAACCGGCACGATTGTGCGTGGAATCCAGAGGGCGAATTATCAGCATTTAACAAGTTGGTCGTGGGATTTCAGTGCCGAAATAAGCCTATCGGAGGGGACAGGGGGCTTTTCCAGCGCATCAAGAAAAGTTCGAGAGTCTCTTTCGGAGAGCTGTAGAGTCTCTTCCCGCTCCAGAATTATCCCGGCACGGTCAAGTGCGCTTTGCACGATGAACTGGTTAAGTGTGGCCCCATACACAGCGGCAGCTCGCTCAATGATGAGGCGGTTAGCGTGGGGAATCCGGGCGGTAACACGGTCGTCAGCTACCGGTTTCCTGGAAGTCCTTCTGATTGTCGCTGTTTGCATGGTACAAGCTCTCCTATAATTGGTGAGCTGATTATAACTCTGTGGTGCCAAATTGGCAACGTTATTGTTGTGTCAGAAATTGCCTTTTTTGTCGTTATTGATTTATGATTCCAATTCTCGCGACATGGAGGCACACTCCGCATGCAAGCATCAACTAGCAGCCCCGGCAGCCGAACGAATCCGTAGATCACTTAACCTTGAAGCAGTCTCTCTACCCCAAATCGCTGAGAGCACCATAGAAAACTGGCCGATACAGCGAAATCCAGCAGTAAACGGCAAAAAAGAACTTACAGGTCGCACGGACCTGGATGTAGCTGTCAGCAACCGTGTGGTCGCTTAATTGCAAATATCGTAATTGTATACAATTCCATGTTGCTATCTGGTTTGCTTGAGCGGTGTTTAGCAACCGGCAACGAAAAGGTGCTTGATTTGTTGCGGAGAATCTCACCAGCGGCGTGGCAGCATCTATGATTTCCGCAACAAACGGCACCATATTGACTTCGAATCAGTTTTATCAATTTTGATTTTAGGTACTTGAAGATTCCGTGGATTAGGGCTTACAACCCCTAAAAGGCCCAACATGGCCATTTCGCAGAGAAACGCGTTCAGCAAGACTATACTTTTGCAATTGGCGCTTATATCAGTACTATAGTTTTCTTGTTTTTGGTTTCCGTAAGATCGGCCAAACATCGGCCGGTAAAACTAAGAAAGTGAAAATAGTGTTTATTTCTTTGATAAAATACGGTACAAAAACATCGGCCAAAACATCGGCCAAAATTTTGATGTCTTTATGTGCAAATAAATGTAATAGCTGGTTATAATTTATTTTTTATTTTATAATATCTATCATATAACCGGCCAGACTTTCAATGTAACTAATAAATCACGCGTAAAAGCGGTCTCGCAATTAATTAAAGTCAAGATATTTAATATCGGCCAAAATACTGGCCTATGTCAGGGGAATCAACATGGAAGATGTTTTTTATACAAAAATTTCAGAAATGGAACCAATGATGCCGACTGATCCTGCGGGAGAACTCGACGATTTGGCGATTGAGGTGATTCGTAAATCGGCCGGTATTAGTGCCGCTGTTCATCCTGTAACACGTAGAGGAGTCGTGGAATTAGTAAGAAGAATGAACAGCTACTATTCCAATTTAATAGAAGGGCACAACACCCATCCTGTAGACATTGATCGTGCTATGCGAGAAGACTTTTCCAAAGATCCTGCAAAAAGAGCAAAACAATTGGAAAGCAAAGCGCACATAGAAGTGCAGAAACGCATCGAGGCCCACATCGAAGCTACTCCCGGAACAGTCATTACAAGCAAGAGTTTTTTGTGCTGGATACATAAGGAATTTTATGAGCGAATGCCCGAGGAGTATCTTGTCGTACAGCATGCAGATGGAAAAACTGAACAAGTAATCCCAGGTGAAACAAGGGAATTCGAGGTTAAGGTTGGGAGGCATTTGCCGCCTAAATCAGAATACCTATGCACTTTTATGAAAAGATTCGAAGAAGCCTACGACCCTCAAAAGCTAAAAGGTTTAAGTCAAGTTATCGCAGCTGCGGCATCTCATCATCGACTTGCATGGATTCATCCTTTTTTGGATGGCAATGGGCGAGTTACACGTCTTATGACTCATGCCTACCTAAAAAAGGCAAAAATAGATGGCCACGGGTTGTGGACGGTTTCCCGAGGTTTTGCAAGAAATCGAGAAGAGTATCTTGCTTCCTTGGTTGGGGCAGACCAACCTCGTAGAGGAGATTTGGATGGCCGGGGAAATTTGACACAAGCGGGACTGTTAGGATTTTGTAAATTTTTACTTAAAATTGCAATTGACCAAATTGACTTTATGTCAAGTCTTTTAGATTTAGATGGAATGCAGAAAAGAATACAAGCGGTGGTTGATCGTCAAGTTTCTTTTGGTGAATTGAAACCTGTAGCTGGTCATTTACTGAGAGATGTTTTTTTACGCGGGGAAATACATCGTGGAGAAATTCCGAATATCATCGGAATGCCCGAACGTTCGGCGCGCAGGGTCGTCAGTAGTTTATTAGCAAAAGACTATTTAGTTTCTGATTCGGAAAAGGGACCTGTAATGCTTGGTTTTCCTGCATCAACGGTGGGGTATTATTTTCCTCGCCTTTATCCTGAGGGAGTAGAGACCAGCCTTGATTAGCCCATTCCGGGTTTTCGAACATACGTTCGATATTCTCATGCAGCCGTTTGAGGTGGAAATGTCTCTTGGGGATAGAACACCTCACGTGTTCTCGGCAAGCTCTCCGGATAGGTTTCCTTGAGAAAGTCAACAAGCTTTTCCCGCACCTCGCACCGCAAATCCCAGGAAGTAGGGGCATCCACGGCACTCATGAGGGCGCGCAGTTCAAGGACGCGCTCACCGGCGTTGGTTACCTGCAGACACCACACATCCCGGTCCCAGGTTTTTGAGGCCTGGAGAAATTCGTGGAGTTTATGCCGGATTTCCGGAACCGGGGCCGTATAATCGACGTAGAGAAAAACCGTTCCCAAGATGTTGGTCGTACTGCGGGTCCAATTCTGAAAAGATTTTTCCAGAAAAAAAGTTACCGGAACGATCAGCCTTCGAAGGTCCCAGATTTTCACTACCACGTAGGTAAGAGTTATCTATCCTTTCAGGTTTGAAAAAATTACGCGTCATCATGAGCAATCTGGATGATTTTTTGAGCGATCTCCTCCGGTGAAAGAATAAAGTCTATGCACCCGCTCTCAATTGCGCTTTCAGGCATATCCGGCTGAACTGCAGTGTCTGGCCTCTGTGCGATGGTAACACCACCCACTTCTTTTATTCCTCGCAGAGCATCAGCTCCGTCACCATCATAGCCGGACACAATGATCGCAATGAGTTTGCCAACCCAGTGTTCGGTCAAAGAACGCATGAAAACCGTAATAACGTCCGGCCATCCTCTGGGCTTCGATATGGGCTTGAGACGAAAAACGCCGTCAAGAACGTGTAGATCGTGGTTTTCAGGGATAATGAACACGTGGTTGGGCACTATGTTTAGCCTGTCGGTTATCAGAGTTACCGGCATCGCAGTGAAGCGGGGGAGAATTTCGTGAAGCATGGTAGCAACGGTTCTCAGGTGATTGACAATGACAATGGCAATCCCCATATCGGCAGGAAGATGTTGAAGCAGGCGAGTATAGGCGTCAAGGCCACCGGCCGAACCACCCACACAAACAACTGGAAAGTTTTTTGCACAATGCAAATCTTTCATGTAAGACCACTCACTTTTACGTATTTATTACAGCATATAGTGCCGGAATAATTCCGGTCATCATTTCTTTTGACGTATTTCGCAACTAATGTGCCAGAGAAACAGTAAGGTGCAGAGAGGTTGTAACAATTCGATTATAAAAGTGAATATGGAAAGAATACTGACGGTCCGATGACAATGCGGTTACTAACAGCCACCTTATTTAGCAGATATGTTACACATGACAGATTAAGCTGACAGTTCTTCTGTTCCATATAACCGTACCTTCACGTTTATCTCTTTATATTAGTTAGTTATCATCTCGGATACCTCAAAACTCCTCTGGCGCGCTCGTTGCTTCATGCCTTCTTGAATGAACGAGAGAAACGATAATTAACAAAAGGAGAATCTTATGAAAACCAGTACGAAAGACCAGGTGGAAGGTACGTTTCACGAAATCAAGGGTAAGGCCAAGGAGGTTGCTGGACAACTAAGCGATAATCCTACACTGGAAGGAGAAGGTCTCGGCGAAAAGATCGCGGGCAAAGTTCAGAATAAGCTGTGCCAGGTCGAAAAAGTTTTGGAGAAGTAGCGTAGACGCACTGCACATTATACCGTTTGCGAATCAAGGATACAAAAGGTGGATGTATGTTGTGGACAATGTGCGTAATCCTGATCATGCTTTGGCTGTTAGGAATGGTTTCTTCATATACCATGGGTGGTCTGATCCATATTCTGCTCGTAATTGCGATTATAATGGTGTTGGTAAACGTTATTCAAGGACGGAGGGCTGTTTAGAATCGCTATGGTTGCGGATGGATGGGCGGCGGAACGTGTCTATGGGCGGTCCGCCGCCATCGGTCGTGATCATACATCTGATCTTATACTTTCTTGGACTACGCCGTTTTTATGCACCATTTTCAAGCTATGGCTCGTGGACACCCACTGTGGGTAAATTCCCCGATTCAAATGTCCATAAAAGCACGTAATGCATCAAGGGATAGTTCAACGTGTTGTTCCAAAAGGGGTAAAAGATCCGCCGCTCCATCTGAAGAGCCGGTTATGGCAATAGCTTCCATTTCATCGGCGGTTTGCGAAAGTAACAGTAATGAAACACAGGAGGCCGAACCTTTAATTTTATGGGCAATGTTCCTCAACTCGACAAGATCCTTACGAGAAATGGCCCCCTTGAGAGAGTCAAGATCTGTTTTGCTACACTCTATAAACATTTGAGCTACTTCATGGGCCAGCTCTCGGTTGTTCATGCTCCGTTTCAGGAGTGAATCTCTCTCAAATACCACCATAGGTAGTGGTAAGACGCTGGGTTCGTCACAGACAGAATCGGTAAGGCACTTGGTCATCATATATTGTAATTCATCAATTTCATAAGGTTTTGCTAAATAATCGTTCATGCCTGCGGCCAAACATTTTTCACGATCACTTTGGAAGGCATTGGCAGTCAGTGCAATGATCGGTGTCAGGTGGTTGCGTACTCCTGACAGTGGGTCTCGAATGATCGCCGTTGCCTCTAATCCCCCCATTACCGGCATCATACAATCCATGAGCACCAGGTCATAGTCACTATCTTTCATTGCGTTGATTGCCTGAATGCCATTGTCAACTATAGTCACTTCATGGCCGAGCTGTGTCAGAACTGCCTTGGCAATTTTTTGATTTATGGGATCATCCTCGGCCAATAGCAGTTTCAAATGAACCGATGGAGTAAAATTAGCATGTTGATAGGGAGATATTGAACGATCTGTTTCCTTAAATACCCGTGATTCTTCTGCAGTTGGTTGTGCCACCACAACTGAAAAGCAAAATTGTGAACCTTTTCCCTCCGTGCTTGACACTGAAATAGTACCGCCCATCAGACTAACCAGTTGTTGACATATGGCTAAGCCGAGTCCCGTGCCGCCAAACTGCTTGGTTGTTGACCCATCAGCCTGAACAAACGGCTTGAAGATACTCCGCAGATTCTCCTCCAACATACCAATGCCACTATCTTCAATAGTAAAACTGAGCGTTGAACCGGACTCGTTTTCTGCCGTTTTCCCCAAGTGGAGCTGCACGTGTCCGGTGGGGGTGAACTTGATGGCGTTGCCCACAAGATTAGTTATAATTTGGCGAAGGCGCCACATATCGCCTTTAATCAGATGAGGCACATCCTGATCAATGGCTGTGAGTAACTCCAGGCCTTTTTCACGTGCTTGTAGTGAAAAAAATTTAAACGTATCTAAAACCAGGGAGTGTACATCAAATACCGAGGACTCAAGTTCCAACTTATTGGCTTCAATCTTGGCAATATCCAGGATGTCATTGATCAGGTTGAGGAGCAATCTGCCGCTGGAGCGAATTGTTGAAACAAATTCCTTCTGGGTATCGTCGAGGTTGGTATTCATCAGTAAAGACGTCATGCCAATAACACCGTTCATGGGAGTGCGGATCTCATGACTCATATTAGCCAGAAATTCACTCTTGGCGGAGTTGGCATAGTCTGCCTGCTCTTTTGCTTCGATAAGTAGTCGATTAGCCGTCTGAAGGTTTGCCTCAGCAGCCTTACGATCCGTTATGTCCTCCATCGCCAATAAGATAATATGGGAACCGACCGTCTCCCTGAATACCTGCCGGGCATTAAGCACCACCGTCTTGAGGCCGATGCCGGGGAAATCGTGCTCAACTTCATAGCCGTTCATTACCGTATCACTGGGGAGAATGTCCTCAAGCAGTGTCTGAAGGGCAGGAATTCTCCATTGCCCATTGCCGAGGTCATAGAGGTATTGCCCAATGGTATCTATGGGATTTACTGCGAAGGTTTCATAGAAACTACGATTGGCGCTGATGAGCTTCAGCTCTGCATTAAGTACCACCATCGGTTCGCGTACGGTTTCGACGATGTTCTCGGCGTATTCCAGCGTATCCCTGGCTATTACTTCCAGTTGCGTCCGTTCTGTTATGTCACGGTTGCTCCCCCTCGTACCTATAAAGATATGGGACTTGTCGTACACAGGATTGCACACGTGGTTTATCCAGCGGATTTCACCATCTGCCCTGATAATACGAAAATTAACTTCTGAATTCAGGCCATTTTCTGCATAATCATGCCGGTGACAAATGTACAGTTCCCTGTCTTCCGGGTGAATAATCTGCACCATCAATTCCTGGTCAGCGTAAAACGCCTCGGAATTATAACCCGTAACCTTCTTGCACATCGGAGAGCTATAAATGAAAGAGCCCTTCGGAGTGATCCAAAATTCCCAGTCGGCTGTGTTTTCCGCGACTATGCGAAACTTTTGTTCTTCAAGCCTGAGTTTCGTTATATCCGTAATTGTCAAAAGGCACTCCATCTCAGAGCCATTGGCACGGCCTTCCAACTGAACATACATGGGTGGATGGTTACTCTTTGTAATACATAACTCGCACTCCTGTCTTTCTGACTGGTTATAAAACACCCGTTTCAGAAAACCTGTCAACTTTATGTGATCATCCTCATCGACAAACGTACCCAACAGTTTCTTTTTCAGTTGTGATCTCACCGCGCCTACCATACTCGCCGCGACCAGATTGCACTTGAGAATGTGACCGGCCTGGTCAAGTGTTACATAGCCTACAGGGGCAAAATCGTACAGCAAGGTGTACTGGGAAAGAAGCGACTCCAGCTCAATCTGATAATTGAGTAGTTCAGTATTTTGCATTTCAAGCTCAACCTGGTGAACCTGTAACTCATGCAGTATTTTCTGAGCATCCAGCTGCCCCAGCAAAGTGTCATCTGTACGTGGAGACCGAAGAATTTTCTCTTCCGCCCTTTTGCGTAATGTATAATTAGTAACCTTTGACGTCAGTTTCATGATAGTCGCCCCCCTTTCCGTTTCTCAAACGTACTCCCTACATGAAAGTACATACGCACCTCTGAAGCTTACCCGGACACAGGTGACAAGCCAAGAAAGCGTATCTGTTCAAGCAGTCGCTCGTACTCCACCGGCTTTACCAGATACGCTTCACACTGATGGGTGAACGCACCTAAAATATTCTTCTTATCGTTCAGCGCACTGGTCATGATAATCTTTACGGTTTTGGGAGGCAGAATTTTCAGGTATTCTTCAATCGCACGGATTGCAGTCAATACCTCCTGTCCGCCAACACCCGGCATCATTATGTCAAGACAAATCAGATCAAATGGTTCGCCTTTTTCCAGTTCCGACTGAAATACTGCAATCGCCTCCTTACCATTAAAAGCACAAAGGCACTCTCCGAATGTAGCAAGCATTACCTGCATTAATTTACTGCTGATGAGGTCATCTTCTACTATGAGTGTTTTCACAATATTTCTCCCTGTATATGCTCTGTGAAGTAGCCGACGTCTCCGGTTCCGCCGGATCCGGCATTGTAACTCTGAAATTGTTACACTCTGACTGAATGGTCACAGCTTTATGTGTTCAGTAACCGTTTTCGCGTCTCATCAATAACGAGAAGCATGCAGGCAAATGGGATCAACAGCAGCATGACTTTGAAACCTATTGGGGTAGATGAAAAAAGCGCATTGCCAAGCGGAGTGTAGATGATGAATACCGCCAACAGCAGTTCGGTTGCAATTCCTGCCAATACAAGGCGGTTAGTGAAAAAGCCGAGTGTGAAAATGGAAGTAGTGGCCGATCTGCAGGCGAGCACGTTGGCAATCTGCGTTGCAATAATACCGGCAAAACAGGCTGTCGTTGCTTCCAGATAGAGCGTTGATGATGGTGCAAGCGATTGTCCCCACTGCCACCCACCAGAGTACATCACATAAAAATATGCCGACATTCCGGCCACTGCTTCCCACATCCCTAAAAATAAGACCGAGCGGATCAAGACGGATTTACTCAGCAGATGTTCTCCTACGGGGCGTGGCGGTCGTGTCATTATGTCTGCGGCCGGTTTTTCGGAACCAAGTGCCAAGGCAGGAAGCATATCCGTCCCGAGATCCACCGCCAATATCTGCATGATAACCAGCGGCAATGGAATGCCAAGCAGAATATAGGCGATGTACGGAACCAACTCGGCAACATTTGAGGCAAATATGTAGGTGATGAAATTACGGATATTCTCAAAGACCGCCCTCCCCTCCTCAATAGCATTGACGATGGAAGCGAAATTGTCATCCAACAGAACGATATCGGCAGCTTCACGGGCAACGCTGGTCCCGGATAACCCCATTGCAATGCCAACATGGGCCTTTTTCAGTGCGGGTGCGTCGTTGACACCATCTCCGGTCACCGCAACCCGGTGTCCACCCTCAATAAGTGCACTGACAACTTGCATCTTGTTCTGCGGCGACATACGCGCGAAGATCAGGTTTTCCTTTTTCAACTCTTCACGCAACTGTTCGTCAGTCATGGTGGTACATTCTCGCCCTTCAATAATAACCGGTTCACCGGTAATCAGGCCGATGTTTCGTGCGATCGCCGCAGCCGTCGGACCGGCATCACCCGTAATCATGATGACTCTGATACCGGCGGTGTGACAGTTTACAAGAGCCTCCTGTACTCCGGGGCGGGGTGGATCAAGCAACCCCATAAAACCGGCAAAAGTCAGCCCCTCCTCTGGGATCTCTCCGACAGGGGGAGCGTCCAGCTTCCGGTACGCCAAGGTGATCACGCGAAGTCCCTCCGAGGCTAAGTCCTTGAGTCGTTGTTGCAGATCAATGGTATGGGCATCATCCATCGGTACGGTGGTCCCCCCTTTTTCACAGAGCGAACTACAAAGTGGCAGGATACCCTCCCCTGCCCCTTTAACCAGTTGATAGACCGTACCATCAACCCGGTGGACAGTAGACATACGTTTTCGATCGGTATCAAACGGATTTTCACTGAGCCGGTCACCCTCCACCACTCCTTGCGTTAGCGCATAACTATACAGTGCCGTTTCGGTTGAATCACCTTTCAGTCCCCCTTCCGGGGTCTCGGATACGTTATTGCAGAGTCGGGCAACCATACAGGCCAAGGTTGGTTCAGCGGGGCTCCAGACTTTACTCACTGTCATCTGATTCTGGGTAAGGGTGCCGGTCTTATCGGTACAGATCAGATCAATTGATCCAAGTGCTTCTACGGCGTTGAGACTTTTCACCAGGGCGTTTCGTTTTGCCATCCGCTTACTTCCCATGGCAAGTGATAGCGTAACGGTTGGTAGTAACCCCTCCGGTACCGTCGCAATTATGACGCCGATGGCAAAGAGAAAATTATCCCAGAAACTTCTGCCGACCAAACCACCGATAATAAAGAAGCTGCCGCCGCAGGCGACGGCCATCAGGGCCACAATTCGACTGACCCTGGTAATCTCTCGGTGAAGAGGGCTCACTTCCTCCACCACGTTGCCGGTTATCCGGGCTATCTTGCCAAATTCAGTCGCCATACCTGTTGCATAGACAACCGCCTTACCGCTGCCACTCACCACAAACGTACCGGCAAAGACCAGATTCGTACTGTCGATTAATTCTCCTTCACAGGGTGTCTCGATAAGCAGCCGGGAATCCGATTCACCGGTCAAGAGAGAATTATTGACGGTCAGCTTGTTTGATTCTACGATCCGTGCATCGGCAGGGATTTTATCTCCTTCACGGAGCAGTACCAGATCTCCCGGCACAATCTCCTCGGCCTGACATTCAATCTCATCCCCCCCTCTGATCAGGGCAACCCGAAAGGGAAGCATTTTGCGCAACTCTTGAATTGCCTTTTCGGTACGGTACTCCTGAACAAAGGTAAAAAGAGCGTTAATACCAATGACCGCCAGAATCGCACAGCCAAGACGGAACAACCCTTCTCCCGGATGGAGATATTCAGACAGGAAGCAGAGGATAGCGGCAAACCAGAGCAGTAAGGCCAGAAAATGAGTAAATTGGGAGAGCAGGCGCATGATCATAGGCCGACCCCGCTCTTCATGAATCTCATTCAGGCCGTATTCACCACGACGTCGTATTGCCTCCGTGGCCAGAAGTCCCGCGGGAGAACTCAACAACGTGGAATACACTTCAGCATGGGCAAGTGACTGGATGTTCATACGAGTCCGAGGCGAGGCCGAAACAGGATGCTGTTACAGGGGGGATTACACATGATCATGCCGGCAGGATTGCCAAAAAATACTCTTCGAAACATCCCTCGATTGCTTGCTCCCAGCACGATTAAATCATGATGACGGGTGACCGCTTCAATACCGATCCCCTCACCGATGCGTCCCACACCACGACGTTCCTGTACGGCAATATTTCTCTGTTCCAGCTGTTCCTTAAAGAGGGTGACACACTTTGGCATTTCTTTATCCCGTTGTCGGGTAGCTATATGAAAGAGCACCACCTCCGCAGCATACGCTTGGGCTAATCCTGCGACAAACATCAGATGGTACTTCGAACTATTAGTCCTATCTCCAAGCGGCACCAGTATATGACCGGGGTGCGGTTCGCCCATGTCGGTAACCCGCATGACCACCAGATCACATTTCACACACCGCAACAGATGATGGACGGTTTTCCGCGGCAGGTTATTTCCATACTGTTCACCTGGAGCCATATGATAAAAGACACAATCAACATGTTTTTCCTGCACCAGTCTCGGTAACTGTTTGTGCAGACTGCCGATATTGACAATGTGCGTTACGGAAATGCCGTGGCCGGTTGCAAGTGTATTCAGATATTCCCTATGGTGACTGGCCCGGCGAAGCAGGACTTCGTTTTCTCCCGCCCCATGGGCACTATAGAGAATAAGTTCAGCGTTACACGCCAATGCGAGCGAGATGGCATAGCGAGCGGTCACAATGGATGTGGTGTGCTCATTTACAACAGTTACTATGGTGTGATAGTTCATGATTGTTCAATCCCGATCTTATAATTACGCCATGCTGAAATAGCCGACCACACTGCACTGGAGAGGCCTGACAAAATGAGATGTTTTGGTGATTCCGTCACCGGTTGGAGTGCCGATCGACATAGAGGCATACCCTTCACCCATGCCGAGCCCATAGAGCGTTGATGCGTTATTAACATAAATGGAACATTGCATTCGGCGACCCATGTGGGAAAGATTCCTGATATCTGTCGAGTACATTGCGGCGGAATGATGGTTGCCCCCCTCTGCCCGCCACGCCAGCTCAATGGCGGCCTCCACATCAGCCGTAAAGGTCACCGGCAGGAGCGGCATCAGCTGCTCTATGAAGATGAGTGGATGGTCATTGGGCACCACACCCCACAGCAGTCGGATATCGGAGGGAATATCGAGATTAATCCCTTTGGCGATACATGAAGCATCGCGACCAACAAAATCACGATTCATGGACATCTCTGCTCCCTCTGCTCCTTTAATAATGACGAGGGCCGTCAATGCTTCCATCTGTGAGGGAGATAACTCAAAGGCACGCGTATCGCCGCGCATAGCTTCCAGAAACCGTTCCCTGGCTGCCTCAACGACAATTATTTCTTTCTCAGCGATACAGAGCAGGTTATTGTCAAAGCTGGCACCAAAGATGATATCTTGTACACACACGGGAAATATGGCCGTTTCATCAACCACAACCGGCGGATTGCCCGGACCGGCCGCAATGGTTTTACAGCTTTTGCCAATATTCATGGCAACTTTCACAATTGCCGGCCCGCCGGTCACCAGATTAAGATGAACTCCAGGGTGGGCCAACAGAGCCCTGCTGGTCTCCTGTGTGGCGGGAAACACGGTGGTAATTAACCCAGGAGGAGCTCCGGCGGAAACCGCAGCGGCGGCCAGGACCGCCATCGCATCCCGACTGACTTCGGCAGCGGCCGGATGGGGAGCAAATACCACCGAATTACCGGCGGCAAGTATGGAAATAGCGTTAGAGATCACGGTTGCCGCCGGGTTGTTTGAAGGAGTAACCGCCGCCACAACACCGAACGGGGCATATTCGACAATGGTGAGCCCTTTATCGCCGCTATAGGCGTGGGTTTGCAGATCCTCAACACCCGGTGTCCGAGTGGCGCAAATGATATTTTTTGCTGTTTTATCCTCAGCCCTGCCAATGGACGTTTCCGCCACAGCCATCCGCCCCCAACGTTCCGCGTGAGCCATCGCTTCAGTACGAAGTGCCTTGATAACAGCCCGACGCACATCAAGGCCTAATCCTTGGAAAACAGCCTGTGACTGAGTTGCAGCATTAACTGCGGCCTCCACCGTGGGGAAAAATACGTGTTCGTTACTCACTCCCTGGATCTTCATGGTATCTCCTATAAAATGTATTTCACGTTGGCCATATACAGTGCGCTTTCTACGAACCATTGAAAATCGGGGGGCGTTTTTCTTTAAATGCCCGAATCCCCTCGGCGTAATCATCGCTGTGATACACCAGTCGTCGCAGTCCCTGGACACGTTCAAACGTTTGCGGACTCAATGGATGGGCATTGGCCAGCAGACGGATCTGCTCCTTGACAACTCTGATGCTCAGAGGACTGTTTATCGCTATGCAACCGGCCAACTCTAAGGTAAACGATTCCAGTTCATCAAGCGGTACCAGATGATTCAGTATCCCAAGCTTTTGCGCCCGCTCTGCCGTAAGCGGCTGCGCCGAAAAAAACATCTCCTTCGCAATGTTGACTCCCATAATGCCGATGAAATGGAGAATGCCGGTAGCGTTGTACGGTACGCTGATTTTAGCAGGAGTCATGGCCAGAGAGGCATGTGGTGAGCCGATAAGGATGTCACACGACAGAGCCAGATCGCAGGCACCTCCCCATACGGAGCCCTCTATCATGGCAATAACCGGTAAAGTTGAAGCCTGAATCGTGCGGAGAATAGTCACCAGCGGATCATCATACGGCAGGGGGTCACGGTCGGCTATGGGCAGTTCATTGATATCATGGCCAGCGGACCACACTTTAGCCCCCGCACTCGAACGGATAATGATTACCCGTGCTCCCCCACTTTCGAGCAGTGCGAACGCCGTAAGTATGTCATCGACCATAGCACTGTTCAGCACATTAAGCCGTTCAGGGTTATTCATGATGATCGTGCCGATATCATTGCTAAGTTGCGTGAGTACAAATGACATGGGGGCACCTCTCTTTGGTTTACTGATTAATGAGGTGGCAGTTCGCAACATACGTGCCAATACGGATATTCGGAGCTGTTTGGTGTAACGGCCTGTTTGAATGGAGAGTCTAAAGGTACAAAAAGAGGTTAAGCCATTGGTAGCATCCATCATATTTTACGAAGATGCCATATATGACGGTCATGGTAAGACCTATGGACAGGGGGGGTGGGGAGTAACGGAGAAGCGATTCGGGAGGCAATTGCAGGTACGGGATGTCTGGATTCCCGTTCCAAAGGATAGGTGGTCCATGACCTTGATGGTCAGGTGGCCGATGAGGTGATGGCAATGTTCCTCATCGAACTGTTTCACGCCGATGCGCAGCGGCTCGCTGCAATTGATTAACTCCATGATTACCCCATCTTTAATAAAGCGTTTAATTCCTCAGCACCGACGGGCTTGCTGAGAAGATACCCCTGGATAATCTCACAACCACATGTTTTCAATGTTTCGAGTTGTTCTTCTGTTTCAACTCCTTCGGCAATTACCTGCAGCTTCAGACTGTGTGCCATTGCAATAATGGCCACAACAATGGCAAGATCATTGCTGGTTCGGTTCATATTCCAGACAAAGGAACGGTCAATTTTCAGGGAATCAATGGGGAAACGGTGCAGATAGGAAAGTGATGAGTACCCGGTGCCAAAGTCATCAATAGCGATGCTAATCCCCAGATCCTTCAGCACCCGCAGGGTTTCTTCAGCCATCAGATTGTTCTCGATCAGCATCGATTCAGTTAGTTCCAGCTCCAACAGGCCCGGTGGCAGGCCGGTATTGATAAGGGCCTGCTGTACCATTGCGACTACGTTTTTACGCTTCAGGCTGACGGCTGAAATGTTTACCGCCATCGTTATGCCGATATATCCGGCATCGTGCCAGAACTTCGCCTGAAGGCACGCAGTGTTAAGCACCCATTCGGTTATGGCAAAAATGCTGCCGGACTCCTCCGCCAACGGGATGAAAAGGTCCGGTGGGATTAGCCCGCGTTCAGGGTGCTGCCACCGGATCAGTGCTTCCACACCGATAATTCTGCCGGAGAGGGTGTCGAACTTTGGCTGATACAGCAAGCGCAACTGTTTCTGGTCAACAGCGGAGCGTAGATCGCTTTGCAGTGCAACCCGATCGGTACCCTGTTGGCTCATTTCCGAATTATAAAGGCGATAGGTGTTTTTGCCATCGGCTTTGGCACGATACATGGCAATATCGGCATTCATCAGCAGTTCATCGATGTTGCCACTATCCGCAGGAAAGAGAGTAATACCAATGCTGTTACTTATATAGACCTGCTGTCCATCCAGGCAATAGGGGATTTCAAACAGGTCCAGCAGCTTCTGTGCCACCATACAGGCGTTTTCAGCAGACTTGATGTCCTGAATGAAGATAGTAAATTCGTCTCCGCCCAATCTGGCCACGGTGTCACAGTCTCGCATCACCAGTCCCATTCTATTGGCCACCTGTTGCAACAGCATGTCACCTATACTGTGCCCCAGGGTGTCGTTAATGTCCTTGAAACGATCAAGGTCAAGGAACAATACGGCTATTTGTTGATCTTTACGTACCGCCAGATTCATCGCCTGTTGCAGACGGTCACGGAAGAGTACCCTGTTTGGCAGACGGGTTAATACATCAAAATGCGCCAGTTCCTGCAGATGTTCCTGCCGCTGTTGTAATACCAGGTTGCGTTCTTCTATCTCATGGAGCATCTCATTAAATCCATCGTAGAGGCTTCCTATCTCATCATTCCCCGGTTTTACCACTCTCAGGGAAAAATCCTTGGATTCGGAAACCCGGCGCATTGCATCGGACAAGTTAAGGATCGGTTCCGAAATGATTTCCTGCAGACGGAGAGATAAAAAGTACGTGGCAATTGCAGCGAGACACAGAATAATGAGTGTAACCAGCACGGTACTTAACAAGTGAGTGCGTAATTTACTCATATCCGCAATCAGGCCCACCGTGCCAACTGTTTTGCCATCCAGTATGATCGGCCTGGTCAGATTAACCTGGTCAGACCCTTGCCATAGTAAGCTGATGTGCATAACAACATTCTGTGTCGCATTGGGAGTCGCACTCGAAAGAAGTTGTGGTAATGGCAGGGATGCTGGTTTTGCTCCCCGGGCAATGTAGCTGCTGAAGATAGTTGCATCGTTATTAAGGATGTATGCTGCCAAAATATCAGTTTTGACAGACAGTGAATTCATGGTCTCCAGTGCCGATTGGGGGTCATTAAAAATAATAGCCGACGTTACGTTTTTACTGAGAATGTCTGCCAGCGAAGTTAGATTTCTATTCTGTTCGCCGATCAGTGAAACTGCTTCCTTCACGGTAAACACCACGGTCGTTGACAGAAGAACCACACCACAGGTAAGCATGATAAGGGACGTCAGCTTACGTCTGATGGAGCTGTTAATCAGATATGCTTTGACGAAGCGTTTCATGGCTCATCACGCACGATCTGAGCAAGTTTAAGCAATTGGGAGCTGACTCTAATCCGGTGCCGCTGGGCAGCTGCCGGGTTTATTTCAAAGCGAACTTTGCTCCCCAGCAGCACAAAGCCGACAACACCTCCAGAACCGGCAAAACCGGCACTCTCGGCAACCGTGAGAATTGCACTGGTGCGACTACGCTCCAGCAAACCGCTCGTGGTGGACTTGTCGAGATCTCCCAGAACCAGTACCTGACAACCTGCTAAGCCACCGGTGGGTGTCACCTTACGTACGGTGATCGTCTTACCTTTTGCCTTTTTTTCCTGCAAATGATCCACAACCGCAACCAGTGGTCCTTTTCCGGCAACACAAACCGTCATCTGTGTCGCTGAAGCAGGCAGAGCATCTTCTGGCCAATCCATGAAGAGTGTGAAATTATAGATCATTGCTGATTTAACTTGATATTCCCCTGACTCAGCATAAGCAGGTAGTACGGAAACTCCATACAGACAGAGCAGCAGGAACAAACCGAAATATGACGGGCGCGGAGTTCTCAAAATTTCCACGTCACCTTACCATATACGCTGCGTGGTATCTCCGACGCCGTCGTATTAATGAACTCCGGAACATATTCAGGATGTCGGTTCCTTAACAGGTTCTGCCCTACCAGCGTACATTCGAGATTTTTAACCGGTTTCCAGGCCAATCTTAAATCAGCGGTCAGATAACCGGGGATGGTAACACTGTCAATAGACTGTACCCGGTCTACAGCTCGCAGCCAGAAATCCAGCTCTACCTGTTTGCCAAGGTCAAAGCCTGAACGGAGCGAACCTTGATGACGGGGTGAACCATCAGCTGCATTGGATCGGTTGGTTTCGTCGGTGCTGCCGTTATCCAGAGTCATGGCACTGTAAAGGTAGCTGTACATTACCTGCAGGCGCCACCAGTCCAACGGAGTCCACGTGGTGGAAAGTTCTGCACCGTAGGTGAAGCCGTGCATACTGTTGGCAAGTGGATAGTACAGTACCAGGTTTGTCGGTGTCTCTGGGACCGGAGTTCCCTCGTCTCGTACCCGCAGCTTGTTATACTGGTTATAGAAAAAAGAGGTGTCAACCGTCATATAAGAAAGGGGTTGCGTGCGATAGCCCAGTTCATAGGCGATGACGGTCTCTGATGTAAATCCGTTATGGCCATCAATTTCCACGCGTAATGGAAGCGGTGCGCCTGTCTCCTGGGGTGACAGGGTTTTGTACCGATACTCGATATTTTCATCACCCCGTGATGGTGTGCGCACGGCACGGGAGACCGAGCCCCAGAAGGTGTTGTGGGGAGATGGCGTCCAGAGTAAGCGGGCATTGGGTTGGATCTCGAACTTACTGTAATCATTGTGTTCAAGGCGCGATCCAAAAATTAATGACAGTTTTCCGGGTAGTAACGTAATCTCGTCATGTATGAAGAGGCTGAACAGGCTGGTCCATTCGCTATTGTTTGTAAAAATGATAAATGGTGAATTGGTGAGATCATCATGTGTATAGCGTACGCCCAGGCCCCAGATCAGATCCTGCCTGTCCCCCAGGGTGAGCCGATGCTGAAAATCAAGATCTACCGTATCACGAGCTTCGCCGAGAACCAGCATGTCACGGTGATAACGGTCGTAGTAAAGTTGGAGTGAAAAGTCCTCCGTATCCGATATGACGCGCTGCCAACGGGTCAGAATGTTGCCGCTCTGGGCTTTTGAACTACTGTCTTGAGACCAGGAATAACTGGGATCACCGCTGGTAGGGAGTTTATACAGAGTGTAATTTTCATCAAAAGAGCCGGAGAAAAAATCACCTTGAAGAGTCAATGTATCCTGCCTGGATACATGACTGTCCATTCTGAAACCAGTAGAACCGCTTTGCCAGGAATCATAACTGTTATTTCCGCTACTGTACGTGCCGCCCCCCCGATTGGCGTAGTTGCCATAGACTCTCACATCGGTATCTTTGCCAAGTGACGTTCCATAACGCAGGGTGCCAAAACCCTGTTCAAAAGTTCCTCCCCCTGCTGACACCAGACCGCCTTTCGTATTGTTAGCTGATTTGGTAATAATGTTAATCACACCATTAACCGCATTGGCACCCCACAAGGCTGCTCCTGGACCACGAATAACCTCGATCCGCTCAATATCTTCAAGGGGGGTATCCTGCTGCTCCCAGTAGACGCCGGAAAAAAGCGGCGTATAAATGCTACGACCGTCCTTTAACACCAGTAATTTGTTGGAGAACCGACCGTTAAACCCTCGGATGGAAACGGCCCATTTGTTGGAATCTATCCGGGCAACCTGAACACCCGGCACCATTCGAAGAAGCTCAGGGATGGTAGTTGCACCTGAACGACGAATATCGTCCTGGGTAATCACAAAGGCAGCAGCAGCAACATTGGCGAGCTTTTGAGGCTTGCGGGAAACCGAAGTGACATCAATGTCCATCAGTGCCTCAAGCGACAGGCTCGTCAGGTCATCGGCAGAACCTTCCAAAGCAAAAGAGCATGTGGCAGATGACAGAAATGCGCTAAAAAGTGCACCAGCAAGGTAAGATCCATATGACGAGGGTGCTTGTTTTTGATTCATCATTTTTTTCTCCTGATGGTTCAATGTACAGCACTGTTTATGGGAAAAGGCTGTCAGGTCAACGTATTGTCCTGTGATATCCTGTCCAGAGTATTAATACAGTTGATCAGTATAGCAATAAAGCCGTCACCAGAGTCTAACGGATTCTTGCTGAAACAGTGTTGCTGAACTGAACCGCCGCACGGTAATTTAAACCACAATCGATCCTGCCACTTCGTTATGCATGGTCGTCGTGTAGTGGATTACCACATAATCAGTTGTATGGGGATATCCATTGCTTCATGCAAAACCCGTATTATTTCTGCCGGTCTTGCCTTGTGAATCAATAAAATCGTCATAGTGAGATCCGACTGTCATACTTGTTGTTTCTTCCCATCCTAATCTCTTTTCTAAGAGTATTACAATGTAATATACGCGACAACTATTTTGAAAACAACTTCCAATATTACACCGTAAAGAAGCCCGATCAGGAAGGTGTTATCCGTGATTATGAACAATTTTTAAATCTCACAAAAGTTGGGTAGATCTCGACAACATCTTGTAGGCAGGTTTACCGATGATAACTAACGGGCCATAAATTGATTAGGATAATAAAGAATACACATAGCTGATATCAAAGGAAATAACGGTAAAGGCTCGCTCATCCACTCAAAGTGCTCCCGCCATTTATGACGGTTATGTCAAACTTGGAGATTCTGCTGACAGTTATCTCTTTCCCCCCCGCAGATGCATTCCGTTTTTACCTCTGTATTCATACTGTTGCGCTCACTGTCTCCACTGGCCAGCTCTGGCATATTAGTTGCGAACTCCAAATGTGGAGTTACCGGTATCCTGAAGGAACACACTAAATGATGAATAGAAACGCGATGAGTGGTATCGGGAAACCGGGCGAAGACGACCAGCGACGAATTCTCAAGGCGCGGACGGTGGCCCTCGCAGAGGAACTGGTGGAAGACGGAGCTGAAGGAGATCAGCTAGAGATCGTCGAATTTCTCCTCGCCGACGAGCGGTATGCCATCGAATCTGCTTACATAGGAGAGGTGTATCCTCTGAAGGACCTCACCCCACTCCCCTGCACTCCCTCGTTTGTGCTTGGGGTCATCAACGTGCGCGGCAAGCTTCTCTCAATCATCGACCTTCGAATCTTCTTCGAAATTGCAAACAAAGGGCTCTCTGACCTTAACAGGGTCATTGTCCTGCAGAACGGTACCATGGAGTTTGGCATCCTGGCAGATGCCATTATCGACGCACGCTGGATCCCACGGGCGACTCTTTTACCGTCGCTGCCAACTCTCACCGAGATACGGGCCGAGTACTTGATGGGGGTCACCCATGAGCGACTGATCGTGCTCGATGGCAGTAAAATCCTCTCTGATCGTAATCTCGTGGTCCATGATGAGGTATAAAATGTGCGTGACAGACAGAACTAAAACGGCAGTAGATGTTGTGACAAAGGAGATTACCTGATGAAATGGACTGTGGGAAAAAAGATAAGCGGAGGTTTTGGCCTCGCGCTTGTGAGCCTTGTAATTATCGGCATAGTAACGTACCTGAGCACGGCGGGATTCATCAAGAACTCTGAGTGGGTTGTTCATACGTACACGGTGCTTGAAACACACGATAACGTACTTTCCGCCCTGATAAATGCAGAAACCGGACAACGCGGCTACCTCTTGACGGGAGAAGATGCCTATCTTGAGCCGTATAACAATGCACTCAAGGTGCTCGACCAGGAAAGAGTAAATCTCAGGAAACTGACCGCAGATAATAAGGGGCAGCAACACAGACTTGACCTCTTGGATCCACTCATAATCGAACGGATTACAGAAATGCGGGAGACAATCAGTCAACGCAAGAGCAAAGGCTTCGAAGCATCCTTGCAGATCATGCGTACAAACATGGGTAAAAAGGTCATGGACGACATCCGCAAAGTAATGGTTGATGTTGAAACCGAGGAAAACCTGCTGTTACAGCAGCGTATCAATGAGTCACTCTGGAGCTCCCGAATTACTATCGCCTCAGTTGTATTCGGTATCCCCATTACCTTACTTTGCCTCTGTGCCGTCAGCTTTTTCATTTCAAGGAACATAGTCCAGCCGCTTAAAGACATAACCGTCATTGCAGAACAGATTGCAGACGGTGAACTGGATGTACGCGTTTTTGCCAGCCAAAGGAAAGACGAGATCGGGATGCTTGCACAGGCTTTCAGCAGGATGGGGAGTTCTCTGAGCGAAATGGCAGAGATGGCTCAGCAGATTGCCACCGGCGACCTTTCGGTCACGGTAACTCCCAAGTCAGAGAAGGATGTAATGGGGAACGCACTGGCTAAAATGGTGGTCAGTCTCACTGTTTCTGCGGAAATTGCTCGCCAAATAGCCATAGGAAACCTTTCGGTCACGGTAGTCCCCCAATCGGAGAGGGACGTTATGGGGAACGCACTGGCTACCATGACTAAAAACCTCAAGGAGCTCATACAAGAGATCATTGAGGGTGTCAATGTCCTCACCGTCTCTTCCTACGAGATCATCGCATCAACCACCCAGGTTGCATCCGGCGCAATTCAGACTTCTGCAGCAGTAATCGAGACAACTACCTCCGTTGAAGAGGTGAAGCAGACCGCCCTTGTGGCCAACCAGAATGCGTTGAGTGTCTCGGATACCGCCCAAAGAGCTTTGCAGATCGCCCAAGGAGGTCGAAAAGCGGTGGATGCTTCGATCACCGGCATTAACCATATTCAGACTCAAGTGGAGTCAATTGCGGAGAGCATTGTGCGTCTCTCCGAACAGAGCCTGACTATCGGGGATATCATTGCAACGGTCAACGACCTGGCCGAACAGTCGAACCTTCTGGCGGTAAACGCCGCCATTGAGGCGGCAAAAGCTGGGGAATATGGAAAAGGATTTGCTGTGGTGGCCCAGGAAGTGAAAAGACTGGCGGAACAGTCCAAGGAGGCAACGAACCAAGTACGCGCCATCTTGAACGACATTCAGAAGGCAACAAACGCGGCTGTATTAGCCACGGAACAGGGTAACAAAGCGGTGGAAGAGGGTGTTAAACAGTCCAAGGATGCCGGTGAGGCGATCCGTCAGATGAGCGAAAGTATCGATGAATCGGCCCAGGCTGCTCTTCAGATCACGTCGTCCAGCCAACAGCAGTTGATTGGCATGGAGCAGGTAGCGATTGCCATGGTAAGCATCCGGCAGGCCAGCGAGGAGAACGTCTCCGGCATGAGAAAAGTGGAGGTTACCGTACAGGGGTTGCATGACCTGGGACAGAAGCTGAAGAATTTTGTATCGCAGTTCAAGGTCTGACAATTGAACGGCAAAAGGGAGACATACGGTGATCGATCAGGATGCTGATTTTTTGAAGAGACTTCTTGTCACCTTCGCAGGTGAAGCTCAAGAACATCTTCAAGGACTGTGCTCGGGCCTCCTCAAATTGGAAAAGAATGAAGAGACACCTGAGAACCGTGCAAAACTTGTCGAGACTATTTACCGTGAAGCCCACAGCCTGAAGGGAGCATCACGAGCTGTCAACCAGGTTGAGATTGAAGCTCTCTGCCAATCACTGGAAGATATCTTCGCTGCGTTTAAAAAAAATGCGCTCCAATCATCCGCCGGCCTCTTCGATCTCCTCCAGGAGGTAGTGGATTTTCTCGGCCATGTTCTTACCGATGTTGGCACGGCACGAACCCATGAAGACAAGATCCGGCAACGACAACTCATCAAGCAACTTGAAGAGGCTGTGGGCACAGAGCCACCCCAAGAAGCTACCTTGGTTCCCCCGCACCCCGATCCAACTATTCAGAGAGACACCGCTGCTCCACGTGTTACTGATTCTTCGATACAAAAAGGCACTGCTCCCTCAGTCATGCCGGATACGGTCAGGGTTTCCACCGCCAGACTGACATCAGTGCTTCTGCAAACGGAAGAGATGCTCTCTGCCAAGCTTGCTTCATCTCAGCGTGTTCTTGACATGCGCTCCGCCAGTGCGGTTTTCAGCACGTGGAATAAGGAGTGGGCCAGGGTACAACCATTACTTCACGAGATCGGGCCAGCTATATTTCCGGACGGAGATCGCAGGCAAAGCCCTGGATCAACTGATATAAAGAACGCTCTGGCACGGGTTCTGGATTTTATGGATTGGAACAGCACGTTTATAAAATCTTTAGAGACACGGCTCAAGTCTGAGGTTATGTCGGCCGAACAAGACGATCGAATAGTGGGCAGCATGGTAAACAACCTGCTGAGTGACATGAAAAAAGTCCTTATGTTTCCTTTTTCATCGTTACTGGAGATCCTGCCCAAGATAGTCCGGGACCTCTCGCGCGAGAACGGCAAAAAAATTGAAATGACGATCTGTGGGGGGGATATAGAAATCGACCGGCGCATCCTGGAGGAAATGAAGGATCCACTGGTGCATTTGGTACGGAACTGCATTGATCACGGTATTGAGAGTTCCTTACTGCGTCAGGAGAAAGGAAAACCACCATGCGGAACAATCAGGGTGGCAGTCTCTCCATTGGACGACAAAGTGGAACTGACTGTTACCGATGATGGTGGTGGTATTTCCACTGAGGCCGTCAGGACGGCACTGTTGAAGCTCGGTACGCTATCAAGGGCGACAGTGGCTGAGCTTGGCAGCAACGAACTTCTCGGGCACATCTTTCATTCGGGCATCACCACAAGCCCGATCATCACCGAAATTTCCGGTCGGGGGCTGGGTCTGGCTATTGTCCGTGAAAAGGTGGAGAATATGGGAGGAACAATCAACGTCGAAACAGCGCTCGATTCCGGGACTACTTTTCGCATGTTACTGCCGTTGACTGTTGCAACACTGCGCGGTGTACTTGTCCGGCTTGGCGAACAACTGTTCGTACTGCCTGCGATGCACGTCGTCCGGGTAGTGAGGATCAAAACAGAGGAGGTCAAGACCGTAGAGAACCGCGAGACCATCAGTATTGACGGAGAAGTGGTCTCACTCACTCGCCTTGCAGACGTATTGGAGCTTTCCTCCCCACGGGCCAAAAAGAATGCATGTAATCTGCAGCATCTGGTGATCCTTGCCGCAGCCAATTTACGAATCGCCTTTCAGGTCGATGAGGTTTTGGGTGAACTGGAGGTGCTGCAAAAAGGGCTGGGACGACAGCTTTCCCGGGTACGCAACGTGGCCGGTGCCACAATCCTCGGCAACGGACGTGTTGCACCAATCCTCAACGTGACCGATCTGCTGAAATCTGCGGTAAAGATTGCGACATATTCGTCCGGGCGTAACGCGGAGACAGACAGGGCTGAGCATGAGGTCCGGGTGTCCTCCGTCCTGGTTGTAGAAGACTCCATCACCACCCGGACCCTGCTCAAGAATATTCTGGAATCTACCGGGTATAATGTGGTGACTGCAGTGGACGGTATGGATGCCTGTACCAAGCTTGAAAAAGGACGCTTCGATATCGTCATTTCCGACGTGGAAATGCCGCGTATGAACGGCTTTGACCTCACGGCCAGAATCCGATCCGACAAGAATATGAGTGAATTGCCTGTGGTACTGGTAACCGCTCTCGCCTCGCGGGAAGATCGTGAGCGTGGCATAGATGTCGGGGCTAGTGCCTATATTGTAAAGGGAAACTTTGACCAGAGTAATTTATTAGAAGTAATAAAAAGCCTCATCTAAGGACGTAAGCCATGATCAGCACAGCGGTAACAGAATCACCTCCATTGATCGTTATTGCCGAGGATAGTCCCACGCAGAGGGAAATGTTGCGTCACATGCTGGAAAAAAATAATTTCCGAGTAGAGGCGGCAGCTAACGGCCGGGAGGCTTTGACTTTGTTGAAGCACAGACGACCGATGGTGGTGATCACCGACATCGACATGCCGGAGATGGACGGTTACACGCTTTGTCGCAGCATCAAGGAAGACGGTGAGTTACAGATTATCCCGGTTATTCTGCTCACCTCACTTTCTGATCCCGAGAACGTCATCATGGGCTTGGAATGCGGCGCAGACTACTTCATCATGAAGCCTTACCGTGAGGAATTCCTGCTTTCCCGTATCCAACACATTCAGGCTAACCGCATTTTTGAAACAACACAGAGGGAGCGGAGTGCTCAGGGGATATACTTCCGTGGCAAGAAATACGTTATTAACTCAAGTAGAATGCAGATTCTTAACCTGCTCCTTTCAACATATGAAGCGGCCATTCAGAAAAATGAGGAATTGGCCACCGCCACTGAAGAGTTGTCAACGTTGAATGAGCAGCAGGAAGATAGTTTGGCAGAAGTGGAGGCTAAAAACCGGCAACTGATGAGCGTTAATAGTGAACTGGAATTACAGCGGAAAATTGCGCAAGAAGCAAAATATAACGCGGAAGAGGCCAACCGGGCCAAGTCAAATTTTTTAGCAAACATGAGCCACGAACTGCGCACACCACTCAACTCGGTGATCGGTTTTTCTGAAGTACTGCAAGACCAGATGTTTGGCCTTCTCAATGAAAAGCAGCAGGGATATGTCAACAACATCCTTACAAGCGGGCGACATCAGCTTTCTCTGATTAATGACATCCTTGACCTTTCCAAAGTGGAGTCAGGTAAGGTAGAGCTTGAGCTGAGTGATTTTTCACTACGGGAAATAATGGACGCTTCACTGTTGATGTTCAGAGAAAAAGCTCTGAAGGTTGGTATAATACTCAGCATGGATCATCCACCAGCGGTCGATGTACATATTGTGGCAGACCATAGAAAGTTGAAACAGATACTACTCAACCTCCTCTCAAATGCAGTAAAATTCACTCCGGCAGGCGGAACGGTTACGGTGAATGCTGAAATATACGACACTTATTTTGAAATAACCATCGAGGATACCGGCGTGGGAATACGGGAAGAAGATATACCAAAGCTCTTCCAGGCTTTCACCCAACTGGAATCAGTATACACAAGGGAATTCGAGGGCACTGGCCTCGGGCTGGCACTGACCCGATTACTTGTGGAACTGCACGGCGGCAGAGTCTGGGTGAAAAGTGTGTTCGGCTCTGGCAGCAGGTTCAGCTTCACCATCCCGTTTTTAAAAACGGCACCAGATTTTATCAGTTCGTTGCCAAGCCAATTTTCTGTAAAGCAGATTTGAACTTTCCATCAAAAGTTAGGGTCTCTGAATTTGGGTGTGGAAACTGAAAAGGTGACAACTTTTTCTTAAATGAATTGCAGTGTGGACGAACTACATAAAGTTTCTGCCGCTTGAATAGGTTTTTAAAGCCGCTCTTTCGCGTTTATATAAACTTGATTGTTTTCCCTTTTGCCTACAGCGATGACGACCACTGTGACAAGATTGTCGCAAACCTGATAGACAAGGCGGTATCCTGCATCGCGCAGCTTTATTTTGTAGCAATCGGACATTCCACTTAGCTTGGCAGACTCAACCCGAGGAGCCACAAGGCGTTCTGCAAGCCGTTTTTTAAACAGTTCTCTGACACTGTTGTCCAGCTTGCGCCATTCTTTGAGAGCGGATTCTTTAAACTCTAATTCATAGCTCATCAAGCGAAACCTTGATGCTGCGTTCATACTGACGATCTTTGACAAGCTGGACGAGATATTGATCATCAAGTTGCTCAATCATGTGTTCAAAGGCAGCCGCAGGGACGAGGTAGGCGGTGGGACGATTATGGTTGAGGATAGCGACCGGCGCACCATGTGAGCGTTTGATTACGTCGGAAGGATTTTTTTTGAGGTCGCTTATACTGACTGTGGCTGTCGCAAGCATAGTTTGCATGGTTCACCCCCTTAATTTATTTAGCACCAATATTAGGTCATTATTTAGGTCTTTGCAATAAGTAAATGCGAAAAGTTTATACTCCTGTGACGATCAACTATGAAGTGGACATTTTCACATTACTTGCTTTTATTGAAACCGGAAAAATCTAACCCTTTTCCACACCGTAATTCAGAGAGCCAAAAGTTATTATGGTTGAACCGTTCATTGCTTTTCCCGTGACTGCTATCAATGCATCTCCATAATCGGTGATTTTTGACGGCCAGAGGGAGAGCAATATATTGAAATCGGTGTTCTGGCAAATTTCGACACCCGGCATTGTGATAAAGTCCCGAATCATGGAATTGATGGTTTCTTTTGGTGTCCCATAAACTTTGTCCATGATAAATACAAATTCACCCAGAACGAATTGATGGTACACAAGCGTGCATGTAAGAAAAAGCGGTGAAATATGATCCGTTCAGACGGATTTGCAGCAGATTTCTCCTAAATCCGACAGGCTCCTAGTTCTCCCAGACGGAGGAAAATTGAAGGGAGGGTCAATTCAATCAAAATTTCAAGTCCGACAGACTCCTAGGAGTGTGCTGCGGGGGGACAGGTGGTTTTTACTGCCGCGTTAGCGGTTTACTTGAACAATTGCATTGTTCAAGTACGAAGTCGTAGTCTTGAGAAAAACATCATATTAATTGTCACAGACTCCAGGCGGTGGTGGTTCTGATGATCTCTGTGAGTTTTCCGGCAATAATCCCGCCTGATTCCGGGATAACATCTTCTCGGCGGTACCTGCCGAGAAGAGAGAGCGCGGCGTTAAAATGCCTTTGTGACTCTTTTACCTTTCCTTTCCGTTGTTCAAGATTGGCAAGGGTGAAATGTGCCATAACCAGATCCTGGTCAAGGTAGAGTGCTTTTTTGAGTGCCGCGCTCGCTTCGTCATTCATACCCTGCTCCAGAAGGATGACCGCGCGCAGATAATGGAGCTCGCTTGAGAGCTTATCGGCAGTAAGTGCCAACTCAGACATTTCCAGTGCCTCGACGAGCCTTCCTTCGTTGGCGTATATGCGGCATTGCAGCGTCAGTGCCTCTGTATTCTCCTTGTCAAGATCAAGGAGCACAACTAACATATCCGAGGCGTCACGATATGCGCCATGTTCGTAGAGCGTCAGGGCTTTCTGGTAGTCTGATATCTCGGCATGACGGCTCTGGTGCCATAACAAAGAGGGTGCCGGTGCTGCCTGAACAGGAGGAGGTGGTGGAGGTGAAGAGTGTGTGGTCTGGATATACCTGGTACTTTTCGGTTTCGCCAATACTCTGTAGCTTACCTTTTGATAGAGGATCGCATCGGGAAAATTTATCGGTTCAAACCCTGGAAATGTCGGGCTTGACGTTTCGCAGGAGCTGACAAAAAGCCAGCCACCATCCAGCAGGCAGTGATGGTATTGTGCGACTACCTTTTTGATGAGTTGTGGGGCAAAGTACATGAGTACGTTTCTGCAAAAAATAATATCAATGGAGTTAGGCGAGGGGTAACATTCTTCCGCCAGATTGAAGCTTGAGAACGTAACCATTTCCTTGATCGCGGGAAGCAATTCGAAGTGCCCGGCCTCGGTTTCCGTAAAATAGTTCTCTTTAAAGCCTGTCGGCGTGTTACGGAACGACCAATGCGTGTAGATACCAGCAGTGGCTTTGCGCAAGGCATGGGGGTTAATGTCTGTTGCCAGAATTGATATATCCCAGTCACACAAAACAGCGCGCATCCTGTAGAGCACGATAGCGATACTATACGGTTCTTCACCCGTTGCACAGCCGGAACTCCAGATGCGCAAACACTGGTCTTTCCCGTGGCGCTTCCTTATAATTTCCGGGATGATCTGTTGTTCAAGGGCCTCGAAACTGCACGCTTCCCGAAGAAAATAGGTTTCCCCTATTGTCAGATAACAGGCCATTGATTCGAACAGCTCTTGTGAAGGTGGAGCTGACATGAACCAGCCAACACACTCTAACTGGCTCTTAAAACCCATTACCATGGCCGCTGTACAAAAAGCCTGCTCAAGACTTTTCCACTTGGTGGAGGGAAAAGACAGGCCCATATGCAGGGCAATAGAGGAGCTGAGCTTTTCAAGTTCAGCGTCGGCAAGGAGACGTTTCATGGCTGGTTACAGGCCAATAAGCTCATCGATTGCAAACGATTCACCCGGCGTGAGCAAAGCCTCCGGATCCTGAAGCAAGACCAGACCGTCCGGGAGTTTAACCACCGCTGCCAAAAACGGCAGATCGGCAATGATCTCCGCAGCCTCCGCCTGCATCTGCTCCGTACAACCCCATACATCGCAGGCCATATCGGCTATGAGAGCAAAGCTGCGTGTGGCGCAGCGCAATATGATCAATTGGTCGCTGAATCCGGCGGGGCGTCCCGGCAGACCGAAGCGGCAACGCAGATTGACAACCGGGATAATTTCCCCATGGACATTAATCACGCCATCAATGAATTCAGGCCCTCCCGACAGCGGAGTAATCGTCACCATTCTGACCACCCTCTCTACCACTGCGAGCGGTATTCCATAGCGTTGCTCGCTAAGGGTAAAAATCAGAATTTTATCGTGTTTTGACATCCCCACACCCACATTATTGAAAATCCTTCATATGCCTGTCCCAAAAAGTTTGCCAATGCAAGCAGTCAGGGCCATCGCAAGCACTCCCCCGCAGGAAACACGAACGGCCCCACGAACAACAGATGCTCCACCAGCCCATGCTGCTGTGCCGCCAAGAATGATCAAACCTGCCAACCCTGTGACGGAAGTGGCCAGTACGATCAAGGTTAAAGGTGACAGCAGTACCGCAATAATCGGAACAAATGCTCCCATACAGAAGGATACGGCAGAGGTCACCGCAGCTTGAACCGGCCGTGCCCGCAGGGTTTCGGTTATACCGAGCTCATCGTGTATGTGCACGTTGAGAGCGTCTGTTGCCATCAGTTTTTCAGCTACAAGGTGTGCAAGCTCGTACTCCAGGCCTCGACGCACATAAATCAGTGTTAACTCGGCTAATTCGCTCTCCGGTTCAAGCTCAAGTTCCCGTCTTTCCGTTTCAATATCCGCATTCTGGGCGTCGGCTTGAGATTGAACCGACACATATTCGCCGACTGCCATGGCCATACCGCCTGCAACCATACCAGTTACCCCCGTCAGCAAAATACTTCCCTGAGATGCACCGGTAACGGCCACCCCAACCATAAGACTTGCCACCGAAATAATACCGTCATTGGCACCAAGCACAGCGGCACGAAGCCAACCGGTTCTGTTTACTCTGTGGGATTGCTTGCAACTAAGTTCCATAGCCAAAAATGCCTTTACAAATACAACAAGAAATGGACGTAACTATCAGAACCGGAATGATCATCATAGGATGGTTTCACTGCGACGAACGTGCCAGAGGGAGAATGGTCACCTGTCTCACGTAACTGGCTGTTTGTATAAATCAATACCGGTTCTCCAAAAAACGCCGTTAAGAAGTGCCGAACTATAATCCGTCATAGTGGTACGGAACTGTTACATACGGCAGGTCGGCACACGGTTTTCCGGCCGGTTTCTCCTGACCCTCTCCCCTTTTTTGCATATAAAACAGTCGAGAACACGTTGTGAAGTCCACTCTCACCGATGGCGCGGTAGTTGCTTTGTATACTTACAGAAGCACCATAATTCGACGAGGAGGTGACTGATTATGAGTAAAGCTCTCTTTCTATTTGTTGCCGGAGTTTTTATCGGAGCCGTCATTATTGAATTGAACCGAAGATCGAATACAAAATGGCAATTCACCCGTCTGTTCGAGAATTTAATGGTAAAGGAAGCGGACGATGCGTTTGTAGGTGCAGTTGCAAAAAACGAGGGACAGTTTATGGATGATTTACACAGGTAACATAACTGCATGTGTTCATATGGTAATCTCTCCATTCAGCCATTTGATTACACGGTCTGGTATTTCATTAATGTTGATCGGTTTGGGTAGGTAATCGTCAAATCCAGCGGCAATGAAGGCTTCTTTGTCACCTACCATTGCAAGAGCTGTGACAGCGATAATTTTCATGTCCCTGGTAGCAGGATCAGCTTTCAGTATCCTGCAGGCGGTCATTCCGTCCATACTCGGCATCTGTATATCCATCAGAATAAGATCCGGCATCAGTTGTTTGGCCAGTGCTATACCTTCAAGGCCATCGGTCGCCTCAATCACCTCATATCCGTTACCAGACAAAATATCCACCAGAAGAATTCGGTTGTATTCATTGTCTTCTACGATCAGAATTTTGTGGGCCTTTACATGTTCGTCACTGGTTGACGCAGGTAAGGGGAAAACAGGTACGAGATCTTTTGCTGTTAATGCTTCTCTGTGCGATTGTTGAAGCGATTCTTCCGTCATTACCGGTAAGAGCGGCAGGGTGAAACGGAAACTGCTCCCACTGCCGAACTCGCTTTCCAGCCAGATTCTGCCGCCGTGCAGTTCCACCAATTGCTTTGTCAGAGCAAGGCCAAGGCCGGTACCACGGTATTTTTTGCTGATTGACGATTCAAGTTGGGTAAAGGCATGGAAAAGTTTTGGTATGTCTTCCTTCTTGATCCCGATGCCGGTGTCATTGACAGAAATTTCGATACAGTTTTGATGGGGCGATGCCGGATGAGGTGAATGGTCATCGCCCATCCCTCCCCCCTCATCACTCCTCAATCGTGCGCTTACAGTTACTTTTCCGCCTGGTGAAGTGAATTTGATTGCATTGGACATCAGGTTATAAAGGATCTGTTTCAGCTTCGTACGGTCCACCATGATGGTGATTTCGGTCGCCGGAGCGAGCGACAGTTGGAGATCTATCCCACCTTTAAGGGCATGACCCTTAAGCATTATCACCGCTTCCGTGAGCATTTCCGACAGCGAACAGGTAACCAGAAGTAATTTCATCGTGCCTGACTCAACCTGAGAAAGATCGAGAACACCGTTGATCAGCGTGAGCAGGTGTTTACCGTTAGAAAGAATATACGAAACGTATTCCTGCTGTTTTTGATTGAGTGCCCCAAAATGCTGCCGTTGTAGTACATCGGAAAAACCGATTACCGCATTGAGCGGCGTACGCAGTTCGTGGCTCATATTGGCAAGAAAGTCTGACTTGATGTGCGAAACCTCCGCCAAACGTCGATTGCTCTCGACAAGCTTATCATTAAGCAACTGGGTTTTGATCAGCTCATTTGAAAGTTCATTTGAGACTAACCGATGAGTTTCCTCAGCCAGTTTACGGTCACTGATATCCCGGACAATCCCGATTGCGTGCCACTCTTTCCCATACAGAAGCGCAGATAACGACAATTCTACGGAGATTTCCTGACCATTTTTCCTCAGGGCCCTCAGCTCTACCGTTCTGTTTACGGCGTTTCCTTCCCCTGTGTGCTTGAATAAGGCAAACGCAGCACAATGTTCAGCAAGATACCGTTTGGGCACCATCAGATTATGAAAGTTCTTATCGATTATTTCGTCTACGCTGTAACCAAACATATGCTCCGCTGCGGGGTTCCAAAAGGTGACCAGACCCTTGCAGTCGATCATAATGATGGCATCTGAAGTCGAATCCGTTATGGACTTGATTTTTGATTCCAGTCGCTTACGGGTCGTCATCTCCCGCCAGCTGCAGATTATCACCTGCTGCCCCTTCAACGTAATGACACTCAAGGTACTTTCTGTCCAGAATACGGTGCCATCGAGGCGTTGGTGCAGCCACTCTTCGGTACTTCTACCGGAGTGAATTGCCCTGGCAACTGTTTCCGCAAGGGCCACAGAAGATACCCTCCCGTCCGGTTGATATTCAGGGGAAAAGTATTCTGGTTTTTGACCGCAAATTTGCAGTCGGTCACACCGAAGCAACAGCTCAGCGGCCTTGTTGCAGTCAATGAAGAGACCGTCACATAACAGCAAGTAGGCATCCGGTGAATAATCAAAGAACTGCCTGAAGCGCTCTTCACTCTCGTGCAATTGCCGCTCAACTCTCAGATTATGGGCACAATCAGTTAAGTTATTGGAAAGTTGTTTGATGTCTAGTAAGTTCATTACGCCTTCACCGCGAACGGAAGCAGCAGCGTAAAACAACTGCCATGATTTCTCGTGCTTTCCACGGAGAGGGTGCCACCCATGAGTTCCGCCAGACGGCGGCTGAGGGTTAAACCGAGACCTGTCCCCCCGTATGCACGTGTTGCCGAACCATCTTCCTGAACGAACGGTAAAAAGATCCTGGTAAGAGCCTCCGGCAAGATACCGATTCCGGTATCCCGTATTGCAATCTGAACACTCGTGGTGTGAGAATTCTGCGTTTCAAATAGTTGCACCGTGATGGTGACGCCTCCGCATTCAGTGAATTTGACTGCGTTTTCCAGCAGGTTAAGGACAATTTGCTGCAGTTGCAGAGCATCTCCCATCAAGAGATCAGGTATGGCTCCACTAAAATGAACATCCAGGCTCAGACCCTTTTCATTCGCATTATTCTTTTGCATTACCACGGTATCATTAATGCACTGCTTTAAGTTAAATTCAGCCACATTCACTTCAGCTTTGCCTGACTCCACACTGGAAAAATCCAAAATATCGTTAACCAGGACCATCATATTCTTACCAGACTTTTTGAGATCGGCGATATAATCCCGCTGTTCTTTAGTTAGCTCAGTCAGTTCCAGCAGTTGGGTCATTCCGAGTACGCCATGCATCGGTGTGCGCAGCTCATGACTCATGGTACTCAGAAATTGGCGTTTCGTTGTATCAGCTTCCTGAATGCGTCTATCGTTTTTGGATTTGGCATACAAAAGCATTTTAATTCTTGCCAGCACTTCGTCTGTATCGAACGGTTTGCTTATAAAATCCTCCGCCCCGGCCTCAATCCCTTGGATACGCTTTTCCGTTTCACTGTGTGCGGTGATCATAATGACCGGGATGTTGTCTGTTTCGTGGGACTTGATCAGGCGGCAAATCTCAAAACCATTCAATCCTGGCATCATGACATCCAAAAGGCAGATATCTATCCGCTCGGTCTGGATTATTTCCAAAGCCTCAGCACCATTATGTGCCGACACCACGTCATACCCGCGGGGACAGAGGATTGATTCCAAGAGAATAAGATTGAGCGGTTCATCATCCACGCACAGAACTCTTGGAATGGTGGCACCATTGGATTCGACAGTGGTGGTGACGATGGTAGTGGGCATGGGGGGTATCTCCTCATTTCGTTTAAGCGATGTACATCCAAATTCCGTTGTCCACCTGCTTTTTAGCCTGGCGAAGGCGGCGAATGAGGGTAATTCGGGCAGCATCAAGGGTATCGCCTTTTTGAAGTAATAAAACCCCCGTTGTACTGGAAATATCCCGCGATAGGCGCATTCCAGAAATCAGCTCACCTGAACTAACCTCGACTTCGTCGGATAGTCCAGACTTATTGGTTTTAAAATATCGTGAGTGGATACTTGTTGTAAAATATGCAATCAACCGTGGGTCAAGACGTGTGCCCGCCTGAGTGCGGAGAGCCATAATGGCATATTCATCGCACTCTTCAGAGACAGAAGCTACTGCGTTTTCAATGGAATCTGCTATGGCCAGAAGACGGGCACCAAGGGGAATCTCATCCCTACTCAAGCCATCGGGAAATCCACTCCCATCGTAGTTTTCATGGTGGGAGCGCACCATGTGGCCCACGTTCTGCAATGTATCGAACGAGTCAACCATTGCCTGGCCCCGTTCCGGATGTGCGTTATAATCCCTCAGTTCGTTCGCAGACATTTCGGAGACACTTTTCTCCTGTGAAGCCCGACCCGTTACAAGGAGGCCGGTGTCGTGCAGAAGTCCCGCCAGTTTAATCTCTGCCACTTCATCACTGGTGAGTTTCATTTTTCTCGCTGCTTCACCTGCCAGATCACACACCGCCTGTGAGTACGTACTAAAGTGGTTATTCATCATCTTAAACAGGGCCGACAGTATCTTCACACTCTGAAGATTTCTATAGGAGTCCGAACTCATCTCTCTGGCAACCTTATGCTCCTCACCCTCCAGACGTATGGTTTTGACACTCTGTAATAATCTTTTCCTGAGGCTGCCATTCCAATCTTCCAGATATTTTTGAGCCTCACTTAATGCGAGATATGCTTTAACACGACTCCGCACCACAGCACCCACAAACGGTTTTGTAATGTAGTCAACCCCTCCGGCACTGAAACCATGGGACTCATCGCCGGCGTCAGTAAGCGCAGTTACAAAAATCACCGGAATACCTTTTGTCATTTCATCGGCCTTGAGAATTTTACAGACCTCGAAACCGTTCATCTCCGGCATCATCACATCCAACAGAATAAGGTCGGGAGGATTTTCACGGATCTGTTTGAGTGCCTCACTCCCGCGTGACGCAGTTACTATTTTGTATTCGGCGGAGAGAAGAGCATCAAGTAATGAGACGTTTTCCGGTGTATCGTCAACGATCATAACCGTATTCATATTCTTCTGTTCTTTAGTCATAGTTTCACCAACTTCCTGGGTAGAAAGTAAGAATTCGCTCGTCTGCCAAGCTAAGCTTCTGTTCCAGATGTTACCGCAACGAGCGTGCCAGCAAAGAGGTAGCAGCAGATGATTTGTAGCCAGGCAGTTTTCGGCTGAAATCCCGAAAGGGCACTTTGAGCCAATAAGCTCATTGTTCTGGTTTGTTAGCTATCTTAGTCGGTGATCGCACTGTTGTCCTTCACGCCACATAGTGAGCTCCTGATAGAGCAGAAAGAACGCTATCCCTTTCCGCTCCTGTCATATATGACGAAAATGTTACTATTGGCAGATTGAAGTTGAGAGATTTAAGCAGATCCCAACCTGATCTCATTACGATAACGATGTGGTGCTTGATATTGGAAACTTCGGAGCTTTTCATGGGATGTCGCTATAATTGGTTGGGACTGACAGTTCGGTCAGGTTTTTGCATTTACCTTTAAAAGTCCCCGTCCCTTGCGAGAGGGGTCAGGGGGATTAACGGGAGGATGGTATGAAAACGCTCTTACGTGCATTGATAACAATTTCGGTAGCAGTTGTTTTGTTTTCATCGTCTGCCCATGCTGACCACCACCATGGTGGTTGGGGTTGGGGGCCCGTCATAGGGCTTGGTGTTGGACTTGGTATAATGGAGTTGGCCCGACCCTCTTACTATCCCGGTTCCTATTATTCATCACCGGTAGTTATTGAACAGGCACCCGCTGTATATATGCCGCCGCGGACAGTGCCTTTACCACCCCAGGAACCGGAATACTGGTATTATTGCCAGAAACCGCAGGGATATTACCCGTACATAACAGAATGCCCGCAAGGGTGGATGAGAGTAGTGCCCACTCCGCCGCAACCCACAAAATAGAAGAGGATAGTGTCGCCCACGGTGCCACGTAATTGTCGGTCAAGGACGCTTATCTGAGGGAAATTTGAGGGGAGTATGTGGGACTGTTCGGTGTAAACCACTTGCGCCATTATATGGTTTACGCTAAAATGCTACGCATAATAAATACGCGAAAGGAGAGGCATATGCAAACGCATATCTATGATGTTTCTGCCCCTAAAAAAGCGGTAAATTTGAATGCAAACAGTGACCTGATCAAGACGGCAAAACATGTTGGCGTGAATCTGTCGCAGGTTTTCGAAGCAGCAGTATTGACTACTGTAAAGGCACGACTTGAACAACTGTGGTTAGAAGAAAGTCGCGGAGCAATACAGGACTATAACGCACACATCGAACAACAGGGAGTATTTGCCGCAGATAAAAGGAGATTCTGATGGCGCAGTTTGATGTTTACCAGAACACTGATCCTGCATCCCGGGAAACCATCCCCTTTCTGCTGGATGTCCAGCACAGTCTACATCAATCCCTTGTGACGCATACGGTTGTCCCGCTGCTGCGGACGAATATCCTAAGTCAAAGCATGGTGAAGCTATGCCCCATTTTAACCGTTGATGGGGCGAATTATATCATGGGTACGCCAGAACTTGCCGGATACCCAGTGCGAGACCTTGGGCCAAAAATAACAACTCTTTCCGACGATCGATTGACGATCCTGAATGCGATTGATTTTCTTTTGACAGGATTTTGATATTTTCGCTTGTCCTTTTGGTCGCATGGTGCTCTCTGATAAATATAGGGTTTAATACTAAGGAGGCTGGCAACAATAACATGAACATCTTGCATCTCATCTTCCGACCATCTTTGACCGTAGCTCAATCACAAAAACCTCAACGTAGCTGATAATGCCAGAGAAAAATAGGAGTGACGCTGCTGAAGAGATGCTTTGCCTTAACCCCAAAGCAAATATCATGTTTATGAGTGGCTATACGGCCGATTTTATAAAAATAGAGGTATCAACGGTGATTCAATCAGTATAATATCAAAGCCCGTTAAGCCATTCGAGTTGTTACAAAGGATTAGAGCAGTTCTTGATAAACCTACAGATACAGAGAATCGAGGAAACATACATGGCGATTAAACAAGAATTAATCAGTGAGCTCCAAAAGCGTCGTGACGCTGCCCTTGCAGGTGGTGGCAAGGATAAAATGAAAAAACGTCACGCTGAAGGGCGTCTTGGTGCCCGTGAGCGGGTAGAGCTGCTGTTTGATAAAGAATCTTTCAGCGAATACGGAATGCATGTTAATCATGCCTGCCATATGCCCGGTTTCCCGGGGAAATTCATGCCGGGCGACGGCGTGGTAACCGGCACCGGCAGTGTGGATGGCCGACTGGTTGCAATTTACAGCCAGGATTTTACGGTAGGTGGCGGTGCTCTCGGTCATATGCAGGCCAGGAAAATATGTGATATTATGGACATTGCCAGCGAAACCGGCATTCCGGTAGTAGCCATAAACGATTCGGGAGGTGCTCGTATTCAGGAGGGGATTCACAGCCTTTCCGGATATGGTCAGGTTTTTTACCAGAATGTGGCCGCCTCAGGCGTAGTGCCGCAGATCGCTATCATTGCCGGACCTTGCGCCGGTGGTGCCGCCTACAGTCCTGCGCTGATGGATTTCATCATCCAGACACGCACCCATTCCAGTATGTTTATTTGTGGTCCGGAAGTGATCAAGGCTGCGACGGGGCAAGTTGCACCAATCGAGCAGTTTGGTACCGCCGAGGCCCACGCAGCTGTCAGTGGCAATATCCATTTTATTGCAGAGGATGATCGTCATGCCATCAGCCTCACCCGGCAACTGCTCGGTTTTCTGCCGCTCAACAATCTTCAGGATCCTCCGCACTATATTCCTGAAGCAATCGTTCTGGATCGGGATGAGGGGATGAACGAGCTGGTACCTGACGACCCGAAATACAGTTTCGACGTGTATCAGGTGATCGAACGCCTGCTGGATCCGGGACAGTGGCTTGAGGTGCAGCGTGAGTTTGCCCGGAATATCGTGATTGGCTTTGGCCGGATCAATGGCATGGTGGTCGGTATCGTGGCCAACCAACCGGCATGCAAGGCCGGATGCCTTGATATTGACAGTTCCGACAAAGCGGCCCGATTCATCCGGTTCTGCAACGCCTTCAACGTGCCGCTGGTCAACCTGGTTGATGTGCCTGGCTTCATGCCGGGCCTGGCTCAGGAGCGTGGCGGCATCATCCGCCATGGTGCCAAGATGCTCTTCGCCTATGCTGCTGCAACGGTTCCCAAGATTACCGTTATCATGCGCAAGGCCTATGGAGGTGCCTATCTGGCCATGTGTTCCAAGGACATGGGGGCTGATTTCATCTTTGCCTGGCCATGCGCCGAGATTGCCGTCATGGGTGCCGAAAGTGCGGCCCGGATTATCTACAAAAAAGAGATAGAAGAGGCTGAGGATCATGAATCCAAAGAGGCAGAGCTGGTGCGGTCATACCGGGAACAATTTGCCACCCCGTATCAGGCGGCTTCCCGTGATATGATCACCGATGTGATCGAGCCCGCTGAAACACGGACACGGGTCGCACAGGCACTGCGAATATCCCTGACGAAACGGGTGACGCGACCGGCCAAGAAGCATGGTTTGATACCGTTATAGGCATGTATCTTCGCAGCACGCTTCGGGAAAAATATACTCCGGAGTAACTAATTCAAGTAACAGTCAGGATAGCATCATGCCTATTCAAGATAACTTAAACGGTGCGCTTCTCATCAGCGCAATCGATTTCATTCTGAGCTTTGTCATCATCGGCGGAATCGGGGTGATTCTGGCACTGTTTCCCCTGCTCAACAGGTTGGGAAAACAGAACCCCGAAGGTACGCTGGCCATGTCCCATGGGCATCCTGCGCTCACGGGACCATGCTTGAGTGCCGCCTCACCGGCACTCTTTCCGACAACCGAGTCTGCTGCCACGGGCGGCATTCATCCCGGCCTGAGTGACCAACAGCTGATAGTGCTACTTACCGCAGCGGCGTACGAGACACTCGGAGTGGCCGTTCGTGTCGAAAGATTCCGTCCGTTAACCGCAAAAGACTGGAACTGGGCAGCTCAGGGACGTCACGAGCTACAGTCGCACCGCCTCAAATAATATACCGTTGTGCTGCATCTCAAAATATAACCCATTGATCAAACAGGTTTTATAGAAAGGAATTATCATGAAAATGTTGCGAATCACCCTGGAAGGTAAAACATACGATGTTGGTGTTGAGGTGCTGGATGACTCTGCCTCTGCGTTTCCCGAGGCACCACATTCTTCCGATGTTCCCGTGCATCCTTTAACGCCTTTTACTCCCACGGTTCCATCTTCCACAGTGGCTGTTTCCCCTCTTGCAGGCTGCCGGGTCGTTGTAAGTCCCATGGCAGGGCATGTTTTCAAATGTCTGGTCAAACCTGGTGACGTGGTTTCTCTCAATCAGGTGCTCATCGTGCTGGATGCCATGAAGATGGAAACCCCTGTTGTTGCACCGTCCGCCGGTACCGTACGAGCCGTGCTGGTCAAGGAGGGGGATGCCGTTGATGACGGGCATGCCTTGCTTCAGATTGAGGGACTACCGCAATAACGGAGTGAAAAAATGCTTGCACAGTTATTTGAATTATTGAATTTATTGAAAGAGCAGACAGGTCTGGCCCAATTGGGCTGGGGTAACGTGTTCATGATGCTGGTGGGGGGCACGATGATCTATCTGGCTCTGGCCAAGAAATACGAACCATTTCTGCTCGTCGGCATTGGCTTTGCCTGTATCGTAGCCAATGTGCCTGGTTCAGGGTTAACCCAACCTGGGGGGCTGTTTCATTATGCCTACCAGGGGGTGGCCCTGCTCATTGTGCCTCCGCTCATTTTTCTGGGCGTTGGGGCCATGACCGATTTTGGCCCCATGATCGCCAGTCCATGGCTGGTTATTTTGGGGGCTGCGGCACATCTTGGGATTTTTGTTGCACTTATCGGGGCCAAGCTGCTTGGATTTTCACTGGCGGAGGCCGGAGCTATCGGCATCATCGGTGGCGCGGACGGCCCCATGGCTATCTTTGTTACCATGAAGCTGGCTCCCCATCTGTTACCGCAGATTTCAGTGGCCGCGTATTCATACATGGCCTTGATGCCCTTGATACAACCACCCATCATGAAACTACTGACAACCAAAAAAGAACGGCAGATAGTTATGGAAAAGCCCCGGCAAGTCTCCCGCCTGGAGAAAATTGCCTTTCCCATCATCATTGCCGTCATCGTTAATCTGTTTTTCCCACCTATTGCGCCACTTCTTACCATGCTGATGCTGGGTAACCTGTTTCGGGAGTGTCTGTTGGTGGACCGATTGGCCAAGACAGCGGCCAATGAAATAATGAACATCATAACCATCGTGCTGACGGTGGCTATTGGCTCAACCATGAATGCCGAGCAGTTTCTTACCATTAAAACGCTTGAGATCATAGCGTTGGGACTGGTTGCTTTTATGTTTGGTACCGGTTCCGGAGTAGTGGCGGCAAAAATTATGAACGTCATCAGCCGAGGCAAGATCAATCCGCTCATCGGCTCAGCCGGAATCGCTTCGGTGCCAATTGCCGCCCGAGTTTCACATATGGTTGCCAACAAGGAGAATCCGCAGGTGTATCTGATCATGCACGCAATGGGGCCGAACCTGGCAGGGGTTTTTGGTACGGCGATTTCCGGCGGCATCCTGCTGGCGTTGCTCGGCGTGAAATAATATTACATAGTCTCGGCAAATTGCTGCTGTACGAAGGTAATTTCCGGGATGTTTGACAAGAACGAATCCACCACCTGCGGATCGAAATGAAGTCCGCTACAGAGCACGATCTCACTGACTGCAGCGGGAACCGGCCAGGCTTTTTTATAGGGGCGATCACTGGTAAGAGCATCAAATACATCCGCGATAGCGACAATCCTTCCTGCAAGGGGAATATCTGTCTGCTTAAGTCCCTGTGGGTATCCGCTGCCGTCCCATTTTTCGTGATGCGTGAGTGCTACTGACGCCGCAGTTTTTAACAACTCGTTGTTCAGATGCTGGCCTATGATCCGGTGGCCAATCTCACAATGAGTTCGCATAACATCCCATTCATTGTCGTCAAGCTTGCCTGGTTTAAAGAGGATGTTGTCCGGTATGCCGATTTTACCGGTATCATGCAGGGCAGTTGCGTGGTACAACAGCTCCGCTTCGCTTTCAGAGTAACCGGAAGCCAGCGCAATTATCCGTGAATAATTACAGACTCTGGCCACATGCAGCCCGGTTTCGTCATCGTGAAATTCTCCGGCTATACCGAGCCGGCGGAGGACTTCGAAATAGGTATCTTTCAGCTCAGTAGTCCGTTGCTGAACCAGTTTTTCCAAGATTCTGTTCTGATCATACAGAGCAAGGTGGGTCTTAATCCGTGATTTTACAATGGCTGCACGAATTGGTTTAGAGATATAATCAACGGCACCGCAGGCAAAACCTATGGTTTCGTCATGAATGTCACCTCTGTCAGTGACAAATAGTGTCGGAATATTTTTTGTCGATGGGTTTTTCTTGATTTGCCTGCAGGTTTCAAAACCATCCATCCCCGGCATCATTACATCAAGCAGAACAATGTCAACCGCCATGGAGTTACAAATATCAATGCCCTGTTTTCCACTTGTTGCCGCTTTTATGGTGTATTCGTCCGTCAGCGCGGCGTTCAGGAGACTTATATTGCGCGGCGTATCGTCGATAACAAGGACCGTTGCCATTACAGGCGTCTTTTCCGTGGGTGTCTGGTCACCCATGCAGATGTCAGGGGTAAGGACGATGCCATACCTGGCTGATAGTGCCAGAAGCGCGTTACTGGCCGCTTCGTAATCAAAATTTTTCAGCAGTGTGTTCACCTGCCTGAACTCTTTATCCGGCAATCCTGTCAGTGTTTTTTGATTGTCGTCAAGGTACCATTCAACCCTGGCATCTCTGGTATTGATGTAGCCGAGCAGCCTGTTCAGAATCGGAGTGCTTACGGTTACGTCAAGCGTGCCAGCCACGACGGCTGGTTCTTCAGGCCCCATCCCCTCGGAACGGGACGGTTCTTCATGGACCGGTAACCATTTTGCAAATACTTTCGCAAGTTCGCCCCTCTTTACCGGTTTGGACAGATAGTCATTCATCCCTGCCTTCAGACATTCTTCACGGTCTTTCGTCATGGCATTGGCAGTCATGGCGACGATTGGCACCAAATGATTGAGAACGGGAGAGGTTATGTCACGAATGAGGGAGGTTGCTTCAAAACCGCCCATTTCCGGCATTTGGCAATCCATGAGCACCAGATCGTAGTGTGTTTCGGTAAGTGCCGTGACGGCTTCAAGACCATTGGAAACCACATCAGCCTGATAGCCGAGTTTACTCAACAATCCCTGGGCAACTTTCTGATTGATGATGTTATCTTCTGCAAGCAGGATACGATACGCTGGTTGGGAAATTTCCGGTGTGGTGTGACACGTGGCAATACCCTGTGCAGCACTGGAAATATCGGGTGGTTGATTCGGAATGGATTGATTCGCCTGGTTAAGAACAAGAACAATGCAATCGTATAGCTGAGACTGACGAACAGGCTTGGTCAGATAGCCGGTAAAACCAACCTGTTCAAGAACGGCAGCGATGCTATGCTGGCCTAAGGATTTCACCATAATCATCAGGGTCGATTGCAGCAGTGAATCTGCCTTGATGCGGCGTCCCGTTTCAAGGCCGTCAATACCCGGCAGCATCTGGTCCAAGAGGACAATACGGAATGGGTCTCTCTTTTCAACGGCTTCGCGGAGCAGCAACAGGGCCGTATCACTATCGCTGGCGGACCCACATCGGCAACCCCAACTGTTTAAGAGGGAAGTCATAAGAGTACGGTTGGTCGCGTTGCCATCTACCACCAGAACGCGCGTCGATGAGATATCCACGCATTGAGACGCAATATTCAGCGTCTCAACAATGGTTTGCTTTTCAAACCGTGTGGTAAACCAGAAGGTGGAGCCTTCCCCCTCCGTGCTGTCAACACCGATCTCTCCCCCCATCAATTCCGCCAACTGTTTGCTGATGCTGAGCCCAAGGCCGGTACCGCCGTATTTACGAGTGGTAGAACCATCAACCTGGGTGAATGGATCAAAAATAGCGACACGCCGGTTTTCAGGTATCCCTATGCCGGTGTCCCGGACGGAAAAACGAAGCATAACCGCTTCACCCAGATCAGAAACAAGCTCCGCCCTGATTTCTATTTCTCCACCATGGGTAAACTTGATAGCATTCCCCGCCAGATTGGTAATGACCTGACGAACCCGGCCCGGGTCGCCTTTCAGATATGTCGGTACCAGCGGGTCAATCCGGCAGATCAGCTCCAACCCGGCGGCAGATGCCCGCATTGCGAGGGTCTCGGCGGTGTCTTCAACGGTCATTCTCAGATTAAAATCAAGCGTTTCAATTTCAAGTTTGCCAGCCCCGATTTTTGATAAATCAAGAATGTCATTGATCAGTTCCAGCAGGTCTTCTCCGCATCTGCGGACAACCGTTGCGTATCTTTGCTGCTCTTCGGTCAACTCGGTGTCCAGCAGTAGATCCGTCATGCCAATGACACCGTTCATCGGCGTGCGAATCTCATGGCTCATATTGGCCAAAAAAACACTCTTGTCGATGTTTGCCAATTCGGCATCCATCTTAGCCTGTAGTAATTCTTTTTCAACCCGCTTACGTTCAGTGATATCGCGCACCGTTGCCAGGAGAATTTTCCTGCCATCCAATTCCATGGCACTAAGTGACACCTCGGCGGGGAAGTCCTTGCCTGTGTCTGCGCGCCGGTGGACCCACTCAAAGCGCGTGCTGCCTTTTTCCAGTGCTGTAGCGATGTGACTGTTAGCCAAGGCCAAAGAATCAGTTGTACATGGCTGCTGTGGTGGCGAAAAATTGACCGGATGTTGAGAGCAGAACTCCTTCTCGGTTGCGCATCCAAACATCTCTATTGTTTCTTTGTTGCAATCGAAAAAACCATTATTGTCCAACAGCATCACCGCTTCACTCGTTGAAGCATAGAGCGTGTGGAACTTCAACTCGGAATGTGCCAGCTCCAACTCAATCAGCTTGCGCTCGGTTATATCCTGCCCCACCGCTTGGTATTCTATGAGAGTTCCATCACCTGAATATATTCCCCGCTGTGTCCAGCGCTGCCAGCAGAGCTCGCCCGATGATTTTTTGATTTGGTGTGTGTACATTACTTCTGAATTATCACAGGTGATGTTGGACAATAACGTAGTGACACGGGATAAATCAGGTTCCGGGATGCTTGGAATAAAATTTTTACCAATCAGTTCATCCGGTGGAGTTTCATAGTAGCGCGAATAGGCCCCGTTGACAAAAGAGAGCCTGCCATCCGGCAGATAGCGGCAAATTAATTCAGTCTGGTCTTCAATGATGGCCAGGTAGCGTGCTCGGGACACTTCCAATTCATCATTCAGTGCCTTGACCCGTAAAAGCATCTTTATCCGTGCCAGAATTTCAGCGCGAACAAATGGTTTGGTGATAAAATCTTCCGCTCCGGCTTCTATCCCCCGAATTCGATCTTTCGTGTCGTTGAGAGAGGTAATCAAAACGACCGGGATGGCATGGTGTGCTTCTTCGGATTTGATCCGGCGGCAAACTTCGAAACCGTCCATTTCCGGCATTACCACATCAAGAAGGCAGATATCGATCCGCTCAGTCCGTATCTTTTCCAGTGCTTCCAATCCGCTTGACACCGACAGCACCTCATAGCCATCGGAACTCACAATCGTTTTCAGCAGTTCGAGATTAAAAGCTTCGTCATCCACGCAAAGAATTCTTTGTTTTTGGTTCGTCATGATTTTATTCCCTTTTTTGAACCTTGCAGGCATTCCCCATGACGAAGCAACTACCGTACCCAAAAAAAAGAATACCCAAGAGAAGCGTCAACAGCTGTGTGTACGGGGAGGAAGATGCAATAATTGATGTGATGATTGGAAGGAGATCTGTTGTTGAATCCGTCGTATTTTAACACCGCTATCACATACGGTGGAACATCTGTCAAGAACACATACTCAACAATGTATTCATTGATTCATATTTTCCGAATAGCATCTCTCAGTACTGACAGCTTGTACGGTTTTTGAATAAAGCCTGCAAGTCCTTTACCGGCGAAATGCTGTGTGACCTCGTGCTCACCGAAGCCACTTGACATGATGACCTTGATGTCTGACTTGAGTTTTCTTAATTCACGAAAACATTGTTCACCATCCATGTGAGGCATTGTCAGATCTAAAATGACAAGAGAAATGTCAGGATTGGTGTTGAATTGCCTCATGGCTTCTCTGCCATCATTGGCGGTGATCGGTGTAAAGCCCAGTTCCTTCAGCATCTCTGAACCTACGCATCTCACTGTCTCTTCATCATCGACAAGTAATACTTTGCCCTGTCCCTTCCAGTCGTCGTGCTGTGTCGTACCGTTTAAAATTTCAGGTAGCCTGTTTGAAGCAGGAAGCAGGATCTTGAAGGTCGAGCCTTTCCCCGGTTCGCTATATACCCGTATCGCCCCTTTGTGTCCCCGCACAATCCCGAGAACTGCGGCCATGCCCAGTCCACGCCCAGTGAATTTAGTGGTAAAGAAAGGATCAAAAAGCTTAGCGAGGGTCGTTTTATCCATGCCACAGCCGTTATCAGCAATCTCCAGGTATACGTACAGCCCACTGGTCAGATTTTCGACCAGCCAAACATCCTTCAGGTAGCTCTTATCACACTCCATACAACCGGTAGATATAGCTATCACGCCACTTTTTTCCCCGATTGCTTCCGAAGCGTTGATTACAAGGTTCATAACGATCTGGTGAATTTGAGTCGCATCGGCTTCGACAGTTGGTAGCGTGGGAGTGAGGTTAAGCCTCAGTATCGCCTTCTTGGATATTGAAACTTCCAGCATATGCAACATTTCTTCCAGCAGAAGATTAAAGTCCAGATCCTCAATCACGAACTTGCCTTTACCAGAATACGCCAACATCTGTTTGGCTAAATCGGCGGCCCGAGCTGCTGCCTGTTCTATCTTATGCAGGTTGTCAACAACAGGTGACTCTTTGTTGATTCGCATTAATGCAAGATCAGCATTGCCAATGATGGCCATCAGGATGTTGTTGAAATCGTGTGCTATGCCACCAGCCAACACTCCGAGACTCTCAAGCTTCTGGGCATGCAGAAGTTGTTTTTCCATGGTGAGGCGATCTTCTTCTGCCCGTTTGAAGTCGGTAATATCCAGTATGGTACCTTCCAGAATACCCTCTTCCCGGTAAAGCACCAGAGACGTAATGCAGTTTTTTATACCACCTTTGCCATCCAGCATTTCGTACTGATACTTTGACACACGACCATCGGCGTCAAGCCTTCGCACCAGTTCCTCACGCTCAGCCGGATCAACCCAAAGAACCTCTGAAGGGGTTCCAATCGTTTCCTCTCTGGTTTTCTCCAACATATCAAGAAATTTCTGATTAACATCCAGTACCTCTGAACCATCAAGCCTTGTCCTGAACATGGCAATTTCAGCATTGTTGAAGAGATTTCGATACTTTTCTTCATTTTCACGTCGTAACTTTTCGGTCTGCTTACTTTCTGTTATATCAGTATGGATCCCAACAAGCCCGATGATGTTTCCTTGGGTATCCCTATTGGCATAGGCTCTGAGAAGTACGTACATACGTTCTCTGTTCTTTCCGTACATTTGTACTTCGCCTACCCATAATCCTCCAGACATGATTGTTTCAAACACATTCTTACCGACATTCTCATCTGCAAATATCTCAAAGGGGCTCTCACCAATTTCGCCGAACAACATATCAAACGTCTTGTTCTGGTAAAAATGCTTCCCTTCCCGTGTTGCCATGCCTATGGCATCTGAAGAGTTATCAACTGACTCCTTGAATACACGTAGTTCTTCTTCCACCTGTTTACGCTCCACCAGTTCCGTTTTCAGCTTCCTGTTCGCTTGATTCAATTCGCCAGTCCGCTCTGTAACGCGCAGCTCAAGGTCCCCTTTGGCTTTTCGGAGCTCTACTTCATTTTCTTTCTCACGCTTCCATCTGGTTAGCAGCATTCGTGAGGAGAACATGCTGAACAAGGTAAAAAAGGCCACCAGACATAATTGCGAAAAAATCTCATTTTGCCAACTGGCAAGGTATTCATCCCGTGCCAAGGCGACGACAATAACTATCGGGTACTCGGCCATTTTTCTATACGTAATCAGTCGCTCGGTTCTGTCTATGCCAGCAACACCCTTGAAGGTCGCATTTTTTATCCCCGCCCTATAGAAGTCAGAGAACTCTTTTGAAACGGCTTTTTTACCAATAGATTTGGCTACTTCAGGATATCTGATCATGAGAGCCAACTCTTCATCACGAAGAGTGATCGACCCCTTCTTACCGATGTCGATACTGGAAAATAAATTATTTAAATGATTGAATGTAAGTGCACCAAATACGATGCCTGCAAACGAACCGTCAGGTTTGTTGACGCGCCGGGAAACGTTGATGACCCATTTGTTAGTTACACGCCCCAGAGTCGGCTTTGAAATAAAGAGTTCACCATTGGGATTGTCCCGTCCGAATTTGAAGTAATCACGGTCAGCAATATTGATTACGGTCCCGGCTGTCAAGCCGGTGCCATACATAAGGTTTCCATCTGCATCGGTCATACGGAGAGCTGAAATTGACGGGAGGTAGGTGTGCTGCCGGATTATATAGCCGTTGAGAGTGTCCTTTTTAATGCCGTTGTGCGCTAACTGTTGTTCAGCCTCATTCTTTACCGCAAGGAGTGTAATGTTGATGGTATCAATCGTGCCGTCAAGATCATGTTCGAGAACGCTCGCAATATTCTGGGTTGAAACGGCGGCTCTTTTTTCATAATTGTTTCTGCTCTGGTACAGCGATATACCTGCGAGGCTGTAGACAATCACATTAAGCAAGATAACAATAAGCACAAGGCGCGTTTTGAAGCCATCCGATGTTGTGGTGGTTTTACCTGTTTCTGTCATAAGTGGTTCCTGCCTTCAAGTCTCATTTTCAATTAAGCATATTCTCATGGGAGAAAAAAATTGCAAGGGAAATATCTGCACATGCAGACGACCCGCCACACCGCAACATCTGGTAGAACCGCCGTATGGTAAGGGTACCCTGTGATCGTGAGGAGTAATTTATCGTGTTTTTGCCCTGTTATAATGGGGAATTGCACATAAATTTCTCCCAACTGACCGTTGGCACTATAGTTGCTTTTAAACGAAAACAAGCAACGAGAAAAACCTGCTCAGGCATTGATTGCCACTGCCCAGTGGTGATTTGCACATTAGCAACACAAAAGGAGAACAATATGAAATTTACAACTCACACGCTTGCCATCTACACAATGTGCCTGTTCGGTACGGTTTCACTTATCGGTGGCTGTGCCTCAACCGGTATGCAACGCTCAGCAAAAGCATCTACGTCGATTCGGGATGTCGATAGTGAACTCAGGAAGTTTGTCGTTCAGTGTGACACCACGGCGGCATCACTGGACTCCCTGATTAAGCCAGAACAGGGCGATCTCAAAAAATCCTTCAATAAATATTCTGATCAACTTGCAAAACTTGATCATGAGGGAAAGAGAGTTGTCAAACGCCTTGATGAAATGAAGTCACACAGCAGTGAATATTTTAGTGAATGGGAGAAGCAAGGAGATGCCTTCACGAATCCGGAGATTCGTGAACTGAGCGAAGATCGTCGTGCAAAACTTGCAGAAATATATGATCGGGTGCCAAAGGCCGGTGCCGGAGTTAAGGGTGCCTATACCAGTTATCTCACCAATTTGCGGGAAATCCAGAAATTTCTCTCCAATGATCTAACCACGAAAGGAATCGAATCTATTACACCGGTTGCCAGCAAGGCGGTTCAGGATCTGGATACATTAAAAACATCGATTCAGCCAATAATCACAGCCCTTGATGAAATAAATGCCGAGCTGTACAGCAAGAAGAAATAGGCCTTACGGTACCAAATTCCTCATGTCAGTTGAGAAACCTGCTCAAACAGGTTTCTCAACTATAAAGGTACGTGTCATGACCATTCATAATATAACAAAAATTCCCGAGCGGATTCGGCGCGGCAAACTATTCTCAGTTGAATGCCCTTCACGAGTTATTCTCAAACATGTCACAGGTCGTTGGGGTGTTCTCGTATTGGTTGCCCTCATGGGAGGAACGCAACGAATTAGTGACTTACTTCGAAAAGTTGAAGGTGTCAGCTCGAAAATGCTGGCTCAGACGCTCCAGAGTCTGGAAGATGATGGCTTTGTCGACAGAGTGTACTTTCCCATAGTGCCGCGTCATATGGAATATTCCCTGACACCCATGGGACTGGAGATTGGCCACAAAGTCGAGTCGTTGGCTGATTGGATAGAAACCAACCTTCCCCATGTTCTGAAAACCCAGCAGCAACTGCAAGGGTAACGAGATAATCATACATTCTCATACACATGGACTGCGTATCGTTGCACTGTTTGAAGGGATCAAGGGGCTTCTCGTTCTGGCTGTTGGTTTTGAACTTCTCACATACATCCATAAAGATGTTCACGAAGCCGCATTACACGTGGTTACGCACCTTCATCTCAACCCAGCCAACCATTATCCAGGAATATTTTTGGATCTCATCGATCATATCGATAGTTCTAAACTTTGGAGCATGGCATTGGTTGCTGCAGTGTACTCTGTAGTCCGCATAATTGAAGCTATCGGCCTTTGGTTGAGAAAAACGTGGGCCCAATGGTTTGCCGTCCTGAGCGGTGGTATCTATATTCCGCTTGAAGTATACGAAGTGGTCCAACATGTTACATGGCCGAGGGTAACAGTATTGACAGTGAATTTCGGTATTGTTTCTTTCCTGTTGTTTGTTTTACAGAGAGATGGCAAGAAAAAACAGTTGGACAGTTAGGTTCCAACTCTCCACATTGAGCTAAAAGCCATATGCGATTACTGACTATAAATGGTGGTTCATCAAGTATCAGGTTTGCACTGTTCGATACGGTCAATTCTCTTCAACGAATAATGGAGGGGAGACTTGAACGGATCGGACGACCTGAGGCTACTTTTTGGGTGAAAGGCTTGAGTGGTGCGGAAAACTTTTCGTCTGTCGTGAACGCACCGAATCACACCGTGGCGGTGGGCATACTGATGGACTGGATAGAAGAACGAAGCATTCATGACCCCGTGGCCGCAGTAGGGCATCGCATAGTGTATGGCGGACAAAATTACAGCACGTCTCAGCGAATCTCAGCGGAAATGGTTCAAGATCTGCACCGACTCAGCCCGTTCGATCCCGAACATCTGCCGGAAGAAATCTTGATAGCCAGAGCATTTCACCACCGGTTTCCCGGACTACCCCAAGTCGCCTGTTTTGACACAGCGTTTCACCATAACCTTCCACGAATGGCCCAGTTGATACCCATTCCACGGTGTTATGAAACAATGGGCGTGCGCCGATATGGTTTTCACGGTTTGTCCTACGAATTTCTTATGGAAGAGCTGGCCCAGCTGGGCGGCACCGAAGCGGCTCACGGCCGGGTCATCCTTGCCCATCTGGGTAATGGTGCAAGCCTGGCAGCGGTACATCATGGCAAAAGCATGGATACCAGCATGAGTTTTTCACCGAACTCCGGCGTACCAATGGGCACACGCTCCGGCGATCTTGATCCAGGCCTGCTCCTCTACTTGGCCCGATCTGAAAAAATGAGTGCGAAACAGATAAGCGATATGATCAATTTTAAATCCGGGTTGCTCGGAGTCTCGGAGACCAGTTCCGACATGCGAGATTTACTCAGCCATGAAGTGGAGGACGTACGTGCGGCGGAAGCGGTCGCACTGTTTTGTTACCAGGTTAAAAAATGGATCGGTTCGCTTGCAACAGTTATGGGGGGAGTGGATACGCTCGTATTTGCTGGCGGTATTGGCGAAAACGCTCCCGTTGTAAGAAGCCGGATTTGCGCCGGGATGGAATTTCTCGGTATCAAGCTCGATGATAACCAGAACGATGTAAATGCAGGAGTTATTTCAGTGGTGGGCGGACAAGTTACCGTTCGCGTTATTCATACTGATGAGGAATGGATGATCGCGAGCAGCGTCTGTCGCGTTCTTGGTGTTGCACTGGACGGTACCCGAAATAATCGAGGAGCACTTCAATGAATAAATGCATCAGTTTACAAGAGGTAAAGGGGTTATTCAAGGATGGTATGACCATCATGTGCGGTGGTTTTCTGGGGGTTGGCTCACCGGAAGGATTGGTACGTGAACTGATAAATAATGGCGCAAAGAATCTTACTGTTATCAGTAATGACAGCGCATTCCCTGAAATGGGCGTTGGTCAGCTTATTGTCAACAAACGGGTAGTAAAACTTATTGCGTCACACATTGGTACGAACCCGGAAACCGGGCGACAAATGATTGCCAATGAGCTTGAAGTTATCCTTGTGCCTCAAGGTACGCTGGCAGAACGCATTCGATGCGGTGGTGCCGGTTTGGGAGGTGTTCTCACAGAAACCGGAATCGGAACTCTTGTCGAAGAGGGGAAAATCAAACTGGTATCAAACAGCGTCAAGTACCTTGTCGAACTGCCTCTGAGGGCCGACATTGCAATTATTAAGGCTAAAAAGGCAGACCGGGCCGGTAATCTGGTCTATGAAAAGTCAGCACGCAATTTCAATCCGCTCATGGCACTGGCCGCAGACCGTGTCATCGTGGAAGTGGATGAGTTGGTCGATACCGGTGAAATTGATCCTGAAACAGTTGTGACACCGGGAGTCGTGATAGACAACATCGTTGTTGCAGAGAGGTACTGATATGACTCCGAAAGAAATCATTGCCCGCCGTGTGGCACGTGAACTTAAAAATGGTGATGTGGTAAATCTGGGGATCGGTCTGCCAACGCTCATTCCGAATTATTTAGAGCCGGGTGTTGACATAGTACTTCAGTCGGAGAATGGTTTTCTCGGGCTCGGCCCACTGTTCGGTGAAGCGGACCCTTGTCTTGTCAATGCGGGGGGACAGCCATGCGGGATTTTGCCGGGCGGTGCCTTCTTCGACAGTGCCATGTCATTCGCGCTGATCCGGGGTGGTCATGTTGATGTAAGTGTGCTGGGCGCATTGCAGGTAGACAGCCAGGGAAATCTGGCCAACTGGATGGTGCCCGGCAAAAAGGTTCCCGGAATGGGTGGTGCCATGGACCTTGTTACCGGTGCCAGGCACGTCATTATTGCCATGGAACATTGCACCAAAGATGGAGCCGCTAAAATTCTCACACAATGTACCCTGCCACTGACCTGCGTGGGCAAAGTACACACGATTGTAACTGAAATGGCGGTGTTTCGCATTAACAATGGTCTGGTTCTGGAAGAACTGAGTCCGGGCGTAAGCATTGCAGATGTCCGCAGCTGTACGGAGGCCGCCTTTACGGTCGGTCCCGATTGTATCGATCACGTTGACAGCATAACAGAGCACACCGGTAGCTTTAGTGCAACCCCAGGGGGAAAAAGATGAGAAATGTGGTTATTGTTGCTGCCGCCCGAACGGCAGTTGGCAGTTTTAATGGGGAACTTTCCACTGTTCCCGCAATTGAGCTGGGCAGAACCGTGATTGAAGCGTTAATCCAGCGCAGCACCATCGATACGACAACGGTCGATGAAGTCATACTCGGCCAGGTGTTCCAGAGCGGCTGCGGCCAGAATCCGGCACGTCAGGCTGCGGTATATGCCGGCTTTCCGGAGTCGGTTCCATCCTATACCGTTAACAAACTGTGCGGCTCCGGTTTAAAAAGCGTTGCCCTGGGAGCACTTGCCATTGCGGCAGGCGAAGCGGATATTATAGTTGCTGGCGGCATGGAAAGCATGAGCCAGGCACCCTACCTGCTTGACCACGCCCGCAGCGGGTATCGTCTCGGTAACGGCACTCTGGTTGATGCGGTTATCAAAGACGGGCTTACCGACGCATTTAATGATATTCACATGGGAGTGACTGCGGAGAATATTGCCGCAAAATATCATATTTCCCGTGAAGAAGCTGACGCATTTGCCCTGGAGTCACAGCGGAAAGCAGCACGAGCAATTCAATCCGGCAGATTCAAACCGGAAATAGTCCCGGTAATCATAAAGCAAAAAAATGGCACTCCACGTATGTTTGAACATGATGAGTATCCAAAGGCCGATGCGGCCCTGGAAAGTCTGGCACGCCTGAGACCCGCCTTTCAGAAGGATGGCGTTGTTACCGCAGGCAACTCTTCCGGGCTCAATGACGGAGCTGCCGGTGTGCTTCTCATGGGTCAGGAACGTGCCGAACAGAAGGGCATTATGCCCTTGGCACGAATCGTCAGTTACGCAGCCGTTGGCTGTGACCCAAAAGTCATGGGACTCGGACCGGTAGAGGCGGTCAGGAAGGCACTGGCAAAGGCCTCACTCCAGCTGAAAGATATCGACCTGTTTGAGCTGAATGAAGCCTTTGCGGTTCAGGCACTCGGCGTCAACAGAGAGTTGCAGATTCCGGTGGATAAAATCAACGTAAATGGGGGTGCCATTGCGCTGGGGCACCCGCTCGGTGCCAGCGGGGCGAGAATTCTGGTTACTCTGCTGTATGAAATGAAGTGCCGTGGTGTAAAACGTGGCCTTGCAGCTCTTTGCATCGGTGGCGGTCAGGGTATCGCGATGATTGTTGAACGGCTTGACTAAGTCCTCGGCTCACCCCTTCCTGAACTTGTTAGGGAGGGGTGGATGTCACACATAACGGAGAGATACCATGAATGCAGATGACGTACGACGGAGAGCCTTCGCGATGCCCTTGACCAGCCCGGCTTTCCCCCCTGGTCCCTATAGATTTATTGACCGTGAATATCTGATTATCAACTATCGAACCGACCCCGTTTTACTTCGTCAGGTACTACCTGAGCCACTACAGTTCGTCGAACCGATTGTCAGGTTTGAATTTATCAACATGCCGGATACCACCGGTTTCGGCAGCTATTGCGAATCAGGCCAAGTAATACCGGTCAGTTTGAACGGAGTTGCCGGCAGTTATGCACACAGTATGTATTTAAACAACCATCCGCCAATTGCCGGAGGACGGGAACTGTGGGGGTTCCCTAAAAAATGGGGGAACCCTGAATTGCGAGTTCAAAAGGATACTCTGGTCGGCACCCTCGATTACGGTGATATTCGGATAGCAACAGGCACCATGGGCTTCAAGCATACTCTGCTGGATGGCGAAGCAATAAAAGAGTCACTGGGGGCTCCCTCCTTTTTACTGAAGATAATTCCCCATGTGGACGGCACTGCACGTATCTGTGAGCTGGTGCAGTACTGTTTGAGTGATATTACGATAAAAGGAGCATGGGGCGGTCCGGCTGCCCTTGAGTTGTATCAGCACGCGCTGGCCCCCGTAGCTCAATTACCTGTGTTGGAAGTTATCTCTGCTGTCCATATAGTGACGGATTTAACGCTACCGCTGGGTACTGTTGCATATGATTATCTTTGACAGCCATCTTGAATGCAACAGCCAGAATTCTATAAAAAAACCCGGTAATCAACATTCAGAACTTCCGCCAGCTTCTTGGCCATCTCCTTGCCGACGGTTCTTTTGCCGTTCTCCATCTCACTGATATGGTGCTGTGCTATACCAATCTGCTCTGCAAGTTGCTTTTGTGTCAAGTCCTCCTTAACCCTCCCACCACGGATACAGACACCCGCACGATTAGTCTTCAGTTCCGGTGAAAGTTCTTCCGGTGTGTAATAGTCCTGTCCAGTGCTCTTCCCCTTTTTTTGGTATACTGTCAAGTTCATACGTTGTAAACCAAATTTGCAGAAAATGTCGAAATCCGAGGCCCACATTTACCGCTCATACCTTTTTTATTCCATCCCCTCACTTCCCCGGTCTGACGTTCCCGGATCAGTGGTAATCCGCCACTACTCCCCGTGTCCATATGTTGCGGTTCTACCATATAGTGCGGATGATACGGTATTACTATCCATCAACCCTCCGTCTTACTTACCTAACTGGCTTTTATTTTTATCTTATTCAAACCTTCTGCATTCCCGCTTATTGGCAGATTCCTTGCTACCTCAATTACACTCATTTCAAATATAATACGGCCACGACTTAAGGATAGCGCTGATTATGTCCCACTTTTACCTCGATATCGGTGCACGCACACAAGATGGTACAACCTGCTTCAGAGTATGGGCACCGTCGGCCACGTCTGTCGCAGTGGAACTGGTGGACGCCGGGGCACCGAAGTCAACGCTGCAACGAAATGGCGAATATTTCGAGGGAGAATTCCCTGCCAAAGCGGGTGACCGCTACTGGTATTGGCTCGATGGTACCGTCCGACTTCCCGACCCGGCTTCACGCAGCCAGCCTGACGGAGTGCATGGTGCCTCCCAGGTGATCGACCATTCATTTCATTGGAGCGACAAACTGTGGCGGGGTATCGCACTTGAAAAGTATATCTTTTACGAGTTGCATGTGGGGACGTTCACACCGGAAGGTACCTTTGATGGGGCCATTTCCCGTCTGGATTACCTGTGCGAACTCGGCATCACCGCAGTGGAACTGATGCCGGTGGCCCAGTTTCCGGGGGAACGAAACTGGGGCTACGACGGCACCTTTCTCTTCGCACCCCAGAACAGCTATGGAGGCCCCGATGGCTTGAAACGACTGGTGGATGCCTGTCATGTCAGAGGTTTGGCCGTAACTCTGGACGTGGTCTACAACCATCTTGGGCCGGAAGGCAACTATCTGCACGCATTTGGCCCCTACTTTACCGACCGCTACCGCACCCCCTGGGGAGATGCTGTCAATTTTGATGGCCCCGACAGCGATCAGGTACGCCACTATTTCATCGCCAACGCCCTGTATTGGATTACTGAATTCCATGTTGATGCCCTGCGCCTCGATGCCATTCACGGCATTTACGATTTCAGTGCTCTGCATATTCTTCAGGAACTCACCGAGGCGGTCCATCGGACAGGAATCACTGTCGGTCGCCACGTACACGTTATTGCGGAAAGCGACCTGAACGATGTGAGGGTGATTAATCCGACCGCAGTCGGAGGCTATGGTCTGGATGCCCAGTGGAATGACGATTTCCATCATGCCCTGCGGACACTGCTCACCGGTGACCGGAGCGGGTACTATAAGGATTTCGGCCTGTTTTCCCATCTGGTCAAAGGATTTAAGGAAGGATTTGTCCTCTCCGGCTGTTATTCTTCCTTCAGATGTCGGCACCATGGTAATTCCTCGGCCGCAGTTCCGCCCACCCAACTGGTGGCCTTTTCCCAAAATCATGATCAAGTGGGCAACCGGATGCGCGGCGAACGGCCGGCCGAACACCTCTCCACGCAACAGCTCAAACTTGCCGCCGCAACAGTCATCCTCTCCCCCTATCTGCCGTTGCTCTTCATGGGAGAGGAGTATGGGGAAACGGCACCATTTCCCTATTTTGTCAGCCACGGTGACCCGGTTCTCCTGGAATCTGTCAAGCGCGGACGCCGGGAGGAATTCACCGACTCTGCCGACAAGGGGGAACCTGTTGATCCAGGGGCAGAAATGGCGTTCCTGTCGGCAAAAGTCAACCAGGAGCAGCGACATCACGGCGACCACCAGGAAATCTACAGCTTCTACCGCGAATTAATTCGTCTGCGCAAAGCATGCCCTCCCCTCGCCCGGCTCCACAGAGAGGCCATGGAGATAGTTATCTGTGAAGAGCAACAGCTGTTGGTCATCAAACGGAGTGCCGGGCAGAGTCAGGTGATCTGCCTGTTCAACTACAGCGGTAACAGCCACATCTGCCTCCCGCCGTTAATGGCCGGAACCATGCAGCTACTGCTCAGCTCTTCAGATACGCCGGTAACCGGAAGTCATATAACGGTGGATGCTGACCGCCCTGAAACATTCCCAACGCTGGAACCATTCGGAGTCAGCATCTACGTAAAGGAGCAATTCTAATGGAGCGTTTCCTCTGTATACATGGCCATTTTTACCAGCCACCCCGTGAGAATCCATGGCTTGAATCAGTTGAGATTCAGGATTCGGCTTATCCGTATCATGATTGGAATGAAAGGATTACCGCAGAGTGCTACGCTCCCAATACCGCCTCCCGTGATCAGGATTCCGAGGGTCGTATCAGGGGTATTGTCTGCAATTACGCCCGCATCAGTTTTAATTTCGGACCGACACTCCTTTCCTGGATGGAAACACATGCTCCTGAGACCTACGCAGCGATTCTGGCCGCAGACCGCCAGAGTATGCTCTGGCGCTCCGGTCATGGAGCCGCCCTGGCGCAAGTGTATAACCACATCATCATGCCGCTGGCCAGCCTGAGCGATAAACGGACGGAGGTGCGCTGGGGAATCAAAGACTTCGAGCATCGCTTCCAGCGATTTCCCGAGGGGATGTGGCTTGCGGAAACCGCCGTAGATCTGGCAACATTGGAGGTGTTGGCCGAAGAAGGGATCCATTACACCATCCTTGCGCCCCATCAGGCCGGGCGGGTACGAAAGATCGCTATCGGGAGATGGAAGGATGTCAGCGGTTCACGCATTGACCCCTCGCGCCCCTATCTCTGCCGCCTCCCTTCTGGACGGAGTATCACCATATTCTTTTATGACGGCCCTATTTCCCAAGCCGTGGCGTTTGAAAATTTGCTGGATAGCGGAGAAAAGTTTGCCGCCCGGCTTATGACCGGATTTTCGGAGCAGAGTAGTCATCCCCAATTGGTACATATTGCCACCGACGGAGAGACCTACGGCCATCACCATCACTTTGGCGAGATGGCTCTGGGCCATGCCCTGAGCAGTATTGAATCGAATGGTCAGGCACGCCTCACCAACTATGGAGAATACCTTGCGTTGTATCCTGCCAGCCATGAAGTACAAATCATCGAGAATAGCTCATGGAGCTGCATGCACGGTATTGAGCGCTGGAAGAGTGATTGCGGTTGCAACTCGGGAGCACAAAGCGGTTGGAACCAGCAGTGGCGAATTCCGCTGCGAAGTGCCATCGATTGGCTGAGTGCCCAGTTATTTGCCGGGTATGAGGACGTCATGGCCGACTATATAATAGACCCGTGGGAGGCGCGTAATGACTATATACATGTCATGCTTAACCGTTCCGAAGAAAATGTCGCCGCCTTTCTCCTCAAGCATTCCCGGCATCCCCTGGATGATGACGCAATCGTAACGGTCCTCAGCCTGCTTGAGATGCAGCGGCATGCTCTCCTTATGTACACCAGTTGCGGCTGGTTTTTTGACGAACTGTCCGGCCTGGAAACGGTTCAGATTGTTCAGTACGCCGCGCGAGCCATACAGTTGGCAGAAAAGTACTGCCTTCACGAAATCAAAACACCCTTCCTGGAACAGCTGGCACTGGCCGTCAGTAATATCCCCGCACAGGGCGATGGGTCGAAAATATATGCAACATATGTTGATACCGCCATGATTGATTCAATCAAAGTCGGTGTGCATTATGCCGTTAGTTATGTCTTTGAAGAATATGGAGAGGAAACTGATATTTTCAGCTACCGTGCCATCAAGGAGGATTGCCTGATTCTCCACGCCGGACAGATGAAAGTTGCCATAGGAAACATCCGCTTACGCTCCCACGTCACTCGCAAAACAGCCCGAATAAGTTTCTGCAACCTCTATTTTGGCGGACAGACCCTCAATTGCGGTGCCTGCTCCTTTTTAGGTGATACCGCCTACCAGACCATGAAACAGGAGGTTACGGCCGCCTTTACCGGATGCGATTTTGCCGCTGTGATCAGGCTGATAGACACCCATTTCGGTATGCACAATTATTCACTGAAAGATCTGTTTCGGGATGAACAACGGAATATTCTGCAGCACATCCTTGCCGACACACTCAAAGAGTTTGAGGATAAATTAATTACACTCTACGAGAACAGCAAAAGCCTGATGGGATTTGTCAGGGAAACCGGCATGCCGGTACCTGACTATTTCGCAACAACTGCCGGAGATGCCTTGAATCTCACTCTGCAGAAAATCTTCGCTTCGGAAACAATCGACGTAGAAAGAATCAGGGAGGTTGCCAGTGAAATAATAAACTGGAAAATTACCCTGAACTGTGTGGCACTTGAATTCATCATCCGTCGCAGATTGGAGCAGACGATGCACGCTCTGCAGGAGGACCAGAAAAATACCCGGCGTTTAAGTGAACTCCTGGTATTGGTCGAGGCCATATTGCTCCTGCCGGTGGAAGTGAATCTCTGGCAAGCACAAAATATGTACTGGACTATGTTTCACCCACATGGGGCTGCCACCTCCGCCACAATCGACGAAACAAATGAAGATGAAGCAATAAATACGCTCGGTACTGTGTTGCGTTTTAATATGCCTGCCCTCCGTGCGACACCAAAGGGAACTATATGAACGGTAAGAGACAGGGAATTCCGACTGCAACCTATCGACTTCAGTTCAACACACTTTTTCGCTTTATCGATGCGGCAGAAATAACCGGTTACCTGAAAGCCATCGGCATCAGCGATATATATGCTTCACCCTATTTTACCTCACGTAAGGGGAGCGTCCACGGGTACGACGTGCTGGATCAAAACAGCCTCAATCCGGAAATCGGTTCACAAGAGGAATTCAACGCGCTGACTGACAGCCTTGAACGGTGCGCCATGGGGCAGATTCTGGATATTGTCCCGAACCATATGTGCATTGAGGGACAAGGAAATGCATTATGGATGGATGTGCTGGAAAACGGACCAAGTGCCCACTATGCAGGTTTCTTCGACATCAACTGGCATCCGCTCAAAAAAGAGCTGGACAACAAAATACTGATTCCGATTTTGGGTGACCAATACGGAACCGTGCTGGAAAATGGAGAACTGACATTAGTCTTTGAGGAGGGTTCCTTTTTCATACATTACTACGAACATACCCTCCCGATCATTCCGAAAACGTATAACAGTATCCTGACACTCAACATTGAAGCAGTGGAACGTGACCTTGGCGATGACAATCCGCTCATTCAGGAGCTGACCAGCATCGTCACCGCCCTCGGACATCTGCCCGCCACGACTGAGCTGAATTCCGAGCTTGTCGCAGAGCGGTACCTGGAAAAGATCGTTGTTAAAAGGCGTCTCCAGAACCTGTATCAGACGAGCAGTGAAATACGAATATTTATTGACGATAATGTGGCAACCTTCAACGGAAAAGTTGGTGTTCCAAGCAGTTTCGATCTATTGGAAGCACTTCTGCGGGAACAGGTGTACCGCATAGCCCATTGGCGGGTCGCTACCGAGGAAATCAACTACCGGAGATTTTTCGATATCAACTTCCTTGGTGCCATCAGGGTTGAAGACCCGATTGTCTTCGAGGAGACACACCGGCTTGTCCTCTCCCTGGTAAATACAGGAAAGGTTAACGGCTTACGTATTGATCATGCCGACGGCCTCCTGGAACCGGAAGAGTATTTCAAGAGACTCCTGTCGGCGTGTGAAACGCAGCACCATACTGGTTCCACGGACCCTTCCGGCACGGAGTTCTACCTCATCGGCGAAAAAATACTTATGAACGCCGAACAGCTTCCCGATAGCTGGCCGATTTCCGGTACCACCGGGTACGATTTTGCGATTCAGGTAACCGGACTGTTTGTCAATAGTGCCAATGCCCGCCTGTTTGATACGCTCTACACACACTTCGTGCAGCGCCGAATAGTATTTCAGGATGTGTCACTCACCACGAAAAAGCTTGTCATGCAGGTGGCCATGTCCAGTGAAATTAACATGCTGGGATACCATCTCAATAAATTATCGGAACAGAGCCGACATACGCGGGACTTTACCCTCAACAGCCTGACCAAGTCCATTGTGGATGTGATCGCTCATTTTCCGGTATACCGCACGTATATCAACTCTTTTACCATCACCGAACGTGATCGCCACTATATTGAAACGGCAGTGGTCCGGGCAAAGCGCCACAATCCGGCTATCAGCGCGTCAGTTTTCGATTTCATCCGCGATGTCCTGTTGCTTCGTTTTCCGGCCACCATGTCCGATGAGCACAAACAGTCGTGGCTCGATTTTGTAAAACGGTTTCAACAGATCACCGGGCCGGTTATGGCCAAAGGGGTCGAGGACTCCGCCTTTTATGTGTACAACAGGCTTGTTTCCCTGAATGAGGTGGGAGGAAACCCGGATCGCTTCGGAATCAGTCTGGAGGCGTTCCACAGCCAAAATATGGAGCGCTGCAAAAACCATCCACTCACCATGCTGGCAACATCAACCCATGACACCAAAAGAAGCGAGGATGTCCGCGCCAGAATTAACGTGCTCTCGGAAATCCCTGAGCAATGGCGCAAAGGCATTTCACGCTGGAACCGCCAAAACCGTAAATTCATCAAAATGATCGATGACAAGCCGGTTCCCGACCGCAACGAAGAGTATCTGCTCTATCAGACACTGGTTGGAACGTGGCCGTTGTGCAGTCAGGACGATAGTGAGTTTGCCCTGTTTCGTACACGCATCATCGAGTACATGGTTAAAGCCATGCGAGAGGCCAAGGTCAACAGCAGTTGGATCAGCCCCAATATGATGTATGAGGATGCCGTAACCCTGTTCATTGGTTCAATCCTGACGAAATCAAGGTACAATAGTTTTTTCGCCGATTTTGAAAAATTCCACCAATTGATCTCGTCCTGTGGCATGTTCAACTCCCTTTCCCAGACCCTGCTTAAAATCACCTCGCCGGGGATTCCCGACATCTATCAGGGCAACGAATTATGGGATTTCAGCCTGGTGGATCCTGACAACCGACGTCCCGTTGACTTTAGCCTGCGGAAAAAACTGCTGGAGGGGCTGCTCCATGGGGAAGCCTCAGCAGGGCCCATGGCAACGGCCGAAGAAGTAATGGTGACCCGAAACGATGGCCGCATAAAACTCTATCTGACCTATAAAGCACTCTGTTTTCGCCGTGACCACCGAGCAGTCTTTGAATCAGGAAAGTACCAGCCTCTGTCCGTTGCAGGCCCGTTCTCAGAGCATGTCTGCTCCTTTGAGCGTTCACGGGATGACAGTTCCTTTTTGGTGGTTGTGCCCCGTTTTTGCAGCGGCCTGCCGGGAAACGGCAGCAACCTGCCGATGGGGCATACTGCCTGGCTGGATACCAGGATACTGCTTGCGCCGGAAACGACGGCAGACCGTTATCGCAATATTTTTACCGGAGAAGTTATACGCCCGGAAAGCCGGGAAGGCACGATGGGTCTGGCATTATCTGACATCCTTTCCGTATTTCCGGTGGCCCTGCTGGAGCGTGTCCGTGATGCTGAATAGTACGTACAAGGAGGGGGACATACTGAACAAGCGTGGCTGTGGAATCCTGCTTCATCCGACATCGCTCCCCGGCAGTGGCGGCATTGGTTCCCTCGGTGCGGATGCCCGGCGTTTCATTGATCTGCTGGCAGCCATGGGTATGTCATACTGGCAGGTGTTACCTCTCACACCTCCCGCCTGTGGCAATTCCCCCTATTCTGCATTCAGTGCCTTCGGCGGCAATCCGCTTCTGATCGATCTGGAACAAATCAAACATGACGGTGAAAATGGGACCCCCCTCCAGGGACATTATCCTGAACATCATGTTGATTTTGCGGCCGTCGCCGTACAAAAAACAGCGTGGTTGAGAAAGGCCGGCGCAACATTTCTCAGTCGTACGGAAACGGGGCGCACCCGCGAGTTCCGTACATTCTGTGAAACAACAGCCTGGTTAGACGATTATGCTCTGTTTATGGCGCTCAAACACCATTTTCACGGTACAAGCTGGATTACCTGGCCCACGGGGGCACTCCATAGTACCCCGAAGATGCATGCACACTATGCAGAAGAACTGGCAGATGAAATTGCACTGCAGAAATATATGCAATGGCAGGTTTCGAAGCAATGGCACGAATTACGCAACTACGCCAACTCGCATGGCATTGCCATCATCGGCGATATTCCGATCTTTGTTGCCTATGATTCTGCCGATGTGTGGAGCCACCGCGATCTTTTTCTTCTCGATGCAAGCGGAAACCCGACGGTGGTTGCCGGCGTTCCCCCTGACTATTTCAGTGCAACCGGTCAGCTCTGGGGCAATCCGCTCTACCACTGGGAAGAGATGGAACGAAACGGCTACCGGTGGTGGATTGATCGCTTTACAGCGGTGTTTGAACTTTTTGACATTGTGCGAATTGATCATTTCCGAGGTTTTGAAGCCGCCTGGCAGGTGCCGGCAACCGCACAGACCGCAATTGATGGACAATGGGTCTCCGGGCCAAAGGAAAAATTCTTTGATGCACTCCAGTCAGCTTTGGGCCCGCTTGCGGTAATTGCAGAGGATTTGGGGGTGATTACCCCCGAAGTGATTACCTTGCGCGACCGTTACAATTATCCCGGTATGAAGATCTTGCAGTTTGCTTTTGACTCGGCACGTGCCACTACGGACCTACCACACAATCATGTCAAACATGGTGTCGTATACACCGGTACCCACGACAACAACACCACGAAAGGGTGGTATGACACCCTGACTGAAGCAGAGCGTAACGGAATGAGCGCATATCTTGGCACGTCAGGGAAAGACGGTGCCGATGCTCTGATGAACGCTGCATTGATGTCAGTCGCTGATACGGCAATCATACCGTTTCAGGATATATTGAAGCTGGGCAGCGAAGCTCGCATGAACGTTCCCGGCACCACCTTCGGCAACTGGGAATGGCGTTTTTCCTGGGACATGCTGCCTCAAGATATTGCCACCACAGTTCGGAGCCGGATTACTCGCTTTGGCCGGGAAGCACAGGGAGAATTGAACCATGATTCATGAAAATTCCGTCCTTGAAGACAATCCCTTCTGGTATCGGGATGCCATAATTTATCAGGTCCACATCAAGGCCTTCGTCGACTCCAATGCTGACGGTATTGGAGATTTTACCGGGTTAATCGGCAAACTTGACTATCTGCAACAGCTCGGTATCACGGCAATCTGGCTCCTCCCTTTCTACCCTTCTCCCCAGCGGGATGATGGCTATGACATCGCTGATTACTACTCCGTCAATCCGGACTATAACTCAATTCGCGAATTCAAGCAGTTGCTTCACGCAGCCCATAGTCGGGGCATCCGGGTAATTACGGAACTCGTGCTCAATCACACCTCGGACCAGCACCCCTGGTTCCTGCGTGCCCGTTTGGCCAAGCCCGGTTCAGTACATCGGGATTTCTATGTCTGGAGTGCCTCACCAGATAAATTCCGGGAAGCGCGCATCATCTTCCAGGATTTTGAAATTTCCAACTGGACCTACGATCCACTGGCAAAGTCATACTACTGGCACCGTTTCTATTCCCATCAACCGGATCTCAACTATGACAATCCGAGGGTGCAGGCGGAAATGCTGCGGGTTATTGATTTCTGGATGCGTCTTGGAGTTGACGGCGTCCGCCTTGACGCCGTCCCCTACCTGTTCGAACGGGACGGCACCAATTGTGAAAACCTGCCCGAAACCCATGCCTTTCTGAAAAAACTGCGGGCCCACCTGGATGCATCCTTTAAAAACCGGATTCTTCTTTCCGAGGCAAACCAGTGGCCGGAAGATGCGGCAGCCTATTTCGGCACCGGTGATGAGAGCAACATGGCGTATCATTTCCCGCTTATGCCCCGTATGTTCATGGCCATTGAAATGGAAGATTGCTTTCCGATTATTGATATAATCGAACAGACACCGACCATCCCTGAGGGGTGCCAATGGGCCTTATTCCTGCGTAACCATGATGAGCTGACCCTGGAAATGGTAACCGATGAGGAGCGCGACTATATGTACCGGGTGTATGCCACGGACCCGCGAGCGCGCATCAATCTGGGTATTCGCCGTCGTCTGGCACCGCTGATGGCCAATAATCACCGCAAGATCGAGCTGATGAACATACTGCTTTTTTCCCTGCCGGGAACTCCGATCATCTACTATGGCGATGAAATCGGCATGGGAGACAACTATTTCCTCGGTGACCGAAACGGAGTACGCACACCGATGCAGTGGAATCCGGACCGTAATGCCGGCTTCTCCAAGGCAAGCCCCCAGCGTCTGTTCATGCCGGTAATTATCGAAGCTGAATATCACTATGAAGCGGTCAATGTTGAAAATCAGGAACGGAACCCGTCGTCCCTGCTCTGGTGGATGCGGCGGACGATCGCCATGCGCAAAAGATTTAAGGCATTCGGCTGCGGCACGTTGGAGGTGCTCCCGTCAGATAACTCCAAAACATTGACGTTTGTCCGCCGCCATGGTGAGGAAATACTCCTTATCGTCATCAATCTGTCTCGCCTTTCCCAGTCGGTCAACATTGATTTATCCCGCTATTCAGGCATGATTCCTGAGGAGATGTTCAGCCACAATCGCTTCCCCATAATCCAGGAAAGCAGATACCACTTCACGATGGGGCCCTATGATTATTTCTGGTTCGTGCTCCACAACTCCGAAGCACACACAAAATTGTGTGCGGAGTGCCCCACAATTATTCTGAAGGACAATCAGCCCTGGTGGGACGTACTCAAAGGCAAGAGCGGAGAGCTGTTGTGCAGTAGTGTCATGCCGCATTACCTGCTGCGTGTCTTCTGGTTTTGTGGTAAAGCGGGCACCATCAGACAGATCAGTATTGTCAACAGTTTTCAGATAAAAAAGGATAAACAGCAATTTGTACTGACTTTTGTTCAGGTCACGTACATCGAGCGCGATCCGGAGATCTATCTGATTCCAATGGTATGGTTCGCCGCTGAACGGATCAAGGCCATAACAAACCTGCACCCGCTGGCCACAATAACCACTCTGTCACTGGGGAAAATAGAGGGTGTGTTATGTGATGCCGTCTACTTTGAGGAATTCCGCACCCTTCTTTTCGAGCTCATGAGTGATCATGTGAAAGTACCCGGACCAGATGGCTGTGAGCTGTCAGGCACACGGGGCGGCAGCCTTACTAAAAACTTTCCGTCCCGGTCGGAACTGTTTCCCAGCAGAGTTTCCGAAGGAGAGCAGAACAATACCAGTCTGATATATGGTGAGCGTTTTCTGTTCAAGCTCTACCGGAGGCTGCAGGGGGGAATCAATCCGGAACCGGAAATCCTCAAGTTTCTTGCCGAGGTGGAAAGTTTCAAAAATGTGCCGGAATATTCCGGCTCGATCGTGTATCATGCCGCCGGAGGCACCGAATTTGATCTCGGAGTTCTGCAGTCATTCGTCTCGTCTCACGGTGATGCCTGGCAGAACACCCTGACAATTTTGATGCAATTTGTCGAGCATCTGCTGTCCCACAAAAGTGATCTGCCGAAACTGCCGAGCAAACTTCCCACCCTTCTGGATGTTGTGGATGGAGGTATCCCGGACCAGTTCAAAGACCTTGTGAGTGGTCTGCATCTGGAAATGGTGCTGCTGCTTGGCCAACGAACGGCAGAGATGCACCGGGCACTGGCGTCCAACTCAACAAATAGTGCCTGGAGTACGGAAGAGTATTCTACCCTCTATCAGCGTTCGGTTTTTCAGTCACTGCGCGGTCTTGTGCAACGGAACTTCCAGAAGCTGACGGTAGCCATCCCGCTCCTGACTGACGACGTCAAGCAACGTTCCACACGGGTGCTGGACGCTGAAAAGGAAATTATTGCTATCCTGCATAAGATTACCGGCCCACGCCTTTCAGCCATGAAGTGCAGAATCCATGGTGATTTCCACCTGTGCCAGGCACTCTTTACCGGCAAGGATTTTGTCTTCATCGATTTCGAAGGAGAACCGGTGCATTCCTTGAGTGGACGACGGCTGAAACAATCTCCGCTGTTGGACGTCGCCGGCATGATCCGCTCATTTCATTACGCAGCCATGACCACGCTGACCCATCACGGAACCATGGGCCATGACGACGCACGTATCCTTGAACCTTGGCTGGAGGCCTGGTATATCTACGTCAGCGGTTCATATCTGAAAGCGTATCTCCAGGCGATGAAGGGTTCCCGGCTTATCCCGGAAGATCGGAAGCAGCTTGAGATAATGCTGCGTTGTTTCCTGATTCAGAAAGTAGTCAGTGAATTGGGACATGAGTTGGGTACCCGCAATTCCATCACTATCAGTTTGCGCGGGATCGAGATGCTATTGCGGGAGTGCAGCAGCCAGTGAGGTGGGGACATTCCCGGAACGACTTCCCTGGGTCTCCGGTAATAAGAAGTACAGAATACCAAACGCGGCCGACGCGACCACTGCGAGAAAGATAAAGCCTGCGTTAAAACCAAAGTTATGCACGATGGAACCGGCAATAACCTGGCTTAAGGATGTGCCGATACCTACTGCGGCACTGAAAGCTCCGAGTGTCAGGTTAAAGCGTCCGCTCCCCTCGGTAAGGTCGGCGATCACCAGGACGGAAACCACACCAAATATTCCTGAAGCCGCACCATCAAGAGCTTGAATAACAATTAGTGCATCCATATTGCTGATACATGTATAAAATATGCCACGAATAAGGAGCGCACCAAATGCCATAAGCAGGAGCGGCCTCCTGCCCCACATCCCCGCTTTCCTGCCTACCCACGATGCGAGTAACGCAATGACAAGCTGTGTGGTTACGACGCATGCTGACATAAACATCATCGGATTAGCACCGTTACTCTTGGCGATTAACTCACCCAACAACGGCAGCATTGCGGCGTTGGCAAATTGAAACATAACCGAGCAGACAAGAAAGACTATCAGCCGTCGGTCCATGAATCCCGAACATGCAACCGTTGATTCACATTTTTCATCAGAGAGAACCACCGCCTGGGCCCGTTGGAAATAGATATCGTCCGGCCCAACTATACCCTGACACAGAATTGTCGGGATCGCGCAGACGGCAACGAAGAAAAAAATACTGCGCTCAGAAGCGTAGTAGCCGAGTAGTCCCATTGAAACAGCAGCAACAACGTTTCCGGCCGAATAAAAGGCCAAATTACGTCCCTGTCGGCGATCAAACATGTTCATTCCCACAACTTCAAGGGAAACGGCACAAATAGCCGGGCCGAGTATGCTCAGGGTACTGCCGATAACTATCATGGCCGACAGTACGGGCCAGAAGGTCGGCATGAATGCAATCAACAATGCCCCCGAAGCCAAAGCGACAACCCCAAGAGAGAACAATTCCCGCTTGGAGCTCAGACGATCAATCAATGCGCCCATCGGGGCCTGACAGACTATGCCGGAGATACCGCACACCGTTAACGCAATCCCCACGTTTTGGGCATTCCAGCCATATCCCGCAAGATAGACAGCAAGAAACGGCACTATTCCGGTCGGGACGTCGGTCAAAACAAAGTTCAACCAGTCCAGACCACGAAGTGTCCGGCCGGTGGGATTCCTTACCGCTTCCATAACGCCTGCATGTAATTGTACGGGGACGTGTACGTCATAAAGAGAGTTGAAAAAGTGGAAATTGTTCCTGGCACGATGGAGCTCCTCTGAAATACAGTGATGCATACTGACAATCGATAATTGCCACCTAAGTAATGGGCCTCGTTGCGACGAGTATGCCAGAGGCAACAGGTCGCTCTATCTTCCGTAACTGGCTGTATGTACGACTAAATGTCAGGTAGTCACCCGGTTGCGTCCCGATGAACCGTACCGTAATCGGTCATATTTGTACAAAACTGTTACATATGAAAGTTCTGCACACAGTTTTCTGCGTCGGCTATTCCACTTTCCCCCCTTTCTCCCACGCACAATCAAGTGATTACAGGCTTAGGAAGCCGCATAACCTATATGGCGCGGTAGTTGCTGTGTACGCCTCTGAAACAATATCATTCCGGACTTGAGCCGCAGAACGAGGAATTGTGCCGAGAACAGGAGGCATCCAAGTTGTCGCGAAATATGTATGCTGAACTTTATGATTTTGCCCCCATTGCCTATTTCACCTTTGATTCTTATGGGGTGATACGTGAGGTAAATCGTTCTTGTGTCGATTTACTTGCATTGGAACGGGGGGTGCTGATCAGTAGACCGTTTATTGATTTCATTGCCAATAAAGACGAGAAGGAAACGTTTATCCAACACCTCTCAATGGTATTGCAACGAAAGGTCATATTAAAATGCACGTTAAAACTAACAAATAATAACGGCACGACGATTTATGGTCATCTGCAAAGTGTATCAGTCACCAGCAAAAACAGAGACAATCACATCTTGACTTCAATTGTTGACGGGACAGTCAGCAAACAGTTCGAAGAAACCCTCCGACATGTCAGGGAATTGGAAAGTGCTATCGAGCGAGCGGTGATCATCGGCCATGGGCCACCCCTTCACGTGGTGGAACGATTTGAAGATACGCAGAGTGCAGGAGAACCATCGGGGCAGGCAATAAAGTCCCTTGTCGAGCTAGAACATGACCATATCCTCCAGGTACTCAAGAAAACCAGCTGGCGCATTGAGGGAAAGAGCGGTGCAGCGGTCATTCTTGGGCTTAACGCCAGTACTCTCCGTGCCCGAATGAGAAAATACGGCATCTTCAGGGTGTGATGACAGACGATCTTTCAGCAGTATATTCCTCTCCACCGTATTTGATAGATCCGTAACAATCGACAGAACCCACCGGCACCTTCTCCGCCAGCTTATTAAGCAGGTCTCTTCTTTTCATTTATTTACAGATAGTTACACTATTTTAATTTTCAAATTACGTCTGGCATGCAAGTAGCAAAGATATAATGACAGCAGCAAAAAACGCATTTTATGCGTACACATCCGATAGATTAAAAAGGAGAACACCCATGTTAAAGATTTCAAAATGCTTGACCAGCTTCACGTTGATTGCCGCTCTGATGGGATGCGCAGCAACACCAAAGCACGAAAGTACGGGGCAGTATGTGGATGACAGCGTTATTACAACCAAAGTAAAATCGGCCATATTTACTGAAAAAACCCTTAAAACATTCGAGATCAATGTAAAAACATATCAGGGTACTGTTCAACTGAGCGGAACTGTTGATTCTGAAGCGAATGTTAAAAAAGCCGGCGAAGTCGCCGAGAGCGTCAAAAACGTTACCGCAGTTAAGAATGACCTTGTCGTAAAATAACTCTATTCCAAGCCCGTTCTCGCGAATATGAAATCAAGGATGTGGTACTCGGAGAACTTTAGGTAGTTCTCTGAGTGCCTTAATCACTGTTGCATTCAAGATGACACCAATTTGTAGGGGCGAACGGCTGTTCGCCCAATCGGGGCGTATGCAATACGCGCCTACATCAGGGTTTTAAATGTCATCTTGATTGCAACATGGAATTACCAAAAAGGAGAACTAATAATGACACCTCACTTAAGAACCATTGTCCTGTTCCTTATGCTCGTTTTCCCCGCAGTAGCATCGGCCACCACATGGGATATTGACCCCGATCATTCAAGTATAGAATTCAAGGTTAAACATTTGATGGTATCCAGCGTTAAGGGAACTTTTACGAAACAGGCAGGGGTTGTTGAAATCAACGATAAAGACATCACCAAGTCGAAAATTGGCGTCACCATCGCGACAAACTCCGTCTCTACCAATCTCCAAAAACGTGACGAACATCTGCGAAGTGCTGATTTCCTTGATGTTGCCAGGTTTCCCTTCATTACTTTTATCTCAAAAAAAATAGTGACCTCAGCGACAGGCGCGATGAAAGTTACCGGGGATCTGACTATTCATGGAGTAACGAAAGAGATCATCCTTGATGTGGAACAAATTTCGAAAGAGAGCAAAGACCCGTGGGGCAATATGAGACGGGGTACTTCTGCCAGTACAAAAATAAACCGTAAAGACTTTGGCTTGGTGTGGAACAAATCACTTGAAACCGGTGGATTCATTGTTGGTGAAGAAATAACGGTTTCGCTTGAGATTGAGATGATAAAAAGCGTCGCAAAATAATGTCGCAATGGAAGTACCAGAAACTTAAATGCACGCACCATACGGTACCTGGGCCTCAAAGGACCATTGCATGATTAACTCAGCTGACATTCTGAAGGGGGGAATCCTTATTGTTGATGATGAGGAGCCCAACATTATTTTACTCGAGCGTGCCCTTCGTAATGCTGGTTATACATCAATTACCGGCACGATGAACCCGCAAAAAGTCCACGAGTTGTATTGCAATAATCACTATGACCTGATCATCCTCGACATAAGAATGCCCGGAATGGATGGTTTTCAGGTTATGGAGTGCCTGAAAAAAAAAGATGCCGACGATTGCCCGCCGTTTCTCGTTATCACCGCCGAACCGGGGCACAAGGCGCGAGCACTCAAAGCCGGTGCGAAAGACTTCGTCAGTAAACCGTTCGAGCTGCTCGAAGTGGTAACGCGCGTCCATAACTTGCTGGAAGCACAATTATTGCGTAAGGAAATTGAAGAGCACAAGGAAGATAATCCGGCACTCTCCAACGTTATTCAACGGAATATTCGCAAGATAATCAAGGTTCGCCAGAAGGCGAGCCATGACCAGAGTCTGCAAGATCGTGTTGCCAATGCCATGACCGCATATTCAGGGAGTATGCTCTTCTTTTATGTGCATATCGCCTGGTTTTTGATCTGGTTTATTCTCAATACCGGTCATCTGGGTATCACTCCCTTCGATCCCTATCCTTACGGTTTTCTGACCATGGTCGTATCGCTGGAAGCAATCTTCCTCGCAACATTTGTGCTGATTAGTCAGAACCTGTTAGCCAAGGAGGCCGAACGCCTCACAGATCTGGGGTTGCAGACCGGCCTGCTCACCGAACATGAATTAACACGGGTTTTGCAAATGCTCCGTGCTATTCAAGAGAAAATAGGCATTAGTAACGATAATGACAGCAACTTGGCCGATTCAGATTTGGTCATGGAAACCAGGCCGGAAGATGTACTGGCCGAAATTGAGCGTCTCCAACGCCGCGCAACGAAGAAAAAAATGAGATCAATATAATTCACAATTAATCCAACTCCGTACAGAGGCCACACATGCAAACAAACGTCTGCAATCCCGCCATAATTGACCCCGCTATAGGTACGACAGATGGCATAACCGAAGTCCGACGCCAAGAGGCCTTGATTAAAACCGGTGCATTGCAGGACGCTATTTTCAACAGTGCCAACTTTTCGAGTATCGCCACCGATGCAAAGGGGGTTATCCAGATATTTAACGTCGGTGCCGAACGGATGTTGGGGTATACGGCTACCGAGGTCATGAACAAGATCACACCAGCCGATATTTCTGATCCGCAAGAAGTAATTGCGCGAGCCCAAGAACTCAGTGCTGAGCTCGAAACACCCATAAGTCCGGGATTCGAAGCATTAGTATTCAAGGCCTCCCGTGGCATCGAGGATATCTATGAACTAACCTATATTCGCAAGGATGGTAGCCGCTTCCCGGCAGTTGTATCGGTCACGGCGCTCCGCGACGACCAGGATAGCATCATCGGCTATCTGCTGATCGGCACCGATAACACCGCACGGAAGCAGGCGGAGGAAGCGTTGCTCAAGGCAGGAGCACTACAGAGTGCTATTTTCAACAGTGCCAACTTTTCGAGTATCGCCACCGATGCAAAGGGGGTTATCCAGATATTTAATGTTGGTGCCGAGCGGATGCTCGGCTACACCGCTGCCGAAGTCATGAACAAGATCACGCCGGCCGACATTTCCGATCCACGGGAAGTTATCGTGCGGGCAGAAGCGTTGAGCGTTGAACTTGGCACAACCATCAGCCCCGGGTTTGAGGCGCTGGTATTCAAGGCATCGCGCGGCATAGAGGACATCTATGAGCTGACCTATTTCCGCAAGGATGGCAGCCGCTTCCCCGCGGTTGTATCGGTCACCGCACTCCGCGACGATCAGGATACCATCATCGGCTATCTGCTGATCGGTACCGATAACACCGCTCGTAAGCAGGCGGAAGAGGCTTTACTGAAAGCCGGT
>CAIUSO010000165.1 GCA_903901875.1 uncultured Geobacteraceae bacterium | reverse complement strand
CACGATGGTATGCAGGATCCAACCTTGGCCGATGCCATACTGGACAGGTTGGTTCATAACGCCTACAAACTGGAACTGGACGGAAAAATATCCATGAGACGAAATAGGACTGTGCTTGACCAAATAACTAAAACTATGACCGTGTAAAAACACCCACCCCGAGACACACTCTCGACACTGGCCGGAATCAGCGGAACGGTGGCCGCATTCCCACCGGAATGGTGGCCGCCAAACCGTCAGTGTCACCGGACGGTTTCACCGGAATACGCAGCTCACCAAGAGCCTTGTTGCTGAGGTTAAGCATGGTTGCACCTGATGATGCCCTCTCAAGCTGCTCACGATAGCTACTTGACCGGATTAAATTAGCGAGAAAGCAAGAATTGACTGACTGCAAAGGACGGATGAAAAAACAACCTGTACCGCACACCCATCCAGCTTGTTCTGCTTCAACGACTGCACAGCGACCAATTTCACCTCTACGACCTACGATAATGTCACCTTGTTGAAGCACGTAGCTCTGTAATCGCTGTTTGGTCGTAGGGTCAATCATTTTGTTAGCATCTGGAACAATGGAACCATTCACTATGTTGATTGGGTTGACCAATGGTACTCCATCAGAAACATAATCTGACTTGTGTAATAGTGAGCCGAAAGGGCCAGTTGATACTGATTGGGCAAAACCCGAAAGAGGCTTTTCTACCCACCCCTCGCCCCGCTGAGTAAATACATCGTTCAGTTGGCTTTCAAACAGAGCACGGGCATTCAGAAGATTTTTTTCGGTGTTGGCTTTGGCGGTAGCAATGCCGTCAAATGCTTCATCAAGAATCTCTACTATCCGCCGTTGTTCGGGAAGTGGGGGTAGATAAACTGGAAATTCCGTGATGTCACGTTGGTAAAGGTGTGGAGTAGTCGCACCATTGAGACGTGAGTTTACAATTTGCTGAAAATATGGACTTTCGAGGCAGCGATATAGGAACTTTGGGAGAATATCTTTACCACTTCGGATCATCAGCAGTGAAGAGTTGATAGTGGTTCGATCTGGCAGTTCCCCTATTATTCCAACTTTGCCGATGCCAGCACCGTCCTTGCATATAAGTACATCATCTTTTTGAATCATTATTTCAGGGCTTTCAATATACCGCTCTTCACTGATATGAAATGCATCCCTGAAGTCCACGTAATCGCCATAATTGAGCGAGTGGACTGAAAGAAACAATGGCCCACTCTCAGTATATTCCTTGGCAGTTAATCCCCGCCAACCGATTCTACCCCTTAGCTCGGCAAGTTCTCCAAGTTGCTTTTTCTTCCATCCTTCTTTCATATCAACGCCCTGATGTTCGCCAATACTTCCGCACTCTCTGCATCCAGAGCAGCTATCTCGTCCATGATCTCCTGCGGAGTGCGGTGAATAATTACCTCGCCACCGTCAGGGTTCTTCACTGACAGGTCATAGGTAGTAGTGTCAATGCAGGTAACTTCAACGCTCCAGCTTTTGGGGGAGTCGGCAAAGGTCTTTTGCAGTTCAATGAATTCTACCATGTCAGCATCATTGAGCGGATTGGTTTTGCCCATGTTGCGGCCAGGGTCAAGGGAGTAGTACCAGACCTTACGGGTAGGTGATCCCTTCTCGAAGAACAGCACCACCGTCTTTACTCCTGCACCTATGAATGTACCCCCAGGACAATCAAGTACGGTATGCAGGTTACAACTTTCAAGTAGCAGTTTCCGCAGACTCACAGAGGCGTTGTCAGTGTTGGAGAGAAAGGTATTCTTGATAACCACGCCAGCACGACCACCAGCACGGAGCATTTTGATGAAATGCTGGAGGAAGAGAAAAGCAGTTTCGCCGGTACGGATGGGAAGTTCTGCTGTACCTCCTTCCTCTCCTTACCGCCGAAGGGGGGATTCGCCAGTATGATGTCAAAGCGGTCTTTCTCCTGAACGTCTGCAAGGTTCTCGGCGAGGGTGTTGGTATGGATGATGTTGGGTGCCTCTATGCCGTGAAGAATCATGTTCATAATGGCGATGACATACACCAGTGACTTCTTCTCCTTGCCGTAGAAGGTACGCTCCATCAGAATCTTCATATCGTCGGTAGTCAGGTTGGGTTGAGCCTTGAGGTAGTCGAACGCCTCGCATAAGAAGCCAGCCGAACCAACAGCACCGTCATAGATACGTTTGCCGATCTCCGGTTTCACCACCTGCACGATGGCACGGATCAGCGGACGGGGGTGTAATACTCGCCGCCATTCCTGCCAGCATTACCCATGTTCTTGATCTTGGCTTCGTAGAGGTGGGAGAGTTCGTGTTTCTCGGTTTGGGAGCGGAAGCGTAATTCATCTATGTGGTCGATTATCTCACGCAGGTTGTAGCCGCTGTGTATCTTGTTCTTGATCTCCCCGAATATCTCACCGATTTTGTATTCAATAGTGTTGGGGCCACTGGCCTTCTGCTTGAAACCGTGCAGGTAGGGGAACAGCTTGCGGTCTACAAAGTCCCGCAGATCATCGCCGGTCAGTGCCTTGTTGTGATCGAGTTTACCATCTGAAGTTTTGGGTGCAGCCCAGCTCTCCCAGCGGTACGGTTCATCAAGGATGAAGGTATACGCCTTACCCTCAAGCTCCGCTTCCATTGACTTGTCCTGCTCCAACCCGTCAAGGTACTTCAGGAACAGCAGCCAAGAAGTCTGCTCTGCATAATCCAACTCACTACCGCAACTGTAGCGCGGAAAATGATTTGGCAGTGATTGCGGAGCATTTGACAGTGAAGCACTTCAAAATAAAGGGGCATTTAAGAGGGTTTTACAGCCCTTAAATACCCCTTCAATTTACCAGTTTTTATAGATCAATTCCCGCCT
>CAIUSO010000164.1 GCA_903901875.1 uncultured Geobacteraceae bacterium | reverse complement strand
TCCTCTGCCGTGCGGGCTGCCAGAGGGGTTGCGCGGGAATGTAACCTGATGGTGCGCTCCTTTGATTTCCAGCAGATAACAACACGCAATCCGGATGACCTGACCACTGATCCGGTGACCCAGCGGATGATATACCCCATAGACTATGCTTTTGCGCCCACGGCGGGCGATGAAGCGATGGTGCTTTTCATCGATCGCGATAATGTCCTTGCCAATATGCTCTCCATGAAAAAAGATAAAATGGGGGATATTTTGATGAGTGAGTTGTTGGTGCGGCTGAGAAAGCATACTGGGCTTTTTTGTATCGTCGGTACGGACTCTGGCGAGCATGCTCTTCCTTCAGAATTGCACATACATGAGCGGCTCAAGGTTCCTGACCGGGAACAACAGGAAAGCCACTGGCGATCCGTTCTTGATGTCAAACCACAGGAAGAACATGGCCTGGCACACATTGTAGCCACTTACCCGCTCCATCCGGCTGATATTGATTTTATCGTCAGACAGGCTTCAATTGTTGCCACCATCCGCCGACTTGACGAGCGTCCAACAATGGCTGATGTCAGAGAACAACTTGAAAAAGCATATGCTAACATAAACGTACCATTGTTATTTGGGGAGAGTCTCATTTAAAACGCTTTAAACGACAGCATTCACCGTTAATGTAAGGGGCTGACAAATGTTCATTATACACAATGCTACGCATTCGTTTCGTCAGGCATTGCTACTGCCGACGACCGGTCAGCGGAACGACGGAATCGTTTTTGACAGTACCATATCAAGCAGGATGATCTGGTTTGAATTCTCTTCCGGTAAAATTGCGGGACTCACGTTTCGCAGCCAGGCTTCCTTTATGAGCCATGGAAGCATTGATAAAATTGCAGAGTATCTATCAAATGTGACGCCTGCCGAGTTCAGTCAAAAATCAAAGCATATAGAGACTCTTATGAACTGGCTCTCCTGTAAGCTGTCATCGGACTTCGACCTGACCGAAATAGCCAATGATCTGGTGCGCCAGGAGATCCGTGACAGCAAGGTAAGGAATTGGCAACTGTTGCTAACCGATGAATCGATCCGGAGGAGATCAGAACCGTATCACGACGCCTTTTATCAAGGCATAGCGCAATTTAATGCCTCACTTGATCAGGAGGCACTGACACTTTCCGGGACATCATTCACCACGGGAATCCCGGAAAGTGTTGCTTATAATTATCTGTTTAATCCGGTAAGCAGGTTTAATACCTACCGGCGGCAGGCTCTCTTGAGTGCACCACTTCTTTCCCGGTTGCTATCATGGCCCAGTGCCGAATTTCGGGTGAAGCGACTTCAGCAGAGTATTGATTCGGGAAATCCGCTCATCCCGGTAATAGCGGATTATTTCCACTGTTCCAAGCCTCTTGCAAAGTTTTTACTGGGTAAAAAAACCGAGCAAATCGGTGCTGAATGGCAAAACGATCTTGATCGCTTAACCGCTCTCTTAACCCTGTTAAAACCAGGCTTTTGGCCTGTATCAGGTGACGACTGGCATCACTTCAACCAATGTCTGCGGCCAATCTATTGCGAAATAATAATTAAGCGAGAAAGCCGCTGGCTCCCCCTCTTGGAGGGATGGCTTAATGATATTGCCGGGAAGGGATATGATCAGGTTATGCCGCGAATGGAACGCCAGCAGATAACGGTTGCAGACATAGTTAACCTTCCCGATTTCATCAAAGACCTCGATGTCTGGGTAGAGCAGAGCGGGGGAGATCTGCATGTGATAGACGATATCCTGAAAAAATATTCGGTATTTCGCCTTGCCGAACTCTCACATCGCTGGCATGTGTGGCAAACAGGCCAGTCATATGAACAGAGTGCCATACACGATAGCGGTAGTGCCTGGATGACGTTCATTGACGAACCATGGGACGTTACCTGTTACCATCAACAGTACCGGGTAGTACCACTCAATACCCCAGTGCTCCTTCACGATGAGGGGGCTGAATTACATCATTGTGTCGGTGGATACACGAAAAATTGTCGTTACCACGGATCGCATATTTTTTCTATTCGACAATTGAACACCGGTAAATCTCTCTCAACTATGGAATTCCAATTTCTTGCCAGTAACAATAATGCGACCGATATCAGGCTGGTTCAGCATCAGGGGCTGCGGAATTCATCCCCACCGGATGAGTGTAAAATGATTCAGCATCTGTTTTACCAGCATGTGCTGAAGACGCCACAAGATCGCTTGAAGAAAATTAAGGAGCAGCAAGCGGAGCGGTTTGCAAAATTCGAAAAGAACAAAAAAATCAACGAGGCTTGGCCCGTTGAAATGCGGGAGAGCTTTCGGAATCTGCTGAATGGGTTTCAGGCACTGCAATACATAGGTGCCCCAGGCAACGTATGCCAATAATCTGATATGTAATGACGTTCATGTCAGTACCGGATTGATCTCTCTCGTCGTTGATAATTTTGCGATTGCGTGTCGTTTATATATTCCAGAGCCGTAAATATGTTTTCAAATATCACCTTCACCGCTGAATTATGAACTGTGCGGCTTTCATTCGTACAGGGGATTAGCCAATACACCATGTGATAATTCGCCAGTTACGATTGTTATGCGACACATCCTGTCGTATGGGTGGTGTAGAAAAAATAAAAAAAACAGCATGAATGACGGAGGTGCCATAAAATGATCGGCGCATTAGTGGGAGATATAGTAGGATCTGTTTATGAGTGGGAAAATATTAAGACGACAGATTTTGAGCTGTTTCAGGATTCATCTCGGTTTACCGATGATACTGTTCTTACGGTGGCACTGGCGGATGCCATTCTGACGAATACGGACTATTCCGTAAAGCTCCGTGAATATTTTCTCCAGTATCGGAGAGCGGGATACGGCGGATCGTTCATAAAATGGGCTAAAAGTGTGAATACACAACCGTATAACAGTTATGGTAACGGTGCCGCTATGAGGATCAGCCCTGTGGGGTGGGCCTATAATACGCTGGATGACGTATTAAGTAAGGCGGCAGAGTTTACTGCGGTTACCCATAATCACCCCGAGGGTATTAAAGGTGGACAGTCAACAGCTGCGGCCATTTTCATGGCGCGTAATGGAGCATCAAAAGACGAAATCCGGCGGTTTATTATGACGTGCTTTGGCTATGACCTTGCTCAGAGCTGTGATGAAATCCGACCATATTACAGCTATGACGTGACGTGTCAGGGAACGGTTCCTCAAGCAATAGTGGCTTTTCTTGACTCTGATGGATTTGAAAGTGCCATTAGACTGGCCGTATCGCTGGGAGGTGATTCTGACACACTGGCATGCATCACCGGTAGTGTCGCAGAGGCCTTTTACGGAATCCCCGACACTATCAGAGAAACAACACTCCAGTTTTTAAGTTCCGATTTAAAGAAAGTAACGCTTGATTTCACAGAAACGTACGCAGTTTGCTGCCAGAACGAGGTTTTACATGATTACCAATGATGATTTTGTACTGAGCGTAGAGGAGTTGGTACGCTATAACGAGTGGGCGAAAAAAATTGCCCATGGTATGGGAGAAGCGGGGATTATGTCCTGGACGATGAATATCACCTTCAGCTTTAGTAATTCGGGCACGGATGTCACTGCGCACTGCCGGGGTGCTGATAAACGGAGTGATCTGTTTATCAGAAGTGAAATCCTTGATTAATGAAAAAAGAGGTGAGAAAGATGAAACATCCATTACACGGGCTTTTCGATAGCTTTCCGATCGGGGGCAGCGTTATGCGACACGATGAAGAACTGCGAGCACTGGCATTTCATGGCCTCAGAAATCGCCTGATCCAGCGTTTGACCACCTATCCTGAACTGTCCGATACGCCATATACGGCTTATTACGACCGTCTTGAAAAAGAATTGTCAGCCATTAACACACATGATCTGGAGTCTGAATTTATTATGGCGGCAGATTGTGTCATGTGGGCAAAGGATAAGGGTATTTACTGCTCTCCGGGAAGGGGAATGTCCTCTGGATCACTTGTCTCATACGCACTTGGTATAACTGATAGTGACCCATTGCGATACGATCTGCTGTTCGAATATGTAATAAATAAAAATTCATGTAACAACCTTCAGTTTATGTTTAATTTCAGCGAAGAGCGGTACGAAGAAGTGAGAGAGTATGCGGTGAGTATGCATGGAGTAAACAGTAAAACCGGCAAGCAGCGGCATTTTCTTGATTACAGTCCCGATACGTATCATGAGTCGAGTCGTTACGAATCAGATCTCCGTAAAACAGGACATCGGGATGATCACTTTCACAGTATTTCAGGGGATCGTGCCCTATCACTCATTGCTCATGTACAACAGATCGTGCAACAAGATGACCCTCGGTTCAACATCAACAGGGTAAGGGATGATGACGGTGTGGCATTGGAGGTGGCAGTATCGGGAGAGATGGACTGGATTCTCCTGCTCTGGGGGCATGATATGTTGGATGTTGATGATCTCGGCGAGCTCCTCTCCAGATTCCAGCCACCAGATGTAAATAGGTTGGCACTTGCTCTGTCCGTGGCAACTAACCCGGATGAAAAATTTGTTTCAGCATTCATGAATCAAAAGAGTCACGGTGTTTCACGCCAATATCCCTGTGCCGCTGTATCCAAAATCCTCGATGAAAGTTATGGGGTGATTGTGTATCAAGAACAGCTCATGCGCATTATCTGTGAAATCACCGGGTATACGATGGATCAGGCAAATAGGCTGCGGAAAATATTTGGCCGTAAAGCTGCCACAGACATAGATCTTGAAGAGCCACTTTTTACAGTAGCGGCTGTCGGAAGGGGTGTCGATGTAACAGCCGCACACCAAATTTATAATTCTTTGATAGATGCCGTCTGCTCTACAAAAAGTAAATCTCAGGCACTTGCTACTGCATTGATTGTATATCGTTGCGCCTATCTGAGGGCTCACTTTCCAGAACAGTATGCTGCGGGTTTCAACAAAATTTCTCACAGGTGATGATATGAAACTGATAGTTGCAGGAAGCAGAAACTTTATGAACTATGAAACCGTTGCAGCGGCAATTGATACCCTGATTAGTCAAGGTATGGATGTTACCGCCATTATCGAGGGGGCATCCAGGGGCGTTGACCGGTTGGCTTCCCAATATGCCCGCGAACATGGCATAGAAAATATACGGATGCCCGCTGACTGGAAAGTATTCAATAGAGGTGCAGGGCCGGTGAGAAACCGTAAAATGGCCGAAATGGGAGATGCACTCCTGGCTTTTTGGGATGGTACGTCTTCGGGAACACAGAACATGATCCAGGCGGCGCAGAACCGTGGGCTACCGGTGACGGTGATCTATGTGAATACGGAGTTGAAAAATGACTGAATCCCATTTCAACAAGATGGATATCTCAGAATTTGATGGCAAAGTGTGCGTCAACGGTTTTTATCTGGATGGCCATATTGCGTACGGTAAAGAGTGTGAATCCTGTGGCCATACCGTGCTCTATGACACGGACTATGACGCTTATTTCTGCCCGAATTGCAATGCCTGGCATACTGAAAATTGCGGTGAGGCGGATTGTATGTTTTGCGCAGGCAGGCCAGAGAACCCGTTACCTCAACCCGGTGTGGATGACGGCACATATCCTTGCAGAAACGGGGGAGGGTGGGGGCGTATCTGCGTGGTTGAGGTGGATGATTAGGCCGCTTTTCCACAGATAACGTACGCG
>CAIUSO010000163.1 GCA_903901875.1 uncultured Geobacteraceae bacterium | reverse complement strand
TGCCTGTTGTAGTCGGCATCATTATGTGGTGTGGAAGTGTGGCATTCGCCAACACAGGTCATGTAGATGCCGTCATGCGCCCAGTTGTTGGGATCGCGTCCAGTGGGGAATTTGTGGTTTTTCACCTGGTGACAGTCAACGCAAATTATGCCTTTGGATACATGGACCTCGGCATCTTTTGACATTGAAAAGCCGCGTTTTATCATCGCGCCGCCACCAGCAGACTCATGACATGCCATGCAATTTCTTACCGTTGGCTTACCGATATTTGCGGCGGCTTCAGTGCTACGATCCTGAGTCATTACAACCTTGCCGTTCTTGTCCTTAGCAGGTTTTCGCTTACTGAAATCATATTTGGTGGAATGGCATATCAGGCAATCTATCGCCTGCTCCGCTTCTGAACCTGTACTACCAACATCACTGGCATGATCGCCAGGATGACAGGTATTGCAACCGGTAAACTTGGTTTTGCCAAGTGCATTTGGCGGAACTTCCTTCAGGTTGTTAACGATATCGTTACCGTTGCACATCGTGTAGATTCGGTTTTTCATGCCATATTCTTCATCTGGATTTATGTTGTCAACATGGTCCACCTTGGAGGCGTGCTTCCAATGCACCGTTCCAAGAAACTCTTTCGCCTTGCCGGGATGGCATATTTCACACGTTTTTGGACCCTGGTAACCATCTTTAAGTATCTGTTCTTTTCCCGGATGATCTTTGGCTTGAACGGTTACGGCCAGTAAAATAAATCCAAAGAAAATTGCTACGATATTTTTTGACATTTTTTAAATTCCTTTCAAATCAATCACAGTAATATGGTTCACAATCTGCTTAAAATATTCTTTAGCTTCAGACCACCAAGCTCTTATCATGATGATATTTGGTGGGCACGTAATGCAATCGGTTATCGTTTATATTTCTGTTTTCATCCTATTGGCGGAGTCTCGCCCACTACAGTAGACCGGTACTGTTTTACGGCAGCCTGCAGAGCTGAAGCCGCCATGTTCGAACAGTGCATTTTTTCTTCAGGCAGACCATCCAGAGCTAATGCTATCATCTGGTCATTGATTGTAGCTACGACGTCAATATGTCTGCCTATGACCAACTCCGTGGCCATTGAAGAAGTTGCTATGGCGGCACCGCACCCTTTTATTAAAAACTTGATGTTATAATGCTTACGGTTTTTCGGACAGGTAGTTAAGTTTGGTTTGCCCATAATCGCGGAGGCAATTATGATGGCAAGCATGAGAACAAAACGAACGTCCGAATTCAAAGCGAAGGTCGCTTTAGCTGCAATCCGGGGAGACCAGACCGTCACCGAACTGGCTTCCCTCTACAAAGTGCATCCAAATCAGATCACGACCTGGAAGCGCCAGGCACAGGATCAGTTGGTAGCGGCTTTTGACAACAAGAAAGCCAAGTCCTTAAAAGCTGACGAAATACTCAAAGAGGAACTGTATCGCCAGATAGGCCAACTCAAGGTTGAACTTGACTGGCTCAAAAAAAAATCTGGTCTGTAGCGCCACTGAAAAGCGCCTGCTGATAGATACCAAGCATCCCAAAATCAGTGTTGTCAGGCAGTGCCGTCTGTTGGGATTGAGTCATTCCAGCCTGTATTATCAGCCGGTTCCTGTGTCAGCAGAGAACCTGACCCTGATGCGATTGCTGGATGAAGAGTACACCCGGCATCCATTCCTTGGTGTTATCAAACTGACGGACTGGCTCAAGAAGCAAGGTTACCCGCATGTAGGAACACGGCGTACTCGGCATCTGCTGCGATTGATGGGCCTGATGGCCATCTACCCTGGCCCCAACTTGAGCCGCCGCGCTCCGGGTCACAAAATATATCCATACCTTTTGCGCAACGTACCAATAGTACGAGTCAATCAGGTCTGGAGTGTCGATATAACCTATGTCAGGCTCAAAGGTGGCTTCGTCTATCTGGTTGCAATCATTGACTGGTTCAGCCGATACGTCATTGATTTTGGCATCAGTATCACTCTGGAAGCTGACTTCTGTGTCGAGGCTCTGGAACGAGCATTGCTCAGAGGGAAGCCAGAAATATTCAATAGCGATCAGGGGTCACAATTCACGAGCCCGCGTCATACGAAAGTTTTGGCAGCCGCCGGTATCCTTATCAGCATGGACGGCAAAGGCAGAGCAATTGACAACATCTTTGTCGAACGACTCTGGCGATCACTGAAGTACGAGGAAGTCTATCTGAAAGAGTACGAAACGGTTCAGGAAGCAAAAATCGGAATCAAGACTTATTTCGATTACTACAACAATGAACGGCCTCATCACTCGCTGGACATGAAAACTCCGGCTGAGGTATACTTCACAGGACTACTTGAATTGGCTGATCTTTCAAAGAACAAGATGCATTCAACTGGGCTTGACCAAACTTAAATTCTTCATTTTTCTGTCTTGACAACCGTCAGTAGCTTA
>CAIUSO010000162.1 GCA_903901875.1 uncultured Geobacteraceae bacterium | reverse complement strand
GTTCGAGTCTCGCCTTCGGCACCATAAATCAACAAAAAAAGCTAAGTGATTTCAGTCACTTAGCTTTTTAATTATTGAGGTAAAAATGACACTAGTACACTTTTAGTACACTTTCGATTCTGTAAAATTAGATGGTTACGCGCGTTTTTGTGGTGCCGAGTGTTATCTTCGAACCCGCAGTGCTTGTGTGAAAACCAACAATAGAAATTGATTTCAGCTGGTTACGCTGATCGAGCAGCGTTGCCATTGTTCGGCAAATTCAAACACCAAGAAACAAGTAAACACTCTCGAGTATTTCCTCCCTCTCTCATGTGTTGCAGATTTTACACTGTCCGACAAAAAACGTGTACATTCGATACGTTACGGCATAGGCTCGCTAGGTAACATCATCAGATTATGACACTATGGTGAAGTCAAGGTTCATTTGTCACGCCGCACCTGCTCAGATGTTACGTAATGCATCTTGGGGCAGTATCTATTCTTTGTGCCCTTCACAAGTTGACTTGATTCTCATCGACCTGAGAAGGCCCATCACATGCCTAGTTATCTATTATCTACGCCTCACGGATATTACTTTCGACTAAAAATCCCGCACGACCTTCGTATCCATTTTAAAAAAAATGAACTGAAAAAAACCTTGAATACCAATGATCTTCGTGTGGCAAAGAAACTCGCAGCAAAATATGCTCTGAGAGCCCATGAAATTTTTGAAGTTCTCAGGGGACCTACCGTAGCTAACCTTCCTTACACAAATACTGTTAATCTGCTTCTCGGCATAATGCAGTCAGTGGGGCAAACCCCCAATTGCCAAACAGCCCAAGCTATTGCAATCTCGGATGTGTTAAACCCGCCACCTCCATTTAATACTAATTTGCCCATCATTTCGGCTATATTGCCGAAATCAGTGCCATATTTCTCGTCAAGTCCTGTTATTTCTGAAGCTGTTGAGAAATACGAAGCTGAGAAGCTTGCCACACAATCTGGTAAAGCGCAGTATTTTAAAGATCAACGCCTGCTTTTTAAGCTTTTGACGGAGGTAATCGGCGACAAAAATGTTGATGAGGTAACGTATGATGATGCCATGTTATTCTTGCAAACGCTGAAGCATCTACCTACCCATCGATCGAAAGATCCGAAATATCGTGGCAAGTCCATTACAGCTATTTTGAAAATGAAGCATACCGCAACTCTGTCAGAAAAGACGATCAATCTCCATATGGTCAAGGTGTCTGGATTCTTTAAATGGATGCAAAAAGTAGGTTTGGTAGAAAAGAACCACTTTCAAGGTCTCACTGTGCGTGTGAATACGCCGCCACGTCAGCAAAGAAATGCGTTCTCTGTCGAAGAACTGAAAATGATGTTTTCGAATGAGCTTTTTACGCAGCGCAAATTCAAGCATTCATACATGTTCTGGTTACCGGTGATCGGTCTATATACCGGCATGAGGCTTAACGAAATCTGCCAGTTGCACAAAGATGATATCTTGAAGAAAGACAACATATGGATTATTCGAATTCTCGATGACACCGATGATAAATCGACAAAGAATACTGCAAGTCGACGAGACGTGCCGATACACTCAAAATTGCTCGGGCTCGGAATATTGAAGTTCAGGGATAAGGTTAAAAATGAGAGGCTATTTCCGGAACTTCCATTTTTTAGAGGCCGCCATTCGCATACAGCATCGAATTGGTTTGTCAGATTTCGGCAAAAGATTAAACTTAACAACAAGGGAAAAGATTTCCACAGTTTTCGTCATACCGTCAGTGACCATTTGATGAAGCAGCTTGTCCCTGAAGAACTGACAGCGGCGATTCTTGGGCACTCAACGACTGGAATAACGTATGGCAGGTACGGGAAGGGGTACCATCTAAGCACACTTCGTGATGTTGTCGAAAAACTTGAATTTGATGATGTTATTTCAAATATCAAGCCGTGGTAGCAAAAGGTAATATCACTCGCGTCACTTTCCCTTCTAAGAAGATCCCTTTCGCGTATACAGATAATGCTTGATTCAAGTGTATACACAAAGTAGATTGTATCGGATTCATGCTGTCATGTTGAATTGACGTTTTCATAATTTGTCACAGGATCTATAAACTCTCTTCAATTGGTTATAAACGAAACAGTGAAACTTAGACAATTCTCCATATTTTTCTCGTTGGCCGTGATTCTTGCGTTGAGTGCAAACGCTGTCTCCATACTTAAAATCCAGCAAGCTTATAATAACGTAACAATTGTGCAGGAGCACCGACAGCGTGCAATGTTGTTGGCTAACGACTTGAGGCAAGAGACGGAGCAACTTACACAACTTGTACGGGCGTACACCAGTACGGGACAAACAAATTATCTGACGTATTATTACGATATTTTGGCAATTCGCCAAGGAGAAAAGCCTCAACCGGAGAACTATATTTCAGGTGCATATTGGGATATGGCGGTTGCAGGTAAAATTCCCTATCGTATTCCACAAAACGGCGAACGGCATTCACTCGTTGATCGAATGCGGTCACTGAAGTTCAGTAATGAAGAAATAAAAGCACTTAACACCGTATTTGCTGAAACTGAGTCAATGAAACAAATTGAGCAAATTGCCTTTGCTGCCACTCAAGGGCTTTACGATCCGATAAAAAAGGATTTTGTCTCGGATGGCAAGCCAAATCTGGATTTTGCAAGTGAATTGGTTCACAGCCAAAAATATAACGAACTAAAAGCAGACCTCTCAATATCTGTTATTGATCTCATCACTTTAGTGGATAAACGTACTAATAGTGCAGTGAAAAATGCTGCAAATGATTTGGAACGCTGGATATTTGTGACTTTTGGAAGCGTATTATTCACATTTGTGATGGTGCTGGCTGCGTTTCAGGTGATTCGTCGTAGAGTTTTAAAGCCAATTGAGATGCTATCAATAGCAGCAAGCCATTTGGCAAACGGTGACTATTCCGCTCGTGTCGGATTTCGCTGTAAATACGATAATCCGGAAACAACTCTTGGCGTAACAATAAAATCAGACAACTCAGAGGGGGTTGTTGAGCTGATTACGTTGGGTTCTACATTAGACAATATGGCAGAATCTATTGAAAAAGACATCCTGTTGCGACAACAAATACAAGATGAACTTATAGCAGCTAATCATAAAGTTGAAGATGCAACCAAAGCAAAATCAATGTTTTTGGCAAATATGAGCCACGAAATACGTACTCCAATGAATGCAATCATTGGCATGTCATATCTTGTACTCAAAACGGAATTAACGTCACGTCAACAGGACTACATTAACAAAGTACATAATGCGGCAAAGTCCTTGCTCGGCATAATAAACGACATTCTTGATTTTTCGAAGGTTGAAGCAGGGAAACTTGAACTTGAACAGGAAAGTTTTAGATTAGAGGATGTTGTTGCCAATTCTCTCAATATGTTACAAGAGCATGTCCTTCATAAAGAAATTGAGTTGCTTTTAGATATGTTTGAACCACTTTTGCTGGATAAATATAATACACTAATTGGGGATGGCTTACGCCTCGGGCAGATAATTACCAACCTGCTTTCAAATGCCGTTAAATTTACTCACGTGGGTTATGTCAAGCTTACCATCCACATTGAGTCACAAAATGAGGATGAAATAACATTGTGTTTTTCAATTGAAGATACGGGAATTGGTATGACTCCCGAACAGGTAAATAACCTGTTTCAGGAATTTACCCAAGCGGACGGTTCAACTACCCGCAAATATGGGGGCACCGGTTTAGGATTGTCTATCACCAAAAAACTGATTGAGCTAATGAGTGGCAAGGTATGGGTGAAAAGTACAATTGGTGTAGGTTCTTGTTTCAACTTTAACGCACGTTTTATTATAGATAAATCTGTTTGTGAACAGGCTGTTGCTTTTGTTGGTCAAGAAGAAATCAGGGTGCTGGTAGTAGATGATCAACCTGAGGCTCGACAGGTACTGTGTAGCCTGCTTGACGCAATGAATGTTGGCGTTAAGCTTTTGCCTAATGGCGTTGATGAATCAGAGAGTGGTGTTCAAGCGTTGCGTATGATTCAATTTGCTGAGACGGTAGGAAAGCCATACAACCTGGTAATGTTGGACTGGGTAATGGCAGGGTGGGATGGTGAGCAACTACTCAACGGCATACGGCAGGCAGAATTGGAGTATCCTCCTGTAATAGCGGTGGTGACGGCATATGATTCTGATTCAATACGTGAGACCGCCCAAAAAGCTTCAATTTGCAAATATTTCCTTACCAAGCCTGTATTACCGGAAATGCTTCGCAATCTGCTACGGAAACTGCCGGGCGTAGTGTCGGAAACTGATATAGAGGACGATTTGACATCCCCAATCATAAGACTTGGAGGAATGCGTGTATTGTTGGTAGAAGATAATCCTATTAATCAGCAACTCGCAGTTGAACTACTTGAGTTAAAAAATGTCATGGTTGATGTTGCAACTCACGGACAGAAGGCACTTGAAATGTTAAATGCCCCTTCTACAGGCTGTTATGACTTGGTTTTAATGGACTTGCAAATGCCGGTAATGGACGGTTATGAAGCAACACGACGCATACGTGCCGACAATCGTTTCCATGAATTACCAATTGTAGCTATGTCGGCTCACGTAATGGAGGAAGAGCAAGAACGCTGTAAATTATTGGGGATGCAGGGACATATCGGTAAACCTATCGAGCCAGATGAGCTATACTCTGTGTTGGCACGTTTTTATGTAACTGAACTTCTTCATGTGGTTCCTGATACTGAAGAAGTAGGGTTATCAGTAGAAACGCAATTAACCAAAACTCTTGCAGATTTGTCACAAGTAGTAGATTTAGACGCTGTAGAGGGCTTGCGTCGTGCCGGCAATAAACCGGAACTTTATCAATGGATGTTACATAAATTTGTATCGGATTATGCGGATTTTCCCACTCAAATAGAACTGGCAGTTTCAGAAGAGCGGTGGACGGATGCCGAACGGCTTGCCCACACGGTGAAAGGTTTATTGGGAAGTATGGGAGCGAATGTGTTGCATCAACAGGCAGAATTACTGGTTGGTAATTTGAGGCAACGACAGGAAAACTGGCAGGAAAGCCTTTTAGATATGAAAGCAAGGTTTGATCCTTTTATCGCTTCAATAGTTCACCATTTACCAGAAAAGCAGGAAAATGTGATTATTGGAGATGAAAAGGTAAGAACTGGTGGCGGCACCCTGCCTCTATGGTTTGGCGAATTTGAGAGTCAACTTCATGAAGGAAACTTTAAAGCTACTGACTTATGGACAACAGGCAAGTCCGACCTCAGAGGAATATTCTCGGATAAGGCAATTAACAGCATATCAAAAGCTCTTGATAACTTCGATTTTGTTGAGGCAAAAACTCTATCGGATCGTGCAGCGATACATGTTTCAAATGAGCGGAATGAGGAATCATGAAAATGCAAGGCAAAGCTTCAATTCTGGTAGTTGACGATACGCCAGCCAATTTGAGTCTGATGGCTAATTTACTGGTTGAACAATACGATATTAGAGTTGCCAATAGTGGTGCACGTGCATTGGAGTTAGTAGCCTCTGCTCTTCCGGATCTTATTTTGCTTGATGTTATGATGCCGGAAATGGATGGTCATGAGGTTTGCCGTCGTTTGAAATCAGACCCACACACGGAACGTGTACCAATTATATTTCTTACCGCTCAAAATAGTGTGGAAGATGAAGAAAAGTGCTTATTAATGGGAGCGGTAGATTTTATCCATAAACCCATAAGTCCCCCAATTGTTCTGGCTCGTATAAAAATTCATTTGCAGGTCAAGTCCTGGCAGGATTTTCTCCAAGATCAGAATGTATGGTTAAAAAAGGAAGTAGAAAGTCGCCTGTCTGAGGTTAATAATTTACAAGAAGCTTCAATAATGGTAATGGTCTCACTTGCTGAGTTCAGAGATGAGTGTACTGGCAACCATATACGCCGTACTCAGGAATATGTGAGCATTCTGGCGGGACAATTAGCTTTATTGCCCAAATATGCCAACCTCCTGACCTCTCAATATATTGAGCTTCTTGCAAAATCATCAGCTCTGCACGATATTGGTAAGATTGCCATACCCGATCATATTCTTCTTAAACCGGGGAGACATACACCGGAAGAATTTGAAGTTATGAAATCCCATTCAGTACGTGGTTACGAAATGTTGCGTACCGCTGGTGGTTATATGGGAGATCGTGGTAACTTTCTTATATTGGCTATGGATATTGCCCGTAGTCACCACGAAAAATGGGATGGTTCGGGATATCCGGATGGTTTGAATGGTGAGCTTATTTCCTTGTCAGCCCGCATTATGGCAGTAGTAGACGTGTTCGATGCACTTATATCTAAGCGACCATACAAAGCGGCAATGTCTCATGAAAAGGCTTTTGCCATTATAAATGAGGGAAGCAGAACACATTTTGATCCAGAAATAGTCGATGCCTTTAATAACGCTCAAAGTGATCTTTTGCGTAGTGCTGCAATGTGGACGGATCTTTAATTGGTTGATTATTAAATATATCAAAGGTGAATCAATGAAGAAAATTATTGTGTGGACATTTACAGCTGTTTCTTGTTTGACAGCTGTAACAGCAATAGCGGCTGATGTCTCTCTTTCAGGTTTTGGCACAGTAGGGTACACAGTGTCTGATCAGGATTTTAATTACCAACGCTATGTTAACAAGCACGGGACTTTTTACCGAGATTCAGTGATGGGAGCACAAGTGGATGTCAAGTTGAACAATGAGTTTAGCCTGACTGTTCAAGGTAAGATAGCACCATCAATGAGTAATGATACTGGAGTAGACCCTACACTTTCGTGGGCTTTTCTGTCTTGGCGTCCCACTAACGATTGGCTTGTTCGTGCTGGCAGGTTACGAATACCACTTTATTTAAAAAGTGAAACGGTGGATGTCGGGACAACCTATGATTTTGCCAGACTGCCTGCAGAAGTATACACGACATCACAGACAAATGATGCTGACGGAATCATAGTGAGTAAAACATGGAATACTGAATCCAATGAGTGGGTTTTGGACGGTTTCTTTGGAACAGCAAAAACCGATTACCGATATTTTCTTCGTGAGGGAATGCCTTCCTTAGGTATGCCAGCTGGAGCAACTTTTGGAACTTCCAGAATGACTGGTGGAGGGCTTGCATTAAATCTGCATCGTGGTGATGATATCTATCGGGCATGTGTCTTCAAAGCTAATTTGCGATCAACTGATGGTGTATCTGTCCCTGAAACCTATCCGTTCGTTGATGTTATGCCAGGAGTTGGATATTATCAGGTGTCTAATCAGCTACCTGGTTCTGGAGTACCCAGTACTAATGAAATTCACGCCATGGCTTACTCGCTTGGTGCAGATGTTGGCGTTGGATTCGATTTTCGTGTAACGGGTGAATATGTATTACGAAAAATATCTAATACAGACATTTCTTCAAGTTCTCAAAGTGCATATCTTGCCGTTCTCAGACCAATCGAGGCATGGACACCTTATGCTAGTGTAGCATGGATAAAATCTTTGGACGGAACTCTTAATTTATACAATAAGGCGAATAATTCGTCTGTACCCAATGCTATTCCCAATGCTGCACTCATTAACGCATCACAACGTGCGGGTGCTGATGCTATTGCCGCTTACGATCAGTTTACGTTGGCGATTGGAACTTCCTATCGAGTTTCCCCAACCAGTAAAGTCAAAGCTGAATGGGCGCGTACTCAGACAGGCGATGTATCAAGCTTTGTTGACGCTCCCTCTGGTGGAGAGACAGGGCATAAGGTGATCAATGTTTTTTCCCTTTCCTATAACTTTGTATTTTAAGGAGACTGTCATGAAATCAATGATAATTGTATTGATGACAGTGCTCTTGGCTTCTGTCAGTTCTTATGCGGGTGATATTGTTGTAATAGGCAATAATAATGTTCCAAAGATGAGTATGGTAACCGTTCAAAAAATTTATACCGGTAAATTTGTCTCCGTATCTGGCATTGATGTCACGCCAATTGCCTTTAAGTCTGGTGCCAATGTTCGTTCACGGTTTTTACGTGAGTTCCTGAAACAGGACGAGGACAAATACACGGCATATTGGACGGTACGTCGCTATATTGGTAAGGGCATACCACCTATGGAATTTTCTGGTGCTACGGAAATTATTAGATTTGTGATGTCAACTCCAGGTGCTGTTGGTTATATTGACGAGGATGATTTAAAGCCAGGTATTAACGTGATTGCAGGCAGATGATAAGAATGTATAGTCACCTCGGAGGTGATTTAAATAGGAATCTTTAAAGGCACGCGAGTAAGCTCTCTGAGCTGAAAAGAGGGAGTTTGGTGGATTCTGGCGCTCTCATCGAGGCCAACGGAAATATTTTTCGAGCTTCCTTAAACGTAACGCTAAAGCCCACTGTAAACTAGAGTTGATCCTTTTATTAGAGAACTGATGCCGTTCACCGAAAGACTGTACATGAGACTCGAACTGAGGTAGGATCTGGCTACGTACAATTTACGCACAACCAACGCACAAAAATAGGCGCTTTCGAGCATAATATCAAAAATCTAAACTCAATAATTTCATTAACTTATAGTGCTACGTGTGTTCGAGTCCCAAATCTCGCCTTCGGCACCATTAAACAACAAAAAAGCTAAGTGATTTCAGTCACTTAGCTTTTTTGTTGTTTAGAAAAAAACTGCTCTGGTACACGTCTAGTATGCTTTAACCCCTTGATTACAGTATGTTGCATCGTATTAGTGTTGGTTCGAGTGGTTGCTTTCCCACTTTGATTGCTGGTCGGCGAAGAACGCTTCACCGTTTGAAATTACTGCGTCAGTTCTGCACGGCTTTCTTTACTTTTTTTCTGGTCGGTTACATTGAAGTTTGAAATGCCGGAAACAAATCTCCGGCGTATATCGGTCTCCGGGACATTATGCCCACCTTGCACCACCCGTGCTGCAACACGGGCAACAGCCATATCTGCATTGGGCAGGCTCAAAAATACAAGCAATACATAATATCCCTGTTTACGGCAGTCACGTAACAGTTACGTTTATATTAACCCCCCATTACATCGAACATCAGCTTCTTGAACTCTGACTCGATAAGTGCAACCTTCCAGCGTTCTTCGCCGATCAAGCTAACCGTTTTAAGCTATTGGATGCTTATTTTGTGCAACGTTTGTATGCAATAAAATTAGACAGAGTGCACCGTAATATAGCTTATGAAATATCGCAACGGCCAGATGTGTTTGTAAAATAACTTGTATTAACAATCTGTTGCATTATATGAATTATTGGCACGTATTATGTAAACAGGTATACATCGTTTGGCGGTGATGCGAAAACGCATTCTGGCGTCATCAAAAGGCGCTTCCACTGGCAATAGTGTAGACTGAGAGCTTGCCTGTCTGCAAGCCATGAAATCAACGGATGAGTTATCTCATGGCATGTTGCAGCACACAGCCGGGACCATGGCGGTCGCCGGCCCAACGACGTCACCAGCAACGCATAATGTTGTGCGCTATTCACAAGGTCAATTAAGAGTATGAGCCGGTAACATATTTCATCGGTTTCAAAGGAGAGCAGATGAGACAGATTGCTATTTACGGAAAGGGCGGCATCGGCAAGTCAACGACAACTCAGAATACGGTAATGGACCTGGTGCGAGAATTGGGTACCGTCGAAGAGCGTAACTAATGACAGTAATAGAACTGGCAAATCAACCACCGAGCTTTTCATGGCCGACTCTACACTCGATAAATTGGCACCTGACTCCTTCGCTTTCTGGAACCACTATCTTGACATTAAACGGAAGTCTGAGAACGGGGTGGCTTGGTAAGCTTTCATCATTCCTGTTGCGCAATGAAATTAATATCATTGGTGGAACTGCTCGCAAGAACGGTTCACTCTACTGGAATGCCAGCTTAGAAATTGAAACGGGACAAGAGACTTTAAGCAAACTGGCTGGCTTCAGCCCGGAAACAGTTCTCTGTGATTTTGAAATTCCTCTTGCTACGGTTCCTATCAAGCTATCAGATTTTCGGGCAGAGTATACATCAAAACATGGGGGCAGCTTCTATGTAGAAGCCACGGGGGAGGACTGCATGGGCTTCCTACATGGTATATTGAGGGCCTTCAGTTTCTCTTCGATGTTTCCTACAGAATTTGAAATAACTACAAAGGGGAATACTGTTTTTGATCGATTCTGGCTAAAGGGAATTGGTGCTTCGATCCCAATAAAGGATGATATGAAATCATTACATGAACGATTGCATGTGATGCTTGGAACTATTTAGATTATATCTGGTTATGCCCACCTTTACACTGGGGCAGTCTCGTAGTATATTTGGCGTGCCTTAAAGCATACGCAATTATCAAAGCAAGTTCCGTGATTATCGGTGGGCTGGAGTCGTTTATTGATACAGTCAGCTTACTTAGGAGGTTCATTACATGAAAAACGCATTCAAAATGGTTCCAATTGTATTATGCCTGCTTCTGCTAGCCACCCCGGTTTTTGCCGGTGATGTAAATTTGTCTATTGCAGCCAGCCTCAAAGAGGTCATTAACGAATTATCCGATAGTTTTGCCAGGAGGAATCCGAGCGTGAAGTTCGTAAAAAATTATGGCGCGTCTGGTGCACTGGTTAAACAGATTGAAAATGGTGCTCCGTCAGACGTATTCATCTCCGCCAACGTGGAGTGGATGGATTATCTTAAAAACAAGAAACTGGCAGATGCTGCCAGTATTGGAGTTTTCACTTACAACACCTTGGTGTTTGCCGGCACACCGGGCAAGGCGGCAACAATGCAGGATATCATCAAACTGGAGAGAATTGCCATCGGCAGCCCCAAGAGCGTACCTGCCGGAGAATATGCCATGGAAGCCTTTAAGAAAGCGGGGCTTGACAAACAACTTGAAAAGAAACTGGTCATGGCAAAGGATGTTCGTGAATGCCTGATGTATGCAGAAAGAGGCGAGGTTGATGGTGCTTTTGTCTATAGGACCGATGCCCTTCAAGCGAAACAGGCAAAAATACTCTTCTCTGTCCCTCAGAATTTGTACCCAAGGGTCACGTACCCCATGTCCTTGACAGTCAATGGAACGAAGAATAAGGCTGCTTCAGCTTTCTTTGCCTATCTGCATAGTGATGATGCAAAGGCAGTGTTGACAAAATATGGATTTTCATCACGCTGATTACGAGGGGGGAGTATGGTCTACGTTGAGGATGTTGTGATTGAGCTGCTGTCAAAGATGGCCGGAAGATGAGATGCTAGATGTTCATGTTATTGTTGCCAGCCTCCTTAGCTGTACATTACTGATATCAGGCATTCGATGACACACCTGGCCCCTTCAGATTATGATGCTATCCGGCTTTCGATTCAGGTTGCAATTGCTGCGACACTGTTATCACTACCGTTTGGTTTTACCGTTGCCTACTTGATTACTTTTGTTAAATTCCGTGGGAAAGTGCTACTGGAAGTGATCGTCAATCTGCCATTGACCCTGCCGCCGGTAGTAATTGGCTATTTTCTCCTGATTCTGCTTGGCAAAAAAAGCTGGTTAGGCTCTCTGCTCAATGATACTGGTATTCGGTTAATCTTCACACTCAAGGCTGCAGTGATCGCTTCGGCGGTGGTTGGTTTCCCCTTATTAGTACGTTCTATAAGAATCTGTATGGAAGGAATTGATCCACAATTAATCAACGCCTCTCGTACTCTCGGAGCACGCTGGCATGATACCCTGCTAACCGTTATCCTGCCGCTTTCACTTCCCGGATTGGTGGCCGGATCATCACTCCTGTTCGCCCGCAGTTTGGGTGAATTCGGTGCTACCATTATCGTGGCGGGTAATATCCCCGGTGTTACTCAGACAATCCCAATGGCCATCTACGAATATGCCAGTTCACCAACCAGCGAAATGATGGCCCTGTCACTCTGTCTTGTTTCGGTTTCGATCTCATTGGTTGTGCTCTTTTTCCATGAAGTGATGGCAAAAAAAATGGTGCGGAAGGGCTGATATGCAACTTTCTCTAACCGCGCAAAAGAGATTTGTGGCTTTTAATATTTCTGCGAATTTTGCCGTGAGTGGTGAGCGAATCGGAATTTTTGGTGCCTCCGGCAGTGGCAAATCATCGTTGGTAAGCATGGTGGTGGGTCTTTTGAAACCCGACAGTGGTGAGATTATTCTGGATGGTGAATATCTTTTCAGTAGTTCCAAAGGAATCAACCTCCGCCCTGAACAGCGAAGGATTGCAATGGTTTTTCAGCAGCACTGCCTGTTTCCACATCTGAATGTCAAGCGCAACCTGTTGTACGGATATACACGCTGCCCGGTACAGTACCGTACTGTTGACTTCGCCACACTCGTCTGTGTGCTTAAGCTGGATGGACTTCTCAGTCGTAATATCACCCATCTGTCGGGCGGTGAAAAACAACGGGTGGCACTGGGACGGGCCATAATGGCGAATCCCCGTCTTCTCCTCATGGACGAACCGCTATCAGCATTGGATGATTCCCTACGATTCCAGATCATTCCCTATCTAAAGAGTGTCAGCGAACAATTTGGTATTCCCTATCTCTTTATCTCCCACTCAATAGTTGAAATGCGCCTCATGACTGATACTGTGCTGTTTTTTGAAAACGGTACCCTGATTGAGCAGACTTCTAGTGAACAGCTGGCCAGAAATCGTATGGGAGACACGCCGGTCGGCTATATTAACCTGCTTGAATTAACCGGGATGACAAAGCGCGACGGAATGTGTGCATATCACTGGAAAGACAATGAACTGCTACTATCCTCAGGAAATCAGGATTCAATAAACGGCTTATTTGAACTGTCATCAAAGGATATTATCCTCTTCAAGAAACACCCTGAGGCGATTAGTGCTCGTAATCTACTGAAATGTACCGTAGTCGGATTGTTTGATAGTGGTTCAAAGTTGGGTGTCGAATTGCAAATTGGTGATGGAAAGTTAATTTCAGAGATAGTTGCTGCGGCTGCCAGAGAGTTGGAAATAGTGCCGGGTAGCGTCATTTATGCAGCCATAAAAGCATCGGCTTTCCGAAGATTATCGAACTAACTATCCGATATACTTCAATTCGTGCCAAATATGCTTATACCAACTTTTCGGAACCAGGCTTCTAAGTGACTTTTCGCTGCCAGGAACTTTCGCTTGACCTGGGGTAACTCAGATATTAACTTACGTCGAATTCTGCGTGATGTGAGATTCTACAAAACTGCTGATGGATACTGTCCGGTACAGGTGTTCCTTGAAACAAGAGAATTTGTAGCGGAGGAAATGAAAATGAGCGATTTTTGAGTATCACGTTTCGGTAAGCCGCAATCATTGCCTGCCGCGCAATATCTGAAGGGAGTAATTTATGTCAACCGTGCAGCCCAATTCTACCAGGAATCTCCGCCAGAGTGCCGAAGAAAAGTTGACACCAAACCGGACTTCAAATCCAATGGTGCCATCATCTGCCGGCAATTCAAAATTATTACACGAGTTGCAGGTTCATCAAATCGAATTGAATATGCAGAACGAAGAACTGCAACAAACAATTATCGAATTGGATAGTTATAAAAATAAAACCATAGAGCGATCTGATGAACTAACCAGAACAATCACTAAGCTGCAGCAGGAAACTGACGAACATAAACAGTCGGTGAAACTACTGGATGAAAACCGGGAACTGCTCGCTACCCTTGCCAATCAGGTGCCAGGTGTCATTTACCAATTCCGGTTATATGCAGACGGACGCTCGGCATTTCCCTATTCAAGCCCGGGCATGATTGATATTTATGAAGTAACGCCCGAGGAGGTGCAGGAAGATGCTACTCCTGTATACTCACGGCTCCATCCGGATGACTACGCCAATGTTGTCTCATCCATACAGGAATCAGCCCGTACCTTGCATACGTTTCAGTGCGTATTCAGGGTCATTCTCCCTCGACAAGGGCTTCGGTGGCGAAAGTCCCGGGCACAACCAGAGCGGATGCCCGATGGTGGGACTCTCTGGCACGGTATTATCCTCGACATCACTGACCTTATGTTGGCGGAAGAGGCTCTCCGTGAAAAGGAGGCTACCTACGGCTCTCTCTTCATGAATATATTGAACAGCGTAGTCCATACGCGAATTATTTTTCAAGGTGATATGCCGATTGATATGCTGTACTTATCCGTAAACCCCGCTTTTGCTGTGGTGACCGGAATAAATGAATCCGTCGTGGGGCGCAAAATAAGCGAAGTCATTCCTGGTTACTGCGAAAATAACCCTGAATCTCTCGAAATCTTTGGGAGGGTTGCTGTTACAATGGTGCCGACACGATGGGAACATTACCTGCGTGAGATTGATCGCTGGTTCTCATTCATTATTTATTCGCCGAACTATGGCGAAGTCATCATAGTAACTGAAAACATTACGGATCGCAAACGGGCCGAGGAAGAAAAGATACAGCTCGAGATTCAGCTCCAACATTCTCAAAAGATGGAAGCTGTTGGTCGGCTCGCAGGTGGAGTTGCCCATGACTTCAACAATATGCTGAGTGTCATCCTCGGCCATGCAGAATTGGCCTTGATGAAGATTGATCCGTCTCATCAGCTTTTTTCCGACTTGACTGAAATCTGTCAAGCAGCTCAGCGTTCCTCCGATCTCACTCGACAACTGCTGGCATTCGCTCGAAAGCAGACTATAGCCCCCACCGTGCATGATCTTAATACTATCGTATCAGGACTGCTCAAAATGCTACGACGGATCATTGGTGAGGATATTAATCTCGACTGGCGTCCAGAGGCTCATCTCTGGCCGATTATGGTTGACCCCTCTCAAATCGACCAGATTATGGCAAACCTGTGTGTCAACGCCCGTGATGCAATTACTAACAATGGCACGCTAATAATCACGACAGAAAACACGTATCTCGATGAAAAGTACTGTACAAATCATCCCGGTGCTTTTCCGGGAGAGTACGTACTACTTGCTGTCAGTGACAATGGTTGCGGGATTGCTCGTGAAACAATGGATCACATTTTTGAACCATTCTTCACAACAAAGGAGTTGGGCAAAGGCACTGGCCTCGGTCTCGCCACTATATTTGGCATTGTCAAACAGAATAATGGTTACATCGACGTTCTCAGTGAGCCTGGAATTGGTACGACCTTCACAATATTTCTCCCGAAACATGTCGGTAATGCTGTGCAGCCACAAAAACAAGGCATTGCAATTCCGGTTCCTACGGGGCTGGAAACAGTCCTGCTGGTGGAAGATGAACGTGCAATTCTCAATGTGACGTCGAAAATCCTTAACGAATTGGGATATCAGGTGCTTTCAGCAAACACTCCACGTGAAGCACTGCGACTGGCTCAAGAAAATGCCGGAAAGATCAACCTCCTTATTTCAGACGTGATCATGCCGGAAATGAACGGCAAGGACCTTTACCATAACCTGCAGAGCCAATTTCCTCAGCTTAAATGCCTCTTTATGTCAGGCTACACCGCCGATACCATTTCCCGGAACGGTGTGATTGATGAGGGGTTCTTTTTTATACAGAAACCTTTCTCGGTGCCTGATTTTGCAACCAAGGTGCGTGGAGTACTTCAAAGCGATAAAAGCATTACGTGTCCGACGGTTTCCTGCCCGTAACCAGTGAAGAGGTCTTTTCCCCTTTAAAAATTATGACGCCGACTGAATACTCAGTCGGCGTCATAAAGCATAAAACCGAAACCACTGAAACTAAAGCGTTTCTGAGTCTCGTATGCAGATATTGCTTTGCTGAAGATTATTTGAACAGCGGTTAGTGCGGATAATAATTAAAATCTATGTAGTAACCTTCGAGAGCTGTCTTGGTGTTTTTCATATCCGAGAGTGATGCCGTATTATAGCCTCTGGCACGATAGGCTGAAAATTGCGGAATCGCAATTGACGCCAAAATTCCAATTATTGCCACAACAATCAATAACTCAATCAGGGTGAAACCTGCATTGCGGCCGAGCTTTTTCAAAGGGGCTCCTTTTTATTTTTTATTCTACCGCCACCATCCTACACTGATTCTTGATTAATAATACTTTTTTGTCAATATTATTCTCTCCGTTTATACAGATGAACGTAACGGTAAAAACCTGACATGTTCCCGATGTTGGCATTTGTAGCACCACAAATGGTAACTGGACATAATGGCGATTTGAAAAACCGCTGGGGACCGACTATTGTATGCATTGATATAATACTTGAAAATAGCTTGAGAATTGCACTATAGTCACCGATACTTCAGCCAGATGTGTATACCTCGTTTAATATGATGTACTTAATGTGAAACGTGCTGGTGGGATGTGCGTATATTGACTTCAACTAACCATATTTTAAGGAGAATTACATGCCACTCATTGAATGGAGTCCGGTCTTTAATGTTAATGTAAAAAAATCAGATGACCAGCACAAAAAATTAGTAGAACTCATAAACTCGCTTCATGACTCGATGAAGGCTGGACAGGCAAGTGCCAATCTGGGGAATATTCTTCAATCCTTGATTACTTATACCGCCACTCATTTTAAAGAAGAGGAGCAGATGCTTCAGCTGAACGGGTACCCGGATCTGGTTAAGCATAAGGCTATCCATGCTGAGTTTGTGAAAAAAATAATGGATATCCAGAAAAAATTTCAGGAATCCGCTTCCGGTGCGGTGCTTTCTATGAGTGTCCTGAGTTTCCTTAAAGAGTGGTTGATGGGGCATATCAAAGTAGAAGACAAAAAGTACGGCGTGTTTCTTAATGCCAAGGGGATTAAGTGATTTTACGAGGCATGGCCATATCATTGCATGAGGTGACTGCCGTAGGGCGGTAGGGGAACTCAAGAAGAGTACCCTTGTTTCAGTAGTATAAAGCTTTCTCCACTCTACAGACGGGAAAAATGGTATGAGAACATCCAAGGTACTTATCGTCGATGATGAGCAGATGAGCCGCGAAATGCTGCGGGTTTTGCTGGCTGATTTTTTTGAACAGTATCTCCTCGCGGCAAACGGAGAGGAGGGACTTCGACTGTTGGCACTCCACCCCGATGTCAGTATGATTTTGCTGGATCTTGAAATGCCGGTCATGGATGGTGCCGAGATGCTGGCACAGCTTCAGCTCTCCGCCGAATTTCAGCATATTCCGGTTATTGTTGCCTCTGGCAACAAAAAGGCGGCAATTCGTACGCTGGCTCTTGGTGCAGAAGACTTCATCACAAAACCATATGATCCGTTGGAGCTGAATCTCCGGGTTAAAAACCTTCTTCAGCGGCAGCAGTTCCTGGCAGATATTCTAAAATCAGAGGCAAAGCTGATCGCCTTCTCCGATGAACTGGAATTAAAGAACCTGCAACTTGAGTCCGCTCTTGTCACCGCGAAGGAGGCCACGGCAGCAAAAAGCCAGTTTCTGGCCACCATGAGCCATGAAATACGTACTCCGCTCAATGGTGTGATCGGCATGACCGGTCTGCTCCTTGATACGGGGCTAAATGCGGAGCAGCATCAGTTCGCCAGTATTATCCAGAACAGTGGTGAGTCGTTACTTGGCTTACTTAACGATATTCTCGACTTTTCCAAGATTGAAGCGGGTAAATTGGAACTTGAATACCTCGATTTTGATGTGAGGACGGCAGTGGAGGATACCGTAGAAATGTTGTCCATGCGGGCATTCAATGCCGGACTGGAGCTTGTGTGTCGTATTGACCCGGCTGTGCCGGAGCATCTGACGGGGGATCCGGGGAGGTTGCGGCAGGTCATTACCAACCTCGTGGGAAATTCCATCAAGTTTACCCAACAAGGAGAGGTTGTCGTCTCGGCCATGGTCGCGTCCGAAGAAGACAATTATGTGATCATTCGTTTTGAGGTCAAAGATACCGGAATCGGTATCTCTCCCTCACGGCAGGCCGCTATTTTCAGTCCCTTTACCCAGGCCGACGGGTCCACAACCCGTAAATACGGTGGTACCGGGTTGGGGCTATCAATCTGTCGGCAGCTGACCGAATTGATGGGTGGAACGATTGGTATCATAAGTGACGAGGGGGAAGGGTCTCTTTTCTGGTTTACCGCCCGCTTTGAAAAGCGGAACGCGGATTCATTCCCGGCTGAAACGGCCATTGTAGCCGACATTACCGGAACCAAAGTGTTGGTGGTTGATGACAATGCGAGTAGCCGCATGCTGATGATTACTCTGCTTAGTAACTGGGGGTGCAGCTATGAAACTGCGGGGGATGGAGCCACCGGATTATTGCTGCTGCATGAGGCGGTAGAGCAGGGCACGCCATTCCGGATCGCACTGATAAGTCAGGAAATGCCCGGTATGGATGGCATGGAATTGGGACGCAGGATCAAGGCCGATCCATTGATTCGCTCAGCGCTGTTGGTCATGGTGACGTCACTCGGGCAGCGGAGTGATCTTGCCATACTCGAAGAAATCGGCTTTTCCGGTTATCTGGCAAAGCCGGTACGCCAGTCCCATCTCCATGAGTGTTTGGGAATTGTTCTGGGTAAAGCCAATGGTGATGCGGTCGCCTCTTCCGGTATCGTTACCCGACTGGACGTGAGCGAATCCCCCAAACGGGAAATTCGTATTCTGCTGGCAGAGGATAATATCATTAATCAGAAAGTTGCCCAGAACGTACTGCATCGGCTTGGCTACAAGGTTGATGTGGTGGCCAATGGTCTTGAGGCGGTACGGGCTCTCCAGTTAATCAACTATGATCTTGTCCTCATGGATTGTATGATGCCGGAAATGGATGGATTTCAGGCCACGGCGGCAATTCGGGAGGCCGGTTCGCGGGTCTTCAATCCAAAGGTTTCAATTATAGCCATGACGGCCAATGCCATGAAGGGTGACCGAGAGCTTTGCCTTGCCGCCGGTATGGATGGATACCTGACAAAACCCATTCGCAAAGAGAAGCTGGTTGAGGCGTTGGAAGCGGTTATTCTGCATAAGGAAATGCAGGAAGCTGAAGATGCCTTGTCTGATACGACGGCGTTGTTTAATTACGACGAGCTATTGGAACATTTTGATGGGGATAACGATTTTGCGGTCAGCATATTGGAATGTGCTTTTGAAGAACTACCGGAAAATGTCTCGGTGTTGACCGAGCTTGTCGCGGGAACGGACCTGAAAGCTATCCGTCTTCAGGCCCATACCGTGAAGGGGTGTGCCGCAAATCTTTGTGCCAGGACACTTGGCTCCGTGAGTGCCGACATTGAAACATCCGCAAAAAACAATGATATGGAAACAATCCGTCAACTCATGCCCTATTTAGAGGCGATCGTTCAGCAGACCCTTGGGGCTATCAGGGGCTCAATGACGTCTGCCAGTGATCGAAATGGTAGGAAGTGAACGGTATATGCGGGGGGATTCGTGGATGAAATAGTGAAAAGTACCGAAGATGAGTGGCGTGCTGTCCTTACTCCACTCCAATATTCAGTAACTCGGCAACAGGGCACAGAACCGGCTTTTACCGGAGAAACGTGGGATAACCATGAACAGGGTATCTATCGATGCGTATGCTGTGGTAACGAGCTGTATCATTCCGAACAGAAGTATGATTCCGGTACCGGATGGCCCAGTTTTTGGCGGCCCATCGCCACAGATACGATTGTAACGGCAGAAGATGACAGCTACTATGCGCGCCGTGTCGAAGTAAAGTGCGCTCGATGTGAGGCCCATCTGGGACATCTGTTTCCCGATGGTCCTCAGCCGACCGGACTCCGCTATTGCATGAACTCGGCTTCTCTGCAATTTGTTAAAATACCGTGAGCTCTTACACGAGGAACTCCGGTTAGAAACTCTTTACTATTATGCAGGAGGTGAACGGTGAGTACTCTTAAATATCTTGTAATGGCCATCTTATTCGTTGCTTCAACGACGTTTTATGCCGGTGCAAACGAATCAGCCACTGAACCGGCAAAGGAGCATGGGGCGGAGGGGGCGGCTGCGGAGCATTCCGCCACTCCGTCGGAACCGGCTCAAGACAAGAACAGTAAAAAAGGAAAACGGGGTGGGAAAAAAGCTTCTGCCGCTGCGTTGCGTGAAGTTGAGCAGCTTGATACGGAAGATACCATAAAGCGAATAATTGGTGATGGTCGGGATTCGGCTCCGAAAAAGAAATCTGCACGGAAAAAGAAGGCGGTACACGCTGCAGAACACTCTCCCGTGTCCGCCCATGGTGGGGGGGCGGTGGATGCGGAAGAAGCGGTTCGGCGCCTTATGGAGGGCAACCGGCGCTATGTGGCGGGCAAAAATTCGGCCATCCACCGGACCGCCCAGCGACGTGCTGAAGTTGCCAAAGGGCAGCACCCCTATGCCATCATTGTTGGCTGTTCTGATTCCCGCGTCCCGCCGGAAATACTCTTTGATGAAGGGCTCGGAGATCTTTTTGTGATTCGGAGTGCCGGAAATGTCATTGACGATATTGCCATTGGCAGTATGGAATATGCTGTTGAACACCTTGGCGTTCAGTTGATCATGGTGCTTGGCCATGAACGGTGCGGGGCCGTTGATGCAACGCTTAAGGGGGGGGAGGTCAGCGGAAAGCTGAATTCTGTTGTCGAGGCGATCAGGCCGGCGGTTGAAAAAGCCAAGGCCAAGGGGCAGGTGTCCCACAGCTGTGATCTTCTCTGCTCATCGGTAAAGGGTAACGCCCGCATGGTTGCGGAAAAAATAAAAAAATCCAGTCCCCTTATTACCGATTCCATTGAAAGTGGGATGCTGAGGGTCGTGGGGGCTTACTACGAGCTGGAGAGTGGTGTGGTAACACTCACCTATAAACCGGTACTTTGATTTGCTGCTCTCTGTGAAAATCTGATGATATACACTCTGTGAGATACCTATGTCTTTCAAGCTTGGTCACCTGTTGGTGAATGAGAAAATAATTACTGTTCAGCAGCTTGATGAGGCACTCAAGTTACAGATAATTATTGGTGCGAAGCTGGGTAGTTGCCTGATCGAGCTTGGATACATACATGACGAGGTTCTGGCCAGTACTCTTGGCAGCAAGCTCGGGGTGCCCAGTGTCGGCAAGCAGCAACTGCTCACGATTCCCCCTGATGTGATCAAACATATACCTCGTGTACTGGCGGAAAAGTACCGTATCGTTCCTTTTAATGCCGTCAACAGGCGTATCCATGTTGCCATGGCCGATCCAACGGATCATAAGGCGACGGATGAACTGGCCTTTGCGACCGGCTTGATGATTATGCCCCATATCGCTCCCGATATGCTTATTTCATTTGCGTTGGAGCGGTATTACGGGGTGAAACGGGATACCCGCTATGCGCGGGTTTCCGGACAGCTCTTCTGGGGAGCCGGTGCCAAAAATACTCCCCCGGCCACCTCACCGAACGTTCCCCAAACAGCTCTTCCCGAGCAGCGTGCGAAGAATCTGTCACCGGATGATTCGAGTGATACGCCCCCGTTGGGTGCGGGTGAATTGCTTGGATTTGATTTTTCAAAGCAGTTTGAGGGGTTTGCCAGTTGGTCCGACCCGCCGGAAACGAAGCCGGTGATTGCCCGCTACAGCATTGATCAACTGTCACTCGATTTTGTTGCGGCCCAAAATCGCAATGATGTTGCCGATGTATTTATCAAATATCTGGGCTTGGAATTTTTATGCGGGGCCATCATGATCCTGCGCGGGGCGGAGCTGGTGGGGTGGAAGGGTGTTCATAACCACACACATATTGCACATTTTAACGCGGTTACCATCGCGTACAAAGAGTCGCCTGAACTTTGTTCTGTCATTACGCAGTCCCAGTTCCATTTGGGGCCAATTTCAACAGGAACGGGTAACCGTCCACTGATTGAATCCCTTCATGGCACGCCGGATCAGTCATACCTGATCATGCCCCTGAGTATGAAAAATAAGGTTGTTGCCGTAGTTATGGTGTATGCCGATAAAGAAATACTCGAAAAGCGGCTGAAAGAGCTTGAGAACCTTGTGTATAAGGCTTCCTTGGCTTTTGAAATACTTGTAATTAAAAATAAAATTCTGGCTACGTGAGTTTTAGACGGCTACGGAATAAATTTACAGATGTTGTCGCCGGTTGTTGTCAAGGGAGTTGCCGCCTGCAGATAGTGCCCTGCTGTATAACATCGCCCGCGTTGAGGGGAAACCTGCCATTGCCAGCCATTGTACGGGCATTCAATGAAGGAGCTGCTGGGACGTTGCGAGTGAGCTTGCTGCTCTTTAAAAAGAAGAATATGGGCGAAGGCGTTGATCTTTCCGCTTACTCATCAATATCATGCTTACCGACAAAGGAAAGGAGCAGATTCGTTTGGAGGAAAACAAATGAAAATTTGACTACAGGCTTGGGGCAGTGAAGGAGACATTAGACCATTTATCGCATTGGCTACCGGTCTAACCAAAGCCGGTCATGCAGTTACTCTGGTTGTTACAGATAATGCTGGTCGAGATTATTCCGGCTTGGCACAACGTCAAGGAGATGCTCAGAAACCTTGCGATTGTTGAGTTCGGCGTAATGCTGTTGCGGTATGGAAGAGACGTGATGAGGTAGTCTACAACAACACACGGCATTGAAATAGTGCTCGCAATGGAAAGTGCAATAAATCCGTACACGGTGTCAACTTCATTTGTTAACAGGTAGATACGGCATTTGTTGTTGAGAGCCAGTTTTGCAATCTTACGCACATACTGGCGTTCATGGTCATCGGCAAACTGAAATTTATTGAGAAAATACAGCGGGTGAAGGAAACTTTCGGCAGGCGAAGTAAAACTAAAAACCACAGGTTGCACCGTCAACAATTTTTAAAGGTGGCATGTGAGCTATTCTGTCCAGAGTTTTTAGGCTCGGCATGCCCTAATGCTGTAGCAATCCATGCCGGTACCGCGCATACGTCAGCACCTGTATCAATTAGTGCCCACTGGAACAAGGACAACCCTGTGTAAGGGTTGGTTATGCTGATAGGGAGAAGAGGTTTCGGAATGTTCCCTGCTCCAAGTATCGAAAAGGGGTACCCCGTGATAGGCATTAGTAAACAAATACCTCTGATTTTTCAGGCACAAAAGTAATGACAGGACTTGAGCAACCACGTTTCTGAGCAGCCTTCATAGCTTTCACCGGGTCTTTACCTGAAGCTACAACTGAGTTGTTTGAGAAGGATGTAAGCGCACATACTTCCCGCTGTACTGGCTCTCTGCTACAAGAATTTGAGCGGCCATCAGATTCCTTCCTTTCATGTGCCATTAGTTTTAATGGCGACTGTCTACAAAAAACAGGATACAGCTATCACTTTAATTCAATACCAAATGTCAACGTATACATGTGTAACAATTATGTAACAGGGCGATCTAAGGAGTACTATACCATATATTTGCGTATTTAATTTTATAATATTGGCGTCTGCGGGTTCAGTAGAAATATGGTGCATTAAAGTGAACCAATTTTCACCAAAAATCAATAAAACAGCCACCGACAAATCAATGTAAGTGGCTGATTAAATTGGTACGCCCGACAGGATTCGAACCTGTGACCTACGGCTTAGAAGGCCGTTGCTCTATCCAGCTGAGCTACGAGCGCATAACTATTGCGGTGTGTTTTTTATTTCAGACAATGTTTGTCTATTTGGCACTGTTAAACGGAGCAAAAACTCAAACCTTCCGTACTGTGTATCAGTTTTTGGGTTTATCGTCAACCATTCATCGTCGACGATATTTTCTCTTCTTGCATTGTTGGCCGTTTTTCGGAGGTTAGTGATGAGTCAGGTGTTTGAAGCATAACGATTAGAGCAGGAGAAAGAAGGGGGAGAGCGCGTGTCGGCTTCTCCCCCAAATGATGTTTCAATTTTCAGTTATTACGATGTTACCGTGAAGTCTAGAAGAGCTTAAGTACCGACTGGGCAGCCTGAGAAGAGAGGCTCAGAGCGGTGGTCCCTAAAGACTGACGGGTCTGGAGGGCCAGCATGTTTGCACCTTCCTGGTTCATATCGGCCAGGGTCAGATTGTCCGATCCTACCTGGAGTGTGTTGATCATCGAGTCAGTGAAGGTCTGACGGGTGGTGATCGTGGTCAGGTTACTTGCCAGTGAAGAAGACTGGGTACGCAGGGTGGTCAGTGCCGTATCCATGAAAGCATTTGTGCTGGTAGCGTTGCCGGTGGCTGTCCAGGTGCCTGCCGAGGAAATACCAAGTGATGTTGCATCGGCACCGAAACCGCTCACGGTCAGATTGGCATCACCGGTTTTCTGGCTGAATTCAATTGAAAGTGTACCGGAAGTCAGAAGATTGGTGCCGCGATAGCCTGCGTCACTTGCCAGTGTGGTGATCTGGCTGGCGATGGTGTTGAACTGGGTTTCGTAGGTTGCCTGGGACAACGTGTCGTTGGTTGCAGCGGCGGCACTGGCAAGACCTTTTGCAGACTGAATCAGCGCAGTAATCGCGCTGATGCCATTGTCGGCACTCTTGATGGTCTGTACCGCTTCACTCATGCCGTCTTTACGGTCAGCCAGATCGCTTGCACGATTGGTGGCCGCTTGAGCGGCAAAAAAGTTGGTCGGATTGTCGAGCGCGGTATTGACCTTTTTACCGCTACTCAAACGATTTTGCGTTTGAGTGACTTGGGATGACGTTTGTTGCAGTGCGAGGAGATTGTTCCTCATACCTGCGGTGAGCGAAATGTCCGAGATTGCCATGATAATGCTCCTTTTCTGATTTATTCCGAGTGTTCGGAGGCGCTTTCTGCGCTTATCATTACTTTTCGGCTTTATCGGGAATTGCTAAAGTTTTGAGTGGTTTTTTTTTGTCCCTGTTATGCCCTCGCGCTCCTCTCCACCGCTTTATATGGCGCACTGACGGTGAAAATGATGTACTTCTAAAAAACCGGCACATTCCTGTGACGGTTTGAAAACATGAAAAACAGTTGTTATGGGAAACGTTGCTGCGCTTTCAAGGGGCCCCGCAAAACATCCCGCATCATTTCCATACCACGGCTTTTCAAGTAAAGCTCCCAAGTGTTCCTCCGTGAGAAAAAAACAACCGGAATGGGGGTTTTCTGCTGGCACCATTCGGAGAGGAGTACCCAGGAAGTTTATATCGATCCTTTGGCGATGGTTTGGCAGGCGGAACACATCGAACCCTGGTGCCATATGGCTGTCAATGTACATCTTACTACACGAGTCCGGGCTGACCTCATAACGATTTGGCTGAAGAAGGGATGAATTATTCGCTGCTGACAGGTAAAACGACTGCAATTTGCTGAAAAATAGCGGGTCGTAAATCACGATGTCATCTTCCAGATAACAGTACCAGTCATAATGCCCATACGCCTGTTTGAATACCGCATAGGCCGAGTAACCAAGGTAGAGAGGGTTTGGAATGTCAACAACGAATCGTTCATAGCGGCCTTTGGCTAAATCCAGCTCATCCAGCAGATGGTTGTTTCCCGTTGTACAGAGAACTATATCGATGTCGTTTGAGATGGCCTGGTTGGCCTGCCGGGGGGCTTGGGCAGGGTCTGTCAACATGCACTGCTGGGCGCCACTATGTTGATGAAGAGCCACAATGACCGCTCGGAGGGCCTCAAGCCTTTTCGCACGCTGTGAGTCATTTGTGGAGCCATATCCTTGTGGTCCGGTTCCGAAGTAGTGCGGAATGACGAAAAGAATTTTCATTGTGCGCCTCAATAAAAAATTGGTACTTGAATTGTGTGAGGAGGCAAGGAAGTATAACTTAAACAACAATGACCTACAGCATAAACTGTAAGTCATTGTTGTTATTGGTACGCCCGGACCGATTCGAACGGCCGACACCCAGGTTCGAAGCCTG
>CAIUSO010000161.1 GCA_903901875.1 uncultured Geobacteraceae bacterium | reverse complement strand
CGCATTATCCGCCCGGAAATCATCCAGAAGGCTCTTACCCGCCATGATGATCAACCGGATGATGACATCATGGAACTGATTGATGGTGAAATTGAACGTTTTACCGAAAGGGAGCGGCAGCGACAAGCACGAGACACCTCATATTCCATAAAAACGCCCTACGCCTCAATTCGTCATGATGATTACCGGATAGATCGGATACAGGCTTTCATCCAACAGGACAAAGATATTATCGCCCTGATTCGTGAAGTGCTGGCGGAAATCAAGCAGGACAGCAAACTGGAAACTCTGAAACAGTTGTTAAGCGGTGGTCTCAAAGGAAGCAAGGTTTTGATTTTCTCTTACTTTGCTACTACCATTGATTATCTGCGGCAACAGATGGATGATTCATTTCTGGCGGAACTTGGCTTGCAGCGCGAGCAGGTCGCCTTTTTGAAAAGTAAAAACGGGGAGTACAAACAGGAATATGTCCGGCGCTTTTCTCCGGTGGCTCAAAAACAGGTTGTTGTTGACGGCAAGGTGAACGGCAAGCCGGAACTGCGGTTGCTCTTCTCCACCGATGTCCTGAGCGAAGGGCAGAACCTTCAGGATTGCGGCGTTATCATCAACTATGACCTGCACTGGAACCCGGTCAAGATGATCCAGCGTAACGGCAGGATCAACCGTCTCGGTTCGACCTTTGATGACGTTCTTATCAATAACTTCCGCCCTGAAGCCCAGCTTGAAAAATTTCTGAAGCTGATGAAGAAGCTACAGGAGAAGATACGGATTATCGGCGGCAGCGTGGGGATCGACAGCAGCGTACTTGGCGAACAGATCAGTGACCGTCAGTTTGGACTGATGGAAGATATTTATTCCGGTGATACCAGCAGGCAGCGAAACGCAACTGAAGAGCTGGAGCGGCAGAATGACCTGGCCTTTGATGAAGTATTCGAGAATGACCTGCGTGATTTCATGCGAGGTGCGTCTGACGAAGAGCGGGAACGCCTGTTTGCCATGAACTTCAATAAGTGGTGTGCAATTCCTACTATGGCCGAAAAAGATAAGGTGCTGGTGTTCAATGTCGGAGAAGGGGAATTTGACTACCTTACCCACGATGGCGCAAAGATTGGCCGCATGGACAACCAGCTTGCCGCCTTGCGCCGTCTTCGGTCTTTTGACAAGGAACGTCAGACGGAACGCATAGGATTTGACGAAAAGCAGACCTTAATCCGGCACGCCACTGAACTATTCACATCTGAAAAGGCCGTTCAGGAAACCATGGACGGCGGCGACTTCGGGGAGTTTCTTGGTGTAAAAAAAGGTGGTGGCTCAAATCCCATCGTACAGGCAAAGACAGACTTGTTGCGGCTTTTGTCAGAGAATGCTGAACGCTACTCACAAGACAACATCCGCCGTATGCAAAGCCTGCTCACTGGTCGAAATTTGGCAGTTGATAACCGTCTGCGTGCTTATCTTCGCCGCAATGACAATCGTGTGTCCATTGATTTTCTGGACTCGTTGGCTATCCAGTCGGTTCACCTGGTCAAACAACTTGAACCGCATAATGCACCTGATCCGGTTATATGGTTCGGGTATTATGCCGCAAAATAAACAAGAGGTACTTTGATGATACAGCAGCATGTCGAACCGGCAAAAAAACTTGATTACCGCACATTATGCGAATCTTTGATCCGCACCTTTGGCATGAGCGAGCCGGTCAACTGGGACAGTTCTCTTCCCGCTCCTCAGCAACAGCAGCTTTTCGGTGGTGAACTGCTCCGCATTATTGCCGATCATCCCACCCTGGCGCAGCAGCACGACATCCGCGCCCTCTGTTGGCCAAAGGGGACGGTTTCCCAGTTACTCTTTCTCTTTGTCCGGTTGAATGACGATAAACTCCCCAAGTCACAGATTGAGCGGATCACCCGCCGTTTTGTCGGCGGTCTGGAGGCCGAGCGTTACACCGTCTGGTTTTTCGGAAATCCTTCACAGACCATGCTCAAAGTTGTGCTGGCAGGACGGGAAGGTAAAAAGGCGGTCTGCAAGACCCTGACCCTTGAAGTAGGTCAGTGGTACAAAACCTATGACTTCATTCTGGATACTGTTGCCAGGGTAAACGCCGTACCTGCCCAGCGGGATATGTTTACCGTCAGCGAACCTTCCGTGTTGTGGAAAGCCATCTGGCAGGCTTTTGATATTTCCATCGTCAACAAAAACTTCTACCGTGACATCAAGACTGCTTTTGATTCTCTGATAACATCGCTGTCAAACAGCAAAGGAATTTTGACCAGGCCGGAACAACGCGCCCAGTTTGCCGTCCGCCTGCTTGGTCGGCTCATCTTCTGTTGGTTCCTGAAAAAGAAAGGAATAGTGGGGAGCAATGCCCTTTCCAGCACCACGGTTAAGGACTGTGTCAATTACTATCACGAACTTCTGGAACCGCTCTTTTTCGATGTATTCAACACTCCACTTAGTGCCAGAAAGAGCGGACTACCCGACAGTATAGCCGGTTTACGTTTTCTGAACGGTGGTTTATTTGAGCCACAAACCGACGATTGCCAGGGTAACTTCCAACTACTGATCCCTAATGACTGGTTTGCTGGATTCTTCGGCGATACCATGGAGCGTTACAACTTCACAGTTGATGAAAACTCCGCGACCAATGCCGAAATAGCCATTGACCCGGAAATGCTCGGGCGGATTTTTGAAAACCTACTTGCCGAACAGAACCCGGAAACTGGCGAGTCTGCCCGGAAAAAGACCGGTTCGTTTTATACTCCCCGAGAAATTGTTGATTACATGGTTGAAGAAAGCCTGATTGCCTATCTTGGGGCTGAATACACCGACTTTGTACATACCGTCGAACTGTCGGAAAAACAGAAGCCACAGGCGGCGTTGTTGCTGGAAAAACTGAATCGCTTGAAGTCGATTGACATCGCCGCTGGTTCTGGTGCTTTCCCGATGGGGATGCTGCAAAAGATCGTTATACTCAAGCAGGCGCTCAATCCGAAAGCGTCGCCGTATGATTTGAAACTGGAAACCATAGAAAACTGCATCTATGGCGTGGACATTCAACCGATGGCGATTGAGCTATCCCGCCTCCGTTGCTGGTTATCACTGATTGTAGATGAAGAACCGGACAAGGTGCAACCGCTCCCAAATCTGGATTTCAAGTTTGTTTGTGCTGATTCACTGATTGATTTGGGATACAAGGCATTCCGCGAGCAGTGCGAAAGGAAGCATGGTCTGCTGTTTCTGGGTGATTTTGAACAAAAGATGGCTGAGTTAAAGCGGATACGGCATAGCTATTTTGATTCAGCACATAATCATGGTGACAAGCAGCAGTTGAAGAAAAATTTCTTGGCAATTCAGGATGAGATATTGAAGCTTTCTTTGGATTTGGTGAAACAGAAGCTGATTGATATGGAGTTTACTGCCAGAATTACTGGCTGGAATCCTTTTGACGACAGCAAAGCAGCACCGTTTTTTAGCCCAGCGTGGATGTTCGGTGTTGATGATGGCTTTGATATTTGCATTGGTAACCCGCCCTATATCCAGATTCAGAGCTTCAGCGGTCAGCCCGTGCAGAAACTTTGGGAGGAGCAAAAGTACGATACATACGCAAAAACAGGGGATGTTTATTGCCTGTTCTATGAGCGGGGTTTCAACTTGCTTGCTCAGAATGGAGTGTTGACCTATATCACCTCCAACAAATGGATGCGGGCTGGATATGGCAAAGCCATGCGTAAGTTTTTCCTTTCACATGGAAGCATCGGGCAGTTGATTGATTTCGGCGAATCCCCAATTTTTGAGAACGCAACCACCTACACCAATATTCTTGTTCAGTTTAACAACACCGGAAATTTGCCAACAAAAACATGGGATATGAGTAAAACCTATGCAGTAGATACTTCAGTCACGGTAATGCTTGAAAAGCAGGGAATGAATGAACCTGTATTCAGTGAAGATTCCTTTGTTATCGCTAGTGGCGAGCAGACCATAATAAAGAAACGAATAGAGGAAGTTGGAGTACAGCTCAAAAAGTGGGACATCTCCATTTATCGAGGCATTTTAACTGGCTTGAACGAAGCTTTTATCATCAAAGGCAAAAAGAAGGATGAACTAATTGCGCAAGATCCCAAAAGTGCCGAAATTATAAAACCGATTCTGCGCGGGCGTGACATCAAACGCTACAAGACTGATTTTGCGGATTTATGGATAATTGCCACCTTGCCAGCCTTGAATCTGGATATTGATAGCTACACAGCTGTAAAGGACTATCTCTTAACCTTCGGAAAGAAGTTGGAACAAAGTGGTGAACCTGGATGCAGGAAGAAGACAAGTAACAAGTGGTTTGAAGTTCAGGATCCTATTGCATATTTTGCTGAATTTACGAAAAAGAAGATAGTATGGCCCGAAACATCATTGGACAACCAGCTTTGTCTAGTAGGGGAAAACATCCTACTCGATAAAACTAATTTTTTCATTCCGTCAGACAACAAATATTTATTAGGCTTGTTAAACTCAAGCGTTGCCAAATTTTATTTGGACACCATCGTCTCAAAAATGCGCGGTGGATATTTTTCGATGTCCAAAATTTATGTCGAACAACTCCCTATTCCTAAACTTCCCGCCGCATCCCAAATTCCTTACGAATGCCTCGTAGACTGCACCCTCTTCGCACAAGAAAAGGGGCTAACAAGTGAAGCTGCAACCATTGAATGGGTAATCAACGTAATGGCCTATGGCCTCTATTTTGAGGAAGAGATGAAGAAGGCCGACTGTTACATCAATGAGCTGGTCGCCAAGATGGTTAAACCGTTCAAAGCTGATGACAGTGACCAGTTCAAGACCGAATATGTACAGAAGCTGAGTCAGTTTTTCCTGAAGGACAAGGGGATTTATCACGGGCTGGTACATAGCCGTAACGTGAAGCCGGTCGAGATTATCCATGGAGCGATGAAGAAATGAGTGACGAACGCCTAGACATTCTGGAAGCAGCGATTGCCGAACCCGTGGCAGAGCAAGGAGCGGTGCGGATCAAACACATCAAGCTGTCGAACTATAGATTCTTCCATGGAGATTTTGAGCTTCTTGTTGATGGGTCAAATATCCTTATCTATGGGGAAAACGGCAGCGGCAAAAGTAGCATCTACCGAGCACTTGAATATCTCACCAGTAAAAGGTTTGACCGTATTGCCGACGAAAAAAATATCTTTTGCGGTAACGCTGTTCCACAGATCGAGTTCGGGTTCAATAATGGTAAAGAGCTGATCGTAGACCCTGACCTGACGGAGTTGCCAGCAGGCTTTGACTTCATCAAGGGATTGTCGGTCTTTGTCCCGATGCTGGATTACAAGAAACTGCTCAAGGTTCATTTCACTACAGTTGCCGGGGCTGGCAACATCAATGTCTATGACATGCTGCGGGAAATGTTCAGAGACTTTCCGCATAAGGAGAGCGGGACGCTTTCTGAAATAAAGAATTTTCTGGTCTACATAAAGGAGCTGGAAGAGCTGGTAAACGGCCCTCTTCTTGGCGAGATCAATAAACTCATAGGGTTTTTCGATGCTGATTTCAAGATTGAACGCTTCATCTTTGCAATGGAATCCGCCGCCGATGGCCGACCGGATCAGACGGTAAAGATCGAGATTGATTTCAAAGACAATGTTATTGACAACTATCATGCTTTCCTCAATGAAGCCCGATTGACCTCCTTGGCGGTTTCGGTCTATTTCGCCGCAATCAAGGCTATGCTTGGCACACTCAAAGAAGATTGCTTGAAGATTCTGGTTCTTGACGATCTACTCATCAGCCTCGATATGAGTAACCGGCTGAAGCTACTTGATGTGCTGAAAACGGAGTTCAATGATTTTCAAATTTTCCTATTTACCCATGACAAGGAGCTGTTTGAAATCTACAAGAACAAGATGACGTGGGAGAAGTATGAGTTTTATGTGGATGATGAAGCGGCAATACCAACGGCAAAGGTCATAAAAAGCACCTCTGAAATTGATCGGGCAAAGAAGTATTACAAAGAGAAGGAATATGACAGTTGCGCCCTGCAACTCCGCAAAGGCTGTGAGAATTTTCTGAAATCATACCTTTCCCCGAAAGATCGGCTAAACAAAAAAGGTGAGGAGCTTGACCTCTCAGGTATGCTTGGAAGAGCAAAGTCGATAAGCGCCGGTGATTTGAAAGACCTTCTGGAAAAAATAGATACTGACCGCACCTTCATTCTCAATCGCTTGTGCCATGATGATTGTCGGGGCGTGTTCTCTGAAGAGCTAAAGGATGCTATTCGCGGCTTAGAAACGTTGAAGGGACTGCTGAAATGAGGAGGTATGTGTTTAGGCTGCTATTCCTAACCCGCAATTATTATTGCTAGCTCAACACTTTCTCGTCGATAACAACGCAACAACCCTAAAACTTGACATTTCAGCATAATATCTGTATTTTCGTACAGTTATAATGAAAATTGCGGAGAGTGCATGCCATGGATTACAAAGACACCCTGAACCTGCCCCAGACCGATTTTGCCATGAAGGCGAACCTGAACCAGCGGGAACCGGAAATGCTGGCAAAATGGGAGCAGACCGGACTGTATGCCAAGCTGGAGGAAAGCGGCAAAGAGAAGCCGCTCTATGTCCTCCATGACGGCCCCCCCTATGCCAACGGCCATATTCATATCGGCCACGCCCTGAACAAGACACTCAAGGACATTGTCCTGAAGATCAAGCGAATGGAAGGATTCCACGCCCCCTACGTGCCGGGGTGGGATTGCCACGGACTCCCCATCGAATTGCAGGTTGAAAAAAATCTCGGTTCACGGAAAAACCAGATCAGTAAACTGGAAATGCGCCGCGAATGCCGGACCTATGCCAGCAAATTCGTTGACATCCAGAAGGAAGAGTTCAAGCGACTCGGCATCCTCGGCGACTGGGAAAACCCCTATCTCACCATGAACTATGAGTATGAAGGGATCACGGCGGCCGAACTGGCCCGTTTTGCCCACAATGGCGGTCTCTATCGGGGACGGAAACCGGTCCACTGGTGTTCATCGTGCGTTACCGCCCTGGCGGAGGCCGAAGTAGAATATGCCGACCACACCTCCCCTTCCATCTTCGTCCGTTTCCGGCTCCAGGATGATATTTCCGCCGCGCTGCCGGTGCTGGCCGGCAAGGATGTGTCGGTGGTTATCTGGACCACCACCCCCTGGACGATACCGGCCAACCTGGCCGTTGCCCTCCATCCCGAGTTTGATTACGTGGCCGTAGAAACCGAAAAAGGGGTACTGATCGTGGCCGAAGGGCTCAAGGATTCGTTCCTCGCCTCCGTCGGCCTGACCGGTCAGGTCCTTGCCACCTTCACCGCCGGCATACTGGAGCGGAAACGGTGCAAGCACCCCTTTTACGAGCGGGATTCAATTATATTGCTCGGGGAGCATGTCACCCTGGAGGCCGGTACCGGCTGTGTTCATACCGCCCCCGGCCATGGCCAGGAAGACTACGAACTGGCCCTGAAGGAAGGGTTGGAAATTTACAATCCGGTCGACAACCATGGAAAATATCTGTCCACCGTTGAATTTTTCGCCGGGCAGCAGGTCTTTGCCGCCAACCAGAGCGTCATCGACAAGTTGATCGAGGTTGACGCCCTGCTGAAAACAGAGAAAATCAGCCACTCCTACCCCCACTGCTGGCGGTGCAAAAAGCCGATCATCTTCCGCGCCACCGAGCAGTGGTTCATCAGCATGAAGGCCAACGAACTGCGGGACAAGGCACTGCAGGCCATCGACAAGGTCCAGTGGATTCCCAAATGGGGTCGGGAGCGGATCTACGGCATGATTGAAAACCGCCCCGACTGGTGCGTATCGCGGCAACGCTCCTGGGGCGTGCCGATCACCGCATTTTCCTGCACCGCCTGCGGTGAATATATTGCCGATGGGACCATCATGGACCATGTGGCGACAATCTTCAAAAAAGAGAGCTCCGATGTCTGGTTCGACTGGAGTGCCGAGCAGTTGCTCCCACCCGGTTCGGTCTGCCCGAAATGCGGAGCCGCCTCCTTTGAAAAGGAAAACGACATACTGGACGTCTGGTTCGATTCCGGCGTTTCCCACGCCGCCGTGCTGGAACCCCGCCCCGGTCTCTCGTCACCGGCCGACCTCTACCTTGAAGGGAGCGACCAACACCGGGGATGGTTCCACTCATCCCTGCTGGAAAGCGTGGGTACCCGTGGCGTTGCCCCCTATAAAAGCGTACTGACCCACGGCTTCGTGCTGGATGGACAGGGGCGCAAAATGAGTAAATCGGTCGGCAATGTGGTCGCCCCCGAAGACGTCATCAAGAAATTCGGTGCCGACGTGCTCCGTCTCTGGGTTGCCGCCATGGATTATCAGGACGATACCCGAATATCCCAGGAGATCCTGACCCGGGTGGCGGAAGCCTATCGCCGCATCCGCAACACCTGTCGGTACATCCTGGGCAATCTCAGCGACTTCTCCCCGGCGACCCAGGCCGTAGCGGTGGCGGATATGCCGGAAATTGACCGGTGGGCACTCCATCAACTGGAAATATTGAAAGAGCGGGTTCTGACCGCCTATGACAACCTGGAATTCCATGTCATCTATCAGGAGGTCAACGGCTTCTGTACCACCGAAATGAGTTCATTCTATCTGGACATCCTTAAAGACCGGATGTACACGAGCAGAAAGGACTCCCTGGAACGCCTGAGTGCCCAGACGGTCATGTACCACATACTGGACTCCCTGGTCCGGCTGCTGGCACCGGTGCTTTCCTTCACCTCCGATGAGGTCTGGCAGTTCATGCCGGGAAAACGTGAGGAGAGCATCCATCTGGCCCAGTTCCCTCCCCGCTGTCCCCAGTGGAAGGATGATGTTCTGGTCGGTCGCTGGGAGCGGATCATCAAGGTTCGTTCCGATGTATCCAAAGCCCTGGAACTGGCACGGGTTGCCAAGACCATCGGCCACTCCCTTGATGCCGCCGTTGCCATTGCCGCACCTCCCGAACTGGCAGCATTCCTTGACAACTACCGGACCGAGCTCACCAGCATCTTCATTGTCTCCAAGGCTGAGCTGGTGGATGAACTTGACGGCGAATTCTGGGCATCGGAGAATGTTGAGGGGTTAAAGATCCGCGTGACCGCAGCCCCCGGCGTCAAGTGTGAGCGCTGCTGGTATTACAGCGAAGAGTTGGGGAGTAATGCCGACCACCCGACCATCTGCCCCAAATGTACGGTTGCCGTAGTGTAACACGTCGTTGCAATTTTTTATTACATTACCCACCTGCCAGGGGCACCGTAAGGGGCCCCTGGCAGGCACATGGAACGAACCAATGAAACCTCGCACCATCCAGTTTATCGCCATGGCCACCGTCGGCATCATCGTTGACCAGATCACCAAATACGCCATTGATCACAGTATGAAACTGTTCGACTCAATCCCGATTGTCGAACATTTTTTCCACATCACCTACGTCAGGAACCGGGGGGCTGCCTTCAGCTTCCTTTCCGAAGCCTCGTGGCGGCTCCCCTTTTTCATTGCCATATCAATCATCGCTTCGGTCGTCATTGTGGTGGCATACCGGAAGCTCCGTGATGACCAGAAGCTGGGGCAGTTATCCCTGGCACTGATCTTTTCCGGGGCGGTCGGCAACCTCATTGACCGGCTCCGTCTGGGAGAGGTGATCGATTTTCTGGATGTCCACTGGTATCAACACCACTGGCCGGCCTTCAATGTGGCCGATTCGCTTATCTGTGTGGGGGTTTTTCTGCTGGCGATTGATATGCTTTTAGAAGAGCGTCGTACGAAAGATGGCTCACGGTAAAACTGATAATTACCCCATGGCGGTAGTAATTGCCTCAAACAACTCCGTGCGAGTAAAAGGTTTCGGCAGCACCGCCCGGGCCCCCAGGGCCTTGGCAATTTTGAGGTTGTCGGTATAACTTGAGTGACGTCCCCCCCCTGACATGGCCACAATGGGGAGATCTTCCACCTGTTTAATCATTTTCGTAATTACCTCAAGACCTTCTGCACCCGGCATGATGATATCGGTTATCACAATATCCGGCTGATTGTCCCGAAACATCCGGAGCCCATCCTCACCGTTGGCGGCACCTTCCACGTAGTGGTTATCTTTTTCCAGCATCTGGGTAACCACGTCACGCAGAGACGCATCATCATCAATAACAAGTATATGGGCCATAGGTTACCTCCCTGTACAACGTTTTGTCACCGATCGGGAACAGCTCCTTCGGCAACGGGATCCTTCTGTTTCATGTTCGGCTATTGGCAGAATGAACCGGAAGTCCGACCCGCAGTTGTCCCCCGACGCTCTGCTCTCGACGGTTAACTCTCCCCCCAGTTCGGCGACCAGACTATGAACGATGGAAAGACCGAGTCCGGTTCCCTTCCCCGGCTCCTTGGTGGTAAAGAACGGATCAAAAATACGTTCCTGCATCTCGGGGGTCATGCCGTGGCCCCGATCCGAAACCGTTACGCAGATACCGACGTCACCGCCGCTATACCCGCACTGTTTCGCTGTTGCCCGTTCGACAAAAACGATGATTTCACCACTCTGGTCCATGGCATCGGCGGCGTTTATACACAAATTCATCACAATTTGCTGTACCTGTCCCGACTTTGCCATGACCGTTCCCCGATCGATTCCCGTATGGAGTGAGATCGTGAGATTTTTTTCCGTCACATTGACGAGGGCAAGAGCCTCCCGTATTTCAGCAACGGCATCCACCTCAATCACCGAGCTACTCTCCCCCTGCCGGGCAAAAGCCAACATCCGTGACACCAGATCCCGCGCCCGCAGGCTGGCGTTCAAGAGGTGTTTGATATTTCTCTTCCCGGCAGACCCCTCCGGCAGATCATCGTCAATCAGTTCGGCATACCCGATAATACTGCCGAGAATATTGTTGAAGTCATGGGAAATGCCGGCAGCCAGGGTTCCCACCGCCTCCAGCTTGTTTGACTGATGGAGACGCTTGTCGACAATAGCCTGATACCGCTGTTCAACCTGCTCCCGAAAAGACATTCCGTAGGACATGGAGATTTCGATGAGCGGTAGGGTCAACAGGCCGGCAACTTCACCCAGGGAAAGTTCGGGATGCTCTTCGGACAAGCGTAAAACGGCGGCATGGTGAATTGACACCAGTTCATCGGGGGGCATCATGAGCTGGCTGACCGAATTACGGCCAAGTTCAAAGGCATCTGCCAGATGGATTTCCCTGCTGTCAGGATTTTCGGCAAAAACAACCTGTTGCAGAATGTCGCAGTATTCTTTCTCCGTATTCTCTTTCAGAGGCCCCATCACTCTATCCCATCAGCCATGATGATACACCAGCACCGATGCATCGTCGCGTCCATGTGCCATACTATCGAGTATCATCCGCGCTTGACCGGCTGCAGGGACATCGGGGGAGGAACAGAAACCATACGGTACTGACTGTTCATCAAGACCGTCGGAGTACACTATTAAAATATCTCCCGAAACCAGCACGACGGTCTGAACGTCCAGATTCTGGTACCCGGCCCCCACAATACCACGGGTACTGGCAAACCAGCTATGGGAATGATCGTGCAACAGCTGAACTCGCATATTTCCCACGGAAGCTATGGTTCCCCTGCCGCTTGCCCGTTCAATAATCGCCACAACCTGGGCCGCCCCCCGGGTGCTGCGCAATGCGGCATCACAGCGGGTAAACAGCTCTGCGCAGCCCAGATGGAGACCGGATCCGATCGCTTCAACGGCTGCCCGGGATGCTCGGGCCGCCTCCGGACCGTGCCCCAGACCATCCGCCAGGGTCAATACAATTCGCTCATCGCCAACCCAGTAGGCACCATCGTCGCCACAGACGGTCTGTCCCGCCAGGGGGCGAGTTGCAATGCCCACATTCACTACAGCCACTTGCGAGCCTTGATTTCCGTCCGCACCCCCGGAAAACTCGCAATATCAAGTTCATCCATCAGGCGTTTCACTCCGGGAAGGCCGCACCCCAGGCCGTTGGCCGTGCTGAAGCCATCCTCCAGTGCCCTGTCAATATCAGCAATACCGGGACCATGATCGATCGTCGTAAGCTCCATCCCCCCCTTGCCGTCAAGTCGCTGTAAGGTAATCACTCCCCCTCCGGCATGGATCCAGAGATTGGCGGCAAGTTCCGAAGCAGCGGTGGCTATGTAATAGGCAGATGTGGTTGAAAAGCCCAGTCGTCCGGCCATGGCCCGTGATTGACGGACCGCTTCGGAAATATCAGACTCAGTACGAATAGAAAGATTTATTTTGCTCATTGTCGTTTTCTCACCATGGAAATAGTGACGCGGGTAAGTCCCGGAAATGATTCTATCTCGAATTTGTCCACCAGACGACGGGTACCGGGAAGACCCGCCCCCATACCGCCACCGGTACTGTATCCATCCTTCATGGCAGCAGCAACATCCGGAATTCCGGGGCCGTGGTCTTCCATGGTGATATGCAGGCGCATTTCAGTGGCGGTGGAATCTTCATGGATCAGACAGGAGCCCTCGGACGCATATTTCAGAACATTACGTGCCAGCTCCGAAACGGCCGTCGCCAGGCGGGTCTGGTCCGCCAGGCCAAAACCGATACGGGCCGCCTCCTGACGCGCAACGGAACGTGCCCGTACAATATCTGTTGCCGTTGCAACGGCAAGATGTTGTAAAACATTACCCTTCATAGCTGTCCCGGCCCATTCCCCTATCACCTCTGGCTGCGATAGTGACCTCAAGCTTTTTCAGTGCCTGTTCCAGATTGAACACGCAATCAACATTTATCAACTCCCGTCCCATCTCTACCAATGCCAGGGCTACAAAGGGCTGAACTCCGCTGATAACCACCTCCGCACCAAGGAGGCGGGCCATGCTGGCGGTATCGTTGATGACACGGGCCATATAGGAATCAACCACATCAAGGGAGGTGATATCGATGGCCACACCCAACGCCTCGGTTTCGCTGATTCTGTTGATCAGGTCCTGCTGAAATTGCAATGCCGCCGCATCGGTAAGATCAACCTGGATGGATACCAGCAGGACTTTACCCAGTCGAATAATGGGAACTTTCATCTATGCTGCTCCTTCACTGCGTTCGATACGGCACCCGACACGCTTCAGTGCTTCGACAACTCCAGCTCGCAAGGTTCCGCAACAGGTCGAGTGTTGGAAGCGAATCCCCAGCTCCGTCATTGTGGTGGCCGCTTCCGGGCTGATACCCGTGATGACAATATGGGTCCCCAATAATTGGGTTGCGTCAATTGCGTTCATGATATGGCGGGCAATGGCCGTATCAAAGGAGGGAACACCGGTAACATCAATGACGGCAACAGAGGATTCATGGGTCACGATCGCCTGTAACAGCCGGTCGGTAAATTGCCGGGCACGGCTGGTATCAATAATCCCCACCAGGGGGAGCAGTAATACGTTGCCGGTAAGCTGAATCACCGGCGTTGAAAGATCAAGTATGGACGCGCTCTGCTGGCTGATTATCCTGTCCCGCGCATCAAGGCTTTTCGCCATTGTACCCATGACCCCAAGCAGATCGCCAATCTCATCCTGTGAGATCGAGTCAACCTGTATGTTGAAATCACCCTTGGCAATTCGATGCGCCATGGCAACGGCATGGGCAACCGGACCGGTTATGGAGCGTGCCGCACCGAAAGCAAGGAACAGGCTGGTTATCAAAATGGTACCCATCAGAAGGTAATTCGCCAGGTAAGAATAATTAAACGTCGATTCGGCCTTGGTTATCTGTTCCACCGCTTCCCGTTTGTTGATAGCTGCCAACTTATCGATGAGTTCCCCGGCACGATCGCAGTCCGACTTTCCTTCCGTGCGATAGACCTGAAACGCTTCCGATTTTTTACCACTTTTCGAAAGAAGGATAATCTTTTTTTGTATATCGAAACAGTGGTCGGACACGGCGGTCAGCTCATCGTACTTCTGTTTTTCCTCCGGCGTATTCATGACGTTAACCAACGCTTTATGTCGTTGACGAAAGGTTTTAACATGTTGTTCAAGATCTTTTTCGCCATTCTCCATGTCCACACTACTGGTCGACAGGATATGTTCGAACCAGTGACGGGTAATTTCGGCCAACTGTTCGTCAAGTTCCAGTAACCCGGAAATACTCGGCAGATTATCATCGGCAATCATGTCTGCACTCCGGAAAACTTTTTTCATCTGATAATTGGAAAAAAGCCCCATGAACACCGACAGTATTATGATGGTTGCAAACGTCAGTAACAGTTTGTTACGAATGGAAAGGTTGCCAAACCAGCTCATCATTGTGATCCTTTAGGAAGAGATTCCTGACACCGCCCCGGTTATCGGTCAGTTGGCACCATTGATCAGTTCTATCCGGCGACCGACAAGCTTCAATGCCTCGGCAACACCGGCTCGGAGTGAAACCCGGCTGGTAACATTGGCAAAACTGATACCAAGCTTGGTCAATGTCTGGGCACCCTCCGGGCTGATACCGGTCATCACCACTTTGGAACCAAGCAGTTGGGCCGCATCAACCGCCTTCATGATATGACGCGCCACCCCCGTATCAAAGACCGGCACACCGGTCACGTCGATGATGGTAACAATCCCCTCATGGCGGGTAATGGCCTCCAGCATCCGCTCGGTAAACTGCCGGGCACGAATGGTATCGATCACCCCAACCAGTGGCAGTAACAGCACGTTATTCCAGAGGACGATCACCGGCGTGGAGAGCTCCATAAGGGACTGGCTCTGCTGTGCTATCACTTTTTCCCGTGTCGTGGAATATGCGTCAAAGGAAAGAAGTGTCAGTTGATCCATAAGACCAAACAACGGTTCAAGTAAATCAACAAGCTGCTCCTGGGAATTCGGAAGCAAGAGTGCCAACCGGTGGGAAATAGCCTTCTTGAGGGCCACCAGATACAGTGCCGTGTCCACCGGCTTAATCCCTCGCATGTCATGGTCCGTACTCAACTCATAGACCATTCTGCCAAGGGTACTCTCTTTGGTGACAGTGACAAGTGCCTCGCCACACGTGGAGAAATAGGCTGAAAATGCACTCAGCTTCATGTCGGCATGGCGATGGAGCTCATCCATGCTTAACACGCCGGGATATTTATGCCCCAGCGAATCCATAACCGTCCGTTTCCACTCCTCAATAATTGCGGTTCGGTTCTGTTCCAGCAAGGTTGAAAGTACTGCAGTATTAGATTTTGTTGACACGTCAATCCCCTTTTTTGTGGTGCCCCACCGGTAATAATCTTCTCCGCGACAACAATAAAAAACCCTCCATAGATAAACACATACAGAAGGGCCCATACAGCAGCCTCTTTTTGGCGACCCGACTATCCACCTGGTGGACTCGTGGTTTTGCGTCCCTGGGTTACCCCAAGTTTGCTCTTGACGGAGAGGAATCTATGTTTATGATTCAATTCTTCCAGTATACAATATTCCGTTACATTTGTCTGTAAGGAAATTAACTGGATATGGTAAAAAGGTGCACCCTTTGTGTGCAGCATACAGAGACGGAGGCGTCCCCCCCTAGCCACCATACCTCACCCCACCGAGATACAGTTCCTGCAACGCCCCCCCATCCAGCACCCGACTCAACAGCTCCCCCTCCCCCCCGGAACAGTTGCCGATCACCTGAAAATCTGCCCGTTTTCCCCTTTCCAGCGTTCCACAGCGGAGGGCAATACCCAGTGCTTCCGCTCCGCCACACGTGACCATGGCAAACAGATCGGCATCTGATAATTCCCCCGCATACACCTCCCGAGCAAAGCGGAGTTCGTCCCACAGGGAAAGTGAGTTGTTGCTGGCCAGGGAATCGGTTCCCAGTGCCAGCGGCACGGAATACTTCTTGAGCAGACGCACCGGAGCCCGCCCCACATCGAGAATGTCATTGCTCCGGGGACAGAGCACCACATGACACCCCCGTGACGAGAGCAGTTGTACGTCCGTTTCGGTAACCTGAACGCAATGGATTGCCATGGTAGACCGGGTCAGCAGACCGTGACGGTCCAGCAGTTCGGTGGAACTGCACCCGGCCCCCTTCCCCAGGTACCGTTCCCATCCGACAAAGGGATAGAAAAACTCTGCCAGCTCCCCACTGCCATCAAATATCAGATCTGTCTCGACCCGTGATTCGGAAAGATGGATGGCAAGGGGGAGCTGATGGGAAGCGGCATGTTCCCGAATGGTGGTGAGATGTCCTTCGGCAAGGGTGTAGGGGGAATGGGGAGATAACCCCGAGGGGAGGAACTCGCTCCTCCCCCACTGGAGTGCGACAGCCTCTGCTGCGGCAAGCTTGACTGAAAAGAGCCCCTCATCCTGACCAAGCAGTTCCTGATACAGCCGCCCCCCCAGAGGAGAGTGATGGTACAACGGAGTATGGAGCGGGTTGGTGACGATCTCGCCGATGGCGGTGGTACCCGCTTCCAGACACATCCGAATCCCCTCCCGGACCGACGAAGGGTAATCGGCGGCGGTCAGGCCACGGGAAATTTTAATCAGCTGGACAATCCAGTCGGAAAAGCGGCGGGGATGGTAATCAACGGCAGAGCGGCTCCGCCAGGCCGGAAAGTGGGTCAGTTCAAGGTGGGTATGGGCGTTGACAAAGCCGGGGATCACTGCGCAACCCGGATACTCGCATACCGGTGCAGAGCTGTGACGGCGCAGAGTTGCCAGGGTTCCGACCTCCTCAATGACTCCGTCCCGAACGAGCAACGCCCCGCCGGCAAGGGGCGGGGCATCGGGATTGATCAACCAGGAAGCGGCATAGATGACATGTTCAGACATGAATCACCTCGAATCAATTTCGCTCAGACAGAAGCGGTTGGACGGCTGAGCTTTTTGATGGGGGGAACTTCCAAAGTAGCCTCCCCCTTCCCCGGTTTTTTCTTTTCGGCCAGAGGCTGTAAAGGAGGATAACTCTCCAGGGCCAAGGCAAGGGCATCTTCAACTTCGGATACCGCAATAATTTTTACTTTTTTGAGGATCTCCGGCGGAATATCCTCCAGGTCCTTTTTGTTCTGCTCCGGAATGATCACCAGCTTCATATGGGAGCGAACGGCCGCCAGTATTTTTTCCTTCAGGCCGCCAATCGGCAATACCTTACCCCGCAAGGTCACCTCACCGGTCATGGCCACGTCCTTTTTCACCGGTATCCGGCAGAATATGGAAACCAGCGCCACCGTCATGGCAACACCGGCCGAGGGACCATCCTTCGGAATCGCCCCGGCAGGCACATGGACGTGTATTTCGTTCTCCTGAAACTGTTCCGGTTTCAGATGGAGTGCTTCCCCATGGGCACGGATATAGGAATGGGCAGCCTGCACCGATTCCTTCATCACGTCACCAAGCTGACCGGTCAGGGTCAAAACCGGTTTACCCGCCATGAGACTCGCCTCGATATGGAGGATTTCCCCCCCCACCGGTGTCCAGGCGAGGCCGTTGACCACCCCGATTTCGTTGTTTTCCAGATCTTCCTCACGGACAAACTTCGGTGCCCCCAGATAGGTATGGAGGGTTTTGGCGGTCACCTTGACCAGCGTGCCATTCCCTTCGGCCACCTTCCGTGCCACCTTGCGGCAAACCTTGCCGATTTCCCGTTCCAGATTACGGAGACCGGCTTCCCGGGTGTAGCTGGTAATGAGTTCTTTGAGTGAGCCATCATCAAAACTGATATGTTTCGCCTTGAGTCCGTTCTCCTTGATCTGACGCGGCACCAGATAACGTTTGGCTATCTCAAGCTTTTCCTCTTCCGTATACCCGGCCAGATTGATTACCTCCATCCGGTCCCGCAATGCGGAGGGGATCGGGTCTATCTGGTTTGCGGTGGCAACGAACATGACATTGGAAAGGTCAAAGGGCTGATTAATGTAATGGTCTGAAAAAGAATTATTCTGTTCCGGATCAAGCACTTCCAGCAGTGCCGACGAAGGATCTCCCTTGTAGTCATAGCCAAGCTTGTCCAGCTCATCCAGCATGAAGACCGGATTATTGGCCCCCGCCTGTTTCAACCCCTGAATAATACGCCCCGGCAGGGCACCGATATAGGTACGGCGATGGCCCCGTATTTCCGCTTCATCACGCACCCCCCCCAGGGAGATACGGACGAATTTCCGGTTCATGGCGCGGGCAATCGACTTGCCGAGGGATGTTTTCCCCACGCCGGGAGGACCGACAAAGCAGAGGATCGGCCCCTTCATCTTTTTCTTCAGCTTGCGTACCGCCAAAAATTCCAGGATACGTTCCTTGATTTTATCCAGATAAAAATGATCATCGTCGAGAATTTTCTTGGCCCTGACGATATCCAGACTGTCCCGGGTGGCCTTGCTCCAGGGGAGTTCCACCATCCAGTCCAGATAGGTTCTGACAATGCTCGCTTCACCGGCGTCGGGATGCATGTTTTCCAGCCGCCCCAGCTGTTTCAGCGCCTCTTTCTTCACCGCTTCCGGCATTTTGGCCGTTTCGATGGCCGTGCGGATTTCGGCAAGCTCCTCTTTCCCCTCATTATCCCCCAGTTCGCTCTGGATCGCCTTCATCTGCTCCCGCAGATAATATTCCTTATGACTCTTTCCCATCTCTTCCCGGGCGGCATTCTGGATTTTCGCCTGAACGCTCAGTAGTTCCACCTCCCGGTTCAGAAACTCATTTATCTTGGTCAGGCGGGCAATGGGGTCATTCAGTTCAAGGAGGGCCTGGGCATCGGCAACTTTCAGCCCCAGATTACTGGAGATCAGATCGGCCATACTCCCCGCATCCTGAATATTTTCCAGAATAACCATCACCTCGGGGGAAACCTGTTTGCCAAGCTCCATCACCTTGGTCAACTGTTCCCGCACGGTGCGAATCAACGCCTCCGATTCCAGGGGTTCCAGCACCGGAACCGTATCGTGCTGCCGTTCAACCCGCACCAAGTAGAATGGCTTATCGGAGACAAACTCGGTGATACGGGCCTTGGCCAATCCCTGCACAAGGATTTTCACCCTGCCATCGGGGAGCTTGAGCATGCGCATGATCATGGCAACGGTGCCAACTTCGTAGATCTTGTCGGCCGGCGGGTCCTCATCACCCACGTCATGCTGGGTTGCCAGCAGAATCATCCGGTCACCTGCCAAGGCACTGTCCACCGCCTGCACCGACATTTCCCGCCCGACAAACAGCGGAATGATCATGAAAGGGTACACCACCACGTCCCGTATTGGCAGTAAGGGTAATATGTCCGGAATCTTCAACTCTTCAGAATTCTGTTCAACTTCGTTTTCTATCTCAATCAATCTCTATCTCCTTAATCGGCACCACACGCTCTCCGCTTTTCGGGCAGACCACCCGTAACACACCCCGGCGATATTCGGCCCGTAGTGAGCCAAAATCAATGTTGACCGGAATCTGTACCGCATGGTGAAAATGACCGTGTCTCCGTTCTACACAGATGAATTTCCCTTCGTTCGTTTCCCTCGGTTTCCACGCTTCAAGCACCAGAGTCAAGCCGGTTATTTTCAGGGAAATATCCCCCAGGACACAACCGGGCAGATCAAACTCGATAACCACATCCTGTCCGGTTTCGTACATATCCATTTTGGGACGGGTTTCATTGTCTTCAAAGAGATCCCGCAGTTCCAGGGCATGCAGCAGATTGCGCATTTCACTGACGTGACGGGTGTAGATCTCCTGGGTAAGCGGTTTCCTGCCTGAATATCGTGACATGGGGCACCTGAATGGGAATAATCGGTTGCAAAAAGCCATCTAATACATGTTCACCCGAAGGTAATCATTCCACCGGGCAAAGTCAAGGCAGACATTCCTTCGATGACGTATTCAACGTACTACCGAATAAAAATTTGACTTTACCCCTTGTATGCAATAAATAAGGATGTTTGTTTACATGTGACTAACCGGAACAGGGGAGCAGAAATGGAAAAATGGGGCATCGCTGATTCTGCCAAAATATATAATATCGACAACTGGGGTGCGGACCTTTTTTCCATCAATAAAAAGGGGAACATCTGCGTCCATCCATCGTCAAACTCCAAGCATTCCATTGACCTGCGGGAGCTGGTTGACGACCTCATCAAGCGCAAGATCAAACCACCGATCCTGCTCCGTTTCATGGACGTACTCCAGGGACGCATCGCCTCCATCAACCGGGTATTCAAAAGTGCCATCCAGGAAAATGAATATCCGGCAAAATATCAAACATTCTATCCGATCAAGGTCAACCAGCAGCGCCAGGTCGTGGAAGCCATCGCCGGCTACGGAAAACGCTATAATATCGGCCTGGAGGTCGGCTCAAAACCGGAACTGGTGGCCGGCATTTCCATCTCCAGCGGCAACAATCTGCCGATCATCTGCAACGGATACAAGGACGCCGAATATATCGAAACCGTTCTCTACGCCACCAAAATCGGCTTCGACATCACTCTGGTGGTTGAAAAACTGTTTGAGCTGGAAAAAATCATCGAAATTTCCAAGAAGACCGGCATCGCCCCCAAACTGGGCATCAGGGTCAAACTTTCCTCCAAGGGGACCGGAAAATGGGCCACTTCGGGGGGAGAAGACGCCAAGTTCGGTCTGCGAATGTCGGAAATCATCGCCGCCATCAGCATGCTCAATGAGCAGGGGATGCTGGACTCGGTCAAATTACTCCATTCCCACATCGGCAGCCAGATTACCAAGATCGACAAAATCAAAACCGCACTCATTGAAGTGGCCCGGGTTTACACGGAAATGCGCAAACTGGGTGTGGGCATTGAATATCTGGATATCGGCGGTGGCCTGGGTGTTGATTACGACGGCTCCAAATCCAGCTATTTTTCCAGTGTCAACTACACCATCGAAGAATATGCCAATGACGTCATCTATCAGATCAAGAACATCTGCGATGAAGCCGGAGTCGCCTGTCCCAACATTATCTCCGAATCGGGGCGGGCCACGGTTGCCCACTATTCGGTACTGGTGACCAACGTACTCAACACCAACACCCAACATCTGATGCCCGATTTCGAGGAGATCCTGAGCCAGTCGGAGAAGGTGGCACCCACCGTCAAGAAGCTCACCGATATCTACAAAAGTATCGACCGCTACTCCCTGCGGGAGGATTACCACGACACCCTGCAGTTGATCAACGAGGCGGTCAGTCTCTTTAATCTGGGGTACCTGACGCTCAATGACCGTGCCATCGCAGAATGGCTCTACTCGAAGATCATCAAGAAAATCAACAGCATCGTTGAAAAAATCAAGCCGATCCCCGAAGAGCTGCAAAACTTTCAGCTCTCCATGCGCCAGACCTACTTTGCCAATTTTTCACTGTTCCAGTCTATTCCGGACTCCTGGGCCATTGATCAGCTCTTCCCCATCGTGCCGTTACAGCGGCTTAACCACCGTCCCGACGTCATGGCATCAATTGCCGATATTACCTGTGATTCCGACGGTGAGATCACCAGCTTTGTCGGCGAACAGGGGCGGGCCAAATACCTGCCGCTCCACAAGATTCGTAAAGATGAGGATTACTACATCGGCTTCTTCCTGATCGGTGCCTATCAGGAGATCCTGGGGGATCTGCATAATCTGTTCGGTGACACCAACGCCGTCCATATCACCTTCAACAAGAAAACCGGCTATATGATTGATACCGTTATCAATGGCGACGCCACCTGGGAAACCCTCAAGTACGTCCAGTACAAAGGTCCGGAGATCCTCAAACGGGTCCGGGATAACCTGGAGAAAAGCGTGGTGATGAAGAAGATTTCCATTGAAGAGAGCAGTCATTTCATCGAACTGCTTGACAGAACATTGTTGGGCTATACTTATCTGGGGGAATAAATCTATGAGCAAAGTTCTTATCATCGGAGCCGGCGGCGTCGGCCAGGTCGTCACCCACAAATGCGCCCAGCGGCGCGACATATTCAGCGACATAACCCTTGCGTCCCGCACCAAATCCAAATGCGACGCCATTGCCGCCCAGTTGGGCAACAGTATCAACACCGCACGGGTTGACGCCGACAACGTCCCCGAATTGGTAGCCCTGATCAAAGAACTTCAGCCCAGGCTGGTGATCAACGTGGCACTCCCCTACCAGGATCTGACCATCATGGATGCCTGTCTGGAAACCGGTGTTGACTATCTGGATACGGCAAACTACGAACCCCTTGACACCGCAAAATTTGAGTACTCCTGGCAGTGGGCCTATCAGGAGCGCTTCAAGGAAAAAGGCTTGATGGCACTGCTCGGCTCCGGATTTGATCCGGGGGTCACCAACGTCTATACCGCCCTGGCGGCAAAAAAATATCTTGATGTGGTGGAAGAAATAGACATCATTGATGCCAATGCCGGCAGCCATGGCCAGCCCTTTGCAACCAATTTCAATCCGGAGATCAATATCCGGGAAGTGACCGCCACCTGTCGGCACTGGGAGAACGACACCTTCGTTGAGTCGGCCCCCCTCTCCACAAAGCGGCAGTTTGACTTTCCGGAAGGGATCGGCCCCATGAACGTCTATCGCCTCTACCATGAGGAGATGGAATCCCTGGTCAAACATATCCCCACCATCAAAAAAGCCCAGTTCTGGATGACCTTCTCCGACAACTATCTAAAACACCTGGAAGTGTTGCAGAACGTCGGCATGACCCGTATCGACGAGGTGGAGTTCAACGGCCAGAAGATCGTGCCGATCCAGTTCTTAAAGGCCCTTCTCCCCGACCCCAGCTCCCTGGGACCGCTGACCAAGGGAAAAACCTGCATCGGCGTCATCGCCCGGGGCCTCAAGGATGGCCAGCGGAAGCAGGTCTACATCTACAACATCTGTGACCATGAAGCGTGCTACCGGGAAGTACAATCCCAGGCCATCAGCTACACCACCGGCGTACCGGCCGTGGTCGGTGCCATCATGATGCTGACCAACAAATGGCGCGGTGCCGGGGTCTATAATATGGAGCAGTTCGACCCGGAACCGTTTCTCGAAGTGCTTTCCCCCATGGGATTACCAACCGTGGTGGTTGACGGCGGCCAGTGGCCCGAGCTGTAGCAGACAGGAACCACCATGACCGGCATTGACATCGAGAAAATCCTTCAGCTTTCCCCCTCCCCCGCCTATGTGGTGGATCTGGGACGACTGCGCCACAATCTGGCCATTCTGGATCAGGTGCAGCAGCGGAGCGGCGCAAAAATTCTGCTGGCCATGAAGGCTTTTTCCATGTGGAGTCTCTTCCCGCTCATCAGTAAGACCCTCCAGGGGGTCTGCGCCAGTTCCCCCTGGGAGGCGGAGCTGGGGCGGAAGGAATTCGGCCGCGAGGTACACTCCTTTGCCGCCGCCTTCAAAGAGAGCGATATTACCACTCTGCTGCCCATTTCCAATCATCTGGTGTTCAACTCCTTTGGCCAGCTGGAGCGTTTCCGCCCCCTCTGGAAACCATACTCCGGAAGTGTTTCCATAGGGCTCAGGGTCAATCCGGAACACTCCGAAGGACATACCGAACTGTACGACCCCTGCGCCGCCAACTCCCGCCTCGGCATCCCCCGACGGGAATTTGAGGGACGCTCTCTGGAGGGGGTGGAAGGGCTCCATTTTCACACCCTCTGCGAACAGCTCTTTGAGCCCCTGGAGCGGACAGCACGGGCCTTTGAAGAAAAATTTGGCGAATTTCTCCCCCGGATGAAATGGCTCAATCTGGGGGGAGGACACCATATTACCCGTGAGGGGTATGACCTGGACGGCCTGGTTGAGCTGGTGATCTACTTCCGGGAAAAATACGATCTGGAGGTTTACCTGGAGCCGGGGGAAGCCATCGCCATCGGTACCGGCATCCTGGTCAGCGAGGTACTGGACGTGGTCAACAACGGCATGGATATCGCCATACTGGACGTGTCCGCCACCTGTCACATGCCGGATATCCTGGAAATGCCCTACCGGCCCGGTATCGGGGGAGGATTCGATCCGGGGGAAAAACCGTACACCTACCGACTGGCCGGACCTTCCTGTCTGGCGGGAGATGTCATTGGTGACTGGTCATTTGAAGCCCCCCTCACGCCGGGAGACCGGTTGGCTTTTCTTGACATGTCACACTACACCATGGTCAAGACGACCACTTTCAACGGCATTCAGCATCCCCATATCTGCACCTATGAACCGGAGCGTACCGAGCTTACGGTGGTGCGGAGTTTCGGGTATGAAGATTTTAAACAGCGGCTTTCATAGCCAAAGGAGTACATATCGTGGCACTCGACACACGCATCTGGATGACCGGCGCACTGGACTGGTTTGCCTTTATTGACGACGAAGAGGTCTTTCTCGGTCGCCGTGAAGTGCCGTCCCCCCTTGATGAGGGGGATGCCTGGACCAATGAATATGGTGATATGTTCAAGGTAATCGATGCAGAAATCAGGAAAGTCGGCACCACCGATCCCCCCAAGAAATACTGGTAGCCGGGAGATGCCTTCCCCTGTTCTGCCGAACCGTTTCCCATGACGCCTTCTCTCCCCATTATTGAAGTTGCCATTCCGCTCTACTTGGACCGGACCTTCCATTACCTGGTCCCGGAACCGTTGCAGGGGTCGGCAATCACCGGCCACCGTGCCCTGGTCCCCTTTGGCAACCGGAAACTGACCGGCTACATCCTGGGTCCCGTGGTAACATCGGACGTGGCACATCTGAAAGAGATCGTGGCTATCCTGGACAGTGAACCGCTCTGGACACCCCGTGAACTGGAATTCTACCGTTGGGTGGCATACTATTACCAGCATCCCCTGGGGGAAGTACTCCGTACCGCCCTGCCAGCCGGCATTAACATCCAGACCCGCAAAGGGATCGGTGGGGAAGCGGAAACCCTGACCGGCGGGAAGACCCCCCTGCGGGAAAAATATTATCTTCCCGTGGCCGGGACGACCACCTCCCGGCAACCGGGGGCAAAGGCACTGGCGATCCTGACGGTCATACAGGAAAACGGCGACATTTCCGCCCCCGAACTCCGCTCGCGCTTCGGCACCTGCACGTCCCAGCTCAAGCGGTTGACCGAACTGGGGCTGGTCCGGGAAAAAGAGCGGGAAATATACCGGGATCCCTTTAAAAAACAGGTGGTCCGCCGTGACGAACCGCGCCCCCTGCACACTCACCAGAAACAGGCCCTCGACACCATCGCCGCCAGCCTTGACCGGCAGGAGTTTGCGCCGTTCCTCCTCTACGGCGTCACCGGCAGCGGTAAGACCGAAGTCTACCTGCAGGCCATTTCCCACGCCCTTGCCGCCGGCATGAACGCCCTGGTGCTGGTGCCCGAGATAGCCCTGACCCCCCAGTTGACCGGCCGTTTCCAGGCCCGTTTTGGCGGCGGTATCGCCATCCTCCACAGTGCCCTTTCCGACGGCGAGCGATATGACGAGTGGCGCCGCATTCGCCGGGGACTGGCCAGAATTGTCATCGGTGCCCGCTCCGCCATCTTTGCCCCCCTGGATTCCATCGGCATCATCATCGTCGATGAAGAGCATGAAGCGTCCTTCAAGCAGTCGGACGGGCTCCGCTACAATGCACGTGACCTGGCCCTGGTACGGGGGCGGCTGGAACGGGCCGCCGTGGTCCTCGGTTCGGCCACACCGGCCGTCACCACCCTGTATGCCGCCAATCAGCAACGCCTGCAGCTCCTTGAGCTGCCGGAGCGGGTTGAGGGGAGGCCCATGCCCCAGGTCATGCTGGTGGAGATGAGAAAGGGGAGCGAAGCCATCTCCCCCCCCTGGCCGCCGCACTGGCCGAAACCCTTGAACAACACCGCCAGTCCATCGTCTTCCTGAACCGGCGGGGTTATGCCACCTTTCTGGTCTGCAACGACTGCGGCAAACCCCTTACCTGCCCCAACTGTTCGGTCACCCTTACCTACCACCGCCAACGGGGGGAAAGCCTCTGCCACTATTGCGATTACGCCGTTCCCGCCCCCGGAACCTGTCCCTCATGCAACGGCACCACCCTGAGTGAGCTGGGCATTGGAACAGAAAAGCTGGAGCAGCAGTTGAAAGACCTTCAGCCAACGGCCCGACTACTCCGCATGGACAGTGATACCACCTCAGGCAAGGGGAGCCACGGGCGGCTCCTGGCCAAGATGAATGACGGCAGCGCCGACATTCTCATCGGTACCCAGATGATCGCCAAGGGGCATGATTTCCCCGAGGTCACCCTGGTGGGAGTAGTCAACGCCGAGGCCAGCCTGGGTATGCCCGATTTCCGGGCCGCCGAGCGAACCTACCAGCTGCTCTCCCAGGTCATCGGACGGGCCGGCCGGGGCACCATTCCGGGCCAGGTAATTCTCCAGGCAGTTGACACAGAACAGTACGCCATCAAGGCCGCCGCCACCCACGATGCGGCAGGTTTTTACCGGCAAGAGCTTGAGTTCCGACAGGAGGCAGGCTACCCCCCCTTCTCCCATCTGGCAGCCTACGCCATCTCCGGGCTGTCGGAACAGGGGGTCACCGAACAGGCAGAAGCGGCAGCCCGGCTTCTGATGCGTCTCAAGGGGGAGCTGAAGGTACGGGTGGAAATACTCGGCCCCGCCCCCGCCCCCATCTACCGCCTGAGAAACCGTTTTCGCCGTCAGATTCTCCTCAAGGCACCGAACCGGAACGATCTCCACCGGTTGCTGGCACTCTGGAGATGCAGGGCCAAGGTGGACGCCAATGTGCGTATTTCCGTTGATATTGATCCGGTGGATTTGATGTAGAATGATGAAATGAAAACGGGGCCCGCTCAAAAGAGCGGACCCCGTTTTCATTAAGAGAGAAGAGTGGAATCAGAAGGCGAAGCTGAGGGCCACCTGAACCTTGGCCTCCTGGGGAACATCGGTACCACTGACTTTAAAGGTCTTGGTCGCCATGGCAGCATCAATATCCAGCAGGAACAGCGTCACACCACCGGTAACCACCATCCCCACATCGGAGTCGGCAAGATTCTTATAGGCACCACCACGGACCCGCAGCCATGAATAGGGGTGAACTTCAAGACCACCGCCAAGGTTACGGCTCTTGGCATTAGCACGGGAACTTCCCGGAAGACTGCCGGGAGCCACCACTTCGTTGTCGGTAAGGTCAATATCGGATGCAAGGGTCAGCCACTTCCACGGTTCCACCGCAACACCGGCACGCACTTGGGGCTTCAGGGTCACATCTTCACCCGGCATCTTCGTACCGAGGGGATCGACCGTATTGGTACTGGCATTGTATGCCGGCACGGTATAGCCGGGACCGGAAAACTTTGGCGAGTTCAGGTTTTTACCCACCACGCCAAGGGTCAGCCACTTGTCATATTTGTACATTGCACCAAGATCCACCCCGAAATTAACCGATGACTGATTGTTCTTGGTAATATCTTTCATCAGATCCTTGGCACTGATATCGCTACCACCTGGCCGGTTTACCAACTGCACGGCATTCTGGGACACATTGCCGGAAATAATTTTGGCAGCAGCACCGATACCAAGTTTCCCGTATTTACCAAAATTAAAGGGGTGGCCATAGGCAAAAGGCACCTCAACATACTCAATGGATTTGGTCGTCACATACGAATTATTTTTGTTAAACGTTGAACCAAGTGCCTGAGCAGACGAACCGGCGGTCATACTGGTGGCAAGGTTTACCAAGGTGGAATAAGTACTGCTTGCAGAAATACCGCTTCCCTGCATCTGACTGGAACTGGTAATTGCGTTAACAAGCTGCTTTGCCTGATCAACAGAAATGGCATTTGAACCAGTACCTGACGCAGTACTGAAAAGGGTAGCCAGAGTAGAAAACTGGCTATCGCTAAAGTAGCCGGTATTCGTAGACGGGATTGGCAAGGTATTAACCGCAGCGGTATAGAGGTCTTTGACCTGGGTGGTGGTAGCACTACCACCGATATTCGTGGGGAGTATGTTTGTCGTATCAACATTCGGCTGAATGTATCCTTCAATATTACCAAAGGCACCGAACGAGAAGTGTTTGATGGAAAAACCCACTGACGTCTCGCCACTTAATGAAAGATTACCATTTCGTTTCTGGGTGTCTTCAAGGGTGGACAGCAACTTTACCATCTCTCCAACAGAGCTTGAGTTGGCACTGTCAAATTTATTAATACTATCAAAATTGACATCGGTAAGCCGGTCCACATTCTCTGCCAGGCCATTATTTGCCCTCACCCCGGCACCAACTCCCAGATACATGGCAAAGGGAGTATCGTTAAACGCTCCACCGGCCGGATTCCAATACGCCGTAAGGGCACCGGTATTTCGGGCCACACCGGCACCGCCGAAACCGAGTGCTCCAATGGGCTGAAACTCCGTTGCCTGCGCCAAAACCGGCAGAGACAAGCCAAGTAACACCACCGCTGTTCTTATTTTTTTCATATGCGTCCCCTTTTGTGCTAAATTTTGCGACACAGTTATGATATGACAATACAAATATCTTTTAACTTTTGTCAAGGACACATATGGACAATAGCGCAATCATCGAAAAAATTAAAAAGCTGCTGGCTCTGGCCAACTCCTCAAATGAACACGAAGCCGCCCTGGCGGCCGGCCACGCCCAGCGTCTCCTTTCAGAATACAACCTTGCCATGGCCGATATTGACACGGCCCATAAGCCGGATAAGGCCGACAGCGTTGAAACCACCGTCTCCAAAACCCTCCCCAAATGGGTTCGCCACTTAAGCAGTGGCGTAGGAACCGCCTTCGATTGTCAGGCGATCCACCACCCGGCCACCGGTAAGATGACCTTTATCGGCGTTGGAGCAGATGTGGAAATTGCCGCCTACACCTTCACCTTCCTGCTCACCACCATCAAAAAGCTCTGTAGCACCTACATGCAGCAGCACCAGGGAGCCCACCTCGTCCCCCGCTACCGGGAGCGGTTACGACTATCCTACTATCTGGGTGCCGTAGCAGCCATCACGGCCCGTCTCAGGGAGCAGAAAGTCAGCACACCGGTCACCACCGGAGCCCTGGTACCCCTCAAGGCCGAACTGATCAAGCAGGCCATGAGTGAAATGGGAGCCATCCGAACCATGCGCAGTCGTCGAAGTTATGTACATTCGGATGCCTACACAAAGGGGCAGAGCGACGGCACCCAGATCACCATAACCCAGGGAATCGGCACCGCTGCCGCTGGCGGCACCATAGGTCAATAACGTATTCGTCACTCATATGTGCCATTTATGAAAAACCGGTATTGAAATACGCAGGAAAATAGGTTATACAGTTCATTCGAGCGGAGAGGTGTCCGAGTGGTCGATGGTGCCTGACTCGAAATCAGGTGTACGGCAACGTACCTAGGGTTCGAATCCCTACCTCTCCGCCAGTAAAAACGATGGGTTACAGTGATTAGCTGTAACCCTTTTGTTTTGAATCTGCAAAAGTATGGTAGCTAGTAGTTCGATTCATAAATAAGTTTACAAATGATGCTATTTTTGCCATGATTGCGCCAAATCAAATGAGGAGGCGATCATGGCACGAAAAACACTACGGGCTCCACTGGCACTCTCTGATGAAAACAGAAAATTACTTACCGAACTTTCAGGCTCTATGACGGCACCAGCACGAGAAGTAGTTCGTGCCAAAGTGCTGCTTCATTATGCCAATGGCACTGAGATCAGCAGCATTAAGCGCCATGTCGGAATCAGCAGGCCTGCTATTTACAAATGCATTGACAAGGCGCTTGCCGCCGGAGCCCAAGCTGGGCTTAAAGATACGTACCATAGTCCCAAGGAACCAGAAATTTTAGATGACGCCAAGGCATGGGTTGTCAACTTGGCATGCACAAAGCCCAAGGATCATGGGCTTGCTTCTGAGTTATGGACACTATCAGCACTTGCACGCTATGTGGCCAAGCATGCTGCGGAAGCTGGATTTCCCCGCTTAACGAGTGCTGTCAAAGCTACCGTCTGGCGTATTTTAAATGAGCAAGACATAAAACCTCATCGGATTCGCTATTATCTTGAAAAACGTGATCCCGAGTTTGAACAAAAGATGCGGGAGGTGCTCATGGTCTATCAAGATGTTTCGCTTTTTCCGGCTGGTGCAACTAATGATAACAGGCCAACGCCTATTTATACGGTGAGCGTTGACGAAAAACCTGGTGTACAGGCAATTGGACTGACGGCTCCTGACCTTCCGCCGGTTCCCGGAAAAGAATCTTCAGTTGCCAGGGATTATGAATACGTTCGTCACGGAACTTTATCCATTATTGCCGCACTCGACTTGCACACTGGAGAGATCATTGCCAACGTTGAGCCAAGGCATCGCAGTTGTGAGTTTATTGATCTGCTCAAACGCCTTGACTCACACTATCCGACTGAGGCGATCATCCGGGTGGTATTGGACAACCATTCTGCGCACATTTCAAAAGAAACAATGAAATATCTGGCCACACGTCCCGGGAGATTCGAGTACGTCCACACGCCAAAGCACGGCTCATGGCTGAATCTGGTTGAGTGCGCTTTTTCAAAAATGGCTCGTTCATTCTTGCGTCACATCCGCGTAACTTCCAAGGAAGAATTGAAGGAGCGGATACTCAAAGGAATTGCTGAAATCAATGAAGCACCTGTCCCATTCCGTTGGAAGAAATTCGATCTGGAACTGGCCTAATATGTAATGCTATTTATGAAACGAACTACTAGTCGCAGATTTGCACAGGTACTGGAGCGTGATAAAGAGTTGCTGGTGCAGATTGAAAAGGTCAGAAAGGGTCTTATGATATAAATAGGTCGAGTAGACCGGTTTATTACGTAATATTAGCAAGTTAAGCGTTTACGTTGCCACCTGATTTCGCAGATGATGTCGCGCTGTTCTCGCCAATATTTCAGTTGTCACCAGGCCCCTCTCAGAACCGTGCTTGCGCTATTTACGCACACGGCTCCTCACATGATCAATTCACGGTAATAGGGAACATCTTGACCTTGATCCGTGGTTTCGGTAACGGAAAACGCTCCAGCATCTTCTGGAATTTCTCCCGTGTGAGGCAATTTTTCTTGCCTCGCCTGTTCAGCCATTTCATCAGGAGCTTTTCGACTTCCGCACCGAATCTCTTGATGCCGGGCAGGTTGTCCGTTACGCCATAGTAGGCGTAGTGGCCTCTCAGCTTGGCTTTGGCAGTTTCCCAGAGTTCCGCTGTCTTCAATGTTCTGGCCTTCTTCAACCAGTTCTTGAAGGCTTTTACCTTGGTGGTAAATTTCTTGCGGGCGGTCTTCCGTTTCATCCGAAATCCTTTGCCGTCTCTTCTCGTGCCGCAGTAGTGGGTTAATCCCAGAAAGTCGAACGCTTCCGGTCTCTCTCCTTTAGCCTTGGCGTTCTGTACGGCAAATCTCCCAAACTTCACTACTCTGGTCTTCGTCGGTTCCACTTCAAGTCCGAATTTTCCCAGTCGGTTGCCCAGTTCACGGCGAAATTTCACCGCGTCCAGTTCATACTGGAAGCAGACAACAAAATCGTCGGCATACCGGATCATCCGGGCAAAACCGGTGCATTTGGGGCGGATTACCTTTTCAAACCAGAGATCAAGGGCGTAGTGGAGGTAGATATTGGCCAAGAGCGGCGAGATGACACCGCCTTGCGGTGTCCCGTCGTCTTTGACCGTTATCGAGCCATCTTCATATACCCCAGCCTTGAGGAAGCGTTTCACCATGCGTTGGATTCTCTTGTCACCTATCCGATGTTCCAGGAATTTCATCAGCCATTCCTGATTGACGTTGTCGAAAAAGCCTTTGATGTCGGCTTCCACGATGTGGTTGACAGGTTTGCCTTCAACGCTGTCACTCAATGCTCTGAGTGCGTCATGGCAGCTTCTTTTGGGACGGAATCCATATGAATCGGTTATGAGGTCCTGCTCGTACACTGCTTCCAGTATCCGAACCAGTCCCGCCTGGACAAGTTTGTCTTCAAGGCATGGTATCCCCAAGGGGCGTTGTTTGGTGCTGCCCGGTTTGGGTATGTACACCCGTCGGACAGGTTGCGGTTTGTATGCCATCCGGTGCAGCCGATCTATCAGGTTCGATAAATTGCTGTCCAATTCTGCGGCATATTCTTCTTTGGTCACGTCGTCAATGCCGGCGGCTGCATCTTTTCTCAGCCGACTAAAGCATTCCCGTAATAGTTCCTCGTTCATCAGGTGATACAGACTGGTGAACTTGAAGCGCGGCTCTTTACGGGCCTTTTCCGCTATGCGAAGCAGTTTCGTTGCCACCGTTTCCCCGTTTCCGTGTACGGACGGTGTTTCCTCACTTCGCGCTCTCATGTGTGGCCCCCTTCCCTCCAGCGGAATTACCCGCCTTCACCGGTACTACTGAGCCATCCGACTCCCTACGCCGCATTTGCCTTTCTCCCTTTTCGGTTGTCCGGCATACTCCCCTTGCAGAGAAGAAGGCGTAGAGTCTCCCGGGTTGCCGCATAATCACAATGTCAGACATGCCATGGTCTCCGACCCCGAGGAAGCGAACATCTCCTTGCCAGTTTCGGTAATGCTCGTGTTGACTTCCGGATCTACAACGCCGTCGTCCTTCCCAACGAGTCACTTACGGGGCTCAATCCCTTCAGCCTTTCGGTTTACGGCCTGCCTGCTTGCTGTCCTACGCTTAAAACTGTATGTTACCACACAGCCTCCAAGGACTTGCTACCCGGTGGCTGGCCTGCCTTCCGGGACGGGATTCTCACCCGCT
>CAIUSO010000160.1 GCA_903901875.1 uncultured Geobacteraceae bacterium | reverse complement strand
GGTTGCGTTTTTTTCCTTCTCCCTCTGGGAGAAGGTGCCCGTCAGGGCGGATGAGGGCGCACCGTGGCCTCGTGCAAAAAACTGACGGACAACGCCTGCTTCGATGACACTTATAACTTGAACTGCCGAACCATCCGATGAAGCTCTTCGGCATTGCCATTAAGCTGTGCGGAGGCGGTTGCTGTTTCCTGCGCCCCCTGGGAACTATTTTGAACCACTTCGGTAACCTGATGCATATTACTCGATATTTCACTGGTTGTTGCGGTCAGTTCTTCAGCGGCTGAAGCTATCTGATTTACCTGCATTGCAACATCATTTATCTGTACCAGGATATCACGCAGCGCAATTCCTGATTTTGAAGCTTCGCTGGTTCCAACAGTAACCTGCTGAACACCAAGATCCATTGCCTCAACCGCACCTTTTGTCTCACGCTGGATCGCTTTTATCATTTCACCGATCTCTTTTGTGGCACGGGTGGTACGTTCGGCCAGGGCCCGGACTTCATCGGCAACAACAGCAAAGCCACGTCCCTGCTCTCCGGCACGAGCCGCTTCAATTGCAGCATTAAGGGCAAGGAGATTCGTCTGATCTGCAATATCTTCAATAGTACTGATAATCGCACCAATCTGATCCGATCGTTCAACCAGACTTTCTACCGTTCTGGCTGACTCTTGTACTTTTGCTGCAATCTGTCCCATGACAGTAACCGTTTTGTCAACTATTTCGGCACCATTATGAGCTGAGTTCGAAGCAAGCCGGGCACCATCCGCAGCCAACTGACAACTACGGGCAATATCCCTGGATGTCGCTGCCATCTCTTCGCCAGCAGTTGCGACTGCAGCTGACTGCGATGCGACTTCTTCGGTCCCCGTGGCAATTTGCTCAGCGGCGGCGTGAAGTTGCCCGGAAGCCGCCGCTACCTGGGTTGAGGTACTGGAGATTTGAGCTATTGTCGTTCGAATATTTTCGGCCATAACCTTCAAGGCTGCCAACAGTTGGCCAGGCTCGTCAGTGCCGGTGACAGTTACCTCAACGGAAAGGTCGCCACGTGCCAGTCTGTTCGCAATATGTACCCCGAATGCAAGTGGAGCGACAATTGATCGGACTATCAGGAACCCAAAAACTCCTGCCATCAGCACACCAACCACTATTGCAGAGATTGATACTATTTTACTCTGAATATAGGCCCGTTCGCTCTTGTCATACTCTATCTTGGCAACCTTGAGTTGAACGTCAACCAAATCACTAAACTTACCCGACACGGGATCAATAACCGGGTAGAGTTCAGTGACAGTGAACGTGGATAACGCTTCAAGATCCTGTTTTTTAAGGATTTCAGAGAGGGATGCGACAGCAGTATCAGCTTTTTTCATCAATGGTTTAATTTCTTCAACCAACTTTGATTCTTCTGCAACTAGAGTCGTTGCAAGATATGCCTTCCATCTTTCGCCGATGGTTTTTACCGCCTCATCTACATTCTTTCTCCCTTCATCCCATTTCAGGTTTCCGTTACGAACTTTGTGGGACGTATCAACAATATTGACAGCGTACATATCGGCAATAACTTTTAAATCTTTGAGCGGAACAACCCTGTCCGTGTACACGGTGTCAAGACCATCATTGGAGAGTTTGCTGCTGTGCAACCCCAACGCACCAATTATAATAGACAGACATGACAGAAAAACTATGAGTGCATAGAGTTTGGTACCGACTTTCAGGTTGTGTAACATATCTCCCCCTTGAGAATGTTCTTCTTTTGATTACCTCAGCAGAAGAAGTGCCACCGATTACTCGACAACGCATACGGGTCATGATGACCGGCAGGCAGCAGGACTCGCGCCGTTGCGGTCCCATGACGTCTGCTCTGAGTATTTTACAAACATAAAATAAGTTATAAGTATACAGATTTAGTAGGCATGTCAACAATATTTATAAGCCATACCCTTCCTGGACCGGAATAGCCATTAAGATTGGCAAGTATTTACGATGACATGCCGCAGAGGCAAAGCACAGTTCAAGATCTGAGGGTTTTGCGGAGGTAATCGTCCATAGTCGTGTACTACTATCATTGACATTGCTCTACAATAATCATTGATTATTGACCAACGTGTCGACAGGTAGCGTGATGATTGTCTCCAGTTCACGCAGCTCCGATTCTGTTACAATCACCGGCTGCATCCGTGTTCCTGAAACTACTGCTCGCGGATTATTCAGCCAACGCCTCAACTCCTGCGCCCTCCACATCTTTTCAGATTCTGTTTTTTTTGGATAATGCGGAGAGAATAAGCCAGTTAAATTAGGCCCCACGTCACCTTTTCCCACCGCACCGATACGTGAACTCAGCACTCTATGACAGAGTCCACATTTTTTTGAAAAGATGTCGCTCTTTTTTATGCCGGTAGCTGTAAAATGCACAGATACCGGTTCGAACCGCGACTGGACGCCTGTCTTTGCTCCGGCAAGGATTCTGTTGATCATTGCCGTGATCTGCGCATCATCAAGAGCAAAATTCGGCATATGCGCAACCGGATACCGAATTGAATAGGCCATTCCCCGGGGAGTTCTCAACATTGCTGCATTGTCAAGACTCGCCGCCATTTTGTTACCCTGGCCGGCACTCACATGACAGCGACGACATCCGTACTGAGTGAGTAATGCTTCACCAGCCTTCTGTTCTTGGGCATCCATGGTCAGAAAACGCGTATACTTTCCTTCCCGAAGGCCTGCATGGGCGATATTCTTACGGGCAGAGGCCGGATTACCGAGGTGACAGGAGGTACAATATCCCGCCCGGTGGGGAGTATGACAGGCGAGACATAATTGCCTGTTCTCCCCCCCCCACACCGGCATGGCACCCATCACCATGATCGCTATCAAAAGACGAAAGACCAGTTGGCCCCCCTGAAACAGCTCGCGATAATTGTTACGACCACCAAAAACAGCACCACCAGAATCGTTCCGCCGTTGAGACACTTTTGATTCCCTGGAAACCAGCGTGCCCAAGGCGAAGGCCTCCCGGGAAGCCAGGGGAGTAGCACCATGAAGATGACCAGCAGGATAACCGGGTAGATCATATATGAAGACCAGCTGACCACCTCCTGTATCCAGAGGAGAAACCAGGCAGATTTTGCCGGGTTCGGAGTTACCGCTCGATTAGCCTGTTCCTGAAGCGGTGCGGGTATCAGTGCCGCAAGGAGGAGAAGCGCCAGCACCAGCGAAGAGAGTGATACTTTTATGATCCTGAAAAAGTATGGTGAACTTTTGATATATCCGTTTTTCATAAATAGGGAAGTACCCCCTTATTTTTTCTCACACGATAAAAGTGGAGAAACGAGAGTAACAGTAAACCAAGCGGAATTATGACAATATGCAGCGCATAAAAGCGGAGCAGAGATAAGACCTCTCCCACACCGTCAGGCACCAGCAGTGACCGGAGGAAATGGCCACCCGGAATGGTCGATAACAGCTCCATGCCGGTCTGGGTCGCCCAATATGCCAGCTGATCGAAGGGCAACAGGTAACCGGTATAGGACTCGAAGATGGTCAGAAAAAGGAGCAGGCAGCCGATTACCCAGTTGAGCTGTCGTGGTTTTTGATAGGCACCGGTCAGAATCACCCGCAGCGTATGGAGTAACACCAGTATCAGCATGGTATGGGAGGTGAGACGATGGAGAGAGCGCAGGTACTTCCCTCCCCATACCGACGATTCCAGAAACAGGATGGAAGTAAACGCCCGTTCCGGTGTCGGCACGTAGTAGACCAGCAGAAGTACGCCACTTGCCACCATCATCAGAAGGGCGGTAAATGCCAGCCCCCCCAGACAGAAGGTATAACTGAGACGCAGGTTGCGCGACACGACCACCCGGGGAAAGAGATGTTTGAGAAAATCCGTCATCATGCTGCGTACACCGTTATCACCCCGTTATGTTCATCCGCCTCCATACGCCGGAGCGGGGTCCGTGCCGGCCCCTGAAGCACCCTCCCCTGCCGATCAAAACGGCTGCCATGGCATGGGCAGGAGAAGTCGTTATCAGTAACCATAACGGTGCAACCGAGGTGAGTACAGACCAGGCTCAACGCTGAAACGCCCCCGGAATCTCTCATGAGAGCCACCCGTTCCTGACGATACACCAATGCACCATTAATCGGTATGGCACCCACCGCCACACTCACCAGCAGACGTTTCTTTTCCTGACTGTGGGGCACAAGAAAACGGAGTAACGCCCCCCCTGAGGTGATAAGTAGCGTCAGGGAGATGATGAATTTTCGACGCGATTGAGAAGTTTTTTCCATTTTTGCAGGTATGCCTTTTTGTACTCGGTACTTTTGCCACCCATGCGAAGATAGCGGGCAGCATCCATAAAGCTGCCATTAACAATCCGTTGCCCTTTCTGACTCCAGAAGGACTCAAGTCCCATGCCGTCCTTGGCAAGATCGTACACACGCCGCGGTTCCGGCTCAAGAAGAAACCGTGTCGGGTTATCATGGCATCCTTCACAGGTCACGCAACCACGCCGGATAGTATGGGGAAAATATGCCCGCCATTCGGCCGCCAACAGGACGTTTTCCGGCCCATTGTTCCGGGCGGACATGATATCGGTGTAGTAGGAGATGAACTGCGGCCTGATCGGACTGACCAACCCTCTCCCGTTAATACCAAGGGGAGGAGCATCCTGTTTTTTCAGATAGGCACTCCGCAGGTACTCCCCATTACTCAGTGGCACAAGATCAAATTCGTTTTTTACGGAACGATCACGAAAGCGAAGAAAAAAAGTGCCATATTCCTGGGCACCCCAGGCAGCGTGACAGGCATAACATTCGAGCCGTTGCAGATGGGCCGGAATCCGGTGTTCCAGAATGGTCATATCAGGCCTATGGCAGTCACGACAGACTTTTGACGATTTTTTCCCCTGTGCCAGGCTGTCCATGGAATGGCAGGCACCGCAGGCCATCCCGGCAAGATAATGCACATCGGGCAGCATTTTAAGAAAGGTGGCACCATTAACCGCGCTGCCCCGCTGATAGCGCATATTGTCTTCGCGGGGTGCTCTCCCTGAGTAGTCCCAACCGATAAAATAGCCGTTGTGACAGCGTTGGCAGGCGACGACGGACGGCTTTGCCAACCCGGCTTCACTATGGCAGTCACGGCAACCGGTCACATGACAGGAATCACAATTTTTCTCCCAAAAGCCCGAATCGACCCGGCCATAACTCCGTTCAACAAACTGTTTTTCACCACTCCGCTTCGCCATGGCATGTTCAAATATTTTCTCCCTGCCCGGGTGGCAGCCAACACATCCGGCAGCCTTACCGGAACTGGCGGCCGGATCACTGCCCGCCCCCCCCTGACGATGGCACCGGTGACATTCCATACCGACGTGGGCGGCAGAGACATCACCGACCGGGAAAAGACAGCAGCTTACGATGAAGAGCATTATCCAATGCACGGTAGTCCAATCCTTTCCGGTAAATTGGGTCTTTGGCAGCATCATGACAGACAAGACAGAGGTTTACCGATAACGCCCGCTGCACCTCCCCGCCATTCAATGACCGCGACTGTTCACGGACAATGGCCGAATAGGCACGTACCTGTCCGTTTTTCATGGTTAAAAAACCGTCAAGGGGTTTACTGTCCGATTTTTCACAGATCAAGGTACCCGTAATACTGTTACCTTCGATTATATGCTGGCCAAAACCAAGAAAAGCTGGATTCCCATGGCACTCGGCACAGCCAATGGCCTTTTTGCTGCTGTTATGGGAGTAAAATGGGGCAAAGCGGAGTTGCTGCGCCCCCTTGAATTTTGCAACATACTCTCTCTTGGAAAAGGAACCGTCTGCTTCAGCTACCGAGACAAAAGTCTGGCAACCGGGTGTGACCGGCGAAATTTTACCCCGCTGATTGAGTGCAAGGGGGAAAGGATAGAGCATCCGGTAATCCTCCGTTTCACTGAAGGAACCGGCCGTTTCTTCCCCTTTAATGTAATCGGTGGCCTGTTTTTTCTTATCATAGGTGGTATGGCACCCATAACATTGCACCACGGTGTGGGAGTGACAGCTGTAACACTCCAGGCGACCATGTCCGAAAACCGTATGCTCGGAGGTCCCGGTTATGACCTTTATTTTATGCAGCCTGCCACTTCGTTTTCCCTGGAGCCACAGGGCACCATCCCGGTAAAACACGTTGGAATACTGCCCCCCCCGGGCGGTCTGGAGCATCAACATTCCCGAGGTAACCGGCAGTTTGTAAGAGCGCGATTCCCGAACCGCCTCATAATTCTCACGGGTAATTTCACGATAACGGGGTAACCGGGCAGGAGCTCCATGGCAATCCTCACAGCTGATCTCGGTCTGCAGATACATATTTTGTGAAGAATAGCCATCCCCCATGACATCACGGGAGGTATGGCAGTCAATACATTCCATTCCCGCCGCAGCATGCACATCGGCAGTAATGTGGGTAAGTGTGCGGGCACCACTGGTCATGAGCGGACCGGCCTCTCCCCCCCTGGTCGGCACCAGACCGTTATTGCCGTCATACAGGCCCTGGTAGGAGAAGGCGATACGACCACTGCGGTTATGGCAGCGGGCACATACCTGGGTATCGGGGAGCGGATTCATGGCGTGGGTGGCGGAATGTCCCGCCTTCCCTTTCATGGTGCGGTCCTTCCCCACATAAATTCCTTCATCATTCCAGGGGAAATGGCAGGCTCCGCAGCCGGAGCCATGGGTTGCCCCATAGGCGTCACCGTTGGCTGTGCCGATGTGGCACCGTGAACAGGTTTTACGATACAGCTCCCCGGCCAGGTTGTCCAACTCGGCGACCGGAGCCAACTCTGCACCCTTGCCGGTCTGGTCAAAAACAGTGCTCCCGGCTGTTGCATACTGTTTGTTGCTCTCTCCTTCCCACGTCAACTGAATATTACGGATAATCCCCCGGTTTGTAGTCATGAGAGAAGACTTCACCCGTTCCAGTTGATAGCGATGACAGCCGCCACAGCTTTTGTCCCACGACGCCGGTTCGGATGGATTTGCCTCTCCACCCATGGTGGCATGGGCTGCATTTTTATGACCGGAGGCGCCGTCACCACCATGGCACCCGACACAGCCCGAATGATGGCGGGACGCCTGTTCTATGGCGTCGTGGCACGAGACACACCCTTCCCGCTGTTCCTGACGCGTACAACCGGTCAGAGTAAACAGTACTAGTAAAAACAGGGCTGCCACATGGCACGCCCTGTCATTTCGAGTCAGCAATAGATTCATTCGTTGGTTATTCTAGCAACCGGCTGCTTCTTTTTTACCTTTGGCAGCCGGTTTTGCGTCGGCTTTCTTGGCCGGTTTTTTTTCTTTTTTAACTTTTGCAGCATCTTTTTTCTCAACCTTCTCGGCGGCAGGCTTCTCTTCTTTCTTCTCCTCAGCCATAACTACCGTGGTGAAACTCACCGTCATCAAAGCG
>CAIUSO010000159.1 GCA_903901875.1 uncultured Geobacteraceae bacterium | reverse complement strand
TGCTTCAGCCAGCCTCAACCACTTTTCAGTGCGGCTTCCAGTCCTGGCTCCAGCATAAAGCAGACGCGGGAGCATGGTGCTGAGGTCAAAGCGGCGATTGAACCGGTACTGTGCCTCGGCCAAATATCGGTGCGCATATTTTTCGAACTTAAAGCCATGATATGTACCGGCGATGGCAGTCTTGATATTGCTCAAAAGAGTGTTGACCCAGGCAAAGCAATCCATATCGGTACTTTTGCGTTTAGTTCCCACTATCTGTGGGGCATGGGCGCAACCCGCGACTGTCACTGCACGGAAACAGGCTAACCCATCTGAGACCACTGTTGCTGTGGGAGCCAACCAGTTGACTGCCCACGCGGCAATCTCTGCAGTGGTAAAGGACTTCACCGGTGTAAAAACGGCGCGCATCGGATGGCCCTGGTCGTTTGTTTCAACAGCCGCGACAAAAGGCACTTTGTTCTCTGAACCACGACCGGCTTTGCCCCCTGGGTGCTGGCCACCCAAGTAGGCATCATCAACTTCGACTCGACCGGACAGGATCGTTGTCTTTTCCCGCTCGCTCATCACCTGGGCAAGCTTGTGTTTAACCCGCCAGGCCGTGCGGTAGCAAACTCCGATGAGGCGCTTCAACTCTAAAGCGGAGACGTTATTCTTGGTCTGTGTCATAAAGTACATTGCTTGAAACCACGTGACCAAAGGCAGCTTGGTGGCGTGGAAAATTGTCCCAGCCGTTAGAGTGACTTGCGTATGGCAACGGTTGCACTGGAAAGTCTTTACCCTACCATGCCAGACAATGCAGTGGCTGCGACTCTCACACGCCGGACAGATATATCCTTTCGCCCAACGAGATTTCTCCAAAGCCGCCTCACACAGGGCTTCTGTACCGTAGTCGTGGAGAAAACTGTTTAAGCTGAGCCCTGGTTGAAACTGAAGTTGGTTTGGCGTCATAGATAGCTCCTTTACTGATGGAATCTCTTCTATGACACTCTACACCAGAGCTATGACACAATAAGTCATGCTGGGATTTGAATCCCTGGTTTTATTGGCTGAAGCACGACGCTAATCGGATTTATCTTTGAAGCGGTATTTGAAAATATTAACGTAAAGAAAGAGTTATTTGCGAAACTGGACGCTGTTTGCGGCGATGACACCATCTACGCCACCAACACATCATCTCTTGCCATTACTGAAATGGCAGCGCTTGTAAAACGCCCGGCAAAGTTCGTCGGTATGCACTTTTTCAATCCGGTGCCGGTGATGAAGTTGGTGGAGGTTATCCCGGCTCTGCAGACCTCAGTGGAAACTAAAGATCTGGCCTTAGCCTTGGCCAAGAAGATCGGCAAGACCGCCATTACCTGTAAGGATACCCCCGGCTTTGTTGTCAACCGGCTGTTCGTCCCCTATATAATTGATGCCGTTAGGTTACTGGAGGAAGGGGTAGCTTCGGCAGAGGATATTGACACCGCTATGAAGCTCGGCTGCAACATGCCGATGGGGCCTCTGGAGTTTCAGGATTTCGCAGGCGTTGATATCGGTTACCACGTCACAAACATATTCTACGAGTACATGAAACAGGAGCGCTTTGCCGCACCCGGACTGCTTCGTAACATGGTCAAGGCCGGATATGTTGGCAGGAAGGCCGGGAGAGGTTTTTATGATTACTCGGAAGAGAAGTGAATTCAGCATCCAGTCGGTTCGAAGTGCAGTTAGTGGACCCCTGTTCTAAGCACATTATTCACCTTTAGGAGAAAAAGATGAAAATTCTGGTCTGTATTAAACAGGTGCCTGACATGGAATCACGTTTCAAGCCGGATGGTGCTGGTGTCTGGTTTTCCGAATCGGATCTTGCTTTTCGCATCAACGAATATGATGAATATGCGGTTGAACAGGCCGTAAAGCTCAAGGAGCAGCTAGGGGACGCCCCTGAGGTTGCGGTGCTTTCCATAGGTCCCGACCGGGTGGTCGAGGCAATCAAGAAGTCCCTTGCAATGGGATGTGATCGCGCCGTTCATGTGCAGGATCCGA
>CAIUSO010000158.1 GCA_903901875.1 uncultured Geobacteraceae bacterium | reverse complement strand
GCTACGTTCCTTTTTCAATGCTGTTTTTAACCGCCGGACACGCCGATAAAGGCGGTAAAAGCAGTTAAGCTATGTCTAATCTACTTATCATCACCAAAGGTGATTAGCAATTAATTTTCGTAACCAAGTTAATCAAATCTCCCCAGCTTCTTTCAGAAGTTTTTCCTTGAGTTTTGTATGAAGCCTAAAGTCACCTGATTCCAGTTGATCGAGTGTCTCACCAAGTGAACTTCACGATATGCCCGTAAAGAAGCCCAGCTGTTCCGGTAATAGGTAGATGGTATAGGGGTAGAATTACTTATGACCGTTTGCATAAGCAATATCTTCTTTCAACCATACATTAATTCCAATTGTATCCGTATAAATCACATTCGAAACAAAACCTTGTCAGGTCTAATCTTTCTTTAGCCACGGATGTACACAGATGATCACGGATGAAATCAAGAACTGAACGCTTTTTGGCGTAAATCACGTTTATTGTTAATTATAGCAAATCGTAAAATATTATGCAGCTTTGGCATTGAGTTGCCGCTGATGTCGAATAACCGGTGCGAGTGCCCTTAAGGCCTCAGAAACAGTCGCAGTATTAGGAAAAACATCAAGTATATCGGATAGTATAACTACCACATTCGTTCCTTCTGCATAGCGTTTTGCTGTAACACCTCGAACGGCCTTTGAGAAATCATACTCCGGTTGCAACGTATCACGATTGTTTAACTTAGTGTTTTGATGTTTATTCCTGTTCATCTTGATTCCTTTCAGACCGAGCAGAAGAACAAAAACGTGACAGGTAGACACTCTTGACAAAACCCACATTTTACCGAAGCGCCAACCCATTCCGCAACGCTTCAACATCTACTCCAACAACCTCCGCCGCCTCTTCAACCGTTATCCGCTTGGCAATCAGAGTCTATGAGAGGGACAGGCACCTTTGATTAGTAATTTATATATTCGTCAATCGAGTTAATCAAATCTCCCCAGCTTCTTTCAGAAGTTTTTCCTTGAGTTTTGTATGAAGTCTGAAGCCACTTGATTCCAGTTGATCTTGACCACCTTGATCCAGTCAATCCCATATCTATTTAACCGAGAAAAGTGGACATAGGAGAAACAAAACAGCATCAAGCATGCTCTCTTGACAAAACTAACATTTTACCGGATCGCCAACCAATTCCGCAACGCGTCAACACCTGCTCCGGCAACCTCCGCCGCCTCTTCAACAGTTATCCAAGCGATAAGCAACCTCGAAGCTTGTTCCCCCTGAATTCAGTTACCAAATCGTTTTTATATGTGGATAATTGCGTAGCTTATCATCCTTTGTAACCAGATTGGCTCCAAGTGACAACGTAGTGGATGCAATAATTCTGTCGGCTGGATCGGCATGCGTAAAATCAGGTAGCCGCACTGATTCAACTGCGATCGCATTACTCACCGGTACAAAGGTTAGAAAGGGGAGTGCCTCACAACGACAAAGCCAATCACGGACATCAAGTGCCAGATGTAATCGTCCGCGTTCCACAAGCAATGCTATTTCCCATGAGCTGATACATGAAACATATACCATTTTTTTGTCTGCAGCCTCATCAATCGCCAGCTTAGCCGATTGGCTCAGGATTGACGGATCATTAACCCACCAAAGAAGAGTATGCGTATCAAGCACTATCAACTGAGTGCCTTCCAATCTTCCGTACCTACCGGTTCCAGTGGGTTGTCATATTTCAACACGGTATTGCGCAAACCACGAAAACACTCATCCGGATCTGTGACATAGGGAACTATTTTAAGGACCGGTCGACCATGGTCGGTTATAACCAACTCATCACCCGTTTGTTCAATTTTTCGAAAATACTCCAGAGAATGTGGCTTAAATTGGGATTTAGATACGGCTTGCAGCATAAGATCACCTCAATTTCAAATTATGACTATGCTATCATGGTCGCTTTGGGAAAGGCAATTTATTTAATGCGCACTTTATCTGTAGTTGGCATTGACCATTGACCAAAAAACTACCGCCCATACATATCCTCAAACCGTACAATATCATCTTCTCCAAGATAGCTGCCGGACTGGACTTCGATCAACTCCAGCGGAATCACTTCCGAGTTAAAGGGGACAAAAATTGTCCCTTGGACGTCCTCTCCGACGCACTGTTGATTGCAAACCAAGCCGTATAGATAGAGGACAGGGTGTCAAACCTACATTTTTTACATTGTTAATAAGCAGGGCATCCCTATAATATTTCAATATTCCCCACTAAACCTCTCGCCGAAGCTTGTCAATCTCATCATCCGTCAACCCGGTATACTCCCTGATCTTATCATTCGATTCCTCATCTTGATCATCTCTCTAGTCATCTCAATGTTCCCCTTCATCGTTGAACATAGTCTTCGACGTTTTCAAACTTTTCGATACTCATCTCTCACTTACCAACTCAAAACCGGCAGTAAAAAAATGTGCGTCAAAAGTAAAAGCCTGCCTGATTCGATGTGCTCTCAATTTTCCCCCAAGATCAGAAGTCACTTTATGACACATCACTCACCTTGCGCCGCTTGCGCAAATGAGTTATCAGTCGCTACTCAAATGTCAAAATCGAACATTTTGTCCAGGTTGCGTAATCTCTACGTAATCAGGTTTTCTCTGCGTTCATCTGCGTGCATCTGCGGTTCCTGTTTACGTCTTTTAATTCGTTTTAACCGCGGAACACGCAGATAAAAGCGGAGAAAGGCGGTACAGCAACGTCTCATCTCTTCTTCCTTGTTTTGCTTTTATCAGTGAACATCCGTGTTAATCCGTGGCTAAAATGCCTTAAATCTTTTATTTAGCCATGGATGGACACCGATGAACACGGATGAAATGTAAGTTTGGAGGTGTTGGCATATTGTTCACCAAGATAACGTCGAAATCGCATTATGTCCGTTGCGAATTTCGCTTTCTGAATTTCGATTATGACGTTTTTCAAGCCTTCTTTCGTCTTGATCGCTGCGGTGAAATCAATACGGTAGACTGTCAGGATTCCAGGCTTGTTCGATAAAGAGCATTGATGCCGTATGGCGATGCCAGGACAGCCAGCTGCGAATCGGGTAGTGATCCATGCCGGTGGTTCCCTTGGCATCCAGAAAAGAACGTTCGACGAAATAGCGTTGCCCTTGCATAAAGGATAATGGCATTGGTGTCGTACCTTCCGGAGCGTTGGAAAGGCTGTATTTGATGGTGTCTGCGGAGCCAACTTCGCGCGGGACAATTAAATACCAGTAGCGTACTGCTGTTTCTTCCTTGTTCCAGTCCCAGACCCTCTGAACATATAACCGTTCCAATTTGCTAAATTCCGAATATTTCAACTGCTGGTACACTGAAACGTCAATGTCGTCGGTGTAGTGGTATGAATGAAATACCCCTTGTTCTTCTGCATACTTTTCAAGGTATTAAAGGGTGAACCGGTCACATAGACCTTACCCGCTTCATCGACGATCACATCATATTGGCCACTTATGCAACTGAAGCCGGTTGCCGGGGTAGCTCCATCAGTGCCCCAGTAGCCTATCTGGGTCCACCCTAGATTCAGTGGCAGCTGATCCGTCGCGGCAAGAACCGTCCCAGGTATGGTAACCGTCTTGGCAACCGGTGCGTACAGCCAGTACCCTTTGCCTGGTAGCAGTTTTTTCAAGGTATTGAATGGTGAACCGGGGGTGTAGACGACACCGTCGGGACCGACGGCCACTATGGTTTCAGCCGTGGTAAAGCCCATGGTGCCGAACACATCGGATATCAGCTTGCTCCCCACACTACTCATGATCCCGCCACGTATCAGATCGCTGGCCTGCGGAGCAGTGACACCTTCGTAGTACCCCTGTTTCGTGGTCCAGCCAAGCATGTTCCAGCCCGCTTTCAAAGGCATCTGCACGCCGGCTTCCACTGTTACATCCATCTGTACCATGCCGGCGGCAAAGGTAAGAGGTCCCTGGTAGTTGGTATATCCGGAAAAACTCTGTTGCGGCGTCAACTGCAGTACCGATGGCGTTGAATATTCCTGTTGTACTGTGCCATCCCAGACCCGGATCGTCAGTTTTTCACCACCGGTGGCACCTTCGTCCACCGTTGATGTGGAAATAACATCGCCGTTTACTATCATGTCGCCGTATTGACCACTGTTTTGTACATAATAATAGCCGACAACGGTTCCGGTGCTGTCATAGGCGGCTATCTCATCGCAACTATTGGCAGCTCTGCCATTTATGGTCAGGCTGCCGGCAATGTGCATTATCGTTGGGGAGGTGCCACCGGAGAGTTGGGTCCAGTGGTGGATACCACAGGAGGAGGCAGGTGCTGTTATTACCAACGTATCGGTGACACTTCCCTGGTAGTTTGCGTCGGTTATGGTGGCGACGATTACATAACTACCGACTGCTGAAGGAGAAGTTGAACTACCGTTGTAGGTTATAGTTGTAGTGAGGCCGGCAGGAGTCGTGGTTGCTGTTACTGACTTACTACTATTGTCAAAGGTCTGGTTGAGGGAAGTGTTGTCCAGGTTAATTATCGCAGTAGCCTTGTTGACAACAATGCTTTTTTGCACATTGCTCGCCGCTGAATAATTATTAGTGCCGGCTTGCGTTGCTTCTATGATTATGGTGCCTACTCCGTTTATGGTCAGGACGTTGTTGACAAGGGTGGCCGGGCCGCTTATCAGAGCAAGAGAGACCGGCAGCATTGAAGTGGCACTGGCAGAAAGAGTTATGGCACTGCCTCCGAAGGTAGCTGTTGCCGGAGGAGTAAAAGTGATGGTCTGGCTGGAGAAAAGCAGAGTCCACTTCGCGTACAGAGTTGTATCAGTGGTAATCGAAGTCGCAGGGGAGAATTGCATTGCCAGACCGGCATCGGAGTACCAACCCTCGAAAGTGTAGCCAGCTTTTGATGGAGCTGCTGGAACCATGGCAACAGAGTTGTAGGCAACCGTCTGGCTGGTTACTGCCGTGCCTCCGTTGCTGACAAAGTTGACGGTGTAGTTGTTTATAGCAAAGTTTGCTGTTATTGCCATGTTGCCCGTTACTGAGCTGATTATCAGATTATTGGTCGAAGCTATAATAACATTACCGGTAGCGTACCAATTGACAAAGTGGTAACCAGTGTCAGGTGTAGCGATGACTTCTGTGCTGCTACTACCCTCAGAAATTGTCTGGCTTGCAACGCCATTGATACTGCCACCGACACTTGAACTAAATGATACTGTGTACGGTGCATAAATGATGGTACGTGTTACCGTGGAGCTGTTACCCGACTGATCCGTCGCGGTTACAGTAACCGGATAACGTGCAACTGATACAAAGTCAAGTCGCTGGGAGAACATTCCGTTTAATAACGTCGGCGTAAAGTTTTGACCGTTATAGTTTATCGAAACGGTGACAGCGGTGAGGGAATCGTTTACTGTTCCACTCAATGTAAAAGTGCTTGAAGCAGTGGTGATATCTTGAGCCGGGTTGGTGACAGATAAAATCGGTGCAGCGTCATCAAAAATAATGGTGCGTTTACTTGTTGTTACCACACTATTGCCTGCAGTATCTGTAGCTGTTACTTCAATAGTATTTAGCCCCGCTGTCAAGTTCTGTACTATTGTAAAGCTTGTTCCATCCATTTGTGCACTTTGCCAACTTCCGTTATTACTCCTGACCTGAATTGTAGCATTTTCGCTGACGGTTCCGCTAACTGTGGTGGTATTTTGATTAGTGAAGCTATTATCAGTTGGGGTCGAAATACTGAGAGTCGGCGCAGCCTGATCCAACGTAATCGAACGTATGTCCGCAGTGCTGTTTCCCAGATTGTCAGTACCTATTACAGTAATAATATTGGCTCCACTCGACAATGTAACGGCAGTGCTGTACGTCCCCGAAGTAATGGTCACCGCGAATCCATTGACCGTAACACTGGCAACACCACTGGAATCTGAAACTGTGCCAGAAATATTCAGTGTTGCGTTGTTGGTGGCGCTACCGTCTGCTAAAGCAGAAACAGCAAGCCTCGGACCGGTCATATCAATATTTATATTTGCACTTACGCTTCTCGACACATTCCCTGCGGCGTCTTTTGCCCAAGCGCAGAGTATCTTACTACCGCTATTGCCAAAGGTGTAGCTGGTCGGCACTGCGTCACTCCAACCGGATGCCGATGACGATGGTGCTGTTAGGCTCTCCGTGATCAGATAACCGGTGATTGCGACGTTGTCGGTGGCGGTTAACGTGGTAACCGGCACTGTCAGACTGGTTGAGGTTGCCGGAATCGTAAAGGTGCCAATAACTGGCTTTGTAACGTCAGCCAAGGTGATGGTTACGTTAGCACTAGTGCTACTGGACACGTTACCGGCAGCATCTTTCGCCCAGCCATACAGGGTCTTCGCCGTTGCAATACCGTCAGAGATAGCACCAAAAACATAGTTGGACGGTGCGCTGCCGCTCCAACCCAATGCGCCTGCGACCGGCGCAACAGAGCTTTCCGTAATCAGGTAACCGGTTACACTGACGTTGTCGGTTGCTGCAAAGGCGGTGACCGGTACCGTCAGACTGGTTGAGGTTGCCGGAATCGTAAAG
>CAIUSO010000157.1 GCA_903901875.1 uncultured Geobacteraceae bacterium | reverse complement strand
GTATAGATGTTGGTGCCACTACTGGTGTTCATAATAATAACACTTTACATTTTGATGAATCTGGTTGGTATTCTATGTGTATAGAACCCAATCCACAATATTATAAACAATTAGTGAATAATAGGAAGAACACATTAAAGGTGGCTGCGTCTAATTACAATAAGGATGGTGATGTATTTCATGTAGTTAATTTAGATAATGCTAATGAGGAGGCTGTTTTGGGGAGATGGCAACCATGGCAATCAGAGCAAAAAGAAGTCTGAAGAAGGTGTTGAGAGAGTACATGATGCCAGGTCCGAGAAACTCCCTTATGGCATTCAGGTCATTGGTGCCTCTTGAAATGAGGTCGCCGGTGCTGATGGTATGGTAAAAACGGCGGGGCAGTTTTTGCAGATGCTGGTAATAGTCGTTTTTCAGGTCATATTCAATATGACGTGAAGCCACAATGATATTCTGGCGCACCAGAAAGAGAAAAAAACCGCTCAGAAGGGCATAGAGAAAGTAGAGACCAGTGTCGAGCAGAACATCCGCAAGCTCGAAATGCCGGTTCATAATGTCGATGGCGCGCCCTATGTAATTAGGTGCAATTACAGCGAAGAGATTGGTCAGAATGATGAAGAGCAAGCCTGCCCAGAGATTTTTTTTATACCTTAACAGATAAGGTTTCAGGCTGAGAAGATTTTTCATCCGTCATAAGTTTTTGAAGTGACGGTAGTAATGTATAATAAGAATACAGAAAACAAAATTTCATCCATATTTGTGGCTCTTATGGCATTTGACGCAACAAAAAACTACTACTCTATTGGCGAGGTTACCAAAATCGCCAGTGTTCCTGCATATCTGCTTCGGTATTGGGAAGGTTTTTTCAAAGAACTGACTCCGGCAAGGGATACGCGAGGGAACAGAAGGTATACCAATCGTGATATTGCCATGGTGCTCAATATCAAGGAGTTGGTTCATGAAAAAGGCTATAAGCTCGGAAAGGCGAGTGAAATTGTCAGGGGAGTGTTACGGAACAGTGAAACTGATCATAAAACTACTGAAATTCTCAAGCTGCAAAAGCAGATCGGCAGTGAAAAGAACCGCCATACAGTGGTTGATGAACGACGCCTGGTGCTTTTGAAAGAGATAAAAGAGGAGATTGAGGATATTCTGCAACTTCTGGGGTAAAACAAAAAAACCGGCTTTTCACCGGTTTTCTTGTTTTTGTCAATTCTGTTGCTTACTGAGCGTAGAGCACTTCAAACTGTCCGGTACCGCCCTTGCAGACATGCTCGACCCAGCGGCCATAAGCACCACCGCTCCAGCGATATTCTTCAAGGTTCTGTGAACGGAACTGGGGTGCCGCATAACGGACTTTATATCCTTTTGGAACAACGATTTTCAACTGTGCATCGACGGTAAAGTCGTTCAGTTTGCCAACCATGCCATGGTGGACCAGCGGAATGAGGGGATGGTTCAGAATTCTGCGCAGACCACCGCCGGCATCGACCGATACGCCCGGGAAATCACCATCAACCTTAACTTCGATACCTTGTGAGTCAGAACGGAATCCGGCTTCTACAGAAGCGGGCCTGTTCAGTTTGTCGGCAGGGAAGAGTTCTGCCCAGCGTGCGATGGAATCTACGATACCGGAACCGCCGTGAGAGAAACGCCATCTGGTTACACCGACTGGTCCTTTTTCTCCGCTCTGGGTGCCGATGCTGTTGACTTCAATTTTGGAAATTCTCTGGCCGCCTTCGTTCAGTGCCGTAAATGCAGGACCGATAAACCAGAACTCGCGAATCCAGTCGTTGAATGAGTTGTTTGACTGCAATGACCTCAGAGTACCTTCCCAAGTGTCGATAACATCGGGATTGTCGAGGGGTACTTTCATGATAATGTCATGAAACAGAAGGCCCTGCATGTAGATCGGGTTCGGGACATTTCTTTTGACTGCGTCTGAGCGATAGTAGAAGAGGTTGACAACGGAGCCTTCAAAGGAGAAAGAGTGAGAGAAATCGCCTACGGAGACAGAGCCTTCGCCGACGCAGATTCTTCTTTCCTTGGTCTCATTGGCAATATCAGCCTCTACAACCAGCTTGCTTTTTGTGCTGTCTACAATTGATTCAATAACAGCCGAAAATCTCACAAAACCTTTTTCAAGAGGCTTTACATTGATCTTGATGTTACAGTCAGCCGGTAACAAAGGCAGTGCCGGCGGTACATTAACCTTGGCCC
>CAIUSO010000156.1 GCA_903901875.1 uncultured Geobacteraceae bacterium | reverse complement strand
GTTGAGACTTAATTATCATTGATACTTTTGCCACAGAATCCTCCAGATATCTTAGTTCCTGAACGGCATGCCCAGGTACTTGAGAAGTGCTTTGCCCTCTTCGTCGGTTTTTGCACTTGTTACAATCGTAATATTCATACCTTTGATCTTATCAACCGCATCATAGCTGATTTCAGGAAAAATCAGCTGATCCTTGATACCCAGGGTATAATTGCCTTTGCCGTCAAATGCCTTGCCTGAGACGCCTTTAAAGTCACGTACGCGGGCAAGCGATACATTGATAAGCCTGTCAAGAAATTCGTACATACGATCACGACGCAAAGTTACCATACAACCGATGGGCATACCTTCACGCAGTTTAAAAGTTGCAATTGACTTCTTCGCCTTGGTAATTACAGACTTCTGACCAGTAATCTGGCTGAGTTCAGTGGTTGCGGAGTCAAGTATCTTAACATTCTGGATAGCTTCGCCAAGTCCCATGTTAACGACAATCTTCTTGATCTGTGGAACTTCCATACTGGATTTATAGCTAAAATCAGAACGAAGCTTGGGAATGATTTCTGTTGAATATATATCTTTTAAACGAGACATGAGATAGATTCCTCCAAAGTAATTCTACAGTGCTGCGCCACACTTTATACATATACGCTGTTTATCACCATTTTCCAAAACATTCTTTCTGGTCCGGACAGGCTTTGAACACTTAGCGCAGTATGGCATAACGTTGGAGATGTGAATTCTCGCTTCCTTCTCCTTAATTTCACCAGCTTCATTGCCACGAGCCTTAACATGACGTTTAACCAAATTAAGACCTTCAACAATTACTCCATTTTTCTTAGGGAGCAACTGAAGAATTTTGCCTGTTTTGTTTTTTTCTTTACCGGCGATAACCATTACGGTATCACCCTTGTTAACATGTGGTTTCGAGACTTGCATCATCATTCTCCGATATTTTTATAGTACTTCCGGTGCAAGAGAAATAATTTTCATGAATTTTTTTGCACGCAATTCTCTGGCAACCGGACCGAAGATACGAGTACCAACCGGTTCCTTGGCATTGTTGATAACTACACCCGAATTATCATCAAAACGGATATAAGAACCGTCTGGTCGCCCAAGTGCCTTGGCAGTTCTCACAACAACCGCCTTAACCACGTCGCCCTTCTTAACTTTAGAGTTCGGCAGTGCTTCACGAACCGACGCGACGATGATATCACCGACACCTGCATATTTTCTTTTAGAGCCGCCCAGTACTTTTATGCAAAATAGTTTTTTTGCACCTGAATTATCGGCTACATCCAGTATTGTCTGCATTTGAATCATTAGATGTTACTCCCTATACTAAGAGATGCTTTCAATAATCTGTTTGAGGCTCCAACGTTTATCCTTACTGAGCGGACGGCATTCAATGATCTGAACGCGGTCACCAACTTTGGAGCTGTTGTTTTCATCGTGAACTTTATACTTAACACTTCGCTTGATATACTTACTGTACACACTGTGTTTGACGAGTCGGTCGACTTTAACAACAACAGTCTTCTCCATCTTGTCGCTCACCACAATGCCTACCTGAGTTTTTCTGTGACCGCGTTCACTCATTTCTATACTCCCTCTACCTTACTTTCAATGAGAATGGTATTAATTCTAGCAATATCTCTCCGAAGACCCTTCAGCTTGGAAGTGTTTTCGAGTCTGCCGGTGTGCAGTTGAAATTTAAGGTTAAAGAGTTCCTGAGTTGCATCCTGCTGTTTTTTCTTCAGCTCTTCAGCTGATATTTTCCGCAGATCATTAGGCTTCATGTGCATCCCCCCTGGAAATAAACTTTGTAGAAAGGGGCAGTTTATGGGCAGCCAATCTCAGAGCTTCACGTGCAATCTCTTCAGTTACGCCTTCCATTTCATACAACACCGCACCAGGCTTGATAACGCAGACCCAAGAATCAGGTGAACCTTTACCTTTACCCATCCTGGTTTCAGCAGGTTTTGCAGTCAGTGGTTTATCAGGGAAAATACGTATCCAGATTTTACCACCCCTCTTGATGTAGCGGGTCATCGCAATACGAGCCGCCTCTATCTGCCGCGAATCAAGCCACCCGCATTCAGTTGCCTGCAGACCAAATTCGCCAAAAGAAAGTTCAATACCTCTACAGGGCTTACCGGACATACGGCCCTTCATCTGTTTTCTATGTTTTACCCGTTTCGGCATTAACATCGATACGTGCTCCTATTATGCAATTTAAAAATTACTTACCTGGCAATATTTCGCCTTTAAATATGAGTACTTTAATACCAATCAGACCATACGTGGTTTTTGCTTCGGCAAAACCGTAATCTATGTCAGCACGCAGTGTGTGAAGTGGTACCCGTCCCTCACGATACCATTCGGTTCGTGACATTTCAGCACCGCCAAGACGACCTGAACAGGTAATACGGATTCCCTTCGCACCAAACTTAAGGGTTGAAGTAACACTTTTCTTCATGGCGCGTCTGAAAGCGATACGACGCTCTAACTGGAGAGCAACATTTTCAGCAACTAACTGCGCATCAAGTTCTGGTTTACGAACTTCATTAATTGTTATAAATATTTCTTTAGAAGAAATCAGAGACAACTCTTTTTTAATCGTCTCAACTTCAGAACCCTTCTTACCAATAATTAAACCTGGACGGGCGGTAAAGATATTTATTTTACATTTGTTAGCGGCACGTTCGATTTCAATCTTTGAAACACCAGAACTATAAAGGCGTTTTTTGAGAAATTTACGAATCGCCAAATCTTCATGCAGTAATTTTGCATAATCTGCTTCAGCGTACCATTTCGAGTCCCAGGTTTTAGTCACACCGAGTCTGAAGCCTATCGGATTAATTTTTTGTCCCAACCTACACCTCCACGTATTAAAACTATTTCGAGTCTGAAAGGGTTACCGCAATATGACTTGTTGGTTTTCGGATTTTGCTGGCACGCCCCATTGCACGAGGAACAAAACGTTTAAGTGCAGCACCACCATCAACAAAGATTGTTTTAACAAAAAGACGATCAACATCTGACACACCCTTTTGTTCTGCATTTGATACGGCCGACTTGAGCAGCTTCGATACAAGTTTAGCAGAAGGCTGCGGCATAAACCGTAAAATATTCAGCGCATCTTGAATGCCTTTACCACGAACCAGATCAACAACAAGACGTGTCTTGCGCGGTGAGAGGCGAACAGATGAGAGTTTAGCGTTGGATTCCATTATAAGCTCCCTTACTACTTCTTGACTTTGCTCTTTTTATCAGCGGCGTGACCGTGAAAAGTTCTCGTAGGTGAAAATTCACCCATTTTATGGCCGACCATGTTTTCTGTTACAAAAACCGGAATGAATTTTTTCCCGTTATGGACCGCAAAACTACAACCGATAAAATCAGGGCTGATAGTTGAGCGTCGTGACCAGGTCTTAATAATTTTCTTGGAGTTAGGACCTTCAGCCAGAACTTTTTTGTTCAGGTGGTCATCAATAAAAGGACCTTTTTTTATAGAACGTGCCATAATGTGTCAGCCTCTCAACGAATTATTTACTACGCTTTTTGATAATAAAGCGATCTGAAGTCTTGTTTGTACGAGTCTTGTAACCCTTAGTCGGGATACCCCAGGGAGTTACTGGATGACGACCACCGGATGTACGGCCTTCACCACCACCATGTGGGTGGTCAACAGGGTTCATCGCAACACCACGAACTTTCGGACGTCTCCCCAACCACCGTGAACGACCGGCTTTACCAATGTTCACATTTTCATGGTCGGTATTGCCAACCTGCCCGATAGTTGCGTAGCAATCCTGCAGGACCAGTCGCACTTCACCAGAAGGCAGTTTAACCTGAGAATATTTTCCCTCTTTCGACATAAGCTGAGCAAACGTTCCGGCACTACGGGCAAGCTGTGCGCCCTTGCCGATTTTAAGCTCGATATTGTGAATAACAGTACCGAGAGGAATCGCACGCAAGGGAAGCGAATTACCCGGCTTGATGTCTGCTTCAGGGCCACTGATAATAACGTCACCGACTTTCATATCAAGTGGTGCAAGTATATATCGTTTTTCACCATCTGCATAGTTTAACAACGCAATACGTGCGCTACGATTCGGATCATATTCTATACTGGCAACGGTAGCAGGAATGCTCCGCTTGTCACGACGAAAATCGATTATACGATATTTCTGTTTATGACCGCCACCCTGATGACGTGACGTAATGCGCCCGTTAGCATTTCTGCCACCACTTTTTTTCAAAGTGACCAGCAAGGATTTTTCAGGAGTTGTTTTAGTTATTTCATCGAACGTAGAGCATGTTTGATGTCTGCGTCCAGCTGAAGTTGGATTATAGCTTTTGATTGCCATTGTGAACCCCAAACGTATTAGTTAGACTTCGAAGAAATCTATTGATTGC
>CAIUSO010000155.1 GCA_903901875.1 uncultured Geobacteraceae bacterium | reverse complement strand
GCTATAGACGCCAGCAGTGGTGTGGTAACAGTAGCCGGTTCGCTTGATTATGAGACCGTCACCAGCCATACGATCACGATTAAGACCACCTCCAGTGACGGTTCCACTACGTCTATTAATCAGACGATTGCGGTGACAAATGTTAATGATAATCCAGTGCTGTTGAGTGACGCTGATGTCAATGTCAACAGTGTTGCTGAGAACTCCGCAGTCGGTACGGTCGTCGGCATTACGGCCTTTGGCACCGATGCTGACCGTGGCGCGACGGTGTCTTACGAGCTGACCGACAATGCTGGTGGCAAGTTTGCCATCGACGCCAGCAGTGGTGTGGTTACGGTAGCCGGTTCGCTGGATTATGAAGCTGCCACCAGCCACACGATCACCATCAAAGCAACCTCCAGTGATGGATCTACTACGTCATTTAACCAGATGATTGCGGTGACGAATGTCAACGATAATCCGGTTAGTAATGTTGCCGATACCAATACATCAGCAAATAATATTGATGAAAATGCGGCAAATGGTGCTCAGGTAGGCATTACGGCCTTCGCCACGGACGCTGATAGTGGTACGACAATTACCTATAGCTTGAGTGATAGTGCAGGTGGTCGTTTCGCAATCGATGCCGCTACCGGTGTCGTTACCGTAGCTGATGGCAGTTTACTCCGATACAATGTTGCACCCAGTCACACCATTACTGTCGTTGCCTCAAGCTCTGATGGTTCCCGCAATTCAGGTGACTTCACTATATCACTTAACGACAAAACGCCTCCCACGGAGCCTTTCGTTGTTCCCCTCTCTACCATATCAACAATTCCTCTTGTGAACGGTAGTTGGGATAGCAGCACGGGCAACGTTCTGGAAATTACTATTAACGGAGTTACATACCATCCCGGTGACGGCAATCTCACCGTGTCAGGGAGTAGTTGGGGTCTCAGTATACCAGCTGCAAATGCGTTAGTCCCCGGTGTGACTTACGATATAACTGCAAAAGTAACGGATCCATCGGGCAACAGTACTGTAAATACCAGCAAAGGTGATGTGAGGATAGAGTTCCCCCCTCAGGTCTCATCAACTCCGGTGGTGTCACCCGTGGTCCAGGCGGCTACCGTTACTCAAGTGCAGGTAGCTCCCGTTGCTCCGGCTCCTCTTGCTACTGTTGTTACGACAACACAGGTAACTGATGTTACAACTTCTACTGAAAACCAGAATAGTAACGTGTCGTCACCTTCAAATACAGCACCGGCAGATGTGGTCAAAACACAATCTACTCCCATTGTTGCTGTCTCGGTTACACCTCCGGTCAGTAATGGACTGGTAATTATGGGGGGAGAGGATGTCTCCGCCACGCAAGGGGTACTCTATCTTAATAAAACCCCCTCTCTTCAGATATCTCCTGCAAACGAGTCTTCATCGTTTAATCTACCCCAGGGAATATTCAGGCATTCCGACGCTAATGCCATTGTTAAAGTGGAAGCCACATTGGCCGATGGTCAATCATTACCGAACTGGATCACTTTTGATTCGGTGAGTGGTAGTTTCTTGTCCAAGCCTCCTGCTGGAGTTGAAGGGGCACTGGATATTAAAGTCATTGCTCGGGACCAGAATGGTAATATGGCAGAGACCCGGTTTCAGTTGCACATAACAAATACTACGAAGCCGACTGGTGTTAACGATACTCCGGTCGAAGAAAAACCACTGCAAAAAGATTCAAAATTACCGCTGGATGGGGACGTATCCCCGCCGGAACATTCCTCTGATCTCGACGATGCAGAGCATCCCCAGAGAACTTTTGTAACTCGAACAGCCAAAGGCCGACCGTCTCTTTCTGACCAGATGGCCTCACTTGACCAGCGTAACGTAATTTCACGGCTCTTTTCGGCAAGTTCGGGTAAAACTGCTGCTCGTGGTCGAACAATATAAATGACACGTTAAAAACCATATAAAGGGAGTAAAATGGTATGATATTCTTAAAAGTATTTGCTGTGCTTCTCGTCTTCGTTTTTTTGATTTCGGGGTGTGCTGTCTCAACCAAAACGATCGGGAAAGATGAAATCCTGGCACGGATTGCTCTGGACAGGGACTCTATGTATAAGGAACAGGAGCCTCTGACATCACAGGTGACCCTTGAAGATGCGATGGCATGGTCCATCAAATACAATCTTGACCATCGTCTCAAAATTATGGAACAGGCACTGGCCCTTGGCCAGGTTGAGCTGATGACATTTGATATGTTACCACGTCTTGTTGCCTCATCCGGTTATTCCCAACGCGACACGTACAATGCCTCTTCCAGTATGAATGTGGCAACAGGACAGCAGTCTCTGGCACCTTCAACGTCTTCGGACAAAGGGCACTTCAGTAATGATCTGACTCTTGTCTGGAATATACTGGATTTCGGTGCCAGCTACTACCAAGCCAAGCAACAGTCGGATCGCAGTCATATAATGTCAGAACGACGACGTAAGGTTGTTCATTCAATCATGCAACAGGTGCGTCAGGCATATTGGCTTGCCCTTGGTGCCCAGCAACTTCAGGGGCGATTTGATCCGCTTTTGAAGGAGGTCAAGGCAGCTCTGCGGGATTCTACGCGTGTGGAACAGGAGAAACTTAAGTCACCCATCGAAACACTGACCTACCGCAAGTCGCTCCTTGAAATTCTGAAGCAACTGGAAACGTTTCGTGACGAATTACTCCAGGCAAAGCCCCGCCTTGCTTCACTTATGAACGTTCCACTGGGGCAGTCATTCACTCTAAGTAAGGAAACGCTTGATCAGCTTGAACTTGTGGAAACCCTCGATTCCATGGAGCAAAAGGCCTTGCTACAGCGGCCGGAACTGTTGGAAGCCGATTATACCGAGCGGATCAGTGTCATTGAAACGCGCAAGGCGATCGTGCGTATGCTTCCGGGTATTGAACTTTCAGTGGGTGCCCATAACGATAACAACAGCTTTCTCGTCAACCAGAACTGGGTTGATGGCGGTGCGCGGGTGACCTGGAACCTGATGAACCTGTTCAGTGCCCCCGGTCAGTACCGGTTTGCCAAAAGTCAGGTTGAAATTGCAAAGGCGCAGAGACTGGCACTGAGTATGGCAATACTTACCCAGGTCCATGTGTCGTATCAGGATTTTGTAAGTCATAAACGGCAGTACGAACTGTCCGAGCAGATGCAGGATGTGGATACACGTATATTTGAACAGACAATGAACCAGTCACAGAGTGGTTCCCAGAGTCGGTTGGCGGAAATTCGAGCTGCCACTGCGGCACTCATGGCTGAATATCGTAGCTATCAGAATTACGCGGCACTCCAGAATACCTGCGGTCAGATCGTTGCCACTATTGGTGAAGACCCTTTGCCCCAAACTGTTGAATCTCACGAGATCTCAGCCTTGTCTAAAAGCATTGGCACATGGATGCGTGGTCCTTCCGCCCCATGCGTTATTTCGAAAGCTAGTTTAAAAGTTGAAACACCTCCTCTTGTCAAACCGGTAACTGCGGAGGTTGTTACTCCTGTGCCGGTGCCAGCAGTTGTCGTCTCGACACCGGTTGTACCCTTGGTAGCAGAACCGGTCGTGATGGTTGAAGAAAAAGTCAAGAACATACCGATGTCACTGCCGACCTCGGCCGTGGTCATACCGGTGTCGGCAGAACCGGTGCCACCGGTTGCTACAACTGAAAAACGCACTACTACGATGGTTATCTCTTTGAGATTCGGTGTTGGTGAATCAACGCTCAAGCCGCAGCACCATGCCGAACTACAAACTGTCGGAACCACCCTGAAGGCTTGTCATGATATGCATGCTGAAATCGGAGGTCATACCGATAATCAGCGTTATATGAAAAAAGGATCAGGTAATATGCAGCTATCTCTTCTGAGAGCAGAGAGTGTTCGCAACTATCTCGTAACAACCTTTGGACTTGAAGAAGCGCGTCTGAGTGTGAAAGGGTACGGTGATACCATGCCATTGGCGAGTAACGCGACTGAGAAGGGAAAAGCGAAAAACCGTCGAATTGAATTTAAGTACAGTTGCAGTGACAGGTAGTGGAGTTGAGATGAATACAGTGAGAACAGTTTGTCCGTCACTTGCAGAAGTAAGAACGCTCGGCTTATTGAGGAGGTCGTATCGATACTCATTCCATAAGATATCGTCCGTATTCATACTTTGTTTATTGTGTACGAAGCTGGCAGGTGCCCAGGAAAACAGCCCGGGAAATCGTATCAGGGCACAGCTTGCTCCCTATCAGCAGACCACTCTTTCCAGTGAGATAGCCGCGAATATCTCAAAGCTTACGCTCCGGGAAGGTGACTCTTTCGTCAAGGATCAGCCGCTCATTGAGTTTGATTGCGCCCTGCTCACCGCACAGCTCAACAAGGCAGATGCAACGGCAGAGGTTGCGAGGCAAAATCTTAAAGTAAGTAAGCGACTTGAACAGCTGAACTCTATCAGCAGCATTGAGGTGGACCAGGCCACGGCAAAGGTTAAAGAAACTGAGGCCGAAAGAGAAGCCATGAAGGTCAACGCATCGAAATGTTCGTTGGGAGCACCATTCTCCGGAAGAGTAGCCAAGCTGTATGTTGACGCCTACCAGTACGTAACGCCCGGTAAGCCGCTTATGGATATTGTCGATGCGAGTCGTCTTGAGGTGCGTTTAATCGTTCCCTCCGGGTGGCTGTCGTGGCTGAAGGCTGACAGTCGCTTTTCCATACAGATTGAGGAGCTTGGGCGTACCTATCAGGCCCGGGTTGTTCGTCTTGGTGCCCGAATAGATCCGGTTAGTCAGTCACTGCCGATTGTGGGGGAAATTGAGGGGGGGCGTGGCGTGCTGCTTCCCGGTATGAGCGGCTGGGCAAGCTTCAATAAGGTTAAACGCTAATGGAACATGTAGAAAGTCAGGTTATCGCGTTAAGTATTCTTGTCCAACTTTCCCGCCGAGTTCGGGAGGCGGCTACCCGGGAAGAAATCAACTTCATCGCTGTCAATGAAAGTAAACAGCTGTTATCGTACCGTCAGGCAGCCCTTTGGACCATGGACGGGGGCGTTGTGTCCGTATCGGGTATTCCAGAGCCAGATCAGAGTTCACCTTATGTCCAATGGCTGGCGGGGTGCTGTAAGTCGTGGCGTACCATCAGTAGTTGCCGTAGCTGTTCACCAGAAGATTTGAAAGGGGACTGTGCTACATCCTGGGATGAATGGGCTCCGCTCCATGGGGCTGTGGCACCGCTTTCCCTCCGTGGAGGCGGCGTTCCTCTGGGGTTGCTGGTTCTTTTCCGTGAAGAGGTGTGGAGTGACCATGAACTGGCACTGCTGACCGAGCTGGCGGCCATCTATGCACATGCCTACACTGTGTATGCACAGCAGGGTGGGCTCTGGAGCAAAGTCAGAAAAGGGGCCATGCAGAACCGGGTCAGGATATCAGCGGCATTGCTTGCCCTGTCGGCACTGTTTCTTCCCGTTCGGATGTCGGTACAGGCTCCGGCGGAGGTCGTTGCCAAAGAGCCTTTTGTCGTCAGATCCCCCCTTGATACGGTAATCGACCGGTTTTATGTCAAGCCAAATCAGCAGGTTGCCGAAGGTGAGCTTCTTTTTGAATTTGACCGGACGAACCTGAATGCGCGGCATGGTGTGGCCAGTAAGGCGTATCAAGTAGCAGCTGAGGAGTATCGTCAGGCGGCCCAGACGGCTCTGGTTGATGATCGCTCACGGGCAGATATTACGCCGCGCAGGGGGAAAATGGAGGAAAAGGCGACGGAACTTTCCTTCTCACGTCAGTTGCTGAAAAAAACCGAAGTACGGGCACCACGCTCAGGAATCGTCATTTTTGCAGAGCAGAGTGACTGGATAGGTAAAAATGTTTCCATCGGAGAAAGAGTTCTATCCATTGCAGACCCACAGCGGGTCGAAATGTTGATCCGGCTTCCGGTGGCCGATGCCATTGAGTTTGCCCTTGATAACCAGGTGCGTTTGTACCTTGCATCGGACCCCCAGCACCCGCTGAACGGTGTCGTACGTCACGTATCCTATAAGCCGGAAACTACGCCTGCCGGAATAGCCGCGTACCGGCTGAAGGCAGACTTTTCTAATCATTCCCCCGTGCCGCGCATCGGATTGACCGGTACCGTTCGTATCTATGGCAAAAAAGTTTCACTCGGCTATTATCTGTTTCGTCGTCCCATTACTGCGTTCAGGCAGCGACTCGGATGGTAGAACAGTTAGTCCTTCCACCGCTTCGGGAGGAGCTTGGTCTGTTTCCCGCTCCCGCTACTGTTGATGGAACGCCCGCCTGGACGTTACATGACCCTCCTGCCAATAAATTTTTTCTCCTGGGTTGGTCGGCTTTTGAAGTGCTCACGCGATGGAGTCATGGTACCGTGGCCAGTATTGTTGAAGCGGTTAATCGGGAAACCACCCTGTCTATTTCAGATGAGGACGTGCTGGGAGTGGTCGCTTTTCTTGAACATAACTTCCTTCTTCAGTCAACGACCCCCTTTGGCAGTCAGCGGTTGCTAAAGGCCCGAGCTGCCAGCCGTCCCGGTTGGGCCAAATGGCTTCTTAATAACTACCTCTTTATCCGGATACCCGTGGTAAAGCCGGAGCGTTTTTTGGCCTTTATACGTCCTTGTACGGAGCTGTTTTTTACGCCATCTTTTTTTCTGCTTACCTCTATCCTGTCCCTGTTGGTATTTGTGATGATTTCCCGCCAATGGGATGCCTTTGTCCATTCATTTACTACCTATCGAAGCCTGGAAGGGATACTTACGGTCGGCTGTTCAATTGCAGGTGCCAAAGTTATTCATGAGCTTGGCCATGCCATCACTGCGCATCGCTACGGTTGTCGCATTCCCACCATGGGTATTGCACTCGTCGTCATGACCCCCATGCTCTATACGGACACCAACGAAGCATGGAAGTTGAAATCACGCGCAGAACGGCTTGCCATTGGCGTGGCCGGCATAGCGGCGGAATCTCTGCTTGCGCTGGCTGCCCTCTGGGTATGGCTGGTGCTCCCTCCAGGCCCTCTGCGTGCCGCCTCATTTATTTTGGCAACGACGACGTGGATTATGACGATAACCCTCAATGCCAGCCCTTTCATGCGCTTCGATGGCTATTTCATCCTTTCTGATTACCTGCGGATTCCCAATTTACATCAGCGTTCCTTTGCTTTTGGCCGCTGGTGGTTGAGGGAACTCCTGTTTGGGCTTGGTGTGTCTCCCCCCGAGCGATTGCCGTTCCGACTTAAGTCGTTTCTGATCTTTTTTGCGCTTACCGTCTGGATATATCGATTGGTTGTTTTTTTGGGAATCGCCGTTTTGGTATACCACTATTTTTTCAAGGTGCTCGGTATAGTTCTCTTTGCCGTAGAGCTTGGATGGTTTATTGCGTTTCCGCTGTTTAGTGAAGTTGCCTCATGGTGGAAACTACGGGTCAGTATCTTGCGTCGCAGGGGTGCCATCCGAAGTTTGCTGCTGTTGGCAGCGGTTTCATATGTGCTATTCGTGCCGTGGAAGAGTACGATTTCTGTTCCGGCTGCTCTTTCTGCGGTGCGGGAACAGCAGATATCTGCTCCGGTTGCCTCGAAAATTATCAGTGAGATACGGGGTGAGATGCAGAAGGTACATGCAGGTGAAGTATTACTGCGCCTCGATTCACACGAAATGAATCAGCAAATCAGTCAGGCGGCCACGTCAGCAGACGTGTACCGCTGGCAGGCGGACCAACAGTCTTTCGATGAAAAACTGCTCAGCCAGGGTAATGTACTTCAACGCCGACTGGAAGCTGGTACTGCGGAGCTTACGGGATTGAACGATATCCGGAATGGCCTCATTCTGCGTGCTCCCTTTGATGGTACCATTGTTGTCAGCAATGACGAACTGACACGGGGGGTATGGCTGCAGCGGAAAGAGCCGCTGTATGTCATAGCAGATACCAGCAAAAACCGTGTTGATGCATTTGTGAACGAGCGGGAACTGAAACAGGTAAAGGTAGGTTCTCCCGTTCGGTTCATTCCCGATGCACTGGAATTTGGAGTTTTTAACTGTACGGTATCTGAAATAGATCACGCAAACATACCGCTGATTGATGAAACATTTCTTGCTTCCACCTATGGCGGCCCCATTGCATCGATTATTGATTCTCAGGGTATGGCGGTGCCAGAGTCGCCACTGTTTCACATCCGTATTGACGGCTGTTCTCCGTCTTCTGTGCCGCTGATAAAGCTGAGGGGTGTTGCCATAATTGAAGGCGAAAAGCGGAACCTGGTGACTGAAACGTTTCGTCACCTGTACGCGCTGGTTATCCGTGAGGTGGGTTTTTAATAAGGTGGTGTAGGGGTTGGTTTTGTTTGTAGAGCCAGTTGCAAATAAATTGTCTTCCCCGAATGCCTTTATCGGGGATCCTGGTTTTTCAGACAGTTAGAATCTGGATTCCGGCCTAAAGTCTGCCGGAATGACATCGTTTTGGACTTTTGCGAGAGCCTCTGTAATCAAGACGATATTCGGGTTATTCTTATGCGGTAATAACTGTTTTGGAGGATTTTATGAAAAACTATCCCGTTGTTGCAATGATCGGTTTGCTCATACTTGTTCTCTTGTGTGGTGGTTGCGGAGTCAATGGTGGAGGTGAGGCAACTAACGCCACCCCCCTGGCACATATCAGCTCCGTTTCGAAAACGTTTATTGGTACCGTCGTAACTCTGGACGGGAGCGGAAGCAGCGATGGCAATCAAGATGCACTGACATACCGCTGGTCCTTTGTCTCCAAGCCTTTTGGCAGCAGTGCCACATTATCAACTCCTTCTGACGTCAAGCCGTACTTTACCCCGGACCTGGCCGGTCTGTACCTATTCAAGCTGGTGGTGAATGACGGGAAGGTTAATAGCAGCACGGCAACGATCACCGTGACCGCGTTTCTCACTAATACACAACCGGTGGCAAGCGCGGGGGCGGATCAGAACTCCGTACTGGGTGCACAGGTGACTCTCGACGGGAGTGGCAGTAGCGATGCCAATCATGATGTCTTGTCTTATGTATGGACCTTGACGGAGAAACCGGTCGGGAGTACCGCAGAACTCACCAAGCGCACCACCGTTACCCCCACGTTCAAACCGGATGTGGCCGGCAGTTACACCTGTGCGCTTGTGGTCAATGACGGCAGTGTGGACAGCAATCCTGCTACGGTGACGGTAAATGCTGTGGCGGTGAATGTTGCGCCGGTGGCAAATGCCGGAGTAAATAAGAATGTGGTTGCCGGTACGTCAACAGTTGTGACACTTGACGGCAGTGGCAGCAGTGATGTTAACGGAGATACGTTGACGTATCATTGGTCATTTGTTTCAAAGCCGTCCGGCAGTATTGCCATATTGTCGGATCCGACGGTGGTGCATCCGTCGTTTGTCGCCTATGATTATGGTACCTATGTGATCAGTCTTGTCGTTAATGATGGCACGGTTGACAGTTTGCCTTCTACTATAACCGTTACGGCAAGCAAACCGGACACTATTGTTTCAATGGTGACTAATTATGGCACCATTACCTTGTCTCTCAATAACAACAGTGCTCCTCTTTCAACCGGCAACTTTATCACCTATGTTAACAGCGGCTTTTATAACAATACTCTCTTTCATCGTGTTATTCCGGGATTCATGATTCAGGGAGGCGGGTATACTGCAGGAAGTTTTACTGAGAAAACGACGAATGCAGCAATCAAGAACGAAGCCACAAATGGTCTGAAAAACCTGCGTGGGACCATTGCAATGGCTCGTACAGATATTGTGGACTCGGCAACGTCCCAGTTCTTCATCAACCTGGTTGACAATGCTTCCTTGGACCATACGGATACAAATTACGGATATGCTGTTTTTGGAACGGTGATTTCTGGGATGGATGTGGTTGACACGATTGCTGCGGTTACTACCGGTAGTGCCAATGGGTTACAGAACGTCCCGGTTAGTCAGGTGATAATTAACTCGGTCGTGGTTGTGCAGTAGTTCCGTTATTCAATCCGGGGTTAACGTGTCAAGGCAGACACCAAGCCGCTTTCAAGAGCAAACTTGGTAAGGCCGGGACCGTTGTGAATGTCAAGCTTTTGCATGATCCGCATTCGATGGGTATCGACTGTGCGGGGGCTGATACAAAGTTTGTCGCCTACCTGTTTGCTCGTCATTCCCATACCGACACATTTCAGAATATCAAGTTCCCGCTTTGAAAGTAGATCCAGACCGTGATGTTCATACATGTCACCGGCCTTCTGATCCATTCCTGAATAAATTCGCCCGGAAGAGACGAACTCAATAGCATTGGCAATGTCTGCATAGGTTGATTCTTTGTGTACGACCCCTTTGGCACCCGCATCTAGTGAACGTTTGGCGGAGTTTGCATCATTGACCATGGTCAGAATGATGCTGCTGGTGGCAACCTTTTCAGCATTCAACTGGGCAGTGATTTCTATCCCGCTCAGGCCCGACTTTGACAGATCCAGTACCACGACATCCGGTTTATGAAGGTGTATAAGAGCAAGAGCTTCGTCTCCATCCTTTGCTTCACCAACCAGAGAAAACCGCTCATCGTCGTGGAGTAACATCGAGAGTCCGTACCGATAAATGTCGTGATCATCCGCTAAGACTACAGAAATCATTCCCGTCTCCGAGTATAGTACGTAATGTGCAGGGTAATAAATACCATTTTCAGTACGTCATTGGCAATCCGAATGTAATGAAAACCATAATAATTCATACGTAATATTACGTAAATTACTATTTATAAGCCATATATCGATTCAAAAGTCATGTTTTCCTGCAATTTCAGTAATTCTACGTATTGTAACTTTTTAACGGTCTGTGGTAAAAGTTCACTCAACGTTCGGCATAAAAATATTTTATAAGGAGAAATTATTATGTTTAAGTCAGTCGTTCCAATTACTATCGAGAAACATGGAAAAAGCAAAGTAAAAACCATACAGAATTTTGATTACGCAAAAAATGTCAACATGGCTTCAATCATGGTTCATGAATTTTCACGGGCTGCTTCAATTTATCCGATCGTTTTCGTTGAAGACAAGAGTAAAGACCAGTTCAAACCGGTAGTTCTGCTCGGTCTTGAAGAGGGTGAGAACCTTTTTGTCCATGATGAAAAATGGGAAGCTTCCTATATTCCGGCTATCATTCGTCGTTACCCCTTTGCCCTTGCTAAAACTGACGAAGAAGGGCGTTTCATGGTCTGTATCGATGAAGGAAGTGATCTTGTCAATCAGGAAGAGGGACAGGAGCTCTTTCAGGAAAACGGTGAGCCGGGCGAGTTGATGGAAAGGGTCAAACGTTACTTGGCAGAGCTTCAGCAGATGGATAAATTCACGGAAGATTTCTGTAGCTATCTGGCAGAGAAAAATATGTTTACACCACTGAATATGAAAGTGCGGCTCGGCAATGAAATGAGAAATATTACCGGTGCATATATCATTAATGAAGAACGTCTTAATTCGCTGTCCGGCGATACCTTTCTGGAAATGCATGCCAAACGATACATTCCGGTAGTGTATTCCCATTTGAGTTCCATCTCGCAAATCGAGCGTTTGCTGAACTTCAAAGAGAAAAAGGTTATTAGTGCCACCGAACTCGGCGAACACTTTGGCGAGGCTGTCGGTGCCGATACTAAAGCTGACAAAGCCGAAACAAAAGCCGCTAAATCAAAAAAATAGGAACTGAATTGTCGTAACGGGTCAAATACAATTTGAAATTCCGTGTCTGAAAAAAGCCTTCCCCCTATTAATGTGGGAAGGCTTTTTTTTGGCACCGTATCATGGAGAGGCACTGAACGTTGCCGTTCGGAATATTTACAGTGATGTCAGTTTGGTTTTTGCTGGTAGCACCCTTTCGCCCTCATCCGCCCTTTGGGCACCTTCTCCCAGATGGAGAAGGTGCCCAAAGGGCGGATGAGGGGATAAACAGCGCATTATATCAATTTTCAAACCGGACAACACTGGTATTTAATGATATTTAAAAGTACTTTTCCTTGATATCAATGGTCTCTAACTTGCAACGAGTCAAATAGTTCTTTGCAGGTTTTATATACCATCTCGATTACACCGTGGATATTACTTCGAATCTCCCCCCCCCAGAACCTTATAGAGCGTCACCAGATTCTTTGCTTTGGTAAGGCGCACTTCAATCAGCCCCTGCTGGGCGGTGTAGAGTGAACGCTGGGCATCCAGCACGTTCAGATGACTGTCGATTCCCTTGTCAAAACGTACTTCGGAAAGGTGGTGCCGATCTGCCGATGCATCGGTCAGTGACTGCTGGGCCGCCAGCAGTTCGTCAATGGTTCCCCGCTGTGCCAGTGAGTCAGCTACTTCGCGAAAGGCGGTTTGAATGGCTTTCTCGTACTGTGACACAAGGATATCCCGATCAATTTCTGCGATCTTTACGGCAGCCTTACTACTGCCGCCATCAAAGATGGGCAGAGATATGCTGGGGGAAATACCCCAGGCAAAAGCCCCCCCCTTGAAAAGTCCACTCAGTTCTGAACTGCCGTAACCAACCGATGAAACCAGAGAGATTCGGGGAAAACGGGTGGCCCGTGCCGCACCAATGTTGGCGTTTGCTCCCTTCAGCTGGTTCTCTGCCTGCAGTATATCGGGACGCTGTAGCAGTACATCGGAAGGAAGTCCGGGTGGAATTTCCTTGAGGGCGGAAATATTTTCGGTGAGCGATGTTGGAAACAGATTTTCAGGGACCGGAGAGCCGACCAGTTGACTGAGGGCATTTATTCCCTGGGCAACCAGGCTGGTATAGCGGGCGATATCAACCCGTGCTCCATCGACGCTGGTGCGCGCCTGTTGCAGGTCGAGGGCCGATGAGATACCGGCATCAAAGCGGCGCTGGATAAGCTGGAAGGAATCTTTTTGACTTACCAAGGTTTCTTTGGCCAGTTTCAATCGTTCCTGGTCGGCAGCCAGTGCCATGTATTGGGTTGCCACCTGGGCTACCAGGCTGATCTGGATGCTACGCCGGGCCTGTTCGGTTGCCAGAAACTGCTCAAGTGCTTGCGCCTTCAGACTCTGGACCCGACCGAACATATCAAGTTCGTAGGAAAGGAGGCCCAGACCAATGTTGTACTGGCTGTTGGTCGAAGGGTGACCGGTCGCTGAAAGAGACTCCGGCGTCTGCTGCAGGGATGCACCAGCAACCGCATTGATTTTGGGAAGCTGATCGCTCTTCTGGATCTGGTATTGGGCCTGGGCTCGTTCGATATTCAGCACGGCGATCCGTAAGTCCCGATTGTTTTTCAGTGTCAGGTCGATGATGTTACGTAGTTTCTCTTCAAGGAAAAAATCCCTCCAAGGGATGTCTGCAATTGCCTGCACCGGTGTAGCAGTGCTGGTTTGCTGATAGGAGGGGCCGCTTGGCCAGGCTGCAGAGACCGGAACTGCCGGTTTTTCGTATTTTGGCGCCAGTGTAGAACAACCGGCCAGTGCCAGCAGGGTTGCGGCTCCCAGGGTCAGAGACGGAAGTGCACGTGTGGTCATTTTCATATCAATGCTCCTCCGAGGTACTGACGGGAACGGTATGCGGCTCCGGCTGTTTCGTTTTTTTCATGAACACCCGTGACACGAGGACAAAAAAGAACGGAATAAAAATCAGGTCGATAAAGGTTGCTGACAGGAGTCCACCGGTAACAGCGGTTCCGATGGCGTTCTGGGCTCCTGCTCCGGCACCCTTGGTCAGTGCCAAGGGGAGGGTGCCGAAAAAGAAGGCCAGAGAGGTCATGAGAACCGGGCGGAGACGAATCCTGATTGCCAGCAGGGTTGCCTCCACCAGCTCGTGCCCTTGATGGAGCTGCTCCTTGATGAACTGGATGATAAGAATGGCGTTCTTCGTGGAGAGACCGATGGTGGTTAAGAGGCCGATTTGAAGATAGATGTCATTCGGCAGCATTCTCAGTTTGACCGCTGTGACGGCACCCACCAGACCGAGGGGGAGCATCAGCAGGTTGACGAACGGAATGGTCCAACTTTCATACAGGGCGGCAACGCTCAGGAACACCACCAGGAGAGAAATGGCATAGAGGGCGGGTGCCTGTGCCCCGGCATTTTTTTCCTCATAGGAGAGGCCGGTCCATTCATAGCCGACTCCGCTGGGGAGCTGGGCCGCCATCTTCTCCATTTCGGCCATTGCCTCACCGGTACTGATACCGGGGGCCGCCTGTCCCATGACTTCGACGGAGGGAATGCCGTTATACCGTTCCAGACGGGGTGAACCATATTGCCACCGGGCGGTTGCAAAGGCCGACAGCGGCACCATGTCTCCTGTTTTATTTCGCACATACCAGCGTCCGATGTCATTTGGCACCATGCGGTACTGGGATTCGGCCTGAAGGAATACTTTTTTAACCCGGCCATCCTGAATGAAGTCATTGACGTAGGAACTTCCCCAGGCAGTTGCCAAAACATCGTTGATATCTCCCTGGGACACACCGTAGGTGCCTGCCCGTACGTCATCGATATCAAGTTTGAACTGTGGTGAGTCATCCTGCCCATTGGGACGCACGGCGATCAATTTTGGATTTTTCATGGCCATGCCGAGCAGCTGGTTACGGGCTTCCATGAGCCGGGCGTGGCCCAGTCCACCACGGTCTTGAAGCATGAAGTCAAAGCCGTTGGCCTGACCAAGTTCCAAAACAGCCGGGGGAGATATGGCGAAGGCCAGACCGTCTTTGATTTTATTGAAACCCTTCATGGCCCGGGCCGCAATGGCAGGCGATTTCAAGTCGGGGGTCTGACGCTTTTCCCAGTTTTTAAGCCTGACAAAGGCCAACCCCATATTCTGGCCCCGGCCGGCAAAACTGACCCCGGCCACGGTGAGTACGGACTCAACAGTTTTACTTTCATTCTCCTTAAAATAGGAATCAAGTTGTTTCAGTACGGCAACGGTCCGTTCAATGGTCGCTCCTGCGGGAAGCTGGACCTGGCAATAGATAAACCCCTGATCTTCATCGGGTAAAAAAGCGGTGGGGAGGTGCATGAAGATAAATACCATGCAGGCGACGATTGCTCCGTATATTACCAGATAGCGGATCGGCTTGCCGAAGGAGCGGCCGACCAGGGTCTGGTATCCCAGTGATCGTCTGTCGAACCATTTGTTGAACCGGGTAAAGATTGCCTTGAACCAGCCCGATTCTCCGGCCGTGTGCCCCTTTGCAACCGGCTTGAGCATGGTTGCACAGAGGGCGGGAGTCAGTGTCATGGCAAGGATGACCGAGAGAATCATGGCCGACACGATGGTGACGGAAAACTGGCGATAGATGACGCCGGTTGACCCGCCGAAGAAGGCCATGGGCACAAACACCGCCGTCAGGACCGTCACAATTCCCCACAGAGCACTGGTGATCTGCCCCATGGACTTGATGGTGGCTTCCTTCGGGGGGAGTCCTTCCTCACTCATGATACGCTCAACGTTTTCAACCACAACTATGGCATCGTCAACCAGCAGTCCGATGACAATGACCAGGGCGAACATTGTCAGGGTGTTGATGGAATAGCCGCTGACCGACAGAACGCCGAAGGTGCCGAGCAGAACGACCGGTACGGCGATGGTTGGGATCAGTGTGGCCCTGATATTCTGCAGGAAGACAAACATGATGACAAAGACGAGGAACACAGCTTCAAAGAGGGTCTTGACCACCTCTTCGATGGAAATCTTGACAAACGGCGTGGTGTCGTAGGGGTAGACTACCTTGACCCCCTTGGGGAAGTATCGGGAAAGTTCCACCATTTTAGCCTTGATTCTGGAGGCTGTTTCAAGGGCGTTAGCTCCGGCTGCCAGCCTGATCGCCATGGCACCGACCGGTTTTCCCTGGTCGAAGGACTGAATGTCATAATTTTCGGTACCGATTTTACATTGGGCAACATCCCTGAGCCTGACGGTTGAGCCGTTACTGGCGGTGCGCAGGACGATTGATTCGAAATCTTGTGGACTCTTGAGCAGTGTGCGGGCGGTAATCGTCGCGTTCAGCTGCTGCCCCTGCATGGCCGGAGTACCACCAAATTGACCGGCAGAAACCTGGGCACTCTGGGCCTGTAGTGCGGAGATCACGTCGGCGGTGGTCAGGTGATAGCTGTTCAGTTTTGTCGGATTGAGCCAAATTCGCAAGGCATTCTGGGAACCGAATACCTGCATTTCTCCCACCCCTTCAAGACGGCTGACAATATCCTGTACGTTTGAGACCAGGTAATCGGTCAGCACGTTCCTGTCCATGCTGCCATCTTCTGAAACCAGCCCCACCAGTATCAGGTAGTTTTTGGTGGATTTTACCACTGAAATTCCCTGGCGCTGGACGATCTGGGGGAGTAGCGGGGTTGCCAGCTGCAGCTTGTTCTGTACCTGCACCTGGGCAATATTCGGGTCGGTACCGGCCTTGAAGGTAAGGTTGATGGCCACAACACCGGAAGAATCGCTGCTGGACGACATGTAAATCAGGTTGTCAATGCCATTAAGCTTCTGTTCGACTATCTGGGTAACCGTATCCTGGACCGTCTGGGCCGAGGCTCCCGGGTAGGACGCATTGATGGTAATCTGGGGCGGAGCAATGGGCGGATATTGGGACACCGGTAACGACTTGATGGCCAAAAGACCCGCCAGCATGATCATGATGGCGATTACCCAGGCAAATATCGGGCGGTTGATGAAAAAACGTGGCATGGGGGGCGCTCCTTATTTTTTTGCCGGTGCTGGTTGGGATGGGACTGAGGGAATCGCAGTCGGCTTGCTGTCGAACGGGACAGCTTTAACTGCCGTTCCGGGGCGCGCCCGCTGCAAGCCTTCCAGTATGACCCGGTCACCCGGTTTCAAGCCGTCACTCACCAGCCAGTTGTCGCCAACGGTCCGGATTACCTTGATGACCCGGGGGTCAACCTTTTCTTCTGCGCCGACCACCATAACCATCGCTTCACCGGCCGGGTTACGTGTTACGCCGCGCTGGGGCACCAAGATGGCGTGTTCACTGATACCTTCTTCCACAATCGCCCGGACGAACATGCCGGGCAACAGGGTCTGTTTCGGATTGGGGAATACGGCACGGAGCGTTATGGAACCGGTACTCTGATCCACGGTAACTTCAGAAAACTTCAATGTTCCGGTCTGGGGGTAGGGGGTGCCATCCTCAAGAATCAGCTTGATCCGTGCCTGAGTTGCCGAACTGTTTTTTAACTGACCACTGGCAAGATTTCGTTTCAGGCTCAACAGCTCGCTGCTGGACTGGGTTACGTCCACATACATGGAAGCAAGTTGTTGGATAGTGGCCAATGGTGCCGTCTGACTGGCGGTAACCAGAGCACCGTCGGTTACGGTAGATCTGCCGATACGGCCTGAGATCGGTGCTTTCACCTTTGTATAGGCAAGATTGATCCGTGCAGCATCAACCGCCGCAACGGTAGCTGCCACATCGGCTTCACCCTGTCTGAAGAGGGCATGGACATCGTCAAAATCCTGTTGGCTGACCGCCTTGATCTTCACCAGTTCCTTATATCGCTCCTCTTTGAGGCGAATCGTATTCACACTGGCTTCGGCCCGGGCCTGGGCTGCCCTGGCTGAGTCGAACGCCGCCTGATAGGGGGCCGGATCAATCTGATAGAGCAGTTGACCCGCCTGGACATCGGTACCTTCCGTGTAGAGACGTTTCTGGATGATGCCGCCAACCTGGGGGCGTACCTCGGCAATCTGCATCGGTGATGTGCGGCCCGAGAGTTCGCTCGTCAAAGCGGTCCGTTGGGGTTTGATGGTAATGACCGAAACTTCGGGAGGACCGGGAGGAGGGGCCTGACCGGCCGATTTTTGCTTGCCACAGCCCGAAAGCAGCATGCTGAGTGCAAGGATGATGCAACTGATACTGAAGGTTGTTCTGAATGTGATCTGCATAGATACCCCTCTTATAAGTAGATACTGAATTACTTCTGAATGTGAGTAACGTGAATTGGAGTGGCCGGGCGGCCTATTTCTGTATTCCTTCCCAGCAGGCCGCCACCGTGCGGGTAATCAGATCTTCATCAAGTTGGATGAAACCGAGAATATGGTCACGGGCAACCGCCAGGAGCGGGCCGAAGTAGAGGCCAAAGAGAATAACCATCGGCAGATCTTTGAGCACTTGTTGTGTCACACCTTCGGCAAAAAGCACGCAAAAAACATCATTTCCGTCCTTCACTCCAAGGATTTTGTCACGACGGTGGTCTACTCCGTACGGTGAGTTATAAAACTGTTGCAGGAAGCGATAATCAAGGGGGTTGGCAATAAAATAGTGCAGCAGAGCCGTTCCCAGATGGAGGAAACGCGCCCTGATGGTTTGATCAGCGGCGTATCCCGTGAGGATATGGGGGTACAGTCGCTCCTCAAGATTCTGGTGTAATTGTCCAATGAGTACGTCTTTATTTTCAAAATAGCGATATATTGTGCCTGCACCGACGCCGGCACGATCGGCGATCAACGCCATGGGTGCGCCGTGAAAGCCATGCTCGGCGATTAATTCCCGCGCAGCCCGCAAGATTTCATCCCGTTTATCTAATTTAATCATTTTCGGCACCTGAGTAGTGGAATGAACGTTCATTCCGTTTTGCCCTATTGTTGGTAATCTGTCAATGGGATTTCATCGTTGAATTTACAATTTTTGTATACAATAATGCCTCACACTAAAAAACACACCTCGTATTGGCTGGAGAAGTGGTGTGGTTTCTGGTATAGTTGTCACCAAGGTGGAACTCAACTATGGCATTACCATCAACAATATACCGGTTGCAGCTTCAAATTTCAAACGTGGACCGTGGAATTTACGAAACGATTCAGACCGCCGTTGCACGGCATCCGTCTGAAACCGAGGAACGGCTGGTAGCCCGACTGCTTGCCGCTGCCCTGTTCTACGAACCGGAGTTGACGTTTACCAAAGGCTTGTCTGCCACCGACGAACCGGACCTCTGGCTCAAGGGGGGAGATGGTACTGTTCTCCTCTGGGTTGAAGTTGGTTTGCCCGTATCTGACAGGGTCATCAAAGCCTGTCGCCATGCCGAAAAAGTAGCACTACTCACCTGCGGTAAAGCGGCATCTATCTGGGATCAGCAACATCTTCCCAAGCTCCATAAAATGAACAACCTGCTGGTTATTGCGGTTGATCAGGAGTTCATTGGTGGACTCGCTTCACAGCTGGCGCGCACTATTGACTGGTCTGTTACCATCACGGAAGGGATATTGTATCTGACAACGGGCACTTTGACCTGTCAGACGGCACTTTATCTCAAACAGGGCACTTTTCCCCACTGATTGTTACAGGGGACACCGGGTTGGAGTTGCATGAGACTTTACATGTGGTTTTATTCAAGGTATATAGAAAAGATACTTTTGTTTTTCAAGGATTACCTATGTATAGAAACTCCTGTCGGTTCCTCGTTGTTCCCCTTATAATGATACCTGTTCTTGTGTGGGGTGGGGAGGGTAAACCCCCTCTTCAGATTGATGCACCACTGCAGACTTTACCGGTTCCCGTTGCTGAATCTCCCCGTTCTTCGACTTCGTCCGAGTTAAAAACCCGTATCGGTTTTGTTGATACCGGCCGAATTGCTGCGGAGTCCGAGCAGGGAAAAGCACTCAAGGTACTTCTTTCTGCAAAAAAAGATGCTCTTCAGGAAAAGGTTACTGCCCGGAAGAAGCAGCTTGATAAGGTGCGTGCCGCCATCGAACCGAAGCTGGCATCGATGACCCCTTCCCAGCGTGAAGCCAAATCCCGTGAATTTCAGAAAAAGGTGGAAGAACTCCAGAAACTTGCTCAAAAGTCGGAAGAGGAGTTTTATGGAATACAGGAAAAAGAGAGTAAGCTACTTTATGAAGCCATTGAACGGGCCGCAACTGCATACGGTACAACAGCTGGACTGGCACTGGTTGTTGTAAAAAAAGAGCTTCTCTACGTTGCGGGTACCGTTGATGCCCAGGATGTGACGGATTCGCTGATCAAGGCTTTAAATCTGTCAAACAGGAAGAAATAGACCTTGAATCGTGTAACCATGGAACGGGAGAATTAATCGTGGACAGATCGGTGATGATGATACAGGCGCGGAAACTTTTTAAGGATGTTGATGATCTTCCGACCATTCCCGCCATAGTTTCCAAGGTAGTGACCATGCTGGACAATCACGAAAGTGATCCTGAACAGATTGCCGATCTTATTCTTTCTGACCAGGTTCTTGCAGCGCGTGTCATCAAAGTTGTCAACTCTCCCCTCTATCGGGTCAATAATCAGATTACCTCGGTAAAACGGGCTCTGCTCTTTATCGGATTCAAGAGAGTCCGGGAGATGATACTGACCAGTTACTTTGTCGAAGGCTTTAAGCAGAAGGAACAACCCTTTGATATGCAGCGTTTCTGGATGCATTCCTTCAGCGTGGGAGCCATTTCTCGCCGGATTGCCCATATTGTGGGGTATCAGGAAATGGAGAAGGCCTATCTCGTCGGGATTCTCCACGATATTGGTAAGGTTTTTCTCGGGCATTACTGCCGGGAAGAGTACGGTAAAATGCTCGGGGGAATTAAAAACTCCAGCACTACTACCCATGAGGCTGAATACCGGACTTTTGGGACGACCCATTGCGAAATAGGGCTCTGTCTGGCCCAGAGGTGGAATTTTCCTTCGGTCTACTGTGATGTGATTTCATATCACCATAAGGTGGAAATGGCCTCAGAAGACATCTTTCTTGCTTCAATCGTAGCCATTGCCGATTTCTACTGCCTTTCCCATTATACCGCCGATCCTGTCGCCCAGGCAAGCGTTCCGGGGTTGTCTGAAGAGTACTCATGGAATACCCTCGTTGAAAATTGTCCGGAGTTGCGTGCATCGAGTCTGGAGCATTTTCTCTCCGACCTTGATGAGGAGTACGAAGCTATCTGCATTGAGGTGGCCGTACTGTTTTCTTCCATCGTTAGTGATTAGCCACAAACATTAATATACTTTCACTATAGTCTCTTCTTTAAAACCCCTGCGACAAAACGAGCCGTCTCTTTTGTAGAAAACGCTGTAAGTCATAGACTTACAGCGTTTGTGCTCTATGCCTGTCAACTTTTGTCGCAGGCTTTCCTCGTGTGCTCCATTTTGTAACCATTGCCTTTTAATGGAAATATTACGATGAAAACCAGTTGGCACATGCTCTGCATACTTACGGATACATACTAAATTCGTGGGTAAAAGGAGAAAGAAGATGGCACTATCACTGGAAAGACTCAACTATATCAGAAGAAATTACGGCTGGCGTCCGGACCTTCCCGATAGACGGGATCTGATGTATGCAGCGACAATGGCTGTGCCAGTTCCATTACCGCCCAAAGTTGATCTGAGAAATAACTGTTCTCCTGTGGAGGACCAGGGGCAACTTGGCAGTTGTACCGCAAATGCATTGGTTGGTGCGCTTGAGTTTCTGGAAATACAGGCGAAAGCCGAGCCGGTCGACCTTTCCCGTCTGTTCATCTATTACAACGAGCGGGCCCTTGAGGGAACCATAAGGACAGATAGTGGTGCCATGCTGAGGGATGGTATTAAATCATTGGTAACCCGGGGGGCGTGTTGTGAAGGGTGTTGGCCGTACACCATCTCAATGTTTGCCAGAAAGCCGGGGGCCAGCTGTTACAAGGAAGCTCTTCAGCGTAAGATTTCAGCCTACCATCGTCTGAATACCGTTGATGAAATGCGTAGCTGCCTTGCCGAACGCTTCCCGTTTGTGTTCGGATTTACGGTTTATGAGTCCTTTGAATCATCGACCGTCGCCAAGTCGGGAGTCGTCGATATGCCGGAACCGGGTGAGCGTCTCCTTGGCGGTCATGCCGTGATGGCCGTCGGGTACGATGATCAGACAAAGCGTTTCATTGTACGAAATTCCTGGGGTGAAGGGTGGGGAAAGAAAGGGTACTTCACCATTCCCTACGAATATCTTGAAAATCGTAATCTTTCTGACGACTTCTGGACTATTCGGAAGTGACGGTGAGCGTAGCAAACTGGATGGTTTGATTGAAAAATATGCTGCTGCAACGGAAGGGGCGACCGGTTGGTCGCCCCGATTTAATTTTAAATGTTCGGCAGGTAGAGAGGGATTCGAGATTACGGAGGAATTACGGTTCTCCCGTCTCTTTCCCATGTAACGCGATAATCTTGGCGTACAGATCATCACCATCCCGGCCGGTTACTTTCTTTTTGTCCACAACGGCCATGGGCAATTCCCGGCAACTGCCGCACTGTTTGACACACCGTTTGACCTTAACGTCCAGTTCGGGGTGTTCCTCCTCAAGACGGCGAAGTACTTTTCCCTTCCCTTTGTTATGTTCACAGAATCGTATTTTCATGGAATCTGTTACACCGCCAACGGTGAACCGGCCGGAACGACAAAGACCCGCTGGGCCATTTCTGCGTCGATCATCAGGATGCCGTGGCCGTTGTCGCCGACAATTTTGAGCTTGGCAATCAGATCCCGGTCGTTATTCTCTTCTTCAATCTGCTCGGTTACGAACCACTGGAGGAAAATGCGGGTTGCGTGATCCTTTTCAACCACCGCCTGTTCGCTGAGGTCGTTAATGCAGGTGGTGATGATCCGTTCGTGGGCAAGGGTTATTTCGAGCATCTCCAGCAGGGAACTGTATGAATCGGGGACAGCTTTACTGGCAGGAATTGAAATGACAACCCCCTGATCGGTCAGGTAGGTGTAAAATCTCATGAAGTGGAGCATCTCTTCCCGATACTGTACCATAAACCAGTTGGCAGCACCTTTGAGCCCCATTTCGTTGGCGTATGACGACATGACGAGGTACTGGTTTGCTGAGTATAGTTCAAAATTTAAATGGGTTGTCAGTGATTCTGACATTGCTTTACTGATCATGGTGAACTCCTTGTGGGGTGGATGATGTACGTAACTGAATAGCAACCTGTCTTGAGTGCCGGAATCGGCTGTCCCTCCCTCAGTGTGGACTCCGGATTCGCTGGACAACCATGACACTTCCCAGCAGAAACATGGGGAGACTGAGCAGTTGCCCCATGGAAAAAAAGTCAAAAAACGTGCCGAGTTGTGCGTCGGGCTGACGGAATAGTTCAACAATAAATCGAAACAGGCCATAGCCGGCCACAAAGGTCCAGCCTGCAACGCCCGTGGCCGGGTAGCGGCGGGATGTGAAGCGGATCAACAGGAACAGCAGAACCCCTTCAAGGGCAGCCTCATACAGCTGGGACGGGTGACGGGGGACTCCATCGCTGCCGGGGAAGATGATTCCCCAGGGTGCGCTGGTGGCCCGGCCATACAGTTCACCGTTAATAAAATTGCCGATTCTGCCAAGTCCCAATCCGATGGGGGCGCAGAGAGCCGCCATATCGATCAGGGTGAAAAAGGGGATCTTCTTCCGTCGTGCGTAGATGAAAAAGGCGGCGATAACGCCAAGAAAGCCGCCATGGAACGACATTCCCCCCTCCCAGACAGCCAGGAGTTTAAGGGGGTTTGCCAGGTAAAACGCCGCATTATAAAAAAGGATATAGCCGATTCGTCCCCCCAGTACCACCCCCATGGCACCGTAAAAAACCAGATCTGAAATGTCGTCGCTGGAAAGGGTGAGCTTTTTTCGACGGACTTCGGAACGGATGACGAAATAGGTGGCAATGAATGAGAGGACGTACATCAGCCCGTACCAGCGGAACTGGAGAGGGCCGATGCTCAGGAATACCGGATCGATGTGGGGAAATTGCATGAAACGTCCGTTCCCGTTACACGCCGCAACCGCAGTTGCGGCTGCAGGCTCCGTTTCTCATTTTGAGAGCCTTGATAAATGACGCATCGGTGGCTTTGCGAAGCTCTTCAAGCACCGGAGCCGGTACCGGTGAATCAAGGGAAAGTATGACCATTGCTTCCCCCTTTTTCTCGCTTCGTCCCAAATTCATGGAGGCGATGTTAATGTCGTGCTCACCCATGATGGTGCCGATTCGGCCAATCATGCCGGGACGATCTTCGTAGTTGAGCAGCAGCATATGCTCGTCGGGGGTGAAGTCCATGCTGTAGTCACGCAACCGGACGATTCGTGGCTGACCGTCGAACAGGGTTCCGGCCACCAGACGCCGTTTTCCCTGACCTTCAATGACCAGCGTGATGACATTGGAGAAGGCGTCGGACTGGGTTGATTTGGTCTCTTCGACGATGATGCCCATCTGGTCGGCGATCAGACTGGCATTGACCATGTTGACATCCTGATCCAGTTTGTGGTTGAGGATAGCCGACAGGCCGCAGACCGTAAGTGGTGAACAGTCGTAGTGGGCGATGGCACCGCTGAAACCGAGGGTGACCTTTTCCAGATTGGTGTCAACCAGCTGAACTCCGAAGTCGCAGATTACACTCATCAGGTTGAGGAATGGCCGCATCTGATCCATGAGTGCCATGTCGAAACGGGGGATGTTGACAGCATTTTCCAGCGGTTTATCGTCAAGATAGTTGATTATTTCCCGGGAAACGTCAATGGCCACATTGACCTGGGCCTCAAAGGTATTGGCACCCAGATGGGGGGTTACTACCAGCTTTTTCTGGGCGATCAACTGTTTCAGAACGTCCGTTGCGGGAGGTTCTTCACTCCAGACGTCGAAGGCCCCGCCAAGTACTTTTCCGGAGTTCAGATTGTCGAGCATCGCCTGTTCTTCAATGATACCACCCCGGGCAACATTAAGAATGATTACTCCGGTTTTCATAAGGGCAAATTCCCGTGCTCCCATCATCCCTTTTGTTTCTTCGTTTAGGGGGGTATGGACGGTGATGATGTCGCAGTTCTTGTAGATCTCGTCATGGGAAACCAGCTTCACTCCCAAATCGTGGGCCCGTTTGACGGAAATGTACGGATCGCAGGCCAGCACTTCGCATTCAAAGGCTTTCAGGCGTGTGGCAACCCGACCACCTACCTTGCCGATGCCGATGACCCCCGCAACTTTTCCCTTCAATTCATAGCCGGTGAAGGGGGCCCGTTTCCATTCGCCCGATTTAAGGCTGTCATTTGCAACGGGAACATTGCGGCAGAAGGAGAGCAGCAGTGCCATGGTGTGTTCGGCGGCACTGTTCGTATTGCCGAAGGGGGCGTTTACTACGATAACTCCTTTGGAACTGGCATAGTCAACGTCTACGTTATCGATGCCGACTCCGGCACGGGCTACCAGCTTGAGGCGGGTGGCAGCGTCCAGAAGTGCCTTGTCAACGGTGGTGCCACTGCGGGTGATGATTACATCGTAGTCACCAATGACCGCCAGCAGCTCATCTTTTTTCAGCCCAAGCTTGACATCCAGGTGGATGCGCGGCTCTTGGGTTAAAAGGGCAAGTCCTTCCGCTGAAACTTCATCAGTTACAATAATTTTCATGATTGATTCTCCGAATGCCATGGAATGTAGTCAATCACAATAAACCTGAGTGAAAAAAAATGCAAGCATGGTGGAGCCAATTAATGGTATACATAGTTCCATGAAACCATTTAATATAGTTCTTATCGAACCCGAAATCCCACCCAATACCGGTAACATTGCCCGTCTCTGTGCTGCCACCGGTTCGGTGTTGCATCTGGTCGGCCAGCTGGGCTTTTCCCTTGATGACCGTTACCTGAAGCGGGCCGGCCTTGACTACTGGGAATTTGTCTCACTCAAGATCTGGCCTGACCTTGAAACCTTGCAGGCATCTGCCGAAGGGGGGCGTTTCTTTTATCTGACCACCAAGGTTACGCGAAGTTATCTGGATGCCGGCTTTCTCCCCGGTGACTATATCGTCTTCGGCAAGGAAACCAAGGGACTCCCCGGAGAGCTTCTTGAGGCCAATCCGGAAACCTGTTTTACCATTCCGATGCCTTCGGAAAAAGTGCGGAGCCTCAATTTGTCAACGTCCGCCGGTATCGTCCTGTACGAAGCATTACGCCAAAGCGGAGGCCTGGAATGATGTCAACTCTCCAACCGTATGTGACCGCCGGGATGACCGGAACCGGGGGTACCATCAAGGGGACCGTCGAAGACTTTCAGGTTGACGAGATTCCGGCTTACCTCCCCTCCGGGTCCGGTGAACACTGCTATCTGACCATTGAGAAACAGGGGATTACAACCCTGGAAGCCATCCATCGCATTGCCCGGACTCTTAAGGTCGCCGAGCGGGATATCGGCTATGCCGGAATGAAAGATGCCGTTGGCATTACCCGGCAGACTATTTCCGTACAGTGGGTGACTCCGGAAAAGGCCCGTGGCATTGAGCTTGAAGGGGTCAAGGTTGTTGAAGCGGTTCGCCATGGTAACAAACTAAAGGTGGGGCACCTGAAGGGGAACCGCTTTCGGGTTGTTGTCAGAGGCGTTCGTCCTTTGGTTACGGAACTGGTGTCACCGATTGTTGCGATGCTGATCCGGCGGGGGGTGCCGAACTATTTCGGCTACCAGCGCTATGGTGCCCAGGGTAATTCACACCAGATCGGTCTGGCCATGCTTCGGGGAGAGTGGCGTGAAGCTGTTGACCGGTTAATGGGTGACCCCGAGGCTGTTCGCGATGAACAATGGTCTGCTGCCATTTCATCCTACCGGTCCGGTGATCTTGAGGGTGCTCTGCGGCTGTTTCCTCCCCATTGCCGCGGTGAGCGTGAGGTGCTGCAACGGTTATCTGCCCGGCCCGATTCTCCGGAAAAAGCCTTTTCCGTGCTCCATCCCCGTTTGAAAAAAATGTATCTCTCCGCAGCACAGTCCTTCCTCTTTGATCAGGTGGTGGCACAGCGCATTGACCGACTTGATCAGATACTCACCGGTGACCTGGCGTTCAAGCATGTGAACGGTGCCTGTTTTCTGGTGGAAGAGGGGGCGATAGAGCAGGAGAGGGGGGACCGGTTTGAAATTTCTCCCAGTGGGCCGATGTTTGGTTGTAAAATGAAGCACGCGTCAGGTGATATTCGGCATGCGGAAGAGGAAATACTTGCCCGTGCCGGAATTACTGCACATTCTTTTGATCTGCCCGGGGGATTACGCATGGAAGGGGAACGGAGGGCATTGCGGGTGCCGGTGGAGGCCGTTGCCTGGAAGTACGAGGAGGGAGATGGCCTGCTTCTGGAGTTTTCCCTGCCACGGGGTTCCTACGCCACCTCTTTGGTGCGGGAGATTACCAAAGGTTTTTAACGGTTGCTGTTGGGCACGCCATGCGTGCCCAACAGGTTCACATTGAGCTATTTCCGAACAAAATCATCCTTGGCAAAAGAATAGGCGAAATGCATGTGGTCGGTGTAGGTACCATTCAGGATACCCACCACATCCTCGGTGAAGACCAGTTCCTCGTCGGTGGGTATAACAAACACCTTCACCGGTGAATCATCGGTGGTAATCAGGGTTTCCCGCTTTCTGGTCATGGCACCCTTGTTCCGGTCGCGGTCAAGGATAATGCCGATATGGTCAAGTCCTTCAATGGCCATTTCACGAATTGCCGCCCCCATCTCACCCACTCCGGCGGTGAAAACCACCGCATCAAGCTTGCCGACCACGGCCATGAAAGCACCGATATATTTCTTTAGACGATAGGCCTCAATTTCCAGAGAAAGCTTGCACCGTTTATCCCCCGCGTTGGCATGTTCAATGACATCACGGCGGTCGGTGAAGCGGCCGGTTATTCCCATGACACCGCTTTTTTTGTTGAGAATACTGTCAATTTCCTTGGCGGAAAGATTGTTCTTCTGCATCATGAATGCGGGAATAGCCGGGTCGATGTCGCCGCAGCGGGTTCCCATGACCGCACCCTCAAGGGGGGTAAGTCCCATGGTGGTGTCAACGGAAATGCCGTTCTTGATGGCGCAGTGGGAAACACCGTTTCCGATATGCATGGTGACGATATTGAGTTCTTTCGGGTCTTTCCCGAGCAATACGGCGGCTCTCTTTGAAACATAGAGGTGGGAGGTGCCGTGGAAACCGTACCGACGAACCTGATGCTGCTCATACCACTCGTAGGGGAGCGGATAGATATAGGCGTGTTCCGGCATGGTCTGGTGAAATGCGGTGTCAAAAATGGCAACATGGGGAACCTTGGGCATGAGGGCTTGGGCCGCTTCGATCCCTTCAATGTTGGGAGGATTATGGAGTGGTGCCAGATGCTGAACTTCCTTGACCGCATCCAGAACGTTTTCGTCTATCATGACCGAACAGGTGAATTTTTCACCACCATGGACGACCCGGTGTCCAACGGCCGATATCTGGTCAACACCTTTTAATACGCCATGATGGGGGTCAGTGACGGTCTTGATGACCAGATCAATGGCTTCCTTATGATTCGCACAGTCCTGCTCATGAACATAGTTTTCACGACCAGGAATTTCATGCTGGATAAAAGAACCGCCTACGATAACCCGTTCTACCATGCCTTTTGCAACGACTTCCATTTTTTGCCAGTCGAAAAGCTGGTATTTTACCGATGAACTTCCGCAGTTTAGTGCCATTATGATCATATGTACCCCCTTTAAATAAACAATTAATTGTTATAATATTAATAAAACAATAACATCTAAACTAAAATAACTAGCTGTAATAAAACTGTTTTTGATATATACACGTATCCTGAAATGAATTCAACTAAATATATGAAGAGAGATTCGTTCAACTGAAATTTCTTTGCTGGACATTTAAAATACGGTATGGTACATCACAGACGCTTCTGAAACGAAGCACATCTTACAAGGAGGTGACATTGTGGCCCATACAATTACTGATGATTGCACGAGCTGTGCAGCATGTGAGGATTCCTGCCCGGTTAACGCTATTAGCGAGCAGGGTGCAAAGCGTGCTATTGACGCAGATATCTGCATCGACTGCGGAGCATGTGTAGATACTTGTCCCGTAAGCGCTATCCACGCGTAAGCAGCTGTACCGTCAAAAACTAAAAAAGCCCGTGATTATCACGGGCTTTTTTAGTTGCAGCTGTCGGTTTTTATCGTGCGTACCGCTCTTTTTCGCTATAGATACAGCCGCAGTACTGCTGGCGGTATAACCCCTGTTCCCGGGAGAGCCTGATCCCCTCCTGCCAGCCGGGACGAAAATCCTCATAATAAAATGCTACTCCCTGTTCTGCGCCGATCTGTTCTCCCCGAAGCCGTATTTCTTCATGTTTCTGATATCTGCTGTAGAGGAGCGAGGCCGTATATGCTTCAAAACCTCCGGCCACCGCTGCCTCTGCCGTCGCCGTAAGCCGTGAGGCATAACAATAACTGCAGCGTGTGGACGGAGTGGCTGCCACAGAGGCCAGAAATCCTTCAAGGTCATAGTCATCCCGGAGAATCAGGGGGAGTGCCTCCTGTTCCGCCATCTGAACGGCAGCATCGCGCCGTTTGACATACTCCTGATAGGGGTGAATGTTATGGTTGTAAAAAAATCCGGTCACCTCATGACCCGCCTCCCGCAGCTTTTTCAACGGGAACAGGGCGCAGGGGCCGCAACAGATGTGGAGCAGTAGCTTCATTTACAGATTACCCAGCAGATGTCCCATTTTTTCACGTTTTGTTTCCAGGTAATCCCGGTTTGTCTCCGTCGGCTCCGACTCAATGGAAACACGTTCAATGATATCGATCCCATACCCCTGCAACCCGATAAGCTTCTTTGGATTATTGGTCAGCAGCCGAACTTTGGTGATGCCCAACGCCAGTAATATCTGGGCACCAATGCCATAGTCCCGCAGATCGGCCTTGAAGCCCAGTTCAATATTTGCTTCCACCGTGTCACGCCCCCGGTCCTGCAGTTCGTAGGCCCGCAGTTTGTTAACCAGACCGATGCCGCGCCCTTCCTGCCGCATATAGAGGATAACGCCACTCCCTTCGGCGGCAATCTGTTCCATGGCCGTATGGAGCTGGGCACCGCAGTCACAGCGCTGGCTACCCAGCACATCTCCGGTCAGGCATTCGGAGTGGACCCTGACCAGTATGGGTTGATCCTTTCTCAATTCACCCTTTACCAGTGCGATATGCTCCAGCTTGTCGATGTCATTTTCAAAGCCGATGGCTCTCCACTCGCCTCCAAAGGAAGAGGGGAGGCGGGCTTCGGCGACGGTGCGCACCAGGCGTTCGTTTTTAAGTCGGTAGGCCACCAGATCGGCGATGGTGCAGATCTTGATGTTGTGCTCTTTGGCAAACAGCTTTAATTCGGGCATGCGTGCCATGGTGCCGTCGTCATTCATTATTTCGCAGATAACTCCGGAGGGTCTTTTACCGGCAAGCCGTGCCAGATCCACCGAGCCTTCGGTCTGTCCCAAACGGACCAGTACCCCACCTCTGCGGGCCTTGAGGGGGAAAATATGACCGGGGCTGACAAGGTCGGCGGCACTGGCACCGTCGGCCACCGCAGTGACGATGGTGTGGGCCCGGTCGGCCGCAGAAATGCCGGTGGTGACCCCGTGTTTCGCTTCGATGGAGACGGTAAAGGCGGTTTCAAAGGGGGAGGTATTGTCCCGAACCATGGGGCGAAGCCCCAATTCATCGCATTTCTCCGGGGTCAGGGTGAGGCAGATGAGCCCTCTGCCGTATTTCGCCATGAAGTTGATATTCTCCGGGGTGGCCGCTTCGGCCGCCAGGGTCAGATCCCCCTCGTTTTCACGGTCTTCATCGTCAACCAGGATAACCATTTTGCCCTGGCGAATGTCTTCGATAGCTTCTGCAATAGTTGCAACGGACATGAACATTCCTTTCAGTTATGGTGCGAGTGGGTACTCTTTTAAATAAATCCGTTTTCGGCCAGGGTCTTCATGGTCAGACCGCTATCCGGTTTCCACGGTGCTGTCAGCCGTTCCACATACTTGCCGATGATATCGGTTTCGATATTAACCCGGTCGCCGATCTTCAACTGCTTCAGGGTTGTAGTGCCAAAGGTGTGGGGTATGATGTTCACCGTAAAACTTTCCCGGGAAACCATGTTAACGGTCAGGCTGATGCCGTCGATGGTTACCGAACCCTTTTCGACCAGGTAACGGCTCTGGTCGGGTGGAAGGGTGAACTGGAGTTGGTGATTTCCGGAACGGGTGTCGCTGCGGGACAGTTGGCCGACGCAGTCCACATGGCCTGAAACGATGTGCCCTCCAAGACGGTCTCCGAGCCGGAGAGCCCGCTCCAGATTGACCGGTTTACCGCTTCCCAGGGTGCCGGTGGTGGTGCGGGACAGGCTTTCCGGTGAAACGTCAAAGGTCAGGGATTGTCCACTGCGGCCTGTAACGGTCAGGCAGGCACCGTTCACGGCTACGGAGTCACCGATGGCGATTTCTCCAGTGGGCAGTGTCGTTTCAACGGTAAGAAATGCTGCCTCACCTTGGCGGAGAAGGGCCGTGACCCGGCCGGTATCTTCGATTAATCCTGTAAACATCGGTTCTCCGGATATGCGGTGACCATGATATCGGTGCCCACACGTCGTGATTTCAAGGTATGGAAGGTTATCGCCCGGGACATGTCGGTGGTGCCGGTGAAGCCAAATGGCGAAATCCCGTCGGCACCCACAACTTTCGGTGCGTAGAAAAATACGCATTCATCGATGAGTCCCCGGTGAAGAGCTTCACCCGCCAGACGACTCCCCCCTTCAAGCAGGAGGGACTGGATTCCCCGCGCACCAAGTTTTTCCCAAAGATCACAAAGATCAACCTGCTCTCCGTGGGGCTTGCAAAACAGTAGTTCAATACCCTTTTCAAGAAAGCGGCTGTGAAGTTCCGGTGCCGTCTCTCTGGTTGCGATTAATGTGCCGGGGGCAAGTTCTGCCGAGAGCAAGGCGGCACGTTCCGGTGTGCGGAGCCGACTGTCCACGACAATCCGCAGCGGGTCAATGCCCGCCACGTGGCGGACCGTCAAGCGGGGATCATCGGCCAGTACCGTCCCAACCCCCACCATGATGGCGTTACTGGCGGCACGCATCCGATGGACCAGAGTGCGGGATGCCTCGCAGCTGATCCAGCGTGAATCCCCCGATGTACAGGCGATCTTACCGTCAAGGGTCATGGCACATTTCAGGGTGGTATGGGGGCGACCGGTGGCCATGAATTTCAAAAAAGCCCGGTTAAGTTCCCGGCATTTATCTTCAAGGATGCCGCTGAGGGTTTCGATTCCGGCCCGCTGTAATGCCCGCATCCCACCACCGTTGACCTGGGGATTGGCATCGCCGCTGCCGATAATGACCCGTTTCACACCTGCTCGTATCAAAGCATCACAGCAGGGGGGCGTTCTGCCGGTATGGCTGCATGGTTCCAGTGTCACGTACACATCGGCCCCCGCAGCATCTGCTCCGGCCATGGCAAGGGCGTGAACTTCGGCGTGGTGTCCCCCCGCCCGCTTGTGCCATCCTTCACCAATGATGGCACCCTGTTTGACGATCACGCAGCCGACCGCCGGATTCGGGTATGTGGTGCCGACTCCCCGACGGGCCAGTTGCAGGGCGCGTTTCATGTAAGTGGCGTCTGTAGGCATGTGTCCTATCTCTTTAACAGATCCTGTAATTCCTGCATGAACTCACCGATATCACGGAACGACCGGTACACCGAGGCAAACCGCACATAGGCGACCTCGTCCATGCCGTGCAGCTCTTTCATAAGCCATTCACCAATGGCGGTGGTGGAAATTTCCTTGTCCGTTGACTCCTGCAATCTGGCTTCCAGGCGATCCACCATATGCTCGATATCTTCAACCGGAATCGGCCGCTTTTCACAGGCTTTCTTTATGCCGGAAATGATCTTCATCCGGTCAAACGGCTCCCGCCGCCCATCCTTTTTACACACCTGGGGGAGCATTTCCTCGACCCGTTCGTGGGTGGTAAATCGTTTTGCGCACTCTTCACACTCGCGGCGACGGCGGATTGTCGCCCCCCCCTTGTCGGGGCGAGAGTCGATGACCTTACTGTCCGGATGACCGCAGAAGGGGCATTTCATGCCGAACCCTCCGGACCGGGAGAGGTGAACTGGATAACTTCAATGGCCGCTTCGGCAATCATTTCCCGTGCCAGCTCATCGGTATACCCCTCACCGTACATGACGGTTGTAATACCGGCATTGATAATCATTTTAGTACAGATGATACAGGGCATGGTGGTGCAATAGAGAGTTGCGCCGTTAATGGTCGTGCCATGCTTGGCCGCTTGAATAATGGCGTTCTGCTCGGCATGGAGCCCGCGGCAGAGTTCGTGACGTTCCCCGGAGGGGACGCCAAGTTTGGCACGGAGGCAGCCGGTTGCTTCACAATGGGTGATTCCCGACGGCACACCGTTATAGCCGGTGGCAAGAATATTACGATCTTTCACCAGCAGTGCGCCCACCTGACGGCGCATGCAGGAAGAGCGGGTGGCCACCAGATGTGTGATATCCATAAAATATTGGTCCCAGGATGGTCGCGACATAGAGCAGATGATTCCTTTCACGGAGCCGAAATAATACTACAAAGTACCTTACTCTGATGGTCAGGTCAATATTGTTGCCGTTTTTTTGTCTTTTATTCTATTGGTACGGAGATGCAAATTGTATTATATTCTTCTTTGAAAGACCACATGGAGATTTTCCCGTTAAGAAGGGGTGACAATCGTGCCGCCGCAGCAACCACACAATCGTATTCTGCTCGTCGATGATGAAGAAGGAATTCGTTTCACCCTTGGGACATTATTGAAAAAAGAGGGATATCGGGTCGAGTCTGCCGCCCATATCGGGGAGGCCCGGGCACTGCTTCAGAATCATCGCTTTGATGTGGCATTTCTTGATATTAGTCTTGCCGGTGAGAATGGCCTTGATCTGTTGAGGGAGATCAAGGAGGTGGACAGTGCCGTGCAGGTGGTTATGTTTACCGGTGCTCCCAAACTGGAGTCTGCCGTCGAAGCGGTCAGGCTCGGTGCCTTCGATTACATCACCAAGCCGGTCCGCTATGAAACGCTGATTGCCATTACCCGCCATGCCCTGAGTGTCAAAAGTTTTAATGACGAGCGGGAACGTCATCGTGCCAATCTGGATGCCATTTTTCGTACCGTTTCTGACAGTATACTCATGGTTGATCGTGAAGGTTGTCTGGTGCAGTTCAATAGTACCGCCGAGCGGATATGCGGCTATGGTCGGGAGTTGATTGGAATTGGTGCCGCAGAAATCAAGCTCGGCTGTGGTGGTGAGTGCCGTTCCCTGCTGCTGGAGGTTCTGGAAAACGGCACTTCCCGCGAGCTGAAGCGCATTGAATGTCGTTCCCACGGAGGGAAGGCCAGGGTGGTTACGGTGACGGCAACCCCGGTGGTCGAGTCAGACGGTGCCATCAGCGGGGCCGTGGCGGTGATTCGTGACGAAACAGCACTGGTGGAACTTGAACGTACCCAGCAGCGTCGGGGACGCTTTCATGGCATTGTGGGGGCGTCGGAAGCCATGCAGCGGGTCTACTCGATGATTGAATCCCTTGCCGATCTGCCGACAACGGTGCTGATCTTCGGAGAGAGTGGCACCGGAAAAGAGTTGGTCGCTGCGGCTCTTCACGAAAGCGGTTCCCGTGCAAAGGGGCCCTTTGTCAAGGTCAACTGCTCGGCGCTGTCCGAACACCTGCTGGAGAGTGAACTGTTTGGTCATGTACGGGGTGCCTTTACCGGTGCCATAGCAGATAAGGTCGGTCGATTTCAGAAAGCCCATGGAGGCACGCTGTTTCTTGATGAAATCGGCGATATTTCACCTGCTATTCAGATGAGGCTGTTACGGGTATTGCAGGAGAGTGAGTTTGAACGGGTGGGGGAGTCCCATTCCATAAAGGTTGATGTGCGCATTATTGCAGCCTCCAACCAGAGTCTGGCCGAAAAAGTTGCCCAGGGAATTTTTCGCCAGGATCTCTACTACCGATTGAATGTGGTGCGTCTCGATGTGCCGCCGTTGCGGAGTCGCCGGGATGATACCGAGCTGCTGGTGGCTCACTTTTTGATGCAATTTAATACCCGCTTTTCCAAGGCGGTCACGGCAGTATCCCATGATGTGGCGGCTCTTTTCACTACCTATGAATGGCCCGGTAATGTCCGTGAGCTGGAACATGCCATTGAGCATGCCTGCATTCTCTGCAAATCTTCGATTATTTCCGTAGATGATCTCCCGCCGGATCTGCGGGGTGCTGCACCGCCAGTGCCAATTGCCGGTGGTGAAGGCACCGTGTCGCAAGCTGTCATACTGACAATCGACGATGCCCTTGCCGCATCGGGTGGTAACAAGGTGCGGGCTGCAAAAATGCTTGGTATCAGCCGCATGACCCTCTATCGTCAGTTGGCGGAGTTGGGGCCATAAGGGGCTTACACTCACATGTGTAACATGTTACACTCACATGTGTAACATGTTACACATTAAAAATGTAAAATGTTACACATCTCATTTCTCGCCACTATTTAAACTCCATTAATATAACTTGCAACATCCTAATTACATGGAAAACAATTATTTCGGTGTCGGTTCTATTGCGTATTGGCACAGTTGGTGTAAGCAGAATAGCACTAGTTCATTAGGTGTCATTACATACATCTCGGTTGCTAAAGTTACTCTTATGAAAAAAATAGACAAAAAACAGAGAGATTTCCGTAAAACAGCAGAGCTTTCGGCTCAATCGATGGCTACCCTTGCCGGAGGTATGGCGGAAGATTTCAATAATATTTTGACGACCGTCATGGGTGCCTGTACGTTGATAAAAAAAGATGACCCTGAAAATGATGAGCTTTTACAGTGTGTTGCCCTGATACGTGCATCGGCAGAGCATGCTGCCATGCTGACCGATCGTTTGGCCCATGTCAGTTTGCGGGAAACCGATGCCGTTAACAAGAATTCATAAGGAAAAATGAGATGAGTGAACAGGTACCGGTTTCAGACCAATCCATACCCCATGTCCTTATTGTCGATGATGAGCCAGAAATCTGTCATATGATTTCGCTCTGCCTGAAAAAGAATAATTTCAGCGTTTCGACGGCGGGGAGTGTGGCAGAAGCGTGTAAAATTCTGGTGCTTGAACATTTTGATGCCATCTTGAGCGATGTGATGATGCCTGGTGAGGACGGTATCGCATTTTTGGGAAGGGTCCACGAACTCTGGCCGGAAATTCCGGTGATCCTGATGACCGGCCATGCACAGTTGCAGATGGCGGTTAACGCAATTAAAAAAGGTGCCTTTGATTTTATCTGCAAACCCTTTGATTTTGAACTGATGCGGAAAATTATCTTGCGGGCGGTGAATTACTCCAAGTTGCAGAGGATGGAGAAAAATTACCGTATTGAGCTTGAAGAAACCGTGTTACGGCGTACCAGTGAACTTAAGGAATCCATGGCTGAACTCGATTATGCCCGGACTGCGTTGCAACAGGCGGCCACGGCTAAAAGTACCTTCATGTCCACGGTTTCCCACGAAATGCGGACTCCGATGAATGGTGTCATTGGTGCTTTGGAATTGATTGCCGATGAAGGGGTGACCGGTATGGCCGCCGAGTACCTCGCCATGGCCCGGGAATCGGCTGAAAGTATGATGGTTCTCATAAATCAGATGCTTTCTTTTGCCAGAGACAGCAACTCCGATGGAGCCAATCTCAACCATGATCTTGTGGATCCCCAGTCGCTGCTTCGCTCAATCGTGGAGGGAATACATTCTCAGTTTTCCCGTAAGGGGCTGACGCTGAACCTTACTGTTGCCGAAGATGTGCCACGGAAAATATGGACTGACCATGAAAAATTCAGCAGGTTATTCAGTATTTTACTCGGTAACGCGCTCAAGTTTACCAACCATGGCGGGGTTTTGTTTGAGCTGTCTCTCACCCCTGCAGATTCTGATGGTGAGTGTGATGTGCTCCGCTGCGCGATCACCGACAGTGGTATCGGTATCCCCGAAGGGATGCTGGAACAGATCTTTGAACCGTTTGTTCAAGGCGACAGTTCCCTGTCCCGCTCCTATGAAGGGGTAGGTTTGGGGCTCTCCATTGCCCGTCAGAATGCTGCCTTAATTAACGGTCAGATATGGGCGGAGCATGTGCCTTCCGGTGGCAGTCGTTTTGTTGTTGCCATCAAAATATGTACACCCTGAAAGAAGGAGAACGAACCGTGAAATACCTGATTGCCGAAGATCATCTGATGTCCCGTCGAATTCTCAAGGAGCTGCTTGCATCCCAAGGGGACAGTGATATTGCCGTGAACGGTCAGGAAGCGATTGATTCCTTTGTACTTGCCCACGAGGCGAAGCGTCCCTATGACGTGATCTTTATGGATATCATGATGCCCATAGTGGATGGCATGGAGGCGTTACGCAGTATCAGAGCCCTTGAGCGGAAAATGGAGATACCTCCACACCTGATGGTGAAAGTTATTATGACCACCGCCCTTGACGACCCCCATACGGTGATTACCTCGTTTAATAAATGTGAAGCAGATGCCTTCATCGTCAAGCCCCTGAGTAAAACCAAGCTCCTTAAGGAAATGCGGGCACTCAAACTGATCCAGTAAGGGAAGTCATCCATGACGTCTAACCCCACATACCATAACACACCACTGTCGGTGGCAATTGGTATTGACGCACTCCGGACCTGGTCCAAGGTGCTGTTACCGGTTGTCGCTACTCTGAAGCTCATGGCAGGTACCACCGAAGACGAGTTTTTGCATATCGGCTCCCGGATGCAATCCCTGTATCAACGTTCGACGGCTGTATGTGGCATGTCAAATCAGCTGGTGGATGTGGTCTCGGGTATGACGGTCCACTCCCTGACTGACCGTCTTCACCGGATGATGGCCGATATGCAGTCCTATCTTTCCGAAGCGCGTGGACGCAGTAACGACAGTTGTCGTATTCTGGAGCAGGTGCAGCAGTTACTGGAGAATCTGTCGGAGCCGATGGAAGGATTTCAGAAGATAAATAAATCCCTCCGGATGTTGAGTATATCAACTAAAATCGAGAGTGCCCGCCTGGGCGAACTTGGCAGCGGTTTTGTCAACCTTGCCATAGATGTGGAAAAGCTTTCCCATCAGGTTAATGAAAAGTCTGCGGCAATTCTGGCCCATCGACAGCGGTTATCAACCTTGATTGGAGACAATCTTGTGGGTGTCCACTCTTCCGAAGCTACTCAGGATGCCACGGTTGCCACATCACTTACCAGTACCGCCTCCAGTTTACAGGAACTGATTACCGTTAATGAGCGGTGTAATCGGTTTGGTGAAATGGTGGCTGCCATTTCGTCAGAGGTGTCAAATGACATCAGTGAAATGGTTTCATCCATGCAGATGCATGATATGACCCGCCAACAGATAGAACATATCATTGAGGCGCTGGAGCGATTGCACGGCACGTTACACGTGATGAATGACGAGGTTACTCCGGATAAAGGATTGGCAGTGACCGTGGAGTGCGGGGATGTGTGTGAACTGCAAGAGGCCCAGCTTCGCTTTGCATCGACGGAGTTGTGTACTGCAGTTACGACAATTATCGGCAATTTGCGGGATATCGCCCACAAACAACAAACCATGGCCCATGAGGTGCGGCTGGTTGCCGGTGCGTCAGATTCTTCCGGCGGTTCCTTTGTTGATGTTATGAGTGAGGGGATGACCTCCATAACATCCGCGCTTACTTCCTGTGCCTGGGCTGATCGGAATATGTCCGACACCATGGGGAGAGTTGCCGGGACCATCAGTGAAATAGCCTCATTCGTAACCGATATTGAAATGATCGGTACCGAAATTGATCTGATTGCGCTCAACGCCCAGATCAAGGCGGCCCATACCGGTACGGAGGGGGCCGCTCTGGGGGTGCTCGCAGAGGCGATAAAGCGGTTGTCCGACGAAGCGGTACGACAGACCAATTCCGTTGCCGGAACTTTGAAAAGTATTTATGCGGCAACGGAACACATGACCTGTAGCGGCGCGGATGAAGATAACCAGCTCAGTAACCGGGTAATGGTCTTACAGGGTGATGTGGCGGCTGTGCTGCGGGAATTGGCTGCCATGAACTGCGATATCTCATCTATTTTGGGTGGCTTGGGAGAGCATGTCACCACTCTTACCAGTGATGTGGAACAGCTGATAGCCGGCATTGATGTTCATACTCGGACCAAGGCAATGGCTGATGGTGTGTTGGGTGATCTGGCCCGGATAGTTATGGAGGCCCGCAGTATTGTTCCTGCAAGCACCGAGTTCAAGGAAAACCTCCGCTTTATGGAGCAGCGCTATACCATGGAAAGTGAACGGCATATTCATGAAGCCATTGCTCGGAAGCGCAGTGGTCAGAGCACGGTAACCGTTACACAAGCTGCCGTAACGAGTGGGGACGAATCAGAATTTGGCGATAATGTCGATTTGTTTTAGAAGGAGACGGTATGTCTTTCAATAGCGTGGTTAATGAAAATGGAGCAATTGTCATATCCACCGGTGATCGTCTGACTATTGAAACTGTTGGAGAGTTTTTCAGCATACTCACCGAAGTACTGAGTGCCGCCAGGGAAGTTTACCTTGAGTTCGATCCGGAAATGGAAATCGACATAACCGGTGTGCAGATTATCTGCTCTGCCTGCAAAAGTGCCTGCCGGGAAGGTTCGGTGTTTTTATACCGGGGTCTGCTCCCGTCGTCACTGCTCCATCTTATTGAACGCAGCGGCGTCCAGAGAAACGCTCTGTGCAAACATAACAACAATTCAACCTGTATCTGGTTTGGAGGTACTGAATAATGGCAAAATTGATAATGACGGCCGACGACTCGGCCAGTGTACGTCAGATGGTGGCGTTTACTCTCAAGCAGAACGGCTATGACGTGATTGAGGCGGTTGATGGAAAAGACGCCCTCACCAAATTGAGCGGTAAAAAAGTGGACATGCTGTTGACAGATTTGAATATGCCCAATCTGGACGGTATCGGACTGATAAAGGGGGTCCGTGCCGGAACCATGAACAAGTTTATCCCGATTGTCATGCTCACCACCGAGTCCAATGACAGTAAAAAAGGTGAAGGGAAGGCGGCCGGTGCAACCGGCTGGATTGTTAAACCTTTCAAGCCGGAACAGCTGATAGCCGTCGTCAAGAAGATTCTGGGGTAGTGAATCATTTGACTCCCGGTCAGGAGAGTCACCACAGGGTATTCACCAGCCACCATTCACGATGGGTACACAGAGGTTAGCGCTATGATGGAACAAACAATAATAACGTACCGGGAAGAGGCCGGAGAATTGCTGGCCGAGTTGGAAACGTCACTTCTGGAACTGGAAGAGACTCCCGATGATAGTGATCTGATCAACCGGGTCTTTCGTGCCATGCATACCATTAAGGGTTCGGGGGCGATGTTTGGTTTTGATGAAATAGCCACGTTTACCCACGAGGTTGAGACCGTCTTTGATCTGGTACGTAACGGTAAAATGACGGTTTCCAAACGACTGCTCGACCTGACACTCAAGTCCCGTGACCATATCTGCTATCTGCTGAGTATGTCGGCCGATGAAGCCGTAGACCGAAGGGATGGCGATGAAATTATTGCCGGTCTCCGTCAACTGGTTCCGCACGGCGTTCTGTCCCAGAAAAGCCCTGGCAACGTTGCTGTCATTCAATTACCCCAACTATCCGGTGACGAACTGGCTGAAGAGAAAACCTGGCGTATCCGTTTCCACCCGGAACATAACATCCTCATGTGCGGTACTAACCCGATCTCTCTGATTAATGAACTGCGTGATCTCGGGGTGGCCCACGTGGTGGCACAAATTGATGAAGTTCCCCCCTTGAGTGAAATAGTCAGTGAACAGTGCTACATCTACTGGGATATTATCCTGACGACGTCACGCGGTGAAGATGCCATTCGGGATGTGTTCATTTTTGTGGATGATGATTGTGACCTCAAGATTGAGTTGATTGACAGCAGTGGACTCATCGACCGCAATGAAGGGTACAAGAAGCTGGGAGACATTCTGGTGGAGCGGGGCGATCTCTCCCCGGTTGAGATGCAGAAGGTGCTCCAGTTACAGAAACGTTTCGGCGAATTGCTGGTTGAGCAAGGGGTTGTCTCACCGGAAAAAGTTCAGTCCGCACTGGTGGAACAGCAACATGTCAAGAGCGTTCGTAAAGAGCGAAGTGAAGCACCCCAGCAGGAAGCCGCCGCCAGTATCCGGGTTCCGGCCGAACGGCTCGATCAACTGATTAATCTGGTTGGTGAAATGGTGACCGTGCAGGCCCACCTTACCCAGGTCTCCATGGCCGGGGGGGATCCGGTCTTTATTGCCATTTCGGAAGAGGTGGAGCGCCTCACCAACGAACTTCGTGATACCGCCCTTAATATTCGCATGCTTCCCATCGGCAGTACCTTCAGTAAGTTCAAACGTCTGGTTCGGGATCTTTCCGGCGAGTTGGGCAAAGAGATTGATATGGAAACCCATGGTGCCGAAACTGAACTGGACAAGACGGTCATCGAAAAACTCAACGACCCCCTGGTTCATATCATTCGCAACAGTATCGACCATGGCATTGAAATGCCGGCGGTGCGTACTGCCGCAGGAAAACCCTCTGCCGGTACGGTCTTTCTCGGGGCCGAACATTCGGGTGATTCGGTGCTTATCACCATACGTGACGATGGCGGTGGCCTTGACCGCGATGCCATTCGTGCCAAGGCGGTGGAGCGGGGTCTCCTTTCGGCAACCGCAGAGCTGACGGATCGGGAAATTTTTGCCCAGATTTTTGCCCCCGGTTTTTCCACCGCATCCAAGGTAACCAGCGTGTCGGGACGTGGTGTGGGGATGGATGTGGTCAAGCGGGGCATTGACGGGTTGCGGGGTACCATTGGTGTGGAGAGTGTCCAGGGAAAAGGGACGACCATCACCCTCAAAATTCCGCTGACACTGGCTATTATCGAAAGCCTGTTGGTGAAAATAGGTACGGATCATTTCGTGTTGCCCCTGGCCATGATTGAAGAGTGTGTGGAGTTGTCACGGGGTGATGTGGCTGCTGCCCACGGACGCAATGTGGCGGTGGTGCGGGGGAGTCTGACTCCCTATATCTCACTGCGGGAACAGTTTGGCATTGCCGGTGAACGGCCCGACATTGAACAGATTGTCATTGCGTCGGTACAGGGAGTTCGGATCGGTTTTGTCGTGGACTTTGTGGTTGGCGAGCACCAGACCGTGATCAAACCACTGGGACGGATCTACCAGGATGTGAAGGGTATTTCCGGGGCGACCATACTCGGCGATGGCACGGTGGCCCTCATACTCGATCCGATTGTACTGTCCCGGGAAGCAGCACTGGCAGAATCGGCACAACTCTAAGGAGCCATAATGGCCTTCACCTTCTTTTTTCGTGATTTACCGGTGCTTGAATATGCCGTCGAACGAACCATTACCCTCTCCATGGGGAGAATGCGTATTAAAGTGTGGGACGCCGGCTGCGCCCTGGGTCAGGAACCGTATACTCTGGCCATTCTCTTTGCGGAGCGGCTTGGGGCAACCTTTAATAACCTCTATCTTGATGCCACCGATTACGACAGCGAGAACAACTTCGGTGATGTGGTCAAGCTGGCAACGTACAAATATGAAGAGTTGCAACGCATACCGGTAGATATCTTTAAAAAGTATTTTGATTGCCAGGGTAACGAGTTATTTCGCGTCAATGACAAGGTCCGTAACCGGGTTTTTTTCCAGTACCACAATTTGCTTTCCATGAAACCGCCCGGTTCCGATTATGCGCTGGTGGTCTGCAAAAACGTTCTGCTCCACTTTCAGTATGCCGAGCGGATTGAGGTTATCAAAATGTATCATCAGGCACTCTGTCCCGGCGGATATCTGGCCATGGAAAATACCCAGAAAATGCCGGTTGAAATAGAGCATCTGTTTGAACAGGTGGTTCCGGATGCCCAGTTGTACCAGAAAAAATGAGAGTCATAGAACTGCAGCCGTCAGACAGGATTTACACCTGCCGCTCCTATCTAATCCTGGGGGAATGGAACCAGTTGGGTGATGTGAATACCTTGGTTGACCCCGGCACCGACGGATCGGTGCTTGCTCAGATTGAAAAACTGTCAACCGGCTGCGGCAAAGTTCCGGTTGCCCAGATTCTGCTGACCCATAACCATTTTGATCATGGCGGGGGGATTGAGCAGATCAAAAAGATGTACGGCTGCCGGGTCTATGGCTGGTGCGATGGCAAGGATGTTGATGAGCGGATGCACGATGGACAGTTTCTCAAGGCGGGTGAAGATCAGTTGCAGGTGCTTCATACGCCGGGACATTCATCGGATTCAGTCTGTCTGTACAATCTGAAACAGAAACTGCTTTTTTCCGGTGATACCCAGCTGCGGGTCCGTTCGTCAGATGGGGTTTTTACACCGGAATATGTTGAATCGTTACGCCGCCTGGCCCATCTGGACATAGAAACGGTTTATTCCGGTCATGACGAAGCGGTTACCGGAGGGGTTCAGGAAATGTTGAACAGCACGCTGGCACAGGTACGGCGCAGTAGAATCATTTAGAGGAGCAACTGGCTGAAGCATATTTACATCTCATACCGGGGAGGATTGTTCAACGCGTGACGGAGGAAACATATTTTCAGGTGGCAGAGTGAAAGAGAAACAGTTTCAGTTTGCTTAAATTCTGATGAATTACATTTCAAGGGGGTAACGGGTATGCAATGGTTTTACAACATGAAACTGAAGGCAAAACTTATGACCGGGTTCGTTCTGGTCGCGTTGGTTGCAGTGGTACTGGGTGTGTTCGGAATTAAGGAGATTAAAACAATCGAAGATGCGGATACGCGGCTTTATGAAAAAATGACCGTTCCGCTCAGCCAGGTCGGCGATATGAGTACCTCATTCCAGAGGATGCGTTGCAACTTCCTGGAAATGTACACTGCCGAGACGGTCGAAAAAATCAACGATCAGAAAAAACGGATCGATGAGCGGGATAAGGAGTTGAACGAGCTCTTTGGTAAATATGAAAAGAGTATTTTGACCGATGACGGGCGGAAAGTATTTACGGAACTTACCGCTACCTATAAAAAATTTGAGGATGCCTCGGTAAAATTTGTCGCATTGGTTATGGCGGGAAAGAGGGCCGATGCCTTTGCCCTCTGGAATGGCGAGCTTGAAAATGAGCGTAAGGTGATACAGGATCTTGTGGATAAAATTCAGTCCCAAAAGGAAAAACTGGCCAAGCAGACTGCCGATGAAAACAGTGCCACTGCCAGTGCTGCATCTAAGTTGATGACTATCCTGGCAGCCATCGGGGCACTGCTTGCCATTGGTCTTGGTTTGTTTATTTCAAAGATAGTTATGGCACAATTGGGGGGTGATCCCTCCGAGGTTGCCGATATCGCTATTAAAGTTGGTGCTGGAAACTGTTCGGTCGATATCAGCACCGCCGGGTTGCGGGAAGACAGTGTGATGATGGCCATGAAGAAGATGGTTGACTCCATACAGGCCCTCATCAAGGATGCCAATATGCTTTCCGAGGCTGCTGTGGCGGGAAAACTGGCTACTCGTGCCGATGCCAGTAAGCATCAGGGTGATTTTCAGAAGATTGTGGTTGGTGTCAATGATTGTCTGGATGCGGTCATTGGGCCGCTCAATGTTGCTGCGGAATATATGGACCGCATCTCTAAAGGTGACATTCCGCCAAAAATTACCGACAACTACAATGGTGATTTTAATGAGATTAAAAATAACCTCAATGTCTGTATCGACGCCGTTACTGCCCTGGTAGTTGATGCCAAAATGCTTGCCACAGCCGCCGTTCAGGGGAGACTCGCCACCCGCGCTGACGCCAGCAAACATGGCGGCGATTTCCGTGCCATCGTTCAAGGTGTCAACGATTGCCTTGATTCGGTCATCGGTCCGCTCAATGTTGCAGCAGAATATATGGATCGGATCTCAAAAGGTGATATTCCTCCGAGAATTACCGATAATTACAATGGTGATTTCAACGAGATCAAAAATAACCTCAATGTCTGCATCGACGCCGTTACTGCGCTGGTTACCGATGCCAAAATGCTTGCCACAGCTGCTGTTCAGGGTAAACTTGCCACCCGCGCCGACGTCAGCAAGCATGGGGGCGATTTCCGTGCCATCGTTCAAGGTGTCAACGATTGCCTTGATTCGGTCATCGGACCGCTTAATGTTGCAGCCGAATATGTTGACCGTATTTCCAAAGGTGATATTCCTCCAAGAATTACCGATAACTACAATGGTGATTTCAACGAGATCAAAAACAACCTCAATAACGTTGTTAAAATGATGAGTGACCTGCTTGCCCAGACCGATATCCTCATTCAGGGTGCGGCCGATGGTGAACTTGACAAGCGTGCCGACGCCACCCTGTTTGTCGGAGGCTGGAAACAGCTGGTTGCGGGGGTGAACGACACGGTGGTCAATATCGTCAATCCGCTCCGCGTCACCGCCGATTATGTGGATAAAGTTTCCAAGGGTATCATTCCACCTACCATTACCGACAGCTACAAAGGTGAGTACAACGTCATTAAAGGTAACCTGAACAACATGGTCAAGATGATGAATGACCTGCTTGCCCAGACCGATATTCTCATTCAGGGTGCCGCCGACGGCGAGCTTGACAAACGTGCCAATGCCGATCTCTTTGTGGGGGGGTGGAATCAGTTGGTGAAGGGGGTCAACGCAACTGTTACCAATATCGTAAATCCACTCATGGTTACGGCCACCTACGTCGACCGGATATCAAAAGGTGATATGCCGCCGGTTATCACTGATGTCTATAAAGGACAGTACAACCTTATAAAAAACAATCTTAACAATCTGGTAGAGGCAACAAACGGCATTACGGACAATGCCCGGAAGGTATCCGAGGGTAATCTGATGGTCGAGTTGAAGAAGCGGTGCGACAATGATGATCTGATGGAATCGCTCTCTAACATGGTTGCCAAGCTGAAAGAGGTTGTTCTGGAAGTTCAGTCGGCTGCCGATAATGTTGCTTCCGGCGGACAGGAAATGTCAGCCACGGCCCAGGAAATGAGCCAGGGTGCGACCGAACAGGCCGCCTCGGCCGAAGAGGTCTCTTCCAGTATGGAGGAAATGGCGGCTAGTATTCGGCAGAATACGGACAACGCCATGCAGACGGAAAAAATTGCCATCAAGAGTGCCGCCGATGCCAAGGAAGGTGGCAAAGCGGTTACGGCAACTGTGGTAGCCATGAAAGAAATTGCCACAAAAATCTCCATCATTGAAGAAATTGCCCGTCAGACCAATCTGCTGGCTCTGAATGCTGCCATTGAGGCCGCCCGTGCCGGTGAACATGGCAAAGGTTTTGCGGTTGTTGCATCGGAAGTCAGGAAGCTTGCCGAACGGAGCCAGTCGGCCGCCGGAGAGATCAGCCAGCTTTCCACCAGCAGTGTGGCAATTGCCGAGCAGGCCGGTGAAATGCTCAACCGGATGTTACCGGATATCCAGAAAACCGCCGAGTTGGTTCAGGAAATCAGTGCTTCCAGCAAAGAACAGGATGCCGGTGCCGAACAGATCAACAAGGCCATCCAGCAGCTTGATCAGGTTATTCAGCAGAATGCCAGTGCCGCCGAGGAAATGGCCTCAACGACGGAAGAGCTTTCCAGTCAGGCAGAGCAACTGAAAGCAACCATAGCCTTCTTTACCCTTGATACCGGACATCAGCGTGCATTGATGGCACCTCGGGCGGCAGCACCCCGGCAGATTGCGGCAAATCATTATCAGGCACCAAAGTCGATTGCTCAGAAACAGGGAAAAATCGGTAAAAGTAACGTTAAAAAGAGTGGCGGCATTAACCTGAATCTTGATCATGCCGGGCCGGACCATCTTGATAGTGAGTTTGAGAAATTCTGATTCCGTATGGTTAATATCAGAGTGCGGTCAGCAGGCGGTTGATTCCGTTTGTTGACCGCCACACGCCAACAAAAGGAGCTTCTATGAGCGTTGCGGGAATATCCGAAACTTTGCAGTATCTGACATTTAAGCTTGATGATGAAGTATTTGCCCTTGATGTCAGTAAGGTTAGAGAAATATTGGAAATAACAAATATAACTAAAGTCCCCCAGACCCCTGACTTCATGCGGGGAGTCATTAATCTGCGGGGGAGTGTGGTGCCGGTGATAGATATGCGGCTCAAGTTCGGCATGAGCGCAACCGAACAGACGGTGAATACCTGTATTATTGTGGTTGAAATCAACATGGATGGTGAAACCACTATCCTCGGTGCCTTGGCGGATTCGGTTCAGGAGGTCGTGGAGATGGAACCGGAAAGTATCGAGCCGGCTCCCCATATCGGCACAAAGTTGAACACAGATTTCATTAAGGGGATGGGAAAGGTCGATGCAAATTTTGTGATGCTGCTCGATATAGACAAGGTCTTTTCATCGGCTGAATTGACCGATATCGTAACTACGTAAAAATAATAACCCCCATGTATGTGACAACCATGAAAGGAAGCGACTGGTGAGCAGATCTCAGGAGAACAGTTCAAAACCTCGTCTGCCTGCTACATTACGTGATCAGGAGTTTCAGAGATTCAGCAGCTATATCTTTGAAAATGTCGGCATCAAGATGCCCCCTGCCAAAAAAACCATGCTTGAGGCGCGTTTGCAAAAGCGCCTCAAGGCCCTTGGTATCGGCTCCTTTGAAGAATATTGTTCGTTTGTCTTCAGCCCCCCGGGCCATGAATCTGAAATAATTCATCTGATAGATGTGGTTACGACCAACAAAACAGATTTTTTTCGTGAAGCGGCCCATTTCGATTTCATGGTTAAAACGGCACTCCCGACTATCCTGGGCGGTCGGGGTGCCTGGGGATCACAACCCTTACGAATTTGGAGTGCCGGCTGCTCTACCGGTGAAGAGCCCTATACTCTGGCAATGGTGCTGGCCGAATATGCGGTGAATAACCCGGATTTCAAAGTTGCCATTACCGCCACTGATATCTGTACAAAGGTGTTGCAGACGGCAAAAACGGCTATCTATCCCGAAGAACGTACCGATACCATTCCCCTTAATCTCAAGAAAAAATACCTCCTTCGAAGTAAGGACCGGGCAAAGTCATTGGTGCGTATTGCCCCCCAACTCCGGTCTCTGGTGAGCTTTCAACGGATCAACTTCATGGATGATGATCTTGGTCTGGCCGATAAAATGGATATCATTTTTTGTCGAAATGTTGTTATCTACTTCGATAAGCCGACCCAGCAGACCCTGATGCAGAAATTCCACCGACAGTTGCGACCGGGGGGATATCTGTTCATTGGTCATTCGGAAACCCTGAGTGGTCTAAATGTGGATTTTGTACCGGTTGCTTCGACGGTCTACCGGAGAAGATAGCGGGGAAACCACGCGGGGCTCACACCCACAAGAGGAGTATATGGCTAAAATCAAGGTTATGATAATAGACGACTCTGCAGTGGTACGTCAGACATTGCATGATATTCTCAGTTCAGACCCCGAAATTGAGGTGGTTGCCACCGCTGCCGACCCCATTCTGGCGGCGGAGCGTTTACGGACGATTATTCCGGATGTGATAACCCTTGATGTTGAAATGCCCCGTATGGATGGCCTTACCTTTCTCCACAAATTGATGACCCAGCATCCGATCCCGGTGGTTATGTGCTCCAGTCTGGCCGAGAGCGGCAGTGAAACGGCCCTGAAGGCACTTGAGTATGGAGCCGTTGACATTATCACCAAACCAAAAATGGGAACAAAACAGTTTATTGAAGAGTCCCGCGTGCGGATTTGTGATGCCGTTAAAGGTGCGGCGTCTGCCCGCCTTGGAGCCCTGCGAACCTATGTTCCCCGCAAGGAGGTCTCTCCAAAATATTCTGCCGATGTCATTATGGATAAACCGAACTCCAAGGCCATGCTCTTGACCACCGAAAAAGTGGTTGTGGTTGGTGCCTCAACCGGTGGGACCGAGGCCCTGAAGGTTTTTCTGGAAATGCTGCCGGAAGATACCCCCGGTATCGTCATTGTCCAACATATGCCGGAAAACTTTACCGCAGCTTTTGCAAAACGCCTGGACTCGGTCTGCCGGGTCACCGTTAAGGAGGCCCAGGACAATGACACCATCGTGCGGGGGAGGGCGTTAATAGCACCCGGTAACCACCATGTGCTGCTTAAACGAAGTGGTGCCCGCTATTATGTGGAAATCAAGGATGGTCCGCTGGTATCCCGCCATCGACCCTCGGTGGATGTGCTGTTCCGTTCAGCGGCCCGCTATGCCGGAAAAAATGCCGTTGGTGTTATTATGACCGGAATGGGTGATGACGGTGCCCACGGCATGAAAGAGATGTTTGATGCTGGTGCTATCAACATAGCCCAGGATGAGGCCACCTGCATTGTCTATGGCATGCCCAACGAAGCCGTGAAGCTGGGGGGGGTTCACAAAGTCATGCCGCTCCAGCTCATTGCACCGGAAATCCTCAAACTGTGCAGTTGAATGATCTGTCACGCGGAGATACCCCTATGAATTTATCCGATGATCTGTTGCTACGCGAACTGACTGAGCGTTTTGCCGCAAGTCGCAAGGCCTTTGCCGACCTCACGGTGGTCAACCGCAAGTTGCTTGAAATGAACGAACGCTTGCAACTTTCCGAAGCTCTCAAGAGTAACTTTCTCTCCAACATCCGCAATGAAATTAATAATCCGCTCAATGCCATCATGGGGCTGGCCGGCCAACTGGTCATTGCGTCAGACGGAAATGATGGTGCCATTCAGTTGGCGTCCTTGATCGGTGCAGAAGCGAACCATCTGGACTTTCAACTGAGAAATATTTTTATTGCGGCAGAGCTTGAGGCGGGAGCCGTGTGTCCCCACTGTGTTAAATTCCATGTTGCCGCTCTGCTGCGCGATCTGGTTGAAACATTTCAGTATCGTGCGGTTAATAAAAATATCACCATTCAATTGGTCCTTCCCGACGATGAAGATGAACTCATCGCCGTTGCCGATTTCGACAAAATTCAGATCATCGTCTATAACCTGCTGGCCAACGGCATCGAATTCAGTCACGATAATGGCCTTGTTACGGTGACAGCTTCGGTGGCTGGCGACGGGAATCTGCTGATTTCTGTGGAAGATCAGGGGATCGGCATTTCTCCGGAAGATCATCAGCGAATTTTTGACCGATTTGTTCAGTTGGAAACCGGCACCACCCGTTCACATCTGGGGCATGGCCTGGGCCTCAGTATTACCAAATCTCTTATTGAGCTTATTGAGGGGAACATTGCCCTTGAGAGCACTCCGGGAAAAGGAACTATCGTCACGGTAACAATCCCCCCCTGCTCACTTCTTGAAGACGATGATTCCTTTTCGGAAGCCGGAAATCTGTTCCTCTTTGATGAAATGAGCGAGGTGTAGGGACCGTGTCACAGGATGAACCGGTCAATAAGCATTTTCTCTACCCCGGAACCATTTTTGCCGAGCCGCTTCCCCATATGATCAGTACGGTGCTGGGATCGTGTGTTGCGGTCTGCTTTTGGGATAAAATCCTCTGTAGGGGGGGGATGAACCATATGATGCTGCCGCTCTGGAATGGTGAAGGTCTGGCCACTCCCAAATACGGCAACATCGCCATGGATAAGCTCCTTGCCAGAATGCTGGACATCGGCTGCCGACGTGATCAACTGATTGCCAAAGTGTTTGGCGGGGCCAATGTTTCCGGCACCGGACTTGAATCGTTCATGATCGGTGATCGCAATATTACCCTGGCTCTGGAGATGCTTGAAAAATTCCGCATACCGGTTGCCGCCCGTGATATTGGTGGGCGGGTCGGCAGGAAAATCATCATGAACAGTGCCACCGGTGTTATTCTCGTGGGGAAGGGAAGAACTGCCGGGTCGGCTGGCTGATAGACTTCTGCAAAAGGATTGCACTATGTTGACAGAAAACCTTGACGCTCCCCGGATACTGGTTGTTGAAGACGACCCAGCACAGGCAGAATTGATTCTCCGCTCTTTTGACTCTGCTTCAGAGCCATACCTCCTGGAAATCGTCACTACCCTCTCTTCAGCTGAACGGTGTATCGAACGGCACCTCCCCAGTATTGTCCTGACGGACTATTATCTGCCCGATGGCAGGGGGAGTGAACTGGTTTTGCGTGCTGCCGGGGCATGGCCGGTTATCATACTTTCATCCCATGGCAATGAAAAAACAGCGGTTGAGGCCATGAAGATAGGTGCCATTGACTACGTTACCATGTCACCGGAGACCATTGCCGGGCTGCCGTACACGGTTTCCTACTCTCTGATGTCCTGGGCATTGATCGTGGCACGGCGGCAGGCAGATGAAGCGGCCCTTCGTGCCAAGAAGGACTGGGAGCGTACCTTTGATGCCGTACCCGAGCTGATCATGATTCTGGATTCCCATCATGCCATCCTCCGGGTCAACAAAAATATGGCTGACCGGTGCGGTATTCCGGCAGAAGAGTTAATAGGGCGCCCATGCTTCGAGGTGATCCATGCGCAGCCTGACTCATCTCCCGGTTGCGCTATTGCTCGTGGCGCAACCGGCAGTACGGTGTTCATCAGAGAAATCCATGGCGAGAAAATCAATGGCATTTTTGAAGTAACTATTTCACCACTCTCCGATGAAGACGAAGAAATTACCGCGTTCGTCCACGTTATGCGGGATATTACCGAACAGAAAAAAACCGAGCTGTTGGTGCAGCAGCGTCTTAAATATCGTGATACCGCCCTGGAGTTTGATGTGGACGCGCTGATGCAGGAGGCACTTGATGTCTGTGCACTTCTGACCGACAGCCCGGTCGGGGCTCTCTATCTGGTAGATGAAGCGCGGCAGCAATTTATCTTGCAGGCCAGCGCATCCACTGGCCGGGCACTGTTTCACCGGGATGGTGATACTGTGCGTATTCCATTTAGTGAATCGGGTGCCTGGTCAGTAAGTATCCAGAGTCATGAGCCGGTCATAGATAACGATACCTCAGCCCATTCAGGGAGAAAGGGTGTTTTTCCCGGCCTCTTTGCTGAAAACTATCAGCTACTGCGTAAACTGACGGTACCGATTGTGGTAAACGGTTCAGTTGTTTCAATCATTGGAGTTGCCAATAAAACCCTTCCCTATACGGTCCATGATGTATATCTCGTCAAGCAGTTCATCACCTTTGCTTCGGAGGTCATCGAGCGGAAAAAAACGATGAATGCCCTGAAAGAGAGCGAGGAGAAACATCGTAAGCTTGCAAACGAACAGCGGATTATCCTGAATTCCACTTCGGTGGGTATTACGTTTATGAAGAACAAGAGGCTGCTGTGGGCCAATCCGGCATTTGATGAAATGTTTGGCTATGATACTGGAGCCACCCAGGGATTGGAAGTGGAAAGTCTCTATGCGGACTCGGAAACCTGTCGTGTCGTTGGCGACTCCGGTTCCGTTTCACTTGAATCCGGGTGTATGTTTTCCCATGATTTCATGATGAAGAAACGGGATGGTGCCGTGATCTGGTGCAATCTGGTCGGTCATGGCATTAATCCGGATGATGCAGAGGAGGGCTCCATCTGGATTTTTCTGGATATTACGGAGCGGAAACGGGCTGCCGAGGAGCGACAAAAGCTGGAAGAGCAGTTTCGCTACACCCAGAAACTGGAAAGCCTCGGTGTCCTTGCAGGGGGGATCGCCCATGACTTTAACAATATTCTGACCGTTATTCTTGGCCACTGCTACATTGTCAAAGATGATTTTGATTCGGGAATGACGGTTACGGAGCATGTTGCCATGATTGAATCCGCAGCCAACCGGGCAGCCGACCTCTGCCGTCAGATGCTGGCCTATGCGGGACGGAACACCCAGATCCATTCAAAGGTAAATCTCTGGCTTCTGGTTGAAGAGGTGGTTACCATGTTGACCTCGGCAATCAAAAAGAACGTGTCAATTCAGATGGACATCAAGCGGGACATTCCTGAAATATCGGGAGAAGGGAGCCAGATTCAGCAGGTAATCATGAATCTGATCATCAATGGGGCCGAGGCTATCGGAGATCAATACGGTTCAGTAACTGTCGGGCTGGGTAAGACAGCGGTCAGCAGAGAACAGAGAATCGTTGATTTCATGGATAAGGATATTCCTGACGGGGTCTACGCCCGCTTGACGGTCTCCGATACCGGATGCGGTTTTAATGATGAAATAAAGGTGCGCATCTTTGAACCTTTTTTCACTACCAAATTTGCCGGGCGCGGCTTGGGAATGTCTGCGGTGCTTGGCATCATCACCTCCCATGGTGGCGCATTGCAGCTTGAAAGTACTCCGGGTGTCGGTTCCACTTTTACCGTGTACTTGCCGTTGCCGGAGGGATCATACAACAGTAACGAAATAATAAAGTCAGAACAGGACTATAATGCCTCTTCCATTGGCACCATCTTGCTGGTTGATGATGAAGAGGAGTTGCTTTCAATCGGTTCGGCACTGTTGAATGCCATGGGGTACTCTGTTTTGACAGCGGTCAATGGTCATGATGCCGTGGCTCAGTATCAGGAGCGGTCGAGAGAAATTGATGCAATACTCCTTGATCTGATCATGCCGGAGATGGGGGGAGCTGAGACCTACCATGCACTCAGGGCGCTGGCTCCGGAGAAACTGATTATCATCTGCAGTGGCTATGATGCCGATGCGGCACTTGAGCTTACCTCACATGATGCTAATGCTCTTTTTCTCAATAAACCGTATGATCCGGTTAAATTGCGTCGGGCACTGCAAGGGCTTGTCCCTGCGTGACGGCGGGTTCGGTTTATTCAAGTCAGCCGCACATGCAGGACATCGGCGAATTCGTATTGAATCAAGTACAATGTTGGATAGGCCGGATTCAATATACCGATGATTTTCCATTGTCTCGATGTAATCAGCTTTTCCACATTTGTCGTCAGTGTTGTCCGGTTAGAAAATTGCATGGCGAAAAACGCTGCCTTATCCCCTCATCCGGCCTTCGGCCACCTTCTCCCCGGGGGAGAAGGGTTGCGTTTTTTTTCCTTCTCCCTCTGGGAGAAGGTGCCCGTCAGGGCGGATGAGGGCGAACAGTTGCCTCATGCAAAAAACTAACCGATGAGATGGTCTCCCCCCGCTAGGAAT
>CAIUSO010000154.1 GCA_903901875.1 uncultured Geobacteraceae bacterium | reverse complement strand
TCCGTAGTTATATCCGTTTCTATTCCCGATATATCAAGCGGTGAGCGCTTACGCTTTTGCGGTTTAGTGACATACTTCAATCTCTAACAGTTTCATTTTCCTTTCACACACCCGCCAGCAACTTCATCAGATTACGTTTCGGTTTGTGCCGCAGTTTTACTTCAGCCAAGTAGGCGGCAAATTCAGCCTGACGCCCCATGCTCCCCAGTAGATCACGGATATGCTTCACCATCTGGGTCGCTTCTTCATAGGCGCCGTTGTTCATCCGGGTGATGATCGGCTCAATCAGACGTTGATAGACTGGCACGGCATCGGCGGGATGTTCCTTTTCTCGGGCCGCCGCTAGTTTCAGCCAGAGTTGGTCGCTACAACCTCCAGAGTTGGCCTCTTTCCAGGCGGCTTCCACATCATTCTCCCAGAGAAAGATCTCCACCAGGCGGGAATGATCCCCCACGTGCCCCCATGAATCTCGGCGACTGATCTTTTCACGCTGAACCGCCGCACGCAACAGGGTCAGAGCCTCATCACGTACTTTTGGGTGTCGCTCGATCTTTGTCGCGTAATCCAGGAGCTTGATATAATGAGGCAAATCGAGGCGTTCGGCAAATTGCGCCCAATACTGGCGGCAGGCGTCATCGTACCGCTTGCGGTGGTGGTATTCCTCCGCCAGAAAATCCAGCAGCCGGCTGTCGGTGTTCTTCGGAAATGTCTGTACTCCCAGTTCCGCCCATTCCAGCGCTTGATCAGCGCGTCCGGCCTTGCGGCAAATGTCGGCAATGACCAGGTAGTTGTATGCGGCGGTGAGGGTCCGCTTCTTGATGGCAATCAGGGCATCCACATCACCATCAGCCCGGGCCAGGGATTCCATGATAGTGGTAATGGTGTGGGAAGGAGTGGAACCTTTCGCCGTAGCGCGAGCCCATTCCGCTTCCGCCAGGCGGCGATATTCGGCCAAGCCTTCTTTACCCAGAACCTCCTGGTAAATGTCGGCGGCCCCGGAGCAGAAATCCAGGTCGCTATTTTTCAACTCAATAGCGAACAAACGGCGGGCAAGGTCCGTGGGGTTCGGCAGGGCAATCAGACAGGCATCCAGATGGAGCGCTCCAAGCCGCTCCGCGATCGAGCTGAAATATCCGCTGGAATCATCGCAGTTCTGCATGGCGTCATCAGCCAGTTCGAAGGCGCATTCACACAGGTGCATTGTTTCAGAGGCAAAACCTTCCTCAAGCAGGCGCTCCAACTTGTCCAACTCAGTGTCGATGTCGTTGGAATACTCATACATGTCATCGTAATCAACAAAGCCGCCGGTATGAAAAGCAGCGCGCAGTCCTTTGCGATAGGCGTTCAGGTCAATGCCGATCTCGTTTTCTTTGGAAATTTTCAACACGAGTTCATCCCGCAGCGGTCCATCGACACTGACCTGAGCCATCAGCAGGTCCAGAATTGTCTCAGTATCTTGTGCTCCCAGCCAGATTCGGATGTCGGCATCCGTTATCGGTTTCCGGCTTTCGGTTGGCAGGTCGGTCTCGGTCCCTTCAATTTCGTCGGCGTTATCCAGCCAGGCCAACCCCAAGGCGACACAATGCTTGCAAAAGCCGCCGTCACGACCAACCGGACAGGTGCAGGTGTAATCGAGCAGCGTCTCGCCGGCTTTTCCCGCAACGACCTTGAGCCGCACGTTGTAAGTCCGGCTGCCGTGAACCTTGGCGGAGATGGCTCCGCTATTTTCGGAAACCGGTCCAACTGCGCCTTCTTCGAAATACCCTTCGCCGCGCTCATAGGACCGACCGCCAGCAAGGGTCTGCAGATTTTTGATCGTGATGACTTCGGTGATGTCTTGATTGCTCATGGGTGAACTCGATTCCAGAAAGAAATATTCTACGACGCCAGGCGTACCGTTGCGGTAAATTCATCCCACGGCACACAGTATTTCCCCGCTTCCGTCTTTTCCACCAACCCCGCTGATTCCAAGCTCTTCACATCCATGAAAACATTCTTGTAATGCCGGTGCAGGTGTTTTGCCAAGGCATTTATGCTGATACAGCCGACTTTGTGCAACTCCTGCAAGAGCTGAAGACGCTTGGGGGT
>CAIUSO010000153.1 GCA_903901875.1 uncultured Geobacteraceae bacterium | reverse complement strand
GATGCCAGGTAAACCCCGTCAGGAGCAAGACCAAATAGGGGGGCGTTAAGGGCGGCCCGCCCGTGCCCCCGGGTTGGTTGCTTGAGGGTGTCGGTAACGGCATACCCAGATGAATGACCATCGCCCGCAGAGGGGTAACCCGATGCGGGAACAGAACCCGGCTTACGGACTGCTTCAGCCAATTTATAACGGTTTCCCCCAGGGAAACCGGTGCAGGGAGGGGAATGGTAGCGGTTGACAAAGAGGATCTCCTGCTGTGGCAGGGGAGCAGGGAGCTGCTGGTGTCGCTCCACGACCGGATGGCAGGGGATCATGGCAGGCAATGGTCCGAGTTGCTGGAACGGTACAGCAGCCTCAAAGTACGGATGGCTACTCTCATTGCCGATGTGGAAGCTGCCGGCATCTGCGGAGCGTGTGGGGGGCTTTGCTGTATGAACGGCAAATACCGGTTCAATGCACTTGATGCCCTGTGCGGAGTTGCTGTCAACGTCTCCCCAACGGTTGATTTTTGCCAGTCGCCACTCTGCCCCTATGGTACTGACGCCGGCTGTTCGCTCTCTGCTCCCCTGCGTCCCGCCGACTGTATCCTCTTTATCTGTGATGCAATAGACCAAAAATTGTCAATTCCCTCCCGATCGGAACTGGTACGACTGGAACAACAGGTACGGGAATGTCTCCGGGAGGCCTCGTCGGTGGCGGGGGAGTTGCTGGGAACACCGCTCCTTCTCTGGGGCGAAAAGAAGCTGGTATCAAAATCGAGCGAGTAAAGGCAGGCATATGGCAATCGTACATGATTTAGTCTTGATTCACGTAGAAAATAAGCCGGGATTTTATGCCCGTGTGGAAGAAATTACCCCCGATGTCAAGCAGGGATGGTGGCAGGTGAAGCTGCTGGTGCTGACCTTTCCGATGCAGGTATTCACCTGGATACTTGATGATTTTCAGATAGAGGGAGCGGATTTTACCATGGGAGGAACCCCTCTTCGGCTGGAACCGGTGATTTCACCGGTGGAGGTTGAGCGGGCGGAGAAGGAAGCTGCTGAAAAGGAGCTGGAAGCGAAAGCACGTCAGGAACATGGAGCCCCCAAAGTGATTTCGTTGCTGGACAGGCGGAAAAAATAGATAAAAACAAATTCTGGTACACACATGGCCCTTTCGGTACTGTCCGAAAGGGCCATGTGTGTTTAAAGCCAGGTTGCTCTCTATTGACAGGTAAAGATAGCCTCTATACGCCGATTTTTTGCTTTGCCTTCGGACGTTGCATTGGATGCAACAGGCTTTTTAGGTCCATACCCCTGTGCCGTCAGACGACTGCCGTCAATGCCGAATTTGTTGACGATATAGTTGCGAACATTCTCTGCCCGTTTCTGGGATAATTTCAGGTTTGCCGCAATGCTGCCGTCGGAGTCGGTATGTCCTTCAATGGCTCCCTTTGATGTAGGAAATTCTTTCAGAAACTCACCCAGTTTGTCCAGCTCTCCCTGGTATTCAGCCAGCACCTCGGTCTTATTTGGTTTAAAGGATATGGCGATAACGGCCGGTTTGTTACAGAGCTTTTCGGCCGCTTTCGTTATTTCAACGGCAATCGGAGCAGCCTGGGGGATGGCAACCATTTTTACCGGTTCCACATCTGCAACTGCCGGTACGGCGGCCTTCACCGGTTCAGGACCCGGAATAGGAAGTGGAGCAGGAGCAGGAGCAGGAGCAGGAGCAGGAGCAGGTGCAGGAGCAGGAGCAGGTGCAGGAGCAGGTGCAGGTGCAGGCTCGATAAATACCGCCTCCATCACCGCTTCGGGGCCGCCAAACTGGATATACGCCCCAAGGGTAAATTCCATATCATTATAGGTTCTCGTGTTCATATTGTACAGGATGTGCCGTAGGTCACCCCGGATGGCAAAATCCGGGTTGAGAAAGTATTTTGCACCGACTCCGTAATCAAAGGCGCCATGGTTGCCATTGTCAACGTCCGGTCCTTTGTAGTGAACGCCGGAGAAGCCGGCAGCAACATAGGGGACAAAGGTGTCGTCCGGGAAGAAATGGTACAACGCCTGACCGCCAAACCGATGCATCGAATTGAGATCTTGCGTTGCACCTGGTGCTTTCGTTCTGGTGGCATAATCATAGACGGCCTCTATGCCGATATTTTTTGTGAAGTTGTAGCCACCCCTGAGTCCTATCACCGACGTGGTTCCAAGGTAGTTGGTGCCATCGAAAACATAGGTACCGACCACGGGGGTTACTGAAAAGCTCCCTTCCGTAATTGCACCAAAAGCAGCGGTTGCGGATACCGCACAGGCCATTGCCAGCGTGCAGATCAGTTTTTTTCTCATTGGGGGTGCCTCCATCTGGATAATTTAGGTAATGTCTACAGAGTACTATTTCACCGTTGCTGAACGCAAGAAAAAATCCGGTGTTCCGTCTAACGCACTAATTTATCTCGATTCAGTGGCAGAGCAATGACGGTGTGTATGCCAGGTGGGGTAAAATGTTGCAATTTATTACCGACTGCATTACCCTCAGACGGCTTACTGTTTTCATCGTTATAATGAACTTGTAATCTTTTTCAAGGAGGCTCCATTATGGTTTTCCCCCAGTTCCGTGCCCGTAGAATAAGGGGCAGTGAAACGTTTCGCCGGATGGTACGCGAAACCACACTTTCGGTTAACGACCTGGTTTATCCGATGTTTTCCGCGTTTGGCTCAGGCATACACAAGGAAGTTTCCTCCATGCCGGGCATTTATCAGCAGTCAATTGAGTATATCGTTTCAGAAGCACGTGAGGTGAGGGATCTGGGAATTCCGGCCGTACTGCTGTTCGGTATCCCCGAATGCAAAGATGCTATCGGCAGTGATGCTTACTCAGATACCGGTATTATTCAGGAGACAATCCGGGCACTCAAGAAGGATGTGCCGGGGTTGGCGGTCATCACCGACGTCTGTCTCTGTGAGTATACGGACCACGGCCATTGCGGCCTCATTAAAGATGGCGATGTGGATAACGACTCAACCCTGGAGCTGCTCGCCCGTGAGGCACTCTCCCACGTCCAGGCCGGAGCTGATATGGTGGCACCGTCGGATATGATGGATGGTCGGGTTGGTGCCATTCGCAGTATGCTTGACAAGAATGGTTATGACCGGATTCCAATCATGAGTTATGCGGTCAAGTATGCTTCAGGTTATTATGGCCCTTTCCGTGAGGCGGCCGAGTCGACACCCCAATTCGGAGACCGTCGGAGTTACCAGATGGATCCGGCCAATCGCCGGGAGGCACTGCGGGAAGCCGCTTCGGATGTGGATGAAGGGGCCGATATCATCATGGTGAAGCCGGGATTGCCCTATCTTGACATTCTGCGGGATTTACGCAACGGTTTCGATCTGCCGCTGGCTGTCTACAACGTGTCTGGTGAGTACAGCATGGTCAAAGGGGCTGCAGAGCGGGGATGGATCGACGAGGAACGGGTTGTGCTGGAAACCATGACCGCCTTCAAGAGGGCAGGGGCCGATATAATCATAACCTATCACGCGAAAGATGTGGCCCGGTGGCTGGCCCGGTGATGCTTCAGGACTTTTCCCCGTTCTGTCGGGGTGCCGGACCGGCATGGTGTGGCACCTCAACCGTTCGGGGGAGGGAGCCGCGCACCTCGACAGTGGGGCCATCCTCAAGTTCTTCGGATGCGCCGCTGTCATCTTCGTACTCATCCTCCCCCGCCGCCCAGCTGTACAGCTTCTGAGAGTCACGCAACACCGGTGTCTGGGGAGTGTCAAAGACCCGCTTCTGCATCTCTTCGTCAAACAGTCCGATGCAGCCGTGTGATGCGGGTCGTCCCGGCAGGTCCCGGGCATGGAGCCAGTAGGAAACGTTATCCTCGCCGATATGGAAGCGGAGGGCATTGTCCATGGGGTATTGTTCTTCGTCATTGGCGGTTTTATACAGTGATGACGTATGGTTGCGGTCCCGTGTTGAAATGTGGAATATGCCGAGGGGGGTTTCGGTGGTGGCCTTGCCGGTTGCCGCCGGGGCGGAAAAAACCAGTTTGCCGAATTCATAGCCCCCGAGCCACTGTTCAGTGATGTCAACGAGGATGTATTTTTCCTGATGGGCCCCAGGTGGATAAAAACGGGGAAGCGGCGTATAGTCGCGAATATCATCGATATTGTCAGGAACCTTGATAGTTACGCCGGGATACACATGGCGTCGGTCAATGCGGTTGAAGCGGGCCACCAGAGTCCAGTCCAGACCAAAAAGCGTTTCCAGGGTTTCCCCCGGCTGGATGAACCGGGCGTGCCATTTGATTGTGGCAAGACTGGGATATTCGATGCGCGAAAGATCCTCCTGCGCCCTGTCTTCGTGGGATGGTCCCGGAATGCCGGTTACGGAGGGGGTTCGGAGTACGGTCACGCCGACGAGAATGGCGGTGAACAGTGCTATCAGACCAATTTTACAGACAAGATTCAGGCGGTTTCGGCGCATCGGACATGACCTTGCAAGACGGAATAGTGCCAACTATATCATAAAGAGGTGTGGTGTGGAACAGACAAATCGGCAGCCGGTTTTTAACCAGTTTGCCAGTGATAATTATGCCGGGGTCTGCCCCGAAGCGTGGCAAGCGATGCAACGGGCCAATGGGGGGTTTGTTTCATCCTATGGCGATGACGGATGGACGGAGCGGGCATGCGAACAGCTCCGCAGCGTCTTTGAAACCGATTGCCAGGTGTTCTTCGTTTTTAACGGCACCGCCGCCAATTCACTGGCACTGGCTTCCCTCTGCCGCTCCTACCACAGTGTCATCTGTCATGAATTGGCCCACGTTGAGACCGATGAGTGCGGAGCCCCGGAGTTTTTTTCAAACGGCACCAAGCTTCTCCATGTGGATGGCCCCGGGGGGAAATTGGACCTGGCAGAGGTGGAGCGGACCGTCACCCGGCGGGAAGATATTCACTTTCCCCGTCCCAAGGTGCTGAGCCTGACCCAAGCGACGGAGGTCGGGACCATTTACACCCCGGATGAAATCGGCAGTGCCGCCGAACTTGCGAGGCGTCACGGTATGCGGGTACATATGGATGGGGCACGCTTTGCCAATGCGGTTGTTGCTCTGGATGTGTCCCCCGCCGATATCTCCTGGCGTGCCGGAGTGGACGTGCTCTGTCTTGGCGGTGCCAAAAACGGCATGGCGGTGGGGGAAGCGGTGATTTTTTTTGATCGGGAGCTTGCCCACGAGTTTGATTACCGCTGCAAGCAGGCGGGGCAGCTTGCCTCAAAAATGCGCTTTATTTCGGCCCCCTGGATCGGTATGCTCGAAGGGGGGGCGTGGCTTGCCAATGCCCGCCATGCAAACGGTTGTGCGGAGTTATTGGCGCGGGAGCTGGGGGGTATTCCCGGTGTCCGCATTATGTATCCTCGCCAGGCAAATTCGGTGTTTGTAGAGCTGCCGGAAGCGGCAGCTGCATCCCTTCGGTCTGCCGGGTGGCATTTTTATTCATTTATCGGTTCGGGTGGTGCCCGTTTCATGTGCTCGTGGCAGACCACCGAACAGGATGTGTACCGGTTGGCCGCCGCGATTCGGCTGGCCGTTCAAGACGCCATGGCGGCGGGAGGTGTGAAATGATCAAGACGGCAACCTTTGAAGCACTGCTTTCCGACGCGGTTCCCGACGGTTCCGGCGGGTACCGCTTTACCCTGGAAGGAAAAACCTATCACCTGCAGGACCAGGACGAGGTACGCAAAATAGCCGAAGCCCACGGCTACATAATCATATACTGACGCCCCTGGGGTGGGACTGGCTATTTTAACTCTTCCTAAAATTATGAACGTGCAAACTATTGACTTGCATTTTCCCCATCAATTGTGTAGAGAACTAGAAATATAACGTCGTATCAGCTGGTTTTGCCCAGAGCTTCTCCATTACCCTCCTGCTTTGTCGGCGTAATTATTTTAATTTTACTAAATGGACGGCCCCGTGAAAAAGAAAAAAATGGTCATCTCGCAGGAGACGATGGACGTTGATTTTGTCCGTAAGGTCGAAATGCTCTCCGATACCTCTGTCAGGCGCTGTTTCCAGTGCGGGAAGTGCTCGGCGGGGTGCCCGATGGCAACGTTCATGGAACATCCCCCCAACCGGGTGGTGCGGCTTTTACAGCTGGGGCAGTGGCAGCGGATTCTGGCGGGGCGCTCCATCTGGTACTGCGCCTCCTGTGAGACCTGTTCGACCCGCTGTCCCAACAAGGTGCATCTTGCCTCGATTATGGACGCGTTGCGCAAGCTCTCCTGGGACGCCGAAGGGGCTTCGAAAGAGAGTTATGTCCAGCTGGCCAACAAGCTGTTTCTGCAAAATATCCGCAGTTACGGCCGTCAGTATGAGATGCGTCTTGCCGCCGTGTTCAATGTGAAGTCCGGTCAGTTCCTCAAGGATCTGATGCTGGGGCCCAAGCTGTTTGCCAAGGGGAAACTTAAAATGTTTCACAGTAAAAATAAAAATATGGCGGAGATAGAAAAAATCTTTGGCCGCATCGAAGAAATGCGTAAAAACGGGGAGGCTCTGTGACCTCTGACAAGGCTCTGACCTATGCCTATTTTCCCGGCTGCTCGCTCCACGCCTCGGCCGGCGAGTATGATCTTTCTACCCGTGAGCTGTTCAAGGCCCTGGAGATCGGCCTGACCGAGGTGCCCGACTGGTTCTGCTGTGGCGCAACTCCGGCACACAATGTGGATGAACTTCTGTCCCTCTCACTCTGTGCCAAGAATCTTGAACTTGCGGAAGCGGTTGAGGGAGATCTGGCGGTGGCGTGTGCCTCCTGCTTTTCACGGCTTAAATTCACCCAACATACCCTGGGAGAAAATGCCACGAAGCGGCAACAGGTGGAAAAGGCCATTGATGCACCGGTGAAGCTTGAGGGGAATGTCAAACATCTGCTGGAGATTCTTGCCCGTGATCTGGGGCTGGAACGGCTGGCAGCCTCCGTGCAGAAACCGCTCTCCGGTCTCAAGGTGGCCTGCTACTACGGTTGTCTGCTGACCCGTCCCACCGATGTGCCGAATCTGGATTGTGTTGAGGCACCCACCATCATGGAGCAGGTGATAGAATCGGTTGGGGCGGAAACGGTCGCCTGGACCCACCGCCTCGAATGCTGCGGTGCCAATTTCACCCTCTCCCGTCCCGGAGTGGTCATTCAGTTGACCAACGCTATCCTTGACGCTGCCAAAGCTGCCGGAGCCGATTGTATCATGGTCGGCTGCCCCCTCTGTCACGGCAATCTGGATATTCGCCAGAAGGAGATCGAGGGGGTCTTCGGTGCCAACTACAATCTGCCGGTGTTCTACCTGACCCAGTTGGTGGGGCTTGCGGTCGGGCTGGACTCGGCCAGGCTCGGCCTTGAGGCGATGATCGTCAATCCGCTGCCGCTGCTCAAGTCAAAGGGTTTTCTGTAGTGGATACGGCCAGATTCTTGGTGGCGACGGAAACGGCACGGTAGTGCAGAAGTTGAATAACAGGCCCACGAGGTTTACATGTCACGAATAGGCGTATTTATCTGCCACTGCGGTGAGAATATTTCGAGAACCGTCGATGTTGAGCGGGTTGCCGCCCACGCTGCAGCCCTGCCGGGCGTTGCCTATGCCACCGAATACAAGTATATGTGCTCCGACCCGGGGCAGACGCTGCTCAAAAAGGCGATCAGAGAACAGCGCCTGACCCACGTGGTGGTGGCTGCCTGCTCCCCCCGCATGCATGAACGGACGTTCCGTAAGGCGGTGGAGGCGGCCGGCCTCAATCCGTACCTGTGTGAAATGGCTAATATTCGCGAACACTGCTCCTGGGTACACGAGGATCGGGAACAGGCGACCGTCAAGGCGTGTGACATTGTCGGCATGATGGTTGAGCGGACCAAGAAGAACCGGGTGCTGCCGACAATCACGGTGCCGGTTACCAAGCGTTCGCTGGTGATTGGTGGTGGAATCGCCGGTATCCAGGCGGCCCTCGATATTGCTGATTCCGGCCACGAGGTGGTGCTGGTGGAACGGGAGCCTTCCATCGGTGGTCATATGGCACAGCTGTCGGAAACCTTTCCGACCCTTGACTGCTCCCAGTGCATCATGACTCCCAAAATGGTCGATGTGGCCAACCACCCCAAGATAACCCTGTACACCTATTCCGAAATAGAGCTGGTCGAAGGGTACATCGGCAATTTCCAGGTTACCGTCAGAAAACGGGCACGGTCGGTCGATGAGCGGACCTGTACCGGTTGCGGTGTCTGTATGACCAAATGTCCCCAGAAAAAGATACCCAACAAATTTGACCAGTATATCGGTATGCGGACCGCCATCTATGTCCCGTTTCCCCAGGCGGTGCCGAATACGCCGGTCATTGACCGTGAAAACTGTACCCGATTCAAGACGGGCAAATGTGGCGTCTGCCAGAAGGTGTGCGGTCCCGGTGCCGTGGATTTTGAACAACAGGATACCCTGATTGTCGAGGCGGTCGGGGCCATTGTGGTTGCCACCGGCTTTGACCTCTACTCCATTTCAGAAAAACCGAAGGGCTCTCCCATCAAGGGGTATGGCGAATTCGGCCATGGCAAGATTCCCGATGTTATTGACGGCATGACCTTTGAGCGTTTGGCCAGTGCCTCCGGTCCCACCGGCGGCAAAATTGTGCGCCCCTCCGATGGCCGGGAACCAAAGCAGATTGTTTTCATTCAGTGTATCGGCTCCCGTGCCCGGGAAAAGGGGATTTCCTACTGTTCCAAGGTCTGCTGCATGTACACCGCCAAGCATACCATGCTCTATCATCACAAGGTCCACGACGGCCAGGCATACGTATTCTTCATGGATGCCCGCACACCGGGGAAGAGTTATGACGAGTTCTGGCGACGTTCCATCGAAGAAGAAGAGGCGGTCTATATTCGCGGTATGGTTTCCCGGCTTTACCAGAAGGGGGACAAAATCGTGGTGATGGGGAGTGATATCGCCGTCGGTGTCCAGGTGGAGATCGAGGCCGACATGGTGGTACTGGCCACGGCGGTGCAGCCACAGCAGGGGGCCGACCTTCTGGCCCAAAAGCTTGGCATTTCCTATGATAAATACAACTTTTACTCCGAGGCCCATGCCAAGCTGCGCCCCGTGGAGTGCGCCACCGCCGGAATTTTTCTTGCCGGTGCCTGTCAGGGACCGAAGGATATTCCGGAAACGGTGTCCCAGGCTTCGGCTGCGGCCGCCAAGGTTATGACACTTTTCTCGAAGGAACGGCTGGAACGGGAACCTATCGTGGCCAGGGTTCGTGAAGTCGGCTGTGTCGGCTGTTTTGCCTGCAAGAAAGTCTGTGCCTACGGTGCCGTTGAAGAGAAGGAAATCCGGGATCGCCAGGGGAATCTGCTCAGGGTGGTGGCATCGGTGAATCCGGGTGTCTGTGCCGGATGCGGTACCTGCCAGGCCACCTGTCCCTCAAAATGTGTGGAGCTGGATGGCTATACGGACGAGCAGATAGTGGCAATGATAGAAGCACTGTAATACGACCCAAGAAGGTTCCCATGCATCCAGAAAAAACGATTTCATCTGATTTTGAGCCGAAGGTCATCGCCTTTGTCTGCACCTGGTGTACCTATGCCGGGGCCGATTTGGCCGGTACCAGTCGTATGCAGTATCCGTCCAACGTGCGGGTACTCAAGTTTCCCTGTACGGGGCGGATCGATCCGGTCTTTATCTTGAAGGCATTTCAGCAGGGTGCCGACGGGGTGCTGGTTTCCGGGTGCCATCCGGGCGATTGTCACTACATAGCCGGGAATTTCCATGCCCGTCGCCGTTTTGCCGCGTTCCGTAAGCTGCTGGAATTTGTTGGCGTTGATTTGCAGCGTCTGCAATTTTCCTGGGTTTCTGCCGCCGAAGGGGGGAAATGGGTTGAAGTGGTAACCGAGCTGACAGAAAAGGTCCGGGCCATGGGGCCCATGATGGAATTTAAGGAACTGGCCCTTGAAGAACAGTGGTCCGGTGCCATGATCTCCCCCGAGCTGCAGGACGCATATCGACAGATCTGAAGCCCTGGGCTGTTTTTGTACCCATTTCACTTATCTCGCAGACGAAGGTATCTCCATGATCAACACCATCGACATATCACATTACGGCACCGTGGCCGAATCGATACGGATTGAAGCCGCCCGCATTCTGGGGGAGGGGCTGGTTACCGCCGTTGTTGCCTACACGGCGGGGCGCCGGGCCGGTTCGGTGCAGCCGGCCATCATCACTTCTGCCGCCGAGGCGGAACGGCTGACCTTCACCGCTGCCAGTGTTAATAATCTGGCGGTCTACCTGACCAAAGCCAAGAAAGACATTCCCCGGAGCGGCAGGATCGGCATTGTGGTGAAGGGGTGTGATCTCAAGGCACTGGTGGGGCTCATGGGAGAGTCCCAGCTGCAGCGGGAGCAGCTCTACCTGATCGGTATCCCCTGTGCCGGTGTGCTTGCTTCCACGGTCCGCCCTGCGGAGCCCCTGACCGCCGGCAATCTGGCTCCCAAGTGTCGGGAGTGTGATGCCCAACTGCCGGAAGGATGCGATTATGTCCCGGAGATTGACCTGCCGTTGCCGACTCCCCTTGAGTCAACCTACGCTGCCGAGATTGCCCGCCTTGAGGGGCTGACTCCCGCGGAGCGGTGGGCCTACTGGAAGGAACAGTTTGCCAAATGTATCAAGTGTTACGCCTGCCGCCAGGTTTGTCCGTTCTGCTTCTGTGAACAGTGCCTCTGCGACCGGAACAAACCCCAGATGGTTGACACGACCCCCCGTCCAGCCGGTAATACGGCCTGGCATATTGTGCGGGCCATGCATCTTGCCGGTCGCTGCGCCGGCTGTGCCGAGTGCGAACGGGTCTGCCCCATGGATATCCCGCTCAATCTGCTCAACCGGAAAATGGCAAAGGAACTGAAGGAACTTTTTGATTATGAGGCCGGTTTTGCCGTGAACGAAAAGGGGCCGCTGACCATGTTCATGGAGAAGGATGATCAGAGCTTTATTAAATAAACCGGGGTAACCAGCCGGTTAAAAGGTCTTAGCATGCAAAAATATCTCTCCCGTCATAATTTTTATACCCTGCTGGATACGCTGATCTCCGGTGGTATCCGTGTGGTGGCACCCCGTATGACCGCCGGAATACCCCTGTACGGACCTTTGGGGGAATCGGTTGAAATGGTACTCGACCAGTTACCGCGCCGCTCAGCCAAAGAGGCATTCTTTCCGGTCTGTGAGGATATCATGTCCTACGAAAAGGAGGGGCAGCAGGTCCGCCTGACCGACGTGGAGCCGGCATCCTTTCCGGAAACGGTCCTGGTGGGTGTGCGTCCCTGTGATGCGGCGGCAATCCCGGTGCTTGACGGGGTGTTCTCCTGGGATTACAAAGACGAATTTTTCCTGGAGCGGCGGCGAAAAACTACGGTCATCGGACTTGCCTGCACGTCGGCTGACGATGCCTGCTTTTGCACCGCCGTGGGGCTTTCACCCGCCGACACCAGAGGGAGTGACCTGTTTTTAACCCCGCTTGCCGACGGAGGGTACCTCTGCGACGTATGCAGTGATAAGGGTGAAGCTCTGGTGGCCGACACAATTAACCTGTTTTCTGAGCCGGGGAGCAGTACTCCGCTGCCCCTTGCAGCCCCCTCCGTCCCAGCTTTTGATCTAAAAAAAGTCAAGGGGTGGCTGGATGGTCATTTTGAGGATCCGCTCTGGGATGGCACCGCCCTCCGGTGTGTCGGCTGTGGTGCCTGTGCCTTTGTCTGCCCCGCTTGCCACTGTTTCGACATTGTGGATGAAGGGACCGAGAAGAGCGGCAAGCGGCGGAAAAGCTGGGATGCGTGCGGGTTCTGGAAATTTACCCACCACGCATCGGGGCACAACCCCCGTGACAAGCAGCCAAAACGCTACCGGAACCGCATCATGCATAAATTCAAATATTATGACGATAAATTCGGCCAGACCCTCTGTACCGGTTGTGGTCGCTGCGTTCGTATCTGTCCGGTCGGCATCGACATCGCGGCCATTGTCACCGAGATTAACGGCATGGCGATCGAGTGTACACCTGCCGGTGGCGAGACCCGGTCGTAACAAATATAATCTCCGTTCGGAATACAAAGGGTTGCAGCCATGTGTGATCATACAAACAGGAATATTTATCTCCCCCATCTGGTGACGGTAACCGACATCATTGATGAAACCCCCGACGTTCGGACACTCCGGCTGGTCTTTCAGGACGAACAGCTGCGGGGAAATTTTTCCTTCCGTGCCGGTCAGTTTGCCGAATATTCGGCTTTTGGCGCAGGTGAGTCCACCTTTTGCATCGCCTCCTCTCCGACCCGTTCCGGATACATCGAATGCTGTTTTCGCTCGGTGGGGCGGGTGACCGAAGAGCTGCGGCGGTTGGAAGTGGGTGATACCATGGGGGTGCGGGGGCCCTACGGAAACTCGTTTCCCCTTGAACAATTCTACGGCAAAAATCTGGTCTTTGTGGCCGGGGGGATCGCCCTTCCCCCTCTGCGTACGCTGATCTGGAACTGCCTGGACCTGCGGGACCGGTTTGGTGATATCACCATTGTCTACGGTGCCCGGACCGAGGCCGATCTGGTGTATAAACGGGAACTGGCCGAGTGGCAGGAGCGCGCTGATGTGCGGTTGGTAAAAACCGTTGATCCGGGTGGCAGCAGCCCGTCGTGGGATGGTCAGGTCGGTTTTGTTCCGACGGTGCTGGGAGAGGCGGCACCCGCTGCGGAAAACAGCATTGCTCTGGTCTGTGGTCCCCCTGTCATGATCAAGTTCACCCTGCCGGTCCTGGAAAATCTCGGTTTCAGCGATGATCAGGTGTATACCACCCTGGAAAACAGAATGAAGTGCGGTCTGGGGAAATGCGGTCGCTGCAACGTGGGGAATGTCTACGTCTGTAAGGATGGCCCGGTGTTTACCGCCCGCCAGGTGAAGGGAATGCCGATGGAGTTCTGATGGGCCGGGGAGACGGCGCGGCTATTTCCCCAGCGCCTCCTCAATTTTTTTCTGATCGAAGCCGACAATAATTCTGCCATTAATGATAAAGGTCGGTGTGGAATCAACCTTCTGCTGGTGGGCAATCTCCAGCTGCTCTTCCTGGAGACGTATTCCCCGTGCCGTAATCCCTTCAAACTTTTGGACAGCATCCATGCGGCCTGCCATTACCTCGTGGTACGCTCCGGCACCATTGTTCTGGGAGAGGATATAGCGGGCCTTCTCCTTTGCTTTGGGATGGCGGTTCAGGGGGATAAAGTACACGTGACGGGTAACATCACTCCGGCCGTCAAAGTATTTTGATGCCTTACGGCAGAAGGGACAATCCGGGTCGGTGAATTCGATGACACTCTTTGGGCCGCTCCCGATGGTGATAGACTTGCTGAAATCGACTCCATCGGCGAAAGCGGGTGATATGACCGTTGCCATGGCGGTAAGCAGGAAAAAAATGATACTATATTTCATAAAATCTCCGTTATCTGGTGGGGGCATTCACCGGGAATAGCACGATAAAATCACTTCCCTGTTCTGCCTGGGATTCAGCCCATATAATTCCCCGGAAGCTCTCAACCGCCAGACGGCAATAGGCGAGCCCCATGCCGGCCCCCCCCTTTTCGCGGTCCGACTTTTTGCCCACCTGGGTAAAACGCTCAAAAATATGATTAAGTTCCTTTTCGGGAATGCCGTCGCCGGTATCGGAAACAGTGATCCTGACGAAATGCCCCGCTTCAAAAAAGGATGGCGAAACAGGAACAGAGGAGGGAATTTCCAGAGAGTTGGCGTCCGTGCCGCATACCTGCCCGCTGGAAATAGTTATCTCCCCCCCCTCGGGGGTGAATTTCAGCGCATTCCCAAGCAGGTTGCCAAAAATGCGGTTGAATGAATGCCGGTCAACGCTGATCATGGCATCACCCGGATCAAGGTGCACCGAAAAGGCAATGCCATCATGGCGGGCGGCACGGGAAAACTGATTGGCAATTTTTCCCAGAAGCTCAGTTGCCCGGTACGGTTGTGGAGCCATCTGCATTTTCCCCGCTTCAAACTTTCTGATATCGAGGAGGTTGTCGATCATGGTGACTACTTCATTGCAGCTGTCGATGGCTGCCTGGAGGTAATCCTTCTGTTCCGGGTTAACCGCACCAAGACACCCTTCGCGGATAATATCGATTGAACCGATAACTGCGGTCAGGGGGTTTTTCATGTCATGAGACAGCATCAGGATGAAATCCTCTTTCTCCTGTTCAAGTCGCTGCTTTTCAAGGCGTGCCAGACGGTTCACCCGGGCCCGTTCGATTCTCTGGAGAATGTCTTCGGGGGAAAACGGCTTGGCGATGTAATCTTCGGCACCATTTCTCATGCATTCAACGGCAAGCTCTTCACTTCCCTGACCACTCATCATAATTACTGCAGCGTCACAGTCTGCTTCCTGGAGTAGTTTTAAAGCCGTAATGCCATCAAGCTGGGGCATACAAATATCAAGGAGTACGACGGCGATGTCCCGATCTCCGAGGAGTATCTGCATGGCCATGGAACCGTCAGCCGCCATCGAGCAGGTAAAGCCTTCACTCTGCAGATAGATACTCAGGGCAATGCAGGTGTCCATTTCGTCATCAACGATAAGGACCTTGTTCATTATCTGAAGCGACATGGCTCATCCTTTCTTTTCGATTCCTGAAGAAAGGCTTCAGCAAGAATCAGGTCCTCCGGAGTGGTAATCTTGATATTCTGATAGTCTCCCCTGAGTATATGTACCTGTCCGCCTGCCCGCTCGATCAGTGATGCGTCATCGGTACCGGAAAAACGGTCGGTTTCAGCTGAGATGTGGGCCCCATGGATCTTGCTGAAGCGGAAGGTCTGGGGCGTTTGGGCCTGCCAGAGTGATTCCCGTGGGGGGGTGTTCTGAATGATGCCGTTATGAACCGTCTTGATGGTGTCTTTTACCGGTACGGCAACCACCACACCGTCATGGATAAGGGCCAGTGCGATGGAGTCGTCAATCATGGCATTGGTCAGGAATGGCCTGACTCCGTCATGAATGAGAACAACGGTATCGGCGGAAACGCGGGACTCCATGGCATTCAGTCCGTTCAGAACGGAATGCTGCCGCTCTGCCCCACCGGCGACGATGGAAGAAACCTTGGTGAACCGGTGGGAGTCGATGATATGCTTCTGACAGTAGGGTATTTCATCGGCAGGAGTGACGAGGAAAATCGCATCAACACGGGGTGATGACTCAAACAGAGCCAAAGTGCGGACAACGATTGGTACGCCGCTCAGCTCCAGATATTGCTTGTTAATTGATGCTCCCATTCGTTTTCCGATTCCGGCAGCCGGAATGAGGGCTACTGTTTTAAAATATGACATGTAATTGATCCCTGTGCCACAGTATATCAATTTCGTGCAGAGTTGCAACCATAGAGTAGCAATTAGTATTGTTATTTATTAATGACGGTAGTTGGATTATTCTCTCGGAACCTGACAACTAACATTATGTGGCGCTGTTAAGAAAGTCCCTTGTGTTTTTACCCACCGGCAGGTAATCTGTCACCACTATGGATCCGGTCAGACACCTTAAAATCTCGTTCGTTGTACTCCTGATGCTCATATCGGGAGGGACAGCCGGCTACATGACCATCGAAGGGTGGCGTCCGCTTGACGCCGTCTACATGACCGTCATAACCCTTGGTACTGTTGGTTTCAAGGAAGTGCATGATCTTTCCGACGGCGGCAAGCTGTTTACCATGGGGCTGATTGTCGTCGGCGTCAGTGTGTTGGGGTATATTGTCGGGAGTCTTGCCCAGATCATGTTTGAGGGGCAGATTCAGCGGATTATTGGGAGGAAAAAAGTGGAAAAGCAGATTGAAGGGCTGGAGGGACACTACATCATCTGCGGGTATGGACGAATCGGGTCGTTGATTTGTAAGGAGTTTAAATCAAATGGCGTAAAATTCGTCATTATTGAAAAAAATAGTGAGGCTGCCGAGCGACTTGAGGATGACGGCTATCTCTATATGAGGGGGGATGCAACCCTTGATGAAACCCTGCTGAAGGCCGGAATAAACCGTGCCAAGGGGCTAATCTCCGTTGTTACCTCCGATACGGAAAACGTCTACATCACCCTGACGGCCCGTGGCCTTAACCCGGGGCTCTATATCATGGCCCGTTCCGGGGAAGAGGGGTCGGATATCAAGCTTAAACGGGCCGGGGCGAACAAGGTGGTCTCCCCCTATACCATTGGCGGTCATCGAATGGCCCAATCAATTTTGCGTCCTAACGTGGTTGACTTCATCGAAATAGCCACTGGCCATGAACAGTTGGAGCTGCAGATGGAGGAAATATCAATCCCCGAATATTCGGCATTTGTGGGCGAAACTCTGGTGAGCTCCGGTTTTCGGAAGGAGATCGGGGTTATTATTGTCGGTATCAAGAAAAGCCACGGCAAAATGGTTTTTAATCCCCACCCCCAGACAAAAATTGAGGGGCATGATACCCTGATTGTGCTTGGAGATCCCCCTTCAATCCATAAACTGGAGGATCTGGTAGACCGGGTGGCGACGGACGAAATTATCAGGAAACATCGGAAAGAGCACGTATGAAACCTTCGCTCCATGCCCATGCCCCCTTTGGGCGTCAGACTGGTCAGCTGGAATATTGCCTTGCCAATGGTATTAATCTGGAATTATTTTTTTCCGCCGAGGTGCTTGATACCCTTGACCGTGGGGAAGTTGGTGAACTTGCGCTAACCTTGAAGGGGGCCGGTTTGGAAACGACGATTCATGCCCCCTTTATTGACCTCAATCCCGGAGCCGTTGATCCGGGAATCCGGGCGGCAAGCCGCCACCGTATTGTCCAGGTTTTTCAGGTGGCACAGCAGCTTCGACCACGGGTGATTGTGGTTCATCCCGGCTATGACGATCTCCATTACGGCGAGAACCGGTCAGTCTGGTTGAAGAACAGTGTTGAGTTTTGGCAGGAGTTTGTCCCCCTTGCCCGTGAAATGGGGACGCTTTTGGCGGTCGAGAATATTTACGAGAAGGAGCCATCGACCATCAAGGCACTCCTTGATGCAGTGGATGATCCCAGTTTCCGGCACTGCTTTGATGTGGGGCACTGGAACATGTTCACGACCGTATCCCTTGAGGAATGGTTTGGTCAGCTGGGGAGCTACATTGTGGAAAGCCATATCCATGACAACCATGGCCAGCGGGATGAACATCTCCCCGTGGGAGAGGGGGGCATTGATTTTGCCCGGTTCTTTTCGCTGCTCCGAAGTCATGCGCCATCGGCTGTCTGGACCATAGAGGCCCACAGCCGGGAGTTACTCCAGCGGGCCCTCACAGGTATTCAGCCATATGCGGGAGACAGTGCCCCGTTGTCATGAAAAACCTTTCGAACTGATTAAATTTATGTGGCATCTGACGAGATTTGTGCTACAAGGAAGCTACACTTGTAAAGAGCCTCTTCTGGCCAAAACAGTACCGTATAATTTTACCTTTAGGATCCCATGGACTTCACTTCACTTTACAGTACCCGAATTCAGACGAATTTTGATGATGACCTTGCCGGGATTCTCAAGGTGTTTCATGGGTGTCGTGGATCGAAGGCCGATAGTCAGGTGATTCTGACCAATTACTACAAGGGCCTTCCCATAACGTACCCGGCCACGATACTGGGCGTTGATCGTGGTAATCTGGACCTTGAAGTAAATATGCAGCAGGCGGTTGCCATTGCGGCCGACCGGTATACGCTGATACGGAGCAAGTTGTTTCCCCATGCTCTGGCGGCCCATGTTCAGTACGTCAACATTAAGAAACATATCGCTTCTCTAAACAAACTCTGCTTCGTCGAAGTGCTTGCCGAGCGCCGGGCAGCTGTTCGGCTTGACCTTGATCCACCAACCACGTTTTCCCTGGAGTGTGGAGGACAGCAGGTAACCGGTAAGTTGCTCGACATTTCTACGATCGGGATCGCTGCTCTGCTTGATAGCGGTTTTGAATTTGAACCGGGGGCAGAGGTGGTGGTGAAATTTATGCTGCCTGATATTGCCCTTGAGAAGCTGAGCCAGATATCTTTAAAGGCAGTTCCGGTGGCGGTCTCCGATGGCGGTGCCCCGTATCGTTGCAGCCTGAAAATTTTTCCGGAAAAACAGCAGGAACAGCTGATCTCCCGCTACAGTTTCCAACGTCAGGTTGAAATTATCCGTGGTCTGAAAGAACTGGCAGAATAGTTTATTATCTCTGTCACACACAGTGCCCTGCCGGTTTTCCGGGGGGCTTTTTTGCGTTCAATGCTCTGATGTGGCGGGAAAAAACGGGGGTGGTTGCCTGGTGGAGACATCATAGCGACAGAGCATCGGGATGATAGTAATGCCCGGCGCATGGACGGCAGCGGCCCGTTGGGCCCGTGCGGAGACGATTTCCATGAGCGTGGTGTCAAAGTCGGTGGCAATGGCAATTTCCCGGGCGGTATTGGCGTGGGATATCAGATCGAGAAAATGACGGGGCAGCTTGGCCGCTTCTACCCAGGTGAACAATGTCCCCAGATCGAGATCCGATGCGGTTGCGTGGGTATTCTCATGGCCGCAGGCAATTTTGAGCATTTTGGCAAACTGGCAGGCGATGACCGGTGCGGTGAAACCCCGTGCCAGGCAGGCGCGCACGGCGTAGCCCACATGGTCACCCATCATGATGCACGCCTCTTCGGGCAGGTGGGGAAGGGCGAGGCGGGCCGCCTGTTCGCTGGTTCTGCCGGTGGAAAGAATGACCGTCTCACAGCCGCAGGCCTTGGCCACATCCAGTGAGGCATCTATGGTATCGGTCCATGCTGCCGTCGAAATGGGACGGACAATTCCCGACGTGCCGAGAATAGAGAGCCCGCCGATTATGCCGAGGCGACCGTTGAGGGTTTTTTTTGCCCGTTCTTCACCGTCCGGGATTGAAATAACGATGGTAGTAGTGTGGTGTCGATTGTCCTGTCGAACGGAAACGGAGGCGACCGCTTCGGCGATCATCCGGCGCGGCACCGGATTGATGGCCCACTCCCCCGGAGCGATGGCCAGTCCCGGTTTGGTGACCGTGCCGATGCCGGCCCCCCCGGCAATAATCAGCGAGGGTGCGTCGGCACTTTCTGCGGCTGTTTGTCGGGCCTGAACATGGATTTCGGCACCGTTGGTTATGTCCGGGTCATCACCGGCATCTTTAATGATGTAACAGGCTGCCGTATCGGATGACCACGACTGGCCGTGCAGTGCAAATGTTGCCGGAATACCGGAAGGAAGCTGAATGGTTATCTGGGAAATGGTGGACTGCTGCTCCAGCATCATGACCGCCGCTTTTGCCCCGGCCGCCGCACAGGCGCCGGTGGTGTAGCCGGTACGAAGCTTTTTTTTCACCGGGATGAGCCGGCCAGGATTGCCAGGGCGTTTACTACCGCAGCAGCCACATTTGAGCCCCCTTTGCGGCCGATGTTGGTAATAAACGGAACCGAATGGGTGCCGGACGCCAAGGCGTTTTTACTCTCTTCCGCTCCGACGAAACCGACCGGAAGGGCGATGATGAGCTCGGGACGGGCCGGACCAGCGGCTTCCATGAGACGGAGCAGTTCAAACAGTGCGGTCGGGGCGTTGCCGATGACGAAGATCCGGTTGTGAGGGTTGGCAACCGCTTTACGCATGGCGGCAATGGAACGGGTAATCCCCTCCTTCTTTGCCAGTTCCGCAACATCCTGATCGGCAACATGGCAGGACACGGTGCAGCCGAAGGGAGCCAGGCGTGGTTTGCCGATGCCGGACAGTGCCATATTTGTGTCGGTGACGATGCCGCAGCCACTGGCAAGGGCGGCGATTCCCCGCTCGATGACATCATCGGAGAGTATCATTGACTGGGCATATTCAAAGTCGGCACTGGTATGGATGACCCGTCGGACGATCTGCCACTCTTCGTCGGACCAGTCATGGCTTCCGGCCTCCCCATCAATAATCCGAAACGATTCCGCCTCGATTTCTTCCGGCTTCATTCCCAATGAATCCATTACTGCCACCCGAGCCTTTCCAACGCTTCGCCGATCCGTTCCGTCTCAATCTCGGCCAGTTTGCGATGGGCACCCAGATGCCCCCCCATTTCCATGAGTAATGCCGGGTGGCGTTGTTGTGCTTCACTGATCTCCTCGGGGAGATCATGCTGTACATGGGCCCCCATGAAGAGGAAATAGGGCATCAACAGTATGCGCTGGGCCCCCTGAGCCACGCAGGTGTCAATTCCCTGCTGGATGTTTGGCTCATGGAGTTCGCGAAAAGCAACTTCAACAATATCGTAACCGGTCATCTCCCGTACCTGGGCAGCTACCTCACGGGCAGCATCATTAGCCTCGGAAATACGGCTCCCATGGGCCATCATTAAAATTGCAGTTTTCATGGTGTGGTTCGTGCCTCGTTCCTGTACGGGAGATGGTCCGGTCGTTGTGATTACTTCTTGAAGGTCTTGATGATGTAAGCTGCCAGTACTTTAGTGTCGGCATCGGAAATGGCCTTGGCATCAAAACCGCGCATTGCTCCGCTTCCTTTGCGGACCTGCTTGATGATTTTCTCAGGATCAGTGATCCCCTTGAGGGTAGCCGCTGGCTTCATGATGTTGCCCCCCTTCGGGTGACAGCCGGCACATTTTGCCTTGAAAATAGCCTCGCCGGCATCGGCGGCAAAGACAACGGTTGACATCATGGTGATACCCAGTACAGCTGTTGCAATAAGAACTTTCTTCATGTGTGATTTCTCCCCTTCGTTCTCTGTTGGTTTTCCCCCGATTTCGGGGATTATGGATGTAATGCATCTATATATCATTGGTCGGCTCCATCGGCAAGTGCGGTTTTTGAAAAAATGTGGCAGCGTGATATAAATCCTCCCTGACCACCTTTTGTAACGGGGGGATTGACGGCGGAAGCTATTGTATCGGCTGCCTCCTACAGGAACCGGGAGAAAACCTGATTCGAAAGCAGCATTCCCCGCGGTGTGAGAACGAGCCGGTCCCCCTGTTGTCGCAATAGTCCGAGCCGTATCAGGTCGGTCAGGGAAGACCGGTAGGCAGACTCAAGGGAGATGCCACATTCTTCCTCAAAGCCGGCAAGGCTGATGCCGGAGGTGAGGCGCAGTCCCAGAAAGAGATATTCGGACATCGCTTCTTCCCTGGTCAGGTACTGTCTGGTGGTGGAAGGGGAATGCCCGGCATGGAGTGCATGGCGGTAGCTGGGCAGGTCATCGGCATTACTGAAGCGGAGGCCGTGGCCATCCCTGAAAAACGAATGGGCAGCAACTCCCAGTCCCAGATAGCCATCCCTGGTCCAGTAGCCGCAGTTATGTCGTGAGGCAAAGCCGGGGCGGCAGTAGTTGGCAATTTCATAATGTTCAAAACCGGCTTCGGTCAACAACTGATCCGCCAGTTCGAACATATCTGCCGAAAGGTCTTCTTCTACAAGTAAGGGGGAACCGGGGGGGTAGAGGTGGGCAAAGGGGGTATGTTCCTCGATGGTCAGGCCATAGATGGAGATATGTTCCGGCCCGAGCCGGAGTGCCTGGTGAAGTTCGTTTCGCCACTGTTCAAGTTGCTGCCCCGGCAGAGAGTGTATCAGGTCGATGCTGATGGCGGTGAAGCCGGCACTGCGTGCTTCACGAAAAGCCTGTTCGGCCTGTGCTGCGGTATGGATGCGTCCCAGCTTCTTCAGGAAATGGTCATTAAAGGATTGGATGCCGAGGGATAACCGATTGATACCGGCGTCCTTGAATGCCGAAAGGGAGGACGCGGTGACCGTGCCCGGGTTGGCCTCCAGCGTAATCTCGGCATCCGGTGCGATGCCGAGATTTTTCCCGATTTCTCCCCGCAGATACCCGATCTGTTGGGGCAGGAGCAGGGACGGGGTGCCGCCACCGAAGTAGACAGAGCGGAGCGGAGATGACGGAGTGGGGTGGCTTTTGAGCTCCTCAAGCAGCAGTGCCGGATAGTGGGCCAGTTCATCCTGTCGGGGTGGGGCCGAGGCGAAGGCACAGTAGCCGCATTTCTCCCGGCAGAACGGTACATGAACATAGAGTCGTGAATACACGGTAATCCCCTTCTCTCCCGTTTCTGGTTCTTGAAAGCGGGGATACATCCTGTTACACTGCAGTATGGCCAATCCGGTGCAGGAACATTACCAGACCTACCCCTATCCCCGCTATCCCTTGTTGGCGTCGGTGCGGCGATGTCATACCTATGCACTCAATCTGGATGCACTCTGGTGCCGCTTTAACGGGACGCTGCCACCCCGGGAGGGGAGGGGGATACTCCTTGCCGGAAGCGGGACCTTTGCTCCCTACCCCTGGGCGGTTGCCAATCCACATGATACCGTCACCGCCCTGGATCTTTCGGAGCGGAGTCTGGGGCGTGCCCGCTGGCATTGCCTGCTCCATGGCCGCCGTAATGTGCTGTATCGGTGTGGTGATCTTGCTGATCCCTCTGCCCTGGACGGATCATTCGGGATGATTGACTCCTTCGGCGTGCTGCATCATCTTGCGGACCCCCTGGCCGGCTTGAAAGCTCTGGAGAAGCGACTCGTACCGGGCGGAATCATCAGGATCATGTTGTATAGCCGCTACGCCCGCCGGGAGGAGGAATCCATCCGGCGAGCCTTCAAGCTCCTCGGTGTATCATCCCCCCGAGCGGCACGTCGTCTGATGGGGCGGGCTTTGGCCGGATCGCGGCTGGCCGCTTACCTGGCGTCCGCCGATGAGCCGGACTCTCTGTCGGGGCTTGCCGATGCCCTGCTCCACCCACTTGTCCATACGTTCCGCATAGACGAACTGATGGAGTTGGTCTCCCAGACCGGACTGCGCCCCCTCCTGTTTGCCCACCATAACGCCAGAGAAAATGTGGCCGAAGAGGTCAACCGCCTCAGAACCCTTGAAAAAGAGCGTTATTCTCCCGATAACTTCGTCCTCTATCTGGGGAACGGGGGAGGGGACGGCGTACAGGAGGGAGAACTGCACGTGCTGCTCAACCCCTGCCTGGTCTCTTCCGTTGGCAGACTGTCCGTGGGGGCAACCGGTATTCCTTCCCGCATTGGCTGTGAAAATACGCTGTTGACCGGTCGGGAGAAAAGTTTCCTCAGGCGCTTTATCGCCCCCGTACCCCGGAGAGAGCTCTCAGAACATGACCTGCAACGGCTTGCCCCCTACCGGCGGCAACTGTTTCTGCTGGAATACTCCTAGAATCCCCCCAGATTGAAATTGACCCCGTAGGTCTGGTTTCCCGGACGTTGATGGACCGCCATGGTGACGCTCCAACATTTTTGACGATATTCGGCACTGTAGACCGATTCAAGGAAATCGCTCCGGTCGAAGGAATAACGGGCAATGTAGGAAAGGTTCAGTGGTTTGATCAGTTTTGTTGCGACTTTCCCCTCGATATATTCATTGATGGCGTTGGCCATCTGGTAGCCGACGCCAAAGGAGTTACCCAGGGTATCGTCATACTCAGCACCGGCAACGGCTGTTGACAGGATATTTCCCGACAGGTCGTAGCGGGTGTTAAAGGTCAGTCGGAGCTGCTTTGTCAGCCAGGTGTCGGTTTCGAGAAGCAGGTCACTCCAGGGGTGTTGTGTGTCAACCAGGGTCAGCAGGTCCCGGCGCTCACCTGCAATGGAGTAACGTGCCTCCAGCTTGATACGTGAAATATCCCGATATTCGGCTGTTTCCCCTGACACAAATTTACCGTTGATCATGCTGGTCAGGGAAAGTGACAGCATATTCTGGTGTATCATCCGGTCGTTATAATCATAAAGTGGCAGTCGCTGCTGATCCTGGGGGGGGACATATATGTAGCTGATCTCCGGGATTATTTCGTGCCTGAGCTTTTTAAGCCGGGCGGAGTCAGGCGTATAAATTCGGAAGAAAGATGTTGAAAACCGGGCACCAGCCTCGGGAATCAGGCTTCCATCGTCGGTATGGGTTCCGGTACCACCGCTCTCCCCCCACTTGGTGGCATAGCCGTTGACGTGGGCCCCGGCATACAGGGTTGACTGCACGGAGCCGTTTCGCAGCGGCAGCAGGGTGACCCGGGGAAAAAACTGCAGCCGCTGGCCGCTGGGGGCCGCTTCACGGGAAAGATGTTCGGCCGACAGGTCAACGTCAAAGTAGAGCGGGAGTGGCAGTGGTACATCGCGCACACCGGACAGGTTCAGTGACGGCAGGGTTTGTACCGTCAGACGGTTATCGGGGGCATAGAGGTCATTAATATACTCGATGTGAGAGGCAATGGCATAGTGTTGCCCCGATTTCAGGCCGTTTATGATGGTGTTACTGGATTGCCGGTTATAATCGCCGTTCTTTTCTCCCAGGTCATTGAGGAACGTACGGTCGGTCATCAGGTTTACCGACATACGGATATTGGCGTCCTTTGAGAAAATCTCCGTATGTTCCTGGGCCAGTTGTCCGCGCCACCGCTCTTCCATCCGGTCATAGATCGGGTAGAGGTTGACATGCCCCTCGCTGCCACGAACGCGGATGTAACGGTAATCAAGCCCGGTTCCCACACCCCGTCGTGACATGATATCCAGGTCAAGCTGAAGGTCCTGGCTGGGGGAAATCACCAGATAGAGCGGAATATCGAGCCCCGCGCCGTTGGTGTTGGAGTATGCAAAACGGGGGAACAGCAAACCGGTCCGTTTCTCCGTCACCACCGGGAAGGCGAACCAGGGGATGTAGAGCACCGGTACCTGTTTGACGTAGAAAATAACGTTACGGCCGGTGGCATAGCCCATGAGGTTGACCTTCAATCGATCAGCGGTGAAATTCCAACTGGGATCGGGCAGGTCACAGGCGGTTAGGTCGGTCGTCGTGGCACTGTATTGATTCTCATTTTCCCGTATGAGCTTTTTGGATGTCATGGTTACGTTCGAAGCGGGAATGGTCAGCAGCGTCGAATCCATGTCAGCCCGCCCCGATTCCATGTCAAGGAGCAACGAGCTTCCCTTGAGTATCATGGTCTCACGGGTTAAAACGACGGCACCGGAGGCGGCCAGCAGGTGGGATGCCGCCGTGTAACGGACCCGGTCGGCGGCCAGGGTGAGTCTCTGCCAGCGGACGACCACGTTCCCTTCGGCGGTGTATGCGTTTTCTGACGTACTTTGGTTCATCCGATCGGCATTGATATGGATATTGTCATCGAGTAAGGGGGGTGACGCCGCCCCTGCTGCGGGAACAACGAAGTACCAGAGGCAGAATAAACAGAGGGTATAAAAGTAACGGGGCTTCATGGGGAGGATCAGCCCCTGATTCCGGTGTAGTCAATCTGTTCGAGCCATGCCTTTACTTCACCAACCAGAAACAGAGAGCCGCAGACCAGAATGAGGTCATCGGCTGTCGCATCGTGGCGGGCGGCTGCAATGCCGGCGATTACCGAGCCGCATGGCCGGGAGGGAATGCCCTGTGCGCGGAAGATATCCGTCAGTTCCTGGTCGATCAAGGCCCGGTCGATGGCCGGAGTCACGGTGTAGATGGCGTCTGCCAGGGGGGTGAGGGGAAGGTAGAGCCCTGCTGCATCCTTGTCGCTACAGACGCCGGTAACCAGCAGCAGTCGGTTGTAATGATACTCTCGCAATGCGTCTGCCACTGCCGCCGCCCCCGCAGGGTTGTGGGCACCGTCCAGGAGCAGCGGCGGGGTTCCTGCAATCAGCTCCATGCGTCCCGGCCAGGAGGCCCGTCTGATACCCGACGGGAATGCCGCTTCCGGAATGGCGATGCCAAGGGTCTCAATGATTTCTGCCGCAGCAAGGGCCACCCCACTGTTGCCGGTTTGGTAGCTCCCCGGAATTCCCACGACCAGCCGGGTGAAGGATCTGCCGATTCCCCGGTAGTCAAGGGTGCCGTCTTTCTGTTTCTCTATGGAAAACTCCCTGCCAAGGCGCGACAACCGGCAGCCATTCTCCCGGCAGTATGTCTCCAGGTATGGTGCCACTTCGTCCGACTGCAGGGCGGAGATGACCGGGGTTCCCGGTTCGATGATGCCGCATTTCTCCCGGGCAATCTCCGAAAGGGTAGAGCCCAGGTAGTCCGTATGGTCAAGGGAGATGGGGGTCACGATGGTTGCACTGCCCGGAAGGGCGGCCGTGGCGTCGGAACGTCCCCCCATTCCCGCCTCCATGACCGCCAGTTCAATCCCCTCTTCCCGAAAGAGGTAGGCAGCAAGGGCCGTGGTGATTTCAAAAAAAGTGGCTTCGTCGGGGGCGGCTGCCAGTACGGTGTCCAGATGTTTAGCGAGCTTAGCCGCCGGGTATTCGTCTCCGTTAATTCTGAAACGCTCGGTAAATCTGACAAGGTGAGGTGAACTGAACTGACCGACCGTGTAACCGGAATTGATCAGGATAGCGGAGAGAAACGCCGCGGTGGAACCTTTGCCGTTGGTGCCGACCAGATGGATGGTGCGAAAACTGTGTTCCGGGTTGCCAAGTCGTCCGAGCAGCTTGCCGACCCTGTCGACGCCCGGGCGGATGCCAAAGCGCCGACGGGCGTAAAGCTTTTCAAGTACGGCTGTCAAGGGCATGTCAGGCGACGGGGCGATACAGCATCTTCAGGATAGAAGCCAGTCGTGAGCGCATTTCGGTCCGGGGAATGATCGCGTCAACCATGCCATGGTCCAGAAGATACTCTGCCCGCTGGAACCCTTCGGGCAGTTTCTGGCGAATGGTCTGCTCGATGACGCGGGGACCGGCAAAGCCGATCAGTGCCTTTGGTTCGGCGATGTTGACGTCTCCCAGCATGGCAAAGCTGGCGGTAACTCCACCGGTGGTGGGGTCGGTCAGCAGCGAAACGAAGGGAAGTCCGGCACGCTTGAGTTTTGCCAGGGCGGCCGAGGTCTTGGCCATCTGCATCAGTGACAGGATGCTCTCCTGCATACGGGCACCACCGGAGGCGGATATGATAATCACCGGCTGGCGTTTTTCCAGGCCACGTTCGATGGAACGGGTGATTTTTTCCCCCACGACGCTCCCCATACTCCCCCCCATGAAGGAAAAGTCAAAACAGGAAACCTGAACCGGAACTTCTTCGATGGTCCCCTCCACGCAGATCACCGCATCTTTGGAGCCCCCCTTGGCGAGGGCGGTATTGATCCGCTCCTGATAGCTTTTTGCATCTTTGAATTCGAGAAAATCAACGGAAGTTATCCCCGCGTCAAACTCGGTCCACGAACCGTCATCCAGAAGTGCTTCAAGACGTTTGCGGGCAGAAATGCGGAAGTGGTAACCACACTTCGGGCAGACCTGAAGATTTGTTTCAAGGTCTTTGCTCAACAGGGTTTCGGAACAGCCGGGGCATTTGATCCACATACCGTCGGGAAACGTGACCTTTTTGCCAACGGATTTTTCTATGCCGACTCTCTCTTTGGTAAACCAGCTCATGGGTAACCTCGCATCTTTCGTGACTTTAAAAATTTAGTTTAAATAAAATTTTGTGGTACCAGAATCAGTGGCCGGTGTCAAGGAGTTCCTCGCCGGCAAGCCCCTGCTTCAGGCTGCTGACGTACCGGCGCAGCTCGGTTTTCAACTCGTCACCCCGGTGTTGCTCAAACAGCCGGACGATGGCACTCCCCACCACCACCCCATCGGCAAGGCGACCCACTTCAGCCGCCTGCGCCGGGGTCGAAATGCCAAAGCCGGCCATGACCGGCAGGGAAACCGCTCCCTTGATACGGGCCAGTTCCTGCTCCAAGGTAGATGAAACCGATGAACGGGCCCCGGTGACGCCGGTCACCGTGACATAGTAAATGAAGCCGCTGCCACGGCTGTTGACCGTGGCGATCCGTGCCGCATCGGACGTGGGGGTGAGCAGGAAGATGATATCCAGCCCATAGATTCGTGCCGGGCGGAGCATTTCCTCCGCTTCTTCCGGCGGCATATCAACCAGCAGGACACCGTCAACTCCTGCCTGTACGGCGTCACGGCAGAAATTTTCGTAGCCGTAGGCATGCACCGGATTGAGATAACCCATGAGAATGAGGGGCACTTCGGAGCGGGTACGCACCCGTGCCACCAGCTCCAGAATACCCGGCAGGGTGGTGCCGGCGGCAAGGGCACGCTCCGAGGAGAGCTGAATCGTCGGACCGTCGGCCATGGGGTCTGAAAAGGGAACCCCAAGCTCGATGAGGTCGGCCCCTGCCTCTTCCAGGAGGTGTATTACCTCTTCGGTGACGGACAGATCCGGGTCACCGGCAGTGATAAAGGTAACAAGTGCCTTGGCGTTATTCTTGTGCAACGTTGTGGCAAGATTGGCAAGTCTGCTCATACTCTGTGTGTACCGCCGGTTACATCTTGAAACCGGACATTCCTTTCTCAAGCAGATGTATCTGACGCGTCAAACCGGCAACGGCATCTTTCATAACTGAAATTGCCTGGACCGTTGCACCGGTGGCCCCTTCGATGTTCTGGACTGATTTTGCAATGAGGGCACTCCCCTCAACCTGGCAACGGCTCGCCTCACGGATCTGGTCGATCATGGTGGTGGCATCTTCCGTAGACCGGGCGATCAGGGTGCTGGCCTTGCTCTGCTCACGGATTGAGTTGCGTACGTGGACGGTAAGTCCCTTCATCCGCTCCGCCGCTTCCGTAATCATATCGGTGTTCCGGGAGTGTTCACAGGCGGAGTTGGAGATGCTGGTGACCATATCTTCAATACTCTCCATGGCCTCCCGAATGCTTTGGCTGCCACGGGCCTGTTCCACCGTGGCGGTGGCAATCTCACTGACCTGCATGCCGGCCCGTTCCACCCCCTCCACAATCTTTTCCAGGGCGGCACCGGAGCGCTGGGACAGTTTTTCACCGGCAGCGATACTCTCTTCGGCCTGACTGATGGCGACCACAGCCCGTCCGGTTTCTTCTTGTACCCCTCTGATAACGGCGGCAATTTCACGGGTGGAACTGCTGGTCCGCTCGGCCAGTTCCCTGATCTCGTCGGCAACCACCGCAAACCCTTTACCCTGCTCCCCCGCCTGGGCGGCGATAATAGCGGCGTTGAGCGCCAACAGGTTGGTCTGCTCCGCCACTTCGTCAATGACCGAAAGAATCGCCCCGATATCTTGTACCCGCACCGACAGGGTTTCAATTACCTCGGAGGTAATGCGGGACGATGCTCGGATGGCTTGCATACCGGCGATAGCCTCCAAGACAGCATTTTTACCAATTTCAGCATCGCTGCGAACGGTTTCGGAAATAGATGTGGAAACGACGGCATTTTTTTCCACCTGTCTAATGGTGGCATCCATTTGGGCAATGGAGGAGGCGGTCGTTGAGGAAGCGTCATGGAGATTTGCGATGTTGGCATCTATCTCCTTGATCGACGTTGCCATCTGGATAATGGAGGAGCTGACCGCCTCAACCGTGTCACCGAGCTTTTCTGCGTTTATGGCTATCTCCTCAATGGTTGCAGCCATCTCCAGAGAGGATGATGATGTCTCCGTTGCAGAATCAGAGAGCTTGTCAATGCCGTTAAAGACCTCGTGGAGGGAACGATTGATCTGTTGGACCGCAGACGAGGTCTCGCTGACCGATGTTTCCTGCAAACGTGCCGAGTTTAGTGCCTGGCGTGCCGCATTTTCAAGGTTGTTGTCAATGGTGGTGAGAGCCTGGGAAGTCGTTGCGACCCGGGAAAGCATACCGTGGAGGTTGCCGGCCATGCTGTTCATTGCCATGGTCAGTGCCGCCGCTTCACCCCCTCCCCGTATTTCCATCCGGGTATCCAGACAGCCGTCTGCCAATGCCCGGGCAAAATCAACACAATCCTTGAGGGGCCTGGTTGTTGATACCGTAATGAAATAGGAGATCAGAGCGATGAGCGAGATGACCGCCATGGTCACGAAGAGAGAAACGGCAATCTTCAAGCGTATTTTTGCCGCGATGTCAAGCTCCGAGGTGGCCACGTCGTGCTGGATAGTTTCTGCCATCAGTGCGGTGGCGTTATTGAGGGCACCGAAACGCTCGGCCTGGATGCCGGTCATCAGATGGGTGGCACCCGGCAGCTCTTTTCGGGACACCGATGGCAGGATCTCCTCCAACACGGTTTTGCGATATTCCTGCCAGGTTGTATTGGTTTTACTAAGGGGCGACAGCTTTCCTGGCGGGTCAAGGGAAGCCATGAGTGATCCAAATCTCACGTCGATATCACGGGCCAGTTGTTTTATGCTGGCACTGTCGTTGGCGGTGCTGGCTGAGTCGGTTTCAAGGATGAGACCCTGCAGCTCACTATTAATGCGATAGAGACTGGCTTTCAGGAGGGCGATATTCTCCAGGGCCCCCCTGTTCTTTTCAATGATTCTATAGGCACTCCCGCCAATTTTTACTTCATTGATAGTGATGAGGGAGATGGCACCGACGAGAAGAATGCCGGTAAAGGCAGCCACAGAAAGGATGAGCATTTTTGTGCGAAGAGTGAGGCTGGCTATGTTTTCTAAAAACGTTCCTCTCTCCACGGAAAGCTCCTTTCTTTTGTGAAAACTACACTAAAAAACCGCCTGACTATAGCAGAGCGGCTACTTTCATATCAAGCAAAAACGCCGGAAACTCCGAGTGCTGAACTATCGGATGCGGGATGGCACGTCGGCCAAGGCAAGCTTATTGCTCTGGGGGTGCAATTCCGCCATCATCTCCTTTCTGATTTGGCGAATTTTTTTCAGATACGCATTTGCTTGGGGCCCTTGACCGCAATAATAGCGCTTGGCTCGATCCAGATTGCCTTGGGCCATGTCAAACTTTGCATTAAGTTCGCAGACGGCAGCTTCGGCACATTTGTCATCATCGAGCATGTCTTCGGGAGAGTAGCCATGACTTTTTGCGCGATACGGCATGAGTTGCCAGACGCCACGGGCACCCCGATTCGACACCGCTTTTGGTGAGAGACGGTGGCTACCGGTCTCGGCCAGAGCGATTTCTGCAAGATCAAAGGGCATGAAAATTGTACCGTATGTTTTGTCATAGCAGATAGCTGCAAGTTGTCGGGCCCGCTCCGGAGTTGTTCTCCGGGAAAAGGCCGATTCAATGACCGCCTGTTGTTTCTTGCGCTGGATGAGGGAGATACTGCGACTGTCGAGGGCAGGCGGTTCGGCGACCAGCGGAGAAGTAGCGTGCAGGTCAATGCGTCTGGATGGATCGTTTTCGCACGCTGTCAGTAACAACAGGCACGTGAGATAGATGAGTTGTCTTCGCATAAGTTAATTTTTTGGGAAGTTGTGTCGGCTTTGCCGGAGTAGCGTAGTTACCCGAAAGTGGCTGGGTGAAGCTCCGGCGGGAGACTCCTTTTTATAAAATAGTTTACCCCTGAAATGGCAAAATCCCATGGTAGGGATCTTGCCTGATAACCTGAGACTGGGTTGTATGATATTTTACTAACAGAACAATGTCAATATTATTTTTGTTAACGTCAATAACGTCAACAGGTTATTTGCAGATAGCCAGGTCTTTAAGCGAAACTCCCCCCAAAACCTGGCGAACTTCACTCTGAACCCGCTGCCATACCGGATGGACGTTACAGTCGCAGGAGCGTTCGCAGTCAGTCGGAGCGGCAACGCAGCGGTTTGGCAGTATGGGTCCTTCGACCGCTTCTACAACCTCAAGGAGGGTGATTTGTTCCGGTGGTCGCCCCAGCATGAAGCCCCCACCGGTGCCCCGGTATGACTTAACCAGACCTATTTTACTGAATTGCTGAAATATCTTGGCAAGGAAGGTGGGAGGTACATTCACGGCTTCTGCAATGTCGCTCAGCAGGCATACTTTGTCCGTCTGCTTTCCTGCCAGATAGACAATGCCTCTGATTGCATATTCACCTTTACGGGTAAGTTCCATCATATAATACCCCTCACGCTGATATAAAAAAATGTGTGCAGCGGGTCGTATTTCGATCAAAAGACCTGTACGAGCACCAAAGCACCAAAAAGACTGTTTATATCCTTTTAGGGGTTTTGCAGGGAGTTGTCAACTGTATTTATCTCACTGTTTTATACCGATGGTTCTGGCGGGTTCTGAACGATGACGCTCCTCTTTCTGCCAAAAGCCAGTGCCACCCAGATGCTTATTTCATACATCAGGTAGAGAGGAATCATTATGACAAACATCGTTATGAGGTCGGCATGGAATGCGGCTACGATGGAGCTTGCCAGCAGGGCGTACTTCCGTTTTGGTGCCAGAAACTGATAGCTGACAATTCCCAGACGGGCCAGGATCAGGGTTACCACCGGCAATTCAAAGATAGCACCGAACAGGAGGATCAGCCGGAGACAGAAATTTACATAGGCACTGATGTTGAACCAGCTTTGTAACCCTTCCGCCTCATAGGAGAGAGAAAAATTAATAATTACCGGCCAGATAATCAGCAAAAAGAACAGGGCTCCGATGCAGAATGTCACCGTGGCGGCGGTGATAAATGGTAGTACAAACCGCCGCTCCTGTCGGGTCAGGCCGGGGGCGACAAAGAGCCATATCTGATAAAAAACCACCGGAAGCACCAGAATAAAGCCGGCCAGCATGGAGATCTTACACTGGATGAAAAAAGGTTCAAGGGGGGCACTGTAGTTAAGGGAATGCTGCTTCTGGGGGGTGTTTATCTCCTGGTCAAGCTTGTAGCGGGTGTATATGGTCGGTGAAATCTCTTTGACCTTACGGTACAGATCTTTTTTTATTTCAGTGAGGTAGGTTGCCCCGGTCAGCGGCTTTTCAATGAATTTGAGCAGCTCGGAGGAGAAATTCCACGCCACTCCCATGCCGATTACCACGGCAATGACAATAACCACCAATCGCCGGCGCAACTCAATGAGATGCTCCATTACCGGTATGACTCGTTCTTCGCTCATACTACCTTCCTAACACAGTACTGTGTCGGCTGCAACCTTGATGTGGCATCATGGGTCAACGCCGCTTCCGGGACGTTGTGGGACGACTGGACCCCGTCCCCTTTTTGGTCCTCTGATCCGGCGAGGTACGGGGCTCACGGCGGGACTGCACGCCGGACAACGATTTGCCGCGCAGGGGAACCCGTGCATATTCTTCTCCCCCGCCGATTTTTCCTCCGGCAGTTGGGGCCGGGGAGGTGGCATGGCTGACCAGAGCAAACTCGATGCGGCGGGTGCCGGGTGACACGGAAACGACGGAGATGTGGGCGGCATCGCCAATGCGGAATATTCTGCCGCTCCGCCGACCGATCAGTGAATGCTGCTTTTCCCCATGGACGTAGAGGTCATCTGCCAGGGTGGAGATATGTACCAGCCCCTCCACAAACAGTTCCGTCAGTTCCACGAAGAATCCAAAGGGGGTGACGCCGGTGATATAACCGTCGAACTCATCTCCCACATGTTTCTGCATGTACTGGAGTTTTTTCATCTCCACCACATCCCGCTCGGCCTCCATGGCTACCCGTTCCCGCTTGCTGGTATGCTCGGCAATCTCACCCAGATGTTCGGTGGCGATGGTCAATTGCCGGGAACCCTTTCCCCCGCCGGGGTGGGATGAAGAGGAGGGGACAATTGCAAGGGACGCCTTCAGGATTCGGTGTACCACCAGGTCAGGATAGCGTCGGATGGGTGAGGTGAAATGGCAGTAGCATTCCGATGCCAACCCGAAGTGTCCCGTATTGTCGGCGGCATAGTGGGCCTGTTTCATACAGCGGAGCAGGGCGTAATTGATCATGCGCTCTTCCGGTCGCCCCTTGGCCTGGGCCAGCAGTCCCTGAAGCTCCGACGGCTTGATGCCATCTCCGGCCAGGGGGAGGTCATAGCCGAAGCCATGGATAAACTCCTGAAAGGTCTGTAGTTTGGTAGGATCCGGTTTTTCATGGACCCGGTAGAGGAGCGGGATAGCCCGCAAAGCAAGGTGGTTTGACACCGCTTCGTTGGCGGCCAGCATGAACTCTTCGATCAGTTGATGGGCCAGATTCCGTTCCGCCTGGATGATCTTTTCTGTCTGACCGTCGCTGTTGATTATTATTTCCGGTTCCGGCAGGTCGAAGTCCACACTGCCGCGCCGGCTGCGCATCGCCATCAATATGAGCGCAAGTTCCTTCATCTCAGAGAGCATGGGCACTACAGACCGGAACTGGTCCGCTACGTCAGGGGTATTATCGACGATTATCTGTTTCACCGCCGTGTAGGTCATGCGGGCCGCACTCTTGATGACACTGGGGTAGAATGTTGATTCTCCCCTGGTGCCGGTGGAGTCGAAAAGCATTTCAGCCGTCAGGGTCAGGCGGTCGACGTTGGGATTCAGGGAGCAGATGCCGTTGGAAAGCCGCTCCGGCAACATGGGGATGCAGCGGTCGGGGAAATAGACCGATGTGCCCCGCAGATAGGCTTCCCGGTCCAGGGGGGTGTCCTTTTTGACGTAGTGGGAAACATCGGCTATGGAAACCCAGAGTCGAAACGAATCCCCCTCCCGGCGGAGGGATACCGCGTCATCAAAATCCCGTGCGGTTTCGCCATCGATGGTTATGGTCGGCAGGTGGCGGAGGTCCGTGCGCCCCTTCAGTTCAGCCTGGCTGACCGCTCCGTTGATGGACTGGGCTTCTGCCACGGCATCGGGTGCGAATATATGGGGGAGGTCAAAGCGGCGAATAACGGACTGAATTTCGACCTCCGGATCGTCGGGCCAGCCAAGGACTTCGGTGACGGACCCTTCGGCGGGGCGTCCGCCCACCGGATAGCTGGTCAGCTCAACGACCACCTGATGTCCATCGGCCGCTTTTCCGCGTCCCTTGTGGGGGATGGCTACCACCAGATTCAGACGCTGGTCATCGGAGGTGACCAGAGCACCATGGCGTGTTTCCTCAAATCGCCCCACAACACGGGTGACCGCCCGCTCCAGCACAGCCAGTACCCTGCCGTCCAACTTGCCACCCCCCTTGCGGCTCGGAGATGACTGGGCCTGGACCAGGTCGCCATGGAGAGCTCCCTTCAGATATTTCCCCGGAATGAATATGTCTTCGCCACCACCGGTTGGGGTCACAAAACCATAGCCGTCCCGATGTATCGAGATACGTCCCTGGAGCGAACCGCTCTTGCCGGGGAGGGAGTAACTGTTTCCCTTGAGACGTACCAGTTCGCCATCTTCCGCCATATCTTCAAGCATATTCTTCAGTTCGCGGTTGACATGGCGCCCACCGAACTGGCGGAGCAGCAGGGAAAATGGTACCGCCTGTTCCTGCTGTCTGAAATAGGTGAGGATATGCTTTTTAGTCAGATTCATGGTGGCCCCCTGGGGGAGAGATATATCACAACATCCTGACGGATTGCGAGTCATTACTCCGTTAATTCCGCCGCAGTGCAAAAAGTTGTCTAATGGGGAAAACTCTGGTAAAAGAAGGATCAATTTTATCATCACGGGCGAGCCATGAATCGAATAATTACCCTCTGTACCATCATGCTGATTGCGGCCCTTCTGGTGCCATTCCCTGTTATAGCAGCCAAAAAGGGAGCGGGGGCTTTTAACGGAGACACCTCTTCGGGCAGAAGAACATCCGCCGTACTGGGCGAAATGAAGCATTGGTCCACCCCCGATTATACGCGGATTTCTCTGGAACTTGACCGGGATACCACCTGGGAAGTACATGAACTGGGAGGTGGCAGCAGCCGGAAGCCGGGGAGAATCTATATTGACCTTAAGCGGACCCGCATGGGGAGCGGCGTTAAGGATATCACCATTGGTGACGGGTTACTGAAGGGGGCGCGGGTTGGGCAGTATCGCCCCGACGTGGTGCGGGTGGTGCTTGATGTTGAGAACATAAAGGATTACAAGGTGTTTCCCCTTTCTGATCCGGCGCGGCTGGTGATAGACGTGCGGGGGGAGCGACCAGCCGAGATCTCCCGCCTGGAACCGACCATTAGTGCAAGCCCCGATAAAAGTAGCATCATAAAGCGTGAAGAGAAGGGTGCCGTTGCTGAAAAAAAGCTTAAGCTCCCCAGAAAAGTGAATATCTCGAAAATCAGGCGAATTGTGGTTGACCCGGGCCATGGGGGGCATGATCCGGGAGCCGTTGGTCAAAACGGTACCCAGGAAAAGGATGTGGTACTGGCCATCGGACTAAAATTACGGGATCTTCTGAAAGAGGAGCTGGGGGTCGATGTTGTGATGACCCGCTCAGCCGATGTGTTCATTCCGCTGGAAGAACGCACTGCAATTGCCAACAAGGTCGGAGCCGACCTGTTTGTCTCTGTCCATGCCAATGCTGCCGCAAATCGGGCGGTTTCAGGAATTGAGACCTATTATCTCAACCTGGCAAAAACCGATAAGGTGGCCCGTCTTGCTGCCAAGGAAAACGGCACATCACTAGAAAAGGTGAGTGTGCTGCAAGCCATTCTGTTTGATCTGATGGCGAACTACAAGCTGAACGATTCTGCCCGCCTTGCCGACGAAGTGCAAAAAACCCTCCACCGGAAAATCAAGGATACCTATGCCGACGTAAAAAATCATGGTGTCAAACAGGGACCATTTTACGTACTGGTGGGAGCCAGCATGCCGAGTATCCTCGTGGAAACCGCCTTTGTATCAAACCCCCAGGAAGAAGCACGCCTGAAGGAAGCTCCCTATCAGGATATGACGGCCGAGGGTATTTGTGAAGGTATTCGAAGCTATATCAACGGTCTGAAGTAGCGGTTTCAATAATGTCGGCGATGGCAATGCGGTCCTGCAGGGGTGGGTGGGGTGATTGTGCCAGATAGGTGGCGTTAATAGCTGTCAGCAGGGTGTTCAGGGTGTCCAGGTTGACGACGTCCGAACCGGAGAGGGAGGTGGTCCCGGTAAGATTCAGGGGGCAGCAGTCACTGATCTGCGCTCCCTCCTGGGTATACACGATCGGTAAGCCATGGGTGCGGCAGATTATGGGGCGTGCTTCATAGAGCAGGCAGCGTTCATCCCGCAGGAGGGGGCATCGCGCACCCCCTTTCTGGCGGGTGACATGGGCGCGGATTTCACGGCTCTGTTGGTCTGGAAGAGTTTTCAGCAACCGGACCATTGCCGCAGCTTCTACGGGAAAGATGGTGATTGAGATGCAACAGGAGCTGCAGCCGGCCCGGCAGTGCAGCTCCCCTGCCAAATGTGTGGTGATTGACGAGCAGAGTGCATCGACCTTTGCAACCAGCTGGCGGTAATTGTCCAGTATGTCTGGTGGTGTGGTTGTCATGGCGGTCTGCACGTGGCAGGAATCAATAATTCCCTTCGCTCTGGGCCTTGAGTGCTTCCATCTGATAGAAGGCCCGCAGGGCATCGGTAATTTCCCCAATGTCACCGGTCATGATGGAGTCGAGGCGATAGAGGGTCAGGCCGATTCGATGGTCCGTCATGCGCCCCTGGGGGAAATTATAGGTGCGGATACGTTCGCTCCGGTCCCCCGAGCCGACCTGCTGTTTTCGGTTGGCGGCAAGTTTTGAATCCTGGGCCTGCTGAATGGTATCGAGAATGCGGGTTTTCAGAACCTTCATGGCCTTTGCCCGGTTTTTGATCTGGCTCCGCTCTTCCTGGCAGGCGACCACCGTTCCGGTCGGGATGTGGGTGATGCGCACCGCAGAATCGGTGGTGTTGACATGCTGCCCCCCCGCACCCGATGAACGGTACACATCGATCTTCAGGTCGTCGGGGCGGATATCAATGTCCACATCCTCCGCCTCCGGCATGATGGCAACGGTGCAGGCACTGGTATGGATACGCCCCTGGGCCTCGGTTTCCGGTACCCGCTGAACCCGGTGGGTGCCGGATTCGTACTTCAGTTTGGCAAAAACTCCTTCACCCTCAACCGAAGCAATAATCTCCTTATACCCCCCCCGTTCCGATTCCGAAGCCGAGATGATCTCGACCCTCCAGCGGTTGGTATCGGCATAGCGCGAGTACATGCGGAACAGATCCCCGGCAAAGAGGGCCGATTCGTCGCCGCCGGTACCGGCACGGATTTCCAGAATGACGCTCTTGTTGTCATTGGGATCTTTCGGAAGCAGCAACATCTGAATATCGGCATCCAGTTGGTCCTTTTCCGTCTCCAGAGACTTCAATTCATCTTCGGCCATCTCTTTCATGTCCGGATCGGCCAGAAGCTCCCGGTTATCGGCAATTTCGGCGAGGATCTTCCGGTAGCGGCGATAGGCAGCCACCAATTCGCTCAAATCGGAATGTTCGCGGGACAGCTTGCGGAATTCCGGCTGGTTGGAAATTATTGACGGGTCGGAGAGCAGGGCTTCAAGCTCCTGATAGCGCCGCTCCAGTTCTTCTATCTTGTCCATCATCATACGTACAGTCCATTACGGCCGCCATCCGGCGGCCGTTGCTATGTGGGGGGATTACTTTTTCTTGGTACTCTTGGTTTTTTTTGCCGATTTCTTACTCTTCTTTCCCTTAAGTCCTTTTTTAACTTTTTTTGCTTTCTTGGCTTTTTTCGCTTTCTTTGCCGGTTTCACGGTCGTTTTTTCTGCTACCGGAGCAAGTTCCGGTGCGGTTGCTGCCGGAACAACGGGGACTACCGGCGCAACGGCCGGAGCCGCTGCCGGAGCGGCAGGAACTGCGGCGGGGGGAGCATCAACGGCTGAGACAACTGCGGCCGAGAAGGATACGGTTACCAGAGCTGCAACGATAGTGGAAAGAATTTTTTTCATGTGAACTGTCTCCAAGTATTTTGTGAAATAATGTTAAATAATTTTGTTGAGGGGATACTCTATAATCCCTTCGGCACCAAGTTTGATCAGTTCCGGTACCACACTGCGCACTTCTCTCTCCGACAGAATGCTTTCAATGGAAAGCCAGTCAGAGTTGTAGAGATGGGAAACCGTGGGGTTTTTCAGGCTGGGGAGCAGCTTTGTGATCGCATCGACGGCAGCGGAGGGGGCGTTCATCTTCAGCCCGACCATCCCTTCGGCCGCCAGAGATGATTTGAGCAGCGTGGCGATCTGGTTGATCTTGGCCCGTTTCCAGGGATCTGCCCAGGCTGCCTTGCTCGCCAGCAGAACCGGCACCGACTCCATGAGTTCGCAGACGATCCGGAGGCCGTTTGCCTTTATGGTAGAACCGGTTTCGGTTACCTCAACGATGGCGTCACACAGTCCATCCACAACCTTTGCTTCGGTTGCTCCCCAGGAAAATTCCACATTGACCGGAATATTCCGCTCGGCAAAGTAGCGCTTGGTAAAACCGACCAGCTCCGTCGAAATGGTGGCACCATGGAGGTCTTCCGGTTTCTGCACGGTGGAGTTGCCGTTGACCACCAGCACCCAGCGGGCCGGGCGGCGCGACACCTTGGAATAGACCATTTCACATACTTCCACCACGTCCGAATCGTTTTCACGTACCCAGTCACGACCGGCAATGCCGGCGTCGATGGTCTGCCGCTCCACATAGCGCGCCATTTCCTGGGGGCGGATCAGTTTGCAGTTCATCTCCGTATCATCCACGCCCGGAAAATAGCTGCGTGAGGATATGCTGATCTGCCAGCCGGCTTTTTTGAACAGTCCGACTGTTGCATCTTCGAGGCTCCCCTTGGGGATGCCGAAATTAAGAATGTTTGCCATGGTACTTTCTCCCGAATCAGGCTTTTTTATACACTTCGGCGGGGTCAAACAGCGGATTGGAATGCTCAACCCATTGGTCATCTTCCCATTTCACATAGAAACAGCTCCGATTGCCCGTATGGCAGGCGGCCGGGCCGTTCTGTTTTACCTTGATGATGACGGTATCGGCGTCACAGTCGGTCAGTACTTCCATGACATCCTGGGTGTTGCCCGACTCTTCACCCTTCATCCAGTACTTGTTCCGGGTGCGGCTGAAGAACCAGGTTTTGCCATCCTTCAGTGTCAGATCAAGGGTCTTCTTGTCCATAAAGGCGACCATCAGAACCTCGCCATTTTCGTAATCCTGAATTACGGCGGGAATCAGCCCGCCCATCTTGTCAAAGTTAATCTCAATCATTGATATACCTCCCGGCAGTACCCAAACTGTGGCGGCATACTAGCTGAAAATCAACGAGAATGACAGAAAAAAACGGTATTACGGGTGAGGAAGCTGCCGTCCCGTATGGTTTCTCTCTGAACTAAAGGCCATTTTCCCGAGCCGCTCCGCGGGGGTTTGTCAGAGTTCGTGGATGTAGATCCGTTCCTTCTGGCCGAGACTTTCTGCGATGGTCAGGATCTGGCGATGATGGGTAAAGAGAATGACCTGGTTCTTCGTGCCCAGCTCGGAAAGGGCACGCAGTGTTGCTGCTGAACGGACATCATCGAAATTGACCAGCAGATCATCGGCGATAAAGGGCAATGGCTGGTGACGTTCGAGCCGCCGTTCGATGGTGGCCAATCGCAGTGACAGATAGAGCTGGTCCCGGGTTCCGGAACTCATCAGCTCTACGGTTTTGCCCCGGCCATCGCTGGTTACCCCCACCAGAATGGGGTGTCCATTCTCGTCAACATCAGTTTTCAGCCCCCCGTAGGCGGCACAGGTCAACTCTGAAAAATAGCGGGACGCCACTTTTAATACCGGGTCCTGATGTTCACGACGATAGAGGTCGATTTCCCGCTTCAGAATCTGACCTGCCACCTTGAACCGCACATAGCGCCCCGCAAGTCTTTTGACCGATGCAAGGGCCGCTTCGGCTTTTTCAAGCATCTCTGCTGCCTTGTCGCCGCCATCCATCAGCTCAAGCTGGATTCGCCCGGCCCCTTTTTTTTCTGACAAAAATTTTATTCGGGGACCCAGCTCATCGTGGAGCCGGGTTTCCCGTGAGGCGATCTGCGTCGGCAGCTCATCGGGGTCAACTTCAGCCGCCTGCCGTTCAATGAGGTCAAGGGCAATGCCGTCCGAAAGTTCCATCAGATCCCTCGTAATCCGGTTCAGGTCAGCCAGATGTTGTTCATACTCCTTAAAGTCCCGTTCCAGTGCGGAAAACTCATCGTCAGTCACGCAGCCGGTGCGCTGTTCCATTGCTTTCATCGCTTCCGCATTTGTCCGTTGCTCGGTTTCAGCACCATGAAGAGCGTCTGCCGCCTTTTTGATATCTTCAGAAATTTTTTCCCGTACCGACGTGGTTTTTCTGGCATCTGTCAGCATACTCTGTAGTTTTACCACCGCCTGCTCGGGGGAGTAATCCGACAGCTCGGGGGCGATGGATGTGACGAGCTGGGTCACATCATGGGAGAATACCTGTGAGTGTCGGTCAATTTCATCCATCCGGTGCTGGTAACTATTGGCAAGGTCCCGCTGCTCCAGGCAACTCCGCAGGTTCTCCATGGCCTCCATGGCCTCTTCCGGGGTGCATCCTTCGGAAAGCCAGAGCCCCTGAAGAGCCTCCTGCCACTGGAGTCGCCAGGTCTCCATGGCACTGTTCCCTCGTTCCAGTGCTTCACCGGCGGAGTGACGCTCCGCCCGGAGCCGGCCGATTTCCTCCTGAAGCTTTATCCGCTCACTGCGGATAGTGTTCATCTCTTCAAAGAGTTGTGCGGCGTATTCCCGGAGCGGCTCCACTTCCTCGCCCGGAAAGGTTTTTTCTACGCCCAGCATTTTCAATTCATGGGCCAGCAGCCGGTAAAGTTCACTCCGCTGCGCACGGTACGGCATGATAAGCGCTTCTTTTGCCAGCATTTCTCCCGCGTCACGCCGAGCAGTGGTACAACACTCAAGCCAGTCACGCATCTTCCGGGGCGTTGTGGGTTCAATGCCGCTCTCCTGCCAGAGGTTTTTCCAGGCGGCACCCTGTGCCGTTTGCTCTGCTATGGCCTGCCGTTCCCTCTCCTGCCACTGGGAAAGCTGGAGTGACAGCTTTTCCCGCTGAGTCTTGAGACCGGTATAGGCATGCACCCGCTCAGCTTCAGACCGAAGCCGGTCTGCAACATCATCGGAGTCTCGCACCGATGTTTCGTACGCTTCCGGCAGGGGGGTGTCAAGAGCTCGCAATGATGCATCATTGGAGACATCTTCCCCCTCCAGCCAGGCCCGTTTGATCAGTTGCCATTGTGCATTTCTGCTCTCTCGGCAGAGTCCCAGCTCCGTATCTGTCACCACCGAACCATGGGCTTCCATTGCCGTGATATCGCAGTTGACCCGGTCCTGTTCGGATTTGACTTCCTGAATTCTTTCTCTAAACTCTTTGAGGCTCCGGTCACTCTCCTGAAAAATGTCCAGAATATGCATGACCGATTCATGGGAGGGGAGGTGCAGTGTCAGTAATTGTTCCGGCGTTCCCTGTCAGATTCCCAGGGCGGTAATGCGCGTTTCAACGGCTGTTCGGGCGGTACGGGCATCGTGGGTCACCGTGCGGATCGTTGCGTCCAGATCCCCTCCTCTGGTAGCCAGAGCAAGGAGTGCTGACACGGGGCGCAGATCAGGCACATCGGCCAATGCGCAGATACTCCGCTCGGCTTTTGCCAAGGCGGCCTCAATGCCCTCAAGCTGTTGTTGGGCCGTCAGCACACCCTGCTCCACCGCCGCAAAGCGGTTACCCAGTTTGGTGATGAGCTGCCGCGTGCCGAGGACACCCTTTAACTCATCCACCGCCGATAATTCACACTCCGGTGCCACCCGGCGAAGCAGGCTTTCGGCCTGGGTGCGCCCCCTGATCATTGCTTCATGGAGCCCGGGGCGATCCTTGCGGGCCTGTCGCTCAACCCCCAATCGTTGGTGGAGCGAGTCAACGGTCTCTTCCTGATCAAGAATATCCCGACAGACGATAAGTTCCTGTCGATCGGACTCCAGTTTCTGGAGCTGGGAGCGGGCTTCGGTTATCCGTGTGTTGATCGTTGCCCGCTGGTGGAGGAGTGCGCGGAGCTGTTCGGGAAAGTCCGATGGGAGGCGACTCACGTGCCCAAGCGTGGCAATGCGTGCCGTTAAATCGTTTTTGACCGCAAATTTGGGCACTGTCTTTTCAAGGCGCTTTAATCTGATGAGTTCACTGTTCAGCTCATGTACCTGCCGCTCACCGTCAGCCAGCTCGGTAATGGTGCTGTCATATGTCCTGCGGCACTGTTCCCACTCATGGGTGGAGAGGGAGAGGGCCCGGCTTTCCTTCAGGCAGTCGGTGTACTCCCTGATGGCCCGGTTCAGTTCCGGCTTGCTCCCTGACGGCTTGAAAATATCCGCAGCTTCCTTTTCAAGGTCGGTAATGATTCCATGGAGGGAAGAAAGCCCGGCCCCTGCGGCAAAGAGGGCCTGCCCCACATCCCCTCGCTGAGCCAGAATATCCCGGCCGCCACTGACCAGGGTTTCCTGGTCGATACCGTAGAGGGAGTCAAAAAGTGCTGGGCCAATTCCCCCAAGGAACAGCGGGAGTCGGGCCGGATCCAGCTGCTCCATGGCGGCATCGAGCAGGTCACCCACACGCCGCTTGCGGCGATAGAAGGTCAGTGTTTCTCCCACCCCCGCTTCCAGACAGCCGCCGATGAGAAGCTGCTCGTAACTGTGCAGAAAATTGTCGGTTGTCCGCTCCGGTATGCCGAAAAAAAGTCCCTTCAAGGCCCTGAGGGCGGTACTCTTGCCCGCTTCATTGGCGCCGTGAATGATATGCAACCCCGGTACGGGGGAGGTGAAATCCAGCTCTTTGTTGGTGAAGTGGCCGTATGCTTTGATGATGAGCCGATTAAGTTTCATCGGGCACCTCCGGTGGTGAGCAGGCGGGCGATGAGCAATTCCTTGACGTCGTCGCAGATGTCGCTCCACTGATTCGGTTCCAGAGGATCAAAGGGTTCGGTTCCCCCCCGTGCTTCGGCCGGAAGGCGGGTCAGAAACGTGCCAATTTCGGGGTCCAGGTCGGTGGCGGATCCGTGGGAGAGTTCCAGGCCGACGAGCATTTTTAACATGCCGCTGACCGGGTTGTCGTCGGCGAGGAACCGCTCATAATCCATTATTTCCCTGGTTGAGATCCGGAACTTTTCCAGCCAGAGTCCGGCCCCCCCCAGATTGGCAGCCATGCTGCGGAATTCATGTTCCCATCGCAGGGATTCCTTCTGGAGCAGTTGGTGCAGTGATGTTGTGCCGATCAGCTCCAAACGTACCATGGCCGGCAGGCCGTCGCACCCGTGCAGCACCTGCTCGAAGGCACTGTGGACCTGCCGATAGAGATCGTCCTCGCTGTGGCACTCTGAAATATCAACCTGGCAGCTGTTCCAGCGGAGCACATCCAGATGACGGTGCTCTACCCCGGTAATTCTATCTCCTTCCGCTCTGACAAGGGTACACCCCTTTGCTCCCTGTTCTTTGATATGTCGCCCCTGGATATTGCCCGGGAAGACGATCCATGGATCCTGTGCCACAATTTCCCGTTGATGGATATGTCCCAGGGCCCAGTAGTCGTACCCCCGGGATTTTAACCCCTCCACACTGCAGGGGGCGTAGGGTTCGTGTCCTTCCCTTCCGGTGAGGGAAGAGTGGAGCAGGCCGATGTTCAGATAGCCGGGCAGTGCCAAGGGATAGGAACTGCTCAAATCCTCCTGGACGGAGCGATGGGCAAAGCTCTGGCCATGAAGTGCCACACCGATTTCCGGAATGATGATGGTCTCCGGCTTGCGGGAGGGGAAAAAGGTTACGTTATCGGGTGGCCGGAGATTCTTGGTGAGGGTACTTGCCGCGTCATGGTTTCCGGAAACGATGTACGCCCGAATGCCGGACTCTCTCAATTTTGTCATCATCCGGTTGAAATAGAGGCCCGTATTAAAATCGCGCCAATCACCATCGTAGAGGTCACCGGCTATCAGAACAAAGGCGACCTGTTCTTCAAGAGCAAGAGTGACAAGATTTTCCAGTGCCCGCCGTGCCGCCCCGCGAATCTGTTCCCGTGGAGCATCGCCATGGTATTCCAGGCCGCGCAGGGGGCTGTCGAGGTGGATGTCTGCCGCGTGGATGAAGGTGAACATTATGCCTCCTGATGCTTGTGTGTTGATGGGTGGCAAAAAGAGTGATGATCTTTCCGGGCAGGAGTCAGCGAGATTACGTGCCCGTTCCACCCCCGCATATTAGCAAGATGCACGCCCTTTTTACCATGGTTATTATTGTGACATGCTATTGAACGTAATTCACCGCACGGGGATTGAAGCGATTCTGTAATATTCACACTTACCAACGCCCATATTCAAGCAGAAAGCCATTTATATCAGACTCTTCCGTATGCGGATTGGATGTGCGGTCTCATGGGAAAACTTGCCTGTCATAAAGTACGACCTGATGAATATAGTGATTTCTCTTGGCCTGAAACATACTTTTGGAAGCAGGATTTTACAGGCTTCACTACGAAGCGGAATAAGAGTTGTGGTCCGTTGAAGTATGGGGGGCACAAAAGAGACGATGTCCTAAAACCCCGACGGGTGCCTTATCGCCCGTCGGGGTTTCGGTTTTTGTGAAAAGTGTAGGTTTGACAACCATATTTGTACCTGACACCTATATTTGTACCAAAAGTGAATTGATATGTATGATTCGTAGTGTTATAGTTCCTGTGTAACATTGGACGGGATGTGCGGATATTCAAAACAAAGTGGTTTGTTCGGTACGTGCGACAGGAGCACATTAGCGATCATGGTTTGCGTGATGCTATTGAACGTGCAGAGCGTGGTCTTATCGACGCTGACTTAGGCGGTGGAGTCATCAAGCAGCGGGTGGCGCGGACGGGACAGGGGTGCTCCGGTGGCTACCGGATGTTGATTGCTTATCGTTCTGGCAATAGGGCAGTTTTCATGTACGGTATTGCAAAAATGATAGAGGTAATATTGACGAAGACGAGTTGGCAACGTTGCGAGAGATCGGGGCGGCATGGCTTACAGCACAACCGGAAGATTTAGTCCATGCCATTAAAGAGGGTATTTTGGAGGAAATGTACGATGACAACAAAAGCAAATAAAAATAGCCTGTTGACACAAGCACTGCTTGAAACTGCTAACGATATGCACGGTATCGGAATTCTGGGTAATGATGCTTACGAAAAAATCACCATGCGGCACTTGGGAGTAAAGAAACCGGAGATCGAACCGTTGTCAGCAGAAGAAATTCGCAAAATTCGGGAACAAACACACATGAGCCAATCTGTATTTGCGCATTGCCTCAATATGACGGTGGGGTACATATCGCAATTGGAGCGCGGCGCAAAACGCCCGACTGGTGCAGCACTCATGCTATTGAATGTCATTCACCGCAAGGGGATTGAAGCGATTCTGTAACGCTCACACTTACAAACTGTTTTAGGGCGTCCACTCGTTTCCTCGCAGACTCGATGAAGCGGTTATAAACAGCCGCCCTTCCAGAGTCCGCATATTACTTTATAAAGAATCAAGGTAAAGAATCAAGGGGTCAAACCTACAGTGCGGCCGGGCAAGGTCGCATAATCCAGCGGGTGAGAATCCCGTCCCGGAAGGCAGGCCAGCCACCGGGTAGCAAGTCCTTGGAGGCTGTGTGGTAACATACAGTTTTAAGCGTAGGACAGCAAGCAGGCAGGCCGTAAACCGAAAGGCTGAAGGGATTGAGCCCCG
>CAIUSO010000152.1 GCA_903901875.1 uncultured Geobacteraceae bacterium | reverse complement strand
GCGGCGCGGCATCTGAAGAGCTGAATCGTTTTCTGCGATCTGTGCGGGTGCTGACTGTCCATCGTGAGTTTGTTGGGCAAGGTGACGCATCTTTCTGGGCTCTGGCTGTAGAATACCTGCCTGCCACTGACAGCGCACATCCTGTCATACGCGGGGTCAGTAATAAAATCGACTTCAAAGCACTATTGCCGCCGGAGGACTTCGCCCTGTTTGCCCGATTGCGGGAATGGCGCAAGCAGGCAGCAAACACGGAAGCTGTCCCGGTCTACACCATATTTACCAATGAACAGCTGGCCGAGATGGCACGTCGGCGTTGCACAAGCCATTCAGTCTTGCGTGCGATTGATGGTATCGGCCAGGGGCGTCTGGAAAAATATGGCACTGCTGTAATTGAAATAATCGGAGAGTTTACTCATGGCGCGGGGGAGGGGACTGTATCACCAAATAGCTGAGCCCGACAACTTGCGGCTTGCCTTCAGAAAGGCTGCCATGGGCAAGGCCGACCGTCGGGAGGTTGTTGCGTACCGCCGTGACCTTGCCGCCAATCTGGTTCGTTTGCGTAGTCATCTGCTTAGCGGCGACGTTCCAATAGGAACATATCGTTTATTCACCATACTCGACCCCAAAGAACGCATTATCTGCGCTGCGTCTTTTGGAGACAGGGTGCTCCATCATGCCGTTATGAACATCTGCGAACCCGAGTTGGAGCGTTACGCCATCTTCGATACCTATGCCTGTCGCCCCGGTAAGGGGCTGCACAGGGCAGTAGCCAGGGGCACAGGAGTTACCCGCCGTTACCCCTGGTACCTTAAGCTGGATATCCGTAAATACTTCGATAGTATCCACCACGCAACCCTGCTGCAACAACGGCAACGTGACCTTCCGCTATCAGGAAAGTGCCACAGGTAAGCTGAAACGCATGACACTGACTTCCCGTGAATTTCTCCGCCGTTATCTACAGCACGTCTTGCCGCAGGGATTCCACAAGGTACGCTACTTCGGTCTGCTCAGTCCGGCCAACCGTTTGACTTTGAAAAGGGTACAGTTGCTCCTCGCCGAGAAAAACAATAAGAAGATAGTGGATCAAAGTGGAGATGAGTCAACAGATGGAATCGTCAAACATCTATGCCCATGCTGTTCGGAAGGAATTATGGTGGTGATCTACTCTTTGCCGAGAAGATCGCGCCGTTCACCGAATGCAGCAATAAATCAGGTCGCAAAAATACATTAAAAAACGGAGCCCGCAAACAAGTGCTACACTATCGGTGCGCCCGTTGACTCTGGAAATGGCATTAGCTGGCCGTTGTCGTTATCAAATAATCAGTCAAAAAGCTTTCAAAGAACAGTAGAAACCAAAAATCAATCCCCGAAGTTATCCAGCGAAGACGGCAGTACTCCCAAGAAAAAGACCAAAAACCTTATATATCCCCAAACAGTAGCAGAGGCGGAGCGGCTCAGTCCAACAAAAGTTTATGCGACGGCTTCGCGCCGCATAAACTCATAAATCGTTCTGTTGAAAGCTGGATGCAGGTACCGCCAATTTTATTCGCGCCACGGTGGGTGGTTATTTTCATCGTGTTTTCTGGAGACCTACATTAAAGCGACGACCGGTTCTGTTTGCAGATGATATTCTTACGCTTGCTCTCCAACGGAGTCGCTTCGGCCGCCGTGATATATTCATCGAACTGTTGAGTCTGTACATGCATTATTTCCAGTGTGTTGTTGAACAGGGTCAGCTCAGAAATTGGGAAGTTAAACCGCATTTCCGTAAGGTAGTCGAGGGGAGCCTGATCGATCTTCGGATCATAGTCGATATTTTGGAGAGGGTCGCCGACAATCAGGGTGATCTGGTAGCCGTCGCCATGGGGGGCTAGGATCCCGAGCACCTGACCGGCGTAGTATCCGATGGCCCGTCCCGGCTTTCGATCCCGGATCTTGACCTCTTTGTAGCACCCCGGTTCCTTGAACAGAGCCGATAATTTCTCAGCGTATATGAAAAACCTCTGACGACATACGTTGGTCATCAAGAGCCCGAGCCGGTTCTGTCGCCACCGTATCTGGGCGTAGGATCGATCGTTCATATTTACCCCCTACAGTGCCGGTTCGCAGGGATCACGCGGAATGTTGTATGCCTTCCAGCCATCATGTGAGCCTATCAGTTCATCCAGTTTGCTCTGAATTCCATGCTGCAATTTAGTGGAAATGTAGAAACCGGTCAGGAGTTCCTTGCTGAGATAGTATGCGTCCAATCGCACCAGGTCACTGGGACCATGAATCACCCGACCCGATAATCCTTGTGCCACTACGATGCAACTGTAGTCTGGGTTGATTCGCCCCAACACCTGTCCGCGCGGCAGTATGTTGCTGTTCTCGCCCTCTATGAAGTTTTCAAGGACTACGGTGGCATCCTTCTCAATGTGCATGTTCTGGACCATGGCTATGAACTTCGACGGTTCGATATTTCGAACCAGAGCACGGCCACACCCCACTGATATCTTCAAGCTACCCGCATTCCTCCGGTAGCCCATTACTCCCTCATAGAAGCCCTTGCCCGGCATGGGAGCGTTTCTGACTTCATCCATGGTAGGAAGGTGCGCCAGGTGCTGAAGAGCCAGGCTGAAGACCTCATCACGGGCCTCCATACCAGCAAAAATCGATTCAAGAGGATTGGGAATTGACTGACTACTTGTGCCGTTGGTTCCTGCTGTCTTACTCATATGATTACCTCCTGCTTAGTCTGCATCAAAGAATTCTCTGTCAAATAGTTCATCTATAGTCACTGCTGTCTTGGCCTCTGCTTTCTCTCTCAGCCGCTCGAACCGTTTCTTATCCTTCCGTAACTGGCTGATGGTGAGGTAAAGGCAGGCGAGGTAGTCTTGATCGATGACAAATTCGGCCCGGTCGGGAGTCTCCTTGCGCGTATTCCTCTGGTTGGTAGCCACTTCCCGTTGGCAGACCACATGGAGGGTAGAATCCTTGGCGGTATAGATGGCGACAATATCTCCCACCTTGTTCGTGTTGAACTTTAACAGCGGCTCTGTTAGCCACCCCCCACGCCGATCAAGTTCCCCCAACGACAGAAACTCTCCGTGTTCTTTGACGAGTTTCAGGAACTTCCACTCCTCCATGGTTACCATGTCTCCTTGCACGTTAACAATGCTAACCAGCAGCTGGTTCTCCTGATTAGCAAGGGACACGGCAGCCAGGTGATCTCGTGATGCGGTTTTGTCGATCACCTTCACGAGGGAATCGAAATCGTCTGGGTATTCAGTCTGCACCCGCTTCTTCACCTTCTCGTACATATACAAGGTCAGAAGGCGACCGACCTTGATCTTGCGGAGATATGACTTGCACTCTTCACTCGTTACCGCTTCAATTACTTTTTCAGTGATGGTGTAGGTGTACTCCGACGGATTTTTCTCCGGAAGATTGAGGTGCATCTTGATCGGTGGCAGCAGGCTGCTTATCAGCTGTGTTATGCGAAAAAATTCCATGTTGATATGTCCAGGATCCTGTTTTCGTTTTTCCCGCTTGTCCCGTGCGCCCTTGGGGTCTTTGGTCTCTTCGATGTACTCGGCGACGGTGCGTGGCCGCAACACGATATTGCGGGTACCGCTGGTGGTGATACGTTGCTGTCCGCGCCGTTGGTGCGCCTCTCCAGAGGATAATGCCAATGCTGCCAGAAATATACTTCGGTTTGCCGAAGAAAGCGTCTTGTCGCCCAGGGCGGCAGACATAGCCCAGGTGGAGAGCGGTTTCCAGTCAGGCTTCTCCAAACCGCTGGCAGTCTCAACGAGGTTGAGTCGAAAGGTCTCGTTGTCGTCCCGGATAATGTAGAACTTCCGATTACTTGTCAAGGAGTGCGTCCAGTATCGGCGCAGGATCGAGCTTAAGAGTTCGCGCCATGCGGTTGATTTGACTCCTATTGGCCGGAGTGTCTGTTAGGCAGCGGGGACTGAACTTGCTGTGTTTCAACGAGAAATACTGTGCTCGTTTCAGGCCATACAGCCGCAGACGCTCCAACACCTGCGGCGCACTGATCTCGCGGGGCACGATGTCCGGTTGGTGCAGGGCGTGTACGAAACACTCTAGGCACTTCTCGCGGGCCGGGTTGGCTGGCAGCTTGTCTTTTAGACGACCGGGGAGCACGACTACCCTGGCGCAGGCCTCCGCATCGGCGGATGACAGCCCCAGCCGCCGAAACAATCGTGCAATGCGGGGACGATCCCAGTTAACCCCTTCGCCGGAATGAAACGGGGCACTCTCGCAGGCGTTGATCTGAGCCAGCGTCAGGTGAGGGTGGAATATCCGCACCAGTGCTGCCTTGTCGGGTAGTGCCCCGACCAGGTAGAGGGAACGGAATGGCTCCAGGCGTTTGTCCGGTCCCTGCAGTACGGCGCGAGCCACCAGCAGAGCAAGTTCCTTGTTGATCTCTTCATCAAATGGTTCCGCAAATATCAACTCCTTGGCCTTGAGCGAATCAACCTTGAATTCGGCTGCCAATGCCTCCACCAGGTTCAGTAGTTCTAGCGTCGGCATGATAACCTTCGGCTCAAATTCAGAGCGGCGGGCGTACTTGATGTCATCCACTGTCCATTTTTCCTTGGGCAGGCGTGTACTCTCACTCTTAGAACCGGTTTTATTCTTTATTATCATCTTCTGCATCTTGAGCCCGAGGTGCTCCCACACTTGGTTGAGTCGTTCAGGAACCCGTCGCCACATTCGATTACCGGGAATCTTGCCCTGTAACACACCCGTCAGGAAGGAACGGGTCGTGGCTGCCGCCTCACCACTACGATTTGATCTCTTACGCCCACGCACATTAACTCTATGCAACACCTTCTCCGGGGTGGCGTTTCGGTTCCATCGGCGCTCCTCCTGCATCTGAGTGCGGTGAGTCAGCATCTCGGTGATGCTTTGGTACGGCACACTGAATGGAGAAATGGTGCCATCGCTAGCGAAGACCAGCTTACGCTTCCAGTCGAAGTCACCGTTGAAACGGCGGGTGGCGATTTTCTGTACCAGATCCTTTTCTTCGGTTTCACACCTCATAATCTCGTTGAAACCGGTTAAACCATAAAAAGTATACTCTAAAATGTCTGCACCTTGCTGGTTTTCATTCCTCAAACGATCAAGCTGTTGCAGTATCCACATCCCCTCTATCGTATTACGGTCGGTAGCCGGACCATCGTAAAGGCGCTGATAGCGCTGTTCCAGTCGCATCACCTTCAATGGATGCAATGTGTCAGAGTCGACGCCATTCGCTACGATCTCTGTTAAAGGGGGTTTGTGGCCAAACTTTGCAGAGATAGTGACAGCCTTGCCCTCTTTATAGATAGGCTTCTTACTCTGGTAATCAATCCATCCGATCTGTCCTCGGGTCTTGACAGCGGCTATATCGTCAGCCAGGTTCTTCACTTCGAGGAACACCGGCCTGCCGGTTAACTCGTTGCGAGCATTACGCATCTGACGGATGGGCAAGAAGTTGAGCATCAAATCCATCAAGCCTGAACATCCGCAGATTTTTAACACGGTGTCCACGTTGGTGAAGGTATCCTTCAGGCTTAATCCTTTATCATACTTGTAACACCTGGCGGTACGGAAGTGCGGAGAGGGTCGCGGCAAGCCAATTAGAAGTCCATCTGTTGTGGCCGAGGCAACGAGTATCTTCTTTTCAAGGGGCTTATCCCTGTTGTAGCGTTCAATAGATAATAATACGGCTCCCAAGGCAGCACGGGGGAGACCAGTGGTCAAGGCCGCTGTACATGGCTCAGAGATGGGAGACGCCCCGAGACGCTTCATTTCACCGGTTCCGGGTCCGTAGCTCTTGCGAAAGTTGATGGCTTGTGCAGTTTTTCCGTAAAAGCTGTTGACATATTCCTTGGTCAACTGTTCCAGTACCTTCGCTTTCTGCTGTTCTTTCGGCTCTAGCGATTCATCACGACTCTTTTTCTTGTATATGGTGCGTTGTGTGATCAGGTCTTGTAGGTGCTCATAGAAAGGCCGTCGAGGTAATCCGGACGCATCATCATGCTGTACTGGTAACTCCAGACTGTACAATGCTTTAATCGAAGCACCGGCGTCCATAGCAGTAATTATCTCGATGCTCGTGGCGACGCACTCACCCTCCAACGGAAAGACCAAACCGTACTGCCGGTGAGTCACTGGTAAGCTCGGGTAAATTGTATCTTCCGGGAAAGAAAATTGAATTCTGGCGATTCCGGGAACCATATACCGCTCTACGGAAGTGTCACCGATATTGCGAGCATCTGTCCAGCGCTGATACCATTCGTCAACAAGGCTGTTGTCCACGACTGTAGCCAGTTCCCGCAGTTTCCTCGCCTGCTTTTGTCCCTTACCCCCTTGAGCGGCTATCTCAACCAAAGCCAGATCGAATTTTTTTTGTTTCTCCGCATATTCTTTTGAGCTGGTATCCGCAATTAAGGTCAACTCATCAAGAATATTTTTTATAGCCCTGTACTGTTCCGGGATTACTCCTTTCTTCAATATGGCATCGTCTTCCAACTCAACAAGATGATACGTTAATGGAATATACCGAACCGGCAGATTTGGACATTTCAGATCGAGGAATACCTTCCGTTTTTTCTTGGAATCTGCATGTTCAACGAGCTGAGCGTTGGGGTTAACTCCGAAGGCGATGGCCGGTGAGAGGGCCATTGCACTGGGGTAACAACCACAGAAATCAATGTCGGCCCAAAGCCGTTTTTTGAGGTCGTCCAAGCGGTCGCTACGTCCAAGCAGATAGCCTTCGTTTCTGCCACCGTGATATCCACGACGTATCAACTTGAAGTAATCCGCATTCCCCGGAGCATTAAGATCCTTCAAGTATTTAGTGAACGCGGGTGAACGAAGTAAAAATCCGGTCACAGCACCAGAGGCAAGCGTCTTATAAAGCTTGGTGCGTCCCGATAGGGTTATGAGGCAATCAGTCAGCAAAAAGAAGAGTTTCAAGGTTACGGAGCTGTCCTGGAGCGCGTATTCTTTGAAACGGTTCGGCTTGCGCTGCCGAAATAGCTGCATTCTCTTTTTGTAGTAATGGGGGATATCACGCTTCAGGTCATCATCGGAACCCAGAAGGCTGGAGAGCCGTTTTAGGCTCTGAAATCCTGCCGGAGCAAGCAAACGGGTGTCATAGAGCTGAACGTCAAACGGGATGCCGCTGTCTATCTCCAGTCGGATCGGGTACAGACCGGTGACCGGACTCTTGCGGATCACACTCAGCTTTTTGGTAATATGATCGCCCTTCCGATCGGCCAATACACTCCACTCAGCGGTAGTATGGTGCGATATCATGATGGCTATGTTACGGGTTCTGGCGTGATCTATTGGTACGTTACCGCTGTTAACGGAACGGACGCCTATCTCTACGATCTCTGCCAGTGTGAGTCGCTGCCCCGGCTCCATATGTTCAATGACGTTGTTAGTGGCTTTGACGGTGATGTCGTCCCTGACGTTATTGGAAACAGTGGCAACCTGGTATGAGAGAACGATGTTCTTACCACCAGACTCGAACCACTCCGCATCGAAGCTGATGAAATAGACGCTCCCATAGGGTCGTAGTGGCCACGGGGGGGCATGCAGGTAGTCGAAGATATGTTGGTATCTACCGTCGGTGAGGAGGGCAAGAGCCATTGGCAGTTTTCGTATTACAGACACATTTTGTCAGCGGCAACGGCTTATGAGCCTCTTTCTGCTGTGTCTCCAGTGCTATATACAGGCGCTCTTTTGGACATACCGCATCTTTAGTCCTTGGGAAAGTCTGTCGTTGTTGCTTATTGTACTGCTTAAGCAGTTCCTCAATATGACTATTCAGCTCTTTTCTCCGCATTCTGCCTGCAATTATTAATGGTTCATCGTCCTGTAGTCGATCAATTTGTTTCTTGGAAAATTTTACACCTGCAAAGCATTTATTCAGTCCGGCCTTGAGTTCATTCATGACGGTTTCAACCGGTTTTCTGATGACGGTCGCCGTCTCGGTTTTTCCCACCTTGTAATTCAGCAGCACAATTTCCCGTTTTGCCAGCTTAGCTCTATCGATAACCATCTCTAAAAAAACCTGGTGCAGACCCGCAACCAGACTCTCTTGTTTAATCCGTGGTAATAACCTGACATACAACCAGCCGGTATGAAGCTCCAGGATTATAAAGAGAGTTGATTCCTGTTTGTTGCCAACGATAACTTTGACTCCGTGAATGGCGTAAGTGCCAGCGGTAGGTGTCACTGATCTCTGTTTGTTGAAAGTTTGTGGTTGAAGGCGGTCAATTCTCTTCTGAAGCCTTCCAAGGTTGACTTCACCCATGAATGGCAGAAGTAACTCCGCAATTCTGGCGCTACTGTATCCGCCAAGCAAAGTGAGCGATTTTACTGCACATAATTGCATATTGTTGAGCGTTTTGTTACGACCCAAATCACTACCCCCCCTATGACTACAGTCGGGATTAAATTACCTGATCGAAACCTTTGGGGAATCCAGTAATTTTCATATATCAATAAACCTGATTTAAGGCAAGCAATACCTCATATGAGGTAAAAAATAAGGTGGAAAATATCGTATTACAGTATGTTGCAAGTATATTTTTCAGAACTATTTCAGGAAATACGATATGTTTTATATTTTATTTATATAATAATAAAAGAAAGTTATCATGATTTATAAATTATTTAATCCCGAAAGTGTTCTGCTTATCTGAATCATTAACCCCTTTCCCAAAAAGCCTCCTCCTCAATCACCATACCAGAATAACCATCATGCAACATACTGTTATTTAATGACTTTGGCACGTATAGTGTAAACAGAAAAGTACGTAGCATTTGAGAATAAACTGATCGTACGCGAAAGGAGGGAGCGATAACTGGCTAGGGGATATTTCACTCAAACAACAGCAGGTAAACACACTAAAAAGGAGTTCACAAGTGGATCAAGAAGACAATCTGACAGAAGGCACCATGGTAACAGCAAACGAAGATCTCAATGAAAAGTCCGCAACCGTCAGCTACAAGGTTGGTAATCTCTACAACGTTCACCCGTTCTTGCTGAACGGCAATCCAGATCAACCAAGAAAAAGCTTTGACCCGGCAGATATGGACGCTTTGGTTGCGTCGGTAGGACGCTATGGCGTTATCCAGGCGATCCTTGCTGAAGTAAAGGAAAATCAACTAGTCGTCGTTGCCGGCGAACGGAGGATGCGGGCAGCACAGACGGCCAACCTGAATACAGTGCCAGTGCTCATAACCGACGGCGACGCCTCCGAAACGGCACTCGTAGAAAATCTTCTCCGCTCCGATCTGACGCCGATGGAAGAGGCCGAGGCAGTTAAGCGGTTGCAAACCGGGTCTGGTTACAAAAATAAAGAGATCGCAGTAATAATTGGTAAGGCCGAATCAACAGTGTCAGAAATCCTCGCGCTCACCCGCCTACCGGATGTCATAAAGAATAAGGTGCGTGGCAGCAAAGTATACACCAGAGCGCAGTTGGTTGGTATCGCTGGTAAGGGTAAGGATGAGGCCATCATGATCAAGCAGTTTGAGGCGCTGGAAACCGGCAAGTCAACTTCAGCAGCCAAGTCGTCAGTTTTGTCTGAACAACTGACAAACAAAATTAATGGACTTATCAGCACTCTCAATAGGTTAGATTTAACCAAACTGGAAGAAAACGTACGGACCAAATTGAGCGATGACCTCCAGACACTAACCATCCTGATCTGTCAGAAAACAGCGGTAGAAGCTTAGTAATAGCGGCGCTCCGAAGCATCATTACTTCGGAGCACTGTGAAGATATGGTCTGGGATGGCAGGGGTTTGACATCCCCTAAGCGATAGATGTTCAGCAGAATGAATTTTTTGAAGGAGCAACTGAGAAGTGATTTTTGTGCTGAAAACAAGCCCTAATTTTGTACGCCCATGATTGGCATCCTGCTGTTATTCATGGATTTTAGGCGGGTAGTGTAGTTACTAAGCCTTTAAAGGTATCACCTATACTACCCTTGCTCGACAGAATACACACCTCGCAACAACAATGCTGGCACTGACCAGCCCTCCCTGACGGGATGGTAACTATGATCGCAGAGTGTGTATTTCGTTCTACAAGTAAAGAAGAAGAGGAGATTATCAATGAAAAAAAGTGATCTTTCGGTAGAGAAGCCCTCCCCCCCGGTCTCCAGACCGGCTGAACCTCAACGTATGAAAAAATTTGATATGGCTGCGCTGCAAATACAACCCCGGTTGTCGGTACTGGCAAACGCTGTCTATCCCCTACGACTCCCTGGTTCTCAGGAGTTTTTTCAGGTCAATCCTGATGATTCTTTTGTTGCCTCCTTCGAACTGCTTGAAGATAAGGGGGCGAAGGATGGGAAGAAGATCTTTATCGTACACCCCGACCTCGCCGATGATGTTGCCGGTGATTCCTTTTCGGCGGAAGTTAGACTCGCTGTTAATCAAGCTAGTGAGTACTTCTTGATCTACTGTAAATACCCTCCCCGCGAGGGAGAGCCCTGTACAACTACTAGAATCAATATAGTAGAGCAGGCTCAAAAGAGCTGGATGCGGATGCGTTATGTTAATAACAACGTCGGCTATGAAGGTGTGGAAGCCGGGAATAACACCCGAAAGCCGGTTTGGCCCCGGAAATCCTTTATGGAGATCTTGGAGACCTCGGCGAGTGAATATGTAATAACCGACTCAAATCATTACCTTATCAGGCGGTTGCGTGGTGACGAATGATTGTTGCCGGACTGACTTGCCGGACGGTTTGGCTGATTGATGTAGTTTGTCAGCATCACGCAGGTGATGTTTCGCATACGATTTGTATGTCAGCCAAAAACCTTGTCTCCGGCCAGTTCGTGCGGGAATGGTTAGTAAATAATGAGGGGGAGTCTGTTTGCTCCCCCTTTCATTTTGATGAGAGTACCATCGTTATTACCCATCATTCTACGCCAGTAGTTTCATGTTTTCTAACCCTTGGTTGGCCGTTGCCAGTGTATTTAGTTGATCTGTATGCCGAGTTTAGAAACATTTCCAACGGTATCTATTTTGGTGCTTGTTCATGCGCAGACATGCTGAAATTCTTTGGCAGCAGCTTTATTGACGCGGTCGTCCGGCTGGATATGCTGCAGTTAATCCAGCGTGGTGGAGCGTATTCTGGTCAGGAGATGGCTGCTCTACAGAATTACTGTGACAGAAATGTCGCCGTCACCGAGCGGTTATTTGAATGCCTGAAGCCGCACTTGGACGCCGAACGTACGCTGTTCCGGGGTGAATATATGATCTCTGTTGCCAAAATTGAACAACAAGGTGTTCCGGTAGATGCTCCTGCTTTGCAGTCACTACAGCTGAACTGGGATACTGTCAAAAGGACTTTGGCAGAGGAACAGGCGTCACTGTTCCCGCATATCTTTAAGAATGGCAAATACTGCCAGAAAGGCTTGTTTAGCTGGATTAACCAACAAGGCATTCCTTGGCCGCGAACACCGTCTGGATTGCTGCAATCGGATGACGATACGCTTAAGGACATGGCGGCTCTCTATCCCGAGTTGGAACCCATTCGTCAAGTGAAAAAGACTTTGGCTCTGTTTAACTCTAACAGAATTCCGGTTGGCACTTATGGCAGGAATCGCTGTAATACGGGTGTATTTGGGTCATTAACAGGCAGGAATCAACCACTTAATGCAGAGTGGATTTTTGGCGCGCCTAAGTGGATGCGTGGATTTATACGCCCGGATGTTGGTGGTGCTCTTGCGTTGATAGATTTCCAAAATCAGGAGTTCGCCATTGCGGCGGCTTTATCGGGGGATGCTGCCATGATCGCGGCATACCAGAGCGGCGATCCCTACATGGAACTGGCTATATCTTCTGGTGCCGCACCAATAGGAGCTACCAAAGAAACTCATCCCGGTATACGCGCCATATATAAAACCGCTGTAATCAGCATTTTTTATGGGATAGGTGGTGAAGCGCTCGGCTACCGGATCGGTGGTGACCGGTCGAAAGCTGAATTGATGCGCAGTGGGTTTAAAGAAAAGTATCGTCAGTTTTGTGCATGGCAGAATTCCGTGGTTGATCAGGCTTATCAGGACGGTTATATTTCTACGTCACTGGGTTGGAAGATGGCCGTTACAAGACATACCGGTATGTTAACAGTAGGCAATTTTCTGATGCAGGCAACAGGAAGTGATATTCTTCGTCTTGCGGTCTGCTTAGCTCATGATCGCGGTGTAAAAGTTTGCGCCATGATACATGACGCGATACTTGTTGAGTGCGATGCGAACGAATTAGAACGCACTGTAAATGCCGCTGCTGGAAGTATGCGAGAAGCTACCGAACAACTTCTGGGTGGTTTTCCAGTTTTCACGGATGTTCAGACTGTCCGCTTTCCGGAACGGCTTATAGATAACAAACATCGCAGAATATGGGAGTCGGTACAAATGCTGGGCTGATGAAACTAGCGCAAATAATGGGAAAGCGACATGCAGTCTATGCTGCTAAATCGTCTGGTACCCTATAATGATTATAAATTATGATAAAGTTGCCTCAACTTGATCCGTGCATTGGCAGTTGTGAACTGCCAGTCAATTTTTTTCGCGCTGCTGTTACGGTCTGCTTCCCATGCCGCAACTTCGGTCTGCGTGGTTGACATGTCAGCAATTCGTCGGTTAAGGCACTGACCCTTCAAAACACTGAGTTCGATCTCGCCAAAAAGGGTAATTCGCGTGGAATGTTTTTATCTCCGGGAAATACCGCCTCGCAATCTTCGATAACGCGCTCTCAATCTCGCACCAAGACCGGCAAGTTACTAGTCCGGTAAACCTTGAGCGGGGTAGAAAATGATTGATGGATCCTTATGGTGTTGAAAAACTCAACATAATTCTGTCAAGACCAGTTCGATACATCCATCTTGTTTATTCTGGTTCTTCCGTCATTTTACCCGATTCTGTTTGTTTGATTGCCCCATTATCTGATGGATATTGTGGTTTATCAGAAGGTTCAAGACCCGAGGAAATATTTAGTAATATTCCAGCGGCAAAAAGGCTGACAAGCAGCGTACTGCATCCATAGCTGAGAAATGGCAGAGTCAAATCTTGGGCAGGTATTATCCCGGTGACTACCGCTAAATTATCGATAGTTTCTATAGCGAACAGAGCAGTAATTCCCGAAGCGAGTATGCGACCAGAGGCATCTTGCGCATTTATTGCTACTTTAAGAGACCGCATAATGAGAACTATAATCAGCCCCACTACTGCAAAAATCCCAATAAGTCCGAACTCCTTACCTATAACGGCAAGAATATAGTCGGTGTGAGCTCCCAGGAAACCTTCACCCACACTTTTCCCGAACAGCACTCCTGATCCTAAAGCAAAAAACGACTGAACTATCTGATGCCCCGCTTTCAGTAGCTCTCGCCATGAGTATACACAGTTCCAGCGGTACCCAATATACACAATGTGAATATGGACGAATGGCAGCGCCAGAAACGTGACTGACAATAAATGAAGTACCGGTGTTCCGGCTGCATAAAGCATTGAAAAGACCACTATGATCAGAACTACTGCGGAGCCGTTATCCGCTTGTTTAAGTAGCAGTGCGAGGTATACCTGAAGCATAATTATGTATGATACAAATCTCCCCCCGAACTCCTTGAGGGCAATTCGATTCCGATCAAGCGAAAATGCCATAAAGATGATAACGGCTATTTTGGCATATTCAGACGGTTGAAACCATTTGCCAGAAGACGGATTCAAGTTGCCTGCACTCCCTCCAATACCAGGAATCAGAATTATCGTAAGCAACACCAGGCTCAATAGCAGTAATGGCAGGCCTAAGCGCTGCCAAACGTGATAATTGACATGCATGGTGACCAGCATGATTATGAACCCTGCGACCGCAAAGGCACCCTGTCTTCTTAGAAAATACATACCCTCATGAATATTTCTATCAGTGGTGACGGTTGAATCGGAATAGGATATGATCACACCTAAACAGGTCAGTACAACAGGAATAAGAAGAATATAGAGGTCAAATTTGCGGGACATAATGTTATTTAGAATTTGGCGCATTTTCTTTCCTTTTACTGAGATTCTATCAATGAAAAATGAGGTGCCAGAATTGCACGTTTGGATGCTTGCTTCGACTGTTATTGGTGCCCAAGGATTACTTCGTTCCGATGTATCTGCCTCTCCATCTCCAGACACAATTCCCGTCCGGCTTTCCCCTTTGCAGCAAGATAGCAGGTCCCAATACTGAGCCAATAGCCGTTAGGGAGCTCTCCGCTATTCAGAAAATCGACATGTTTTAATTCGAAGAGTTTCCCCTTTACTCCATTAACGAGTCCGATTAATTCCTGACCATGCAGGGGAGCAGCCTCGTCAGCAAAAGCAAATATGTGGGTAAGTAAGCTCATATGCCTTCTGCACATCTTCAAGAGTCCGCCCGGTTCTTATAATGTCAGTAAGGAGACTGCTGGAGACGGCAAGCGATTCTGCCGCTGGTTAGCGTTGCCAGTCATTAGTTAAGTTTTTGTGATCATGGAGCTTCGCACGGCGTTCAGTAACGCGATTGTCCCGGTACTGGGGGGATGGTGCCAATGACTCATGGCCTGCTTCTTCGGCTCTGCTTTTTAGAATACTGAGATTGTTCATGGTGAGAACTCCTTTTGGACAATTTAATGGTTATTGTTTGTCGTATGAGCACGTAACTACTGTTGCTTACGCACCGGGGCCAGTAATCCGCCGGGAATATTCAATCCGGATGAGATGTTGAGCAGAATTCCAACCGCAAAAAGGCTAATAATCAGGGAACTCCCGCCGTAACTGAGGAATGGCAGAGCAAGCCCTTTGGTGGGAAACATCCCGGTTACCACAGCCATGTTGACTAACGACTCGATACCAAACAGTGCCGCAATACCAAGAGCCAAATAACGACCAAACATATCCGGTGCCGCCAGAGAAATGCAGATTGCACGCTGCACCAGCATAAAGAACATGCCGATGACCACCGTTATTCCCAAAAAACCGAACTCCTCACCGATTACCGCCATAATGAAATCGGTGTGAGCTTCTGGCAGGTAGAACAATTTCTGTAAACTGTTGCCCAAGCCGACTCCAAAAACGCCCCCCTTACCAATGGCTAATAGAGACTGGATCGTCTGGTAGCCGCTATCGAGAGGATCCTTCCATGGATCGAGAAAAGCGGTGATGCGGCGGCGACGGTAGGCCACATTCATCACAAGGAGGTAGAAAAACGGTAGACCCAGCAGAATGACCGAGATGATGTGCCGAGGACGTGTGCCGGCAGCAATCAGCATAACGAAAGCCACCATAAAGAGCGTCACAGCTGAGCCGAGATCAGGCTGTTTCAGAAGTAGAGCAAGCAGAACCATCAAGACTGCCATATAGGGGAGGAAACCTTTGGCGAGAAATTTAATCTTGTCCTGCTTACGGTCAAGTGAGAACGCCATGAAGATGATTAACGCTATCTTCGCAAATTCTGAAGGCTGGAAACGAAATCCGAATGCCAACTTGATCCAGCGCGAGGAGCCACCGGATGCACCACCGATCCCAGGAATAAGAACTGCTGTCAGCAACAGCAGACTGAGTGCCAATGCGTATCCAGCCCACTTTTGCCAACGGTGATAATCTATCTGCATGGTCACGTACATTATGGAAAGCCCAAGCAGGGCAAAACCGCCCTGACGCTTGAGGAAGTAAAAACCATCGTGGTAGCGTTTGTCCGCCATGACTGCCGATGCAGAGAAGACCATCACCACACCGAAGCAGGTGAGGGCAAGAGCGATCATTAAGGAGTACATATCGAATTCATTGAGTTTTCGAAGCATATTTGAGCCTTATTTTTTTTCTAAAGGTAGAACCCACGACCATGTACCACTATGACGGTATACTTCAGCATCCATATTCCCCACACCATCATCCACCAGCACTACTAACCCTCGATGATAACCTTGCGCCACCCACTTGTATAAGCGGCACTGCTGAGTATAAACGGTGATATCGTGAACCCCGTCGGCAACTTTCTTCGGCTCAACATCGATAAAAACATGCATGGTCTTACCAAGATCAACACCAAAACGTTCGGTTCCGACCTGTTGGATTATCTCCTTCAACTTCCCGAAGAACCAGACACCGTAGATTTCGTGATAACTAAACTCAGGAACTATTATTCCTTTAGTTGACAGTCCCTTCTTTTTGGCATCTTCAACTGCTTTTACCGCAGCGTTATGCGCTTTTTCCTGTGCATCAAAATCAGCCTTGCAAATTGCATTCATGTTAGCCTCATTCAGTTGTAATGCTTGAAATTGAAAATCAGTGTTTCATTTCGCTCAAGTTACGGTTCCGGTAAGTTGTAATAATTGCTCCATCGTGAGGAGAACAAAGAACATGAATGCCTTCGCATGGCTCAAGAAATCTGCCGAACTCTTTAATCTCACGTCGCCCGATTGCGTAAATGACTGCTTTGCGGGTGTGGGACGAACGGCCATAATTCAGAACCAGGTCGATTTCTGATTCGTTGATTGATCGGCCGGACATGCGTTTACGGGCGTGGGTGGTGATCGGGTTACATACGTTTACGTTGTTACCAGTTTGAAAAGTTCGAGTTGCCATGATTGCGCCACCATAAATTTCAGTTGTCCGTCTAATCTGCTCTCACGGAAGAGTAAGGAGCATTTTCAAAATAAAAATGTATTCAAGTTAGTTTTTGTGATTTGACTGTTTCCCGTGGTAAGGTGATTCGCATTTTTTGGGGATTGAACAGTAGGAGGAATGTATGAGTCGTGTTGGCTTTAGGTTGATGAAAGAGAAGGATTACTCTAATCCTCTGGAGTGGGAAGAACGTCTATTCTTCACAGAGATGAGGAACAGTGATATTGCCGATATGACTGCGGGATTATTCGGTGACGTGAGGAATCCGTACGGGACTCATCCCGTATTCCTGTTGCGGCGGATAGAACTGGGATCCTTCGAGTTCTGTCCCTGCTCGACAAAAGATTACAACAAAGACAAGGCAAGCTACATCGGCCAGAACTCGCGAACTTCGCCGAATGGCTTCAGAGTGGATAAGAATAGTTATATTCTCCATTTCTTGTCGTTCAATCTATCAAGCAGCAGTTATTTGGTAGACAGGATGCCGCTTCTGGGGCGGGTTGATGAATTTGACATTATTGGCGATTTTCATAAAAAAAAGAGGTGACAGATGAGCGACTCATTTGAAGCCTGGGTTAACAGTTCTGAATGTTTTGAGATTCTCCGAATCTGCGCTCGTCAAGTAAGCAACCGTGCCGGTCGTCTCGGTATTGTTCTCAATGATGCTTATATTGAAGCGGAAAATAGAGATGACTACCTTTCAGCATTGGCAAGTGACCTATGGCAATTTTTGAAGGGTAATGCCGTAAAAATAGCCAAGCAGGCTACGACCTTGCTTGTGTCTGGGGATGATGACGCTTTTATGGCATTTATTAGTCAGAAATTTTTAGATGACTGCATTGAAGATCGGCGAACAACCAGTCCATTTCATAACTACTATCGGCGGATGCGCACTCTGCTTTCTGAAACGGATGGCATTCGCTATGAGGCTCAGGCGAGAAAAGGTGCTCATTATGCGTATTCCACAAATACCAATCTGGAAAAACTGCCTGACCATTTTTCTGCTATAGGTTTTGGAGACTGGCAGGCTTGTGACACTCCCTTCAGTAACATATTCGAGAAACCTGCCATGCTGGGACTTTCCAGGCACTTCTGGGACGAATCTCTACGTGAGTTCCTTGTTGAATATCTGCTTCCCATCCGCGAGTTAGTCAGGTTTATTTTTTCAAAATATCCGCTTGTGTTGACGGTTGAGTATGACGACGCCCAAGGCGAAGGGAATGGTGGTGAGGATAGTGTTATCTGTCTGGAAAACCGCCTTGTTGATTGCAGTTCAGCCGTAGCGTTTGATGATGCTTGGAAGCGCCAGTTACCAGTAATTGAATCGGATATCATTGATACTCAGCTTGATGCTATTGCACAGGATTGTGTAGCAGAGTTGACAGAGCAGGAGCGAATTATACTCTATTGTGTTGATTCGGGGGAAACGCTTGAAGCTATAGCTACTCGTCTGAATTTGAAGGGACCGAGTAATATCATCTATCACCAAAAAAAGGCATACAACAAGATCCACGCAAAATGGAGCCTGTGGGGGCCACCATCGCTCAAGCGTTTTGCCGAAGTAGATGAAGAGGAGTTTTTCATGTTTTACGAAAAAGTGATCTACTTTTGTAAAAATGATGAATTGTGCCGTGATAGCAAGAAAGGGATGCATGCATGAACAAACATACTGACGATATAAAACTGAAACTTGCCTGGCAGACAGCTTTTGAACTTCGCACCTGCCCGGATAGCGAGACCCTTCATGCATCGGAACCGGATGATAACCTGAACAGGCATTTAGCCATCTGCCATGTCTGCCGTGAAAAGCGTGAAATGACCCGGAATGAACAAAATGTCTGGAAATCATTGCGGGAGAAATTTTCAACACTAGCCATGAAACCTGGAACTGGTACGGATAAGCAAGCCGGGCAAGTCTGGACAATCAAGAAAGATTTTGGTGGCTGGCGTGAAGATGACCGTTTTATCAGGTCGCCTAGTGTGCTGTTGCTTGAAAAAGTTGATGGGACTTCCGGTTGGCGGGTGGCGCAGTTGTTTGGCGACCGGCAGCTGATGGGGAGTGGTGATGTTGCGCTGGATGACCAGTATGGTTTTGCTGAAGCGTGGAATTGTTATTCGTTGAAGGATGATCGGTTTGAAAAGTGTCTAGGAGGAGTTAGGCCGGAAGAGTTAAAGCAGATTGTTATGGCATCTGTTTCCTCATTTGAACCCACATCGGAAGGTTCGATTCTTTCATTTTTCCGTAGTATGGAAATAGAGGTGGGGTCGTTTGTGGCTATGCCTGCGGTGGTGGAATTGGTGGAGGAGTGGGAGGCGGCACAAAAGGAAGTCTTTGAACTGGTGCCAGGGCTGAAATTGGCGTTTGATGGGGCCAAGGGTTTTGTGCTGGATATCGCTGCAGATACTCTTGATCTGCTGCGTGGCACCTTTCGACCAGCGTTGGTTTTACGCGGTTCTGCAACAAAACCTGCCTTGCCGAAACTATCTGATGAACAGAAAAAGCTTATTCAGGAACATTGCCCGGTTGTACCGGTGGATATGAAGATCGTCGGGGATACATTGACGATTAGGCTGAAGTGGCTGATTGAAAAGCCAGCAGACCTACCGGTGGTCTGCCTGACTATCGGTGGAAATGTGCAAAAAGAAGCTGAGATCAGCAAAGATGCCGTTAATATTACCTGCACGAATATAAGAATAGGCAGCTTGAAGAATATGCAACCTTGTCAGATGACATTTGCATATGAATCAAGCTACTTATTTATAGAATTACGATGTTAAAAATGATGTAACCAAAACCACGAAAAAGTGAGGCAACACATGGGAAAGGCTAGCCGTAGAAAAAAGGAGAGTCGATGTTTCCAAAAAGAAAAATACAGTTCAGTAGCTCAGTGTAATACTGTGACCACCCTTTTCATAGAGGAAATGACGATTGCGCGTAATTTAAAACGACAGGGAAACTATGATCAGTCATATCTGAAATATAAGGAACTTGACATTAAATATCCTGACGACCCTGACCTTCTCAGCGCTTGGGCAAAAACCGTTGCATCTCTTGGGAAGTTTTCAGAGGCGATCTCGTTGTTTGAAAGAGCGCAGAGTCTCTATAAATTAAAAGGTGACTCGTACTACTTGCACTGTGAGATGCATATCAATGAACTCTTGCAGGCAGAAGATTCAGAAGATTTTTGTGAATATATGCAGGGTATCTCAGGGAATTCTGCATGGTCTTATCCAAAGTGTTCAGAGCAGCATCTTAACAAAGACTCTGTAGTGACTGGAATTGATAATGAACTTCTGAGGTTGCAAGTAAATCTTGCTGATGAGGAATTTTTTGAACGATGCACGCTAATGTTCAGAGAAGAATGTCAGGGGCCAGAACACTATGACGTGGCAGTAAGCCTTAACAATTTGGCTCTTCTGTTACAAAAACGTTGTAACTATGGTGAGGCTGAACCACTTTTCCGTCGCAGCTTGGAAATACTGGGGGAAAAGCTTGGCACGGAGAACCCTGAAGTAATAGGCATTATGTACAATCTTGCCGGAATATTAGTGGATCTTGGTTATTACGCAGATGCCGAAGCACTCTATCGCCGCAGCCTGGCGACCCAGGAGAAAGTTTTGGGGCCGGAACACCACGATGTAGCAAAGACTCTCAACAATCTGGCGAACCTGATGTATAAACTTGACAACTTTGCTGAGGCAGCTTCGCTTTATCGTCGCAGCTTTGCTATCCTGGAGAAACATAAGGGTGTTGATCTCTCCCTTATGGCGGCAAGTCTCAATAATCTGGCAAACCTGTCGTGTAGACTTGGCAACTATGTTGAGGCAGAGTCCCTCTATCGCCGTAGTCACGAGATGACTGAAAAACAGTTGGTGTCGGAGTATTCCGATGCTGCCCACAGCTTAAGCAATTTGGCAAACATGATGGCAAATCTTGGGAACTATGCCGAGGCAGAGTCCCTCTATCGCCGTAGCCTGAGTGTTACCGAAAAACAGCGTGGACCTGAACATCCTTATGTGGCTGATGGTCTTGAAGATCTTGCGATTTATTTGTGTATTCACGGCAATTATGCCGAAGCGGAACACCTCCATCGCCGCAGTCTGGCGATCCGGGAGAAGCAGCTTGGGGCGGAGCACACTAATGTAGCACAAAGCCTGATAAGGCTGGCCAACTTAATGGCTATGACTAAGCGTACATTTGCTGCCATTTTGATAGCCAAACGAGCCGTCAATATCATGCAAAAGGTGCGACAGAATGTCTCATCAATTAGTTCGGAACAGCTCAGAAGCTTCGATAATACGATTGAATCATTTTACGATATATTGGCAAACCTTCTGATCAAAACTGGTCGGTACGGTGAAGCCGAATATGTAATGGGTATGCTTAAAGAAAAGGAGCGGTTTGAACTGCTGCGCCGTGACCGAGTTATAGACATTCCAAAACTATCCATCGGCTACAATGATGCTGAAGCGCCCCTGATTGAGCGATTCGATGTATTGAGTGCTTCATTATTTGAACATGGTCAACGTCAGGATGCATTGAAGAAGATCAAACAGCCAACATTAGAGCAAAAACAGGAGCTTGTAGGCATCAAGCAGCAGCTTGAAGAAATTAGAAGAGAATTTAACCAGTTTCTTGACTCGCTCAATGACGCTCTGCCCCCACGGGACGTTACCCAGGTAGATAAGGACTCTAATTTTCTCATCGATCTGACAGATGCCTCTCCCGGCACTGCGGCCATTACCACGGTAACATCGGAACACACATTTCACACCGTCCTGGCCACACCATACGGCCGCACAGCATTTTCCGCTGAATATCGCGGCGAAGATATTGCCAAAAAAGTTCTACGTTTCAGAGAACTCCTGAAAGAAATAGACAGCGATGAGTACCTTTCGATTGCACAGGAGTTGTACGACATAATTATCCGTCCCATGGAGAAGGAACTCCAATCAGGCGATATCACCACACTGTACTGGATGCTGAATGGCGCACTGCGTCTGCTTCCCCTTGCCGCCCTTCATGACGGCGAACAATTCCTGCTGGAAAAATACCGTACTATCAGCATTACGACATCTAGCAAAATTGGTGCTATGCCTCGTGAACAGTGGAACTGCCTCGGCATGGGAGTGACCAGGGAGTATGCAGGTCATCTGGCCCTTACGTCGGTGAAAGAAGAACTGGAAAACATCATTTCAATGGAGAACACTAACGGAGTAATCCCCGGTGATATCCTTCTGGACGAGCAGTTCACCTGTGAGGCCATGGAAGAATACCTTGAAGATGGTTACAAAGCGGTACACATTGCCAGCCATTTTGAACTGAATCCTATCAACGAGACACTCTCCTACCTGCTGCTTGGCGACGGCAGTAAAATCCGTATGGATGAATTAAGCTGCAAAAATCGTATGTTCAAAGGGGTTGACCTTGTTGTCTTTTCGGCATGCAGTACGGGTCTTGGCACGGCCAGCACACGGGGGCGAGAAGTTGACAGCATTGGCAATCTGGCTGAAACACAAGGAGCAAAGACGGTACTCGCCACCTTGTGGCCGGTTGAGGATAAAAGTACCAGTATGCTGATGCGTGAGTTCTACCGCTTTCGAGAAGGCGGGATGACAATAGTGGAAGCGTTGCAGCAGGCGCAGCTTGCACTTTTAAATGGAAATATTAAGTCAGGGGACGGCCATGATTTCACTCATCCGTACTTTTGGGCTCCATTTATTTTGATTGGGAATGGGGGGTAAAGTGAGTGTTAAAATAATCAATCTAACAGGCAATAGAGATGGATTTGAGGATGATTTTGCTACTAATCTATCTAGTAATCTTACTCATCAGTGCGTACTTATAAGCCTTCGAGGTGAGGATGTTTTAGAATTCCCGCCTATGCCTATGCAAGCAGACGTTAAACTTCTCGTGTTCATTTGCCACGGTTTGAGAATCGCGGATAACACAGAACTGGATATCGGGCTAGATGAGCACCCGTACCGATCTATCGGCTATTTTTCCTCACCTGATATACTTTCCCGGTTTGCTATAAACATTGAATCATACTTTGCCGTTATTTACTTCGTGTGCGACTCATTTTCACCTGGGTCAATTGTTGCTTTTGATAACGAAGAAAAATGTTTAGGAACAATTTCAAATACTACAGAAGTTGATACGTCACATTTTGTTGAAATGTCTTGTTTATTAAATCAAATCCATGATGTGTTGGACTTAGGTTGCAATAAGGAAAATATTATCTCACATATTAAAAATGTAATGGAGGTATGTATAAAAAATGATGGTTTAAAAGATTTTGTTTTTACTGAGAATTTACTTGTTACAGAATTAAATGGAGTCGCGCTTTACTATGAAACAAATAATGAGCCGCGTGGCTGCCTTGCTGAAAACCGATGATAAAAATCATTCAAACGATTTAAGAGTTTATGCGGCGCGAAGCCGTCGCATAAACTCTTATTGAACTGAACCGCTCCGGCTCTGCTGTTATTTGGGGATGTTATACGATTTTTGGGCTTTTTCTTCGGAGTACTGATGTCTTCGCTGGATAACTTCGAGGATAGTTTTTGGTTTTCTGCTGCTCTCTGAAAGCTTTTTGACTGATAATTTGATAACGACAACGGCCTGCTAATGCCATTTTCTGAGTCAACGGACGCACCGATAGTGTAGCACCTGCTTTGTGTGCCCCGTTTTAATGTATTTTTGCGACCTGACTTATTGCAGCATTCGGTGGACTGCGTGATCTTCTCGGCAAAGAGTAGATCACCACCATAATTCCTTCCGAACAGCATGGGCATAGATGTTTGACGATTCCATCTGTTGACTCAGCTTCACTGTGATCCACTATCTTCTTATTGTTTTTTCCCGGCGAGGAGTAACTGTAACCTTTTCAAAGTCAAACGGTTGGCCGGACTGAGCAGACCGAAGTAGCGTACCTTGTGGAATCCCTGCGGCAAGACGTGCTACAGATAACGGCGGAGAAATTCACGGGAAGTCAGTGTCATGCGTTTCAGCTTACCAGTGGCACTTTCCTGATAACGGAATATCACGTTGCCGTTATCCATTGACTCGATTCGGCTGTTGGCAATGGCAATGCGATGGACGTAACGACCAAGATAGCAAAAAGTGTCCAGTTAAAACCGGATTTACTGTCCAGTGTACACCGGATTTTGCACGTCGGAGATACGTTGACGATTACGTTGAAATGGCTGATTGAAAAGCCAGCAGACCTACCGGTGGTCTGCCTGACTATCGGTGGAAATGTGCAAAAAGAAGCTGAGATCAGCAAAGATGCCGTTAATGTTACCTGCACGGGTAAATGCAGCGGCTCCGTTCTCGAAAAACTGCTTCTGCCAGATATAGAAAATCTTCGGCTGAAGCTGGAACTCGTCACACAGGTCGGATACAGCTACGTGCTCGACCAGATGACGCCGTAAAATGGATACCTTCTCTTCTGGGGTGTAATTGTGACGTTTCTTGCGCATGGACTTTCCTCCGTTCGTGATGGTTTATCACAAACGAACCAAAAGTCCTATTCACGCTGAGCCAAAACAAATCAAGCCACTTATTTATAGAATTACGATGTTAAAAATGATGTGCGTATTCCGGTGAAACCGTCCGGTGACACTGACGGTTTGGCGGCCACCATTCCGGTGGGAATGCGGCCACCGTTCCGCTGATTCCGGCCAGTGTCGAGAGTGTGTCTCGGGGTGG
>CAIUSO010000151.1 GCA_903901875.1 uncultured Geobacteraceae bacterium | reverse complement strand
GGAAAATAAGTTAAAAGGAAAAAATTAGATATAATGCATCGGTAAAACTGTGATATCGTCATAAAAACGTAATGTTGCTTCCAGGATATGGGTATGGACCATGTTACAATTCAGTCTGAAAATTAAAATAACCATACTTGTTTTTCTCACAGCGGCGATGGTGCTTTCAACTCTTCTGCCGCTGGCTCTCCCGTACGGCCATCTCCTGTTTTCTCTGCCAGCTCTGTTCCTCGCCATTGTCTGGTTATTCCGGGGGCTACAACCACTTGTACCGAATGAGAATCTGCCGGGACAGAGCGTGCAGGTCGATGATGAATTGAAACGACAGAATATGTACCTGCAGGCTCTCCATGAGACAACGCTTGGCCTGATCAAACGTCTGGATGTGACCAGTGTGTTGCAGGCCATCGTCACCAGGTCCGGACTGCTGGTGGGGACGGAACACTGTTTCCTGTATCTGGTGAGACCCGATGCCTCCGAGTTGTACATGGTGTGTCAGACCGGCATCTATAACAGTTTGAGTCACGCTCCGGTTAAGCCGGGCCAAGGGGTTTCAGGGCGGGTCTGGCTTTCCGGCGAGCCGTTTAAAGTTAATGATTACAATCAGTGGGAGGGACGCCTCAAAGACTCGGATCGTAATATTCTGCATGCAATGGCGGGAGTGCCACTCAAAGTGGGTGATAGGGTGGTCGGGGTTCTGGGCCTTGCCTTCATTGAAGAGGGGGCTGCGTTTAATGATCAGCAGATGGAGCATCTTGCCCAGTTTGGGGAGCTCGCGTCGCTGGCACTGGAAAACGCCCGCTTGATTGAAGAGTCTCAGCATGAACTGGCTGAAAGAAAGCGGGCGGAGGAACGGCTCAGGAAGTTGACCGTAGCGGTTGAACAGAATCCGGCGTCCATAGTGATTACCGACACGTCGGGGGCGATCGAATATGTGAATGGCCACTTTACGACTCTGACCGGATTTACTATTGAAGATGCCGGGGGGCAAATCCTCAATATTCTTACCCGTGGGAGCACTCAACATAGCGAGTTCACACAGCTGTGGGAAACAATTATGGCCGGTGGAGAGTGGCGCGGGGAATTCCGCAACAGTACCCGTGATGGGGACCCCTTCTGGGAACAGGCATTGATCTCTCCAATCCGGGATGAAACAGGTGCCATCACCCATTTTATTGTTATTGAAGAGGATATCACCGAGCGCAAACAACTTGAAGGTCAGTTGCGCCATTCCCAGAAGATGGATGCCATCGGCCAGCTTGCGGGAGGGATTGCCCATGATTTTAATAATATTCTGACTGCAATTGTCGGCTATGCCAGTATCATGGAGCTGAAACTTCCCGCTGACAATCCCTTGAAGAGAAATGCTGAACAGATCATCTCAACGGCGGAGCGGGCGGCAAAGCTTACCCAGGGGTTGTTGGCCTTTAGTCGCAAGCAGGTTTCAAACAGAATAACCGTCGATTTGAATGAGATAATTAATCGAGTTCATCAGTTGTTGAAGCGGCTTATCAGTGAGGATATCAATCTTGAAATCAATCTGGGCCACGGCAGTTTACCGGTGTTAGCCGATAGTGGACAGATCGAACAGGTGCTGATGAATCTGGCGACAAATGCACGGGACGCATTGCCACGGGGGGGAGGCATCGTCATATCGACTGAGATGGTTGCTATTGATGCCGATTTTGTGTCAGCCAGAGGATTTGGTGAGCCGGGCAGATATGCGCTGCTGAGTTTCAGTGATAATGGTGAGGGGATGGAGGATGAAACGGCAAAGCGGATTTTTGAGCCGTTTTACAGTACCAAGGAACTGGGCAAAGGGACCGGGTTGGGGCTGTCAATCGTCTATGGCATCATCAAAGAGCATAACGGCTATATAGTCAGTCACAGTACCATAGGCCTTGGTACCATATTCCACATATACCTGCCATTACTTGATACGGCACCCGATGTTATGAGCGTCAAGGCCCCGGAACAGCTGGACGCAGCTCGGGGGAGGGATTGCATTTTGCTGGCCGAAGATGATGACGCCACCCGTATGCTGGGTAAAGAAATATTGAATGAATTTGGCTATTCCGTGATCGAGGCCGTTGACGGTGAAGATGCCCTCGCGAAGTTTCGGGAATTGAGAAGTCAGATTCGCCTGGTTCTGCTGGATGTTATCATGCCCAAAATCAACGGCCGCGAAGTGTATGAGGCTATCAGGGAGATTGATCCTGATGTACGGGTGCTGTTTTGCAGCGGTTATGGGAAGGAAGTAGTGATACATCAGGGGGGGCTTGAGGAAAAGATGAGTTATATCTCCAAACCCTTCACTCCGAAAGAATTGCTGATGAAAATTCGTGAGGTAATCGACCATGTCTGACTTCGTTGGTGGGAAAATATATGTTGTTGATGACGACCGTTTTGTGCTTGAAACGGTCAAAGCCCTTCTTACCGAGTTCGGGTTTTCGGTACGTGCCTTTTCCAGTGGGCAGGAGGCGGTGAAGCACTTTGTTATGGAACCGGTCGATCTGGTGCTGACGGATATCAATATGCCGGTTATGGATGGACTTGAGCTTCTGGAAAAAATCCGCTTTCTCGACAAGGAAACGCCGGTGGTACTGATGACGGCCTATGCCGATCTCGATATTGCGGTCAAGGCCATACAGAAGGGGGCCTTTGATTTTGTCATCAAACCGTATCGTCCGCCAGCACTGGTTCATACCATTGAGAAAGGACTTAATTACAAGAGGTTGACCCAGATTGAGAAAAATTACAAGGCAGAACTTGAGCTGACAGTTGCAACGAGGACGGCGGAGCTCCATGCCGCCCTCGGTGAAATTACCCATATGAGCCTGGAGATCATTGAACGACTTACCGCTGCTGCCGAACTTCGTGATGAGGATACCGGAATCCATATTTCCCGGATTGGTTTGTATGCAAAGCAGTTGGCACTGCAGTTGGCTATGTCGGAAAATTTTGTCCGTGATATTGCTGTTGCCAGTGCCATGCATGATGTCGGGAAAATTGGCATTCCGGACTCAATACTTTTGAAACCATCGGAATTAACCGCCGATGAATTTGCCACCATTATGCAGCATACGACCATCGGAGAACGAATTCTCAGGGGTTCTCCCCACAGTATGCTGAAAATGGGGGCGGTGATTGCTGCTACTCACCATGAACGCTGGGATGGCTCGGGGTACCCAGCCGGTTTGCGTGGGGAAGAAACCCCCATGGAAGGACGTATTGTCATGATAGTGGATCAATATGATGCACTTCGAAGCAGCAGGGTTTATAAGCCTGCTTTGGACCATGACACCGCCTGTCGCATTATCTTGCAGGGCGATGGTCGTACCATGCCACATCACTTTGATCCACAGGTACTCTCGGCATTTAATAAAATCATGGATGAATTTGCGGCTATTTATGAGAAAAGCCAGGAACAGGTAGGGCAACGGGGCAAGGTTAGTGGATCTCCGAATTCCCGCTGACATATACATGAAAAGCCCACCAAATCAATCGGTGGGCTTCTGGGAGATATAAACTAATTCCATTTTCAAGGATACTTCCGATTCAACCTACCCTCGGATCACTGTTAAAACCTATGTGTCGTACATTTCCGGTGGAATATCTGCGATAAAATCGCCCCCCTTTGATATTGTAGCAACCAAACCGGCTTCAACGGAGCACGCCAGCCTCCTACTTTCGGTCACACTCAGGCGGAGTCTCTTCCATGATAAAACCTCCGAAGCAATATTCAGTTCCAACCTATGATTGAAGTATATCACTCCCACCATAAAAAAACAGTCTGTTTTATTTTATTTTGTAGGAGTATACTGGTAAGATTAGCTCCATTACTGTATCTGTCTGGTACAAACCACCTGTTTCAAACTGGTCTGCGCTCTCCGAAGCAGATGATTATTTGCTTTGACGGAACTTTGGCGAAGGTGGTATGGTATCCGCCGGTAAAATTGGTGTTTATTTTTTAAAACCGCTGTTTTACGTGACTTTTGAGTCTGTCTTGATCTGGTGGACTGAATAGTCTTATGAATCACACTGCTCGTGGGAAGGTGGATATGGGTTTTTCTCTAGATCTTCGCTATCAAATTTGTCTGCAGCCGATAGAGCTCCCGGTGTTTAATCCTGTCGCACTTGAGCTGCTCCAGTTGCTGGCAAATGCAGAAGTTGATATCAATGACGTTATAGAAATAATTAACAAGGATCAAGCACTCACGGTACAGATCCTCAGGATGGCTAATTCTTCTGCCTATGCGGGACGGTATAAATCCGAGACTATCAAGGAGTCTGTAAATCGTCTTGGCGTTAGCCAGATAACCAATCTGGCCATGGCAGCATCCCAAGCGTCACTCCATACTTCCCATGTTCCCGTGGTTGATGAAGTAATGCAGCATTTGTGGATTCACTCCCATGCCTGTGCTGTTGGCTGCCGCTCTCTGGCTATTGGCACCGGACACCGGCATCTGGCCGATCAGGCCTACCTTGCCGGGTTACTGCACGATGTCGGTAAACTGTACCTTCTGAAAGCTCTTGAGCAGATCAGCTTGAATAAGGAAAACAAATGTGAGCTTGATCAGGAAACTCTGCTGGATGTTTTCTCCGACATGCACGTGGAGCAGGGGTTCCGCATAATGTACCATTGGGACATACCGTCCGTATACTGCAACATCGTGGCTAATCACCACGCAGATTCTTTTAATCACTCCGATATTTTACTCGCCATTGTTCGACTGGTTAATTTCCAAAGCAGGTTATATGACCTGAATACCTATCCCCGGTTTATCCAGCCGGATGATGCTCTAAAGGAAGCGGATGTGCTCTCGGTAACGGAGGCAGTATTGGCACGGATGGAAACGGATATGCGGGGTTCGGGTGAGTAGGGGGTGGGGTGTAAACAGTGCAATTCTTCAGGTCGTTCCTTGCACCGGCCGAGCCGTCTGTGCGGTGAGAACATTTTTAACTCGTGCGCTTTTGATGGGAAACTTATGAATATTGACAATTTATATACGACTCGTATCCAGAAAACCTATGATGAGGACCAGGCAGAAATTGTCGCAATTTTGAAGGCGAACAAGACCGGTACGGTTAAGCTGATCAATTACTATAAAGGATTACCCCTCTCGTATCCTGCAACCATCGTTGCTGTTGAACGGGGGAGCCTTGACCTGAATGTAAAGGGAGAACAGGCCGTTATTATTGAACTGAGCCGTTCAACCTTCATCAGAAGTCCGCTTTTCAAGCATGACGTTTTTGCCCAGGTTCAATATGTCAACGTCAAGAAACAAGCGGCATCTTTTAATAAATTTTCATACGTTGAAATTATGGCCGAACGGAGAAGTTTCCTCAGAATGGCCTTGAACCCGAGTCCGGAAGTTACCGTTGAGTCACCTTTGGGTACCTATGTTGGGAAATTGCATGATATGTCCCTTTCCGGGTTGAATATCACGACGCAAAAATATTGCCCGTTAGCACTTGATACCGAGGCGGTCATTAGTTTTATGCTTTCTGGTGGAGAGTTTTCTGCGGATTGTGAAATAAAGGTATCGGCAAAATTGGTTGCAATTAAGGATGATTCACTGCCGTATCAGTACATCTACGCCATTTTCCCGGATAAAACAAGCGAGCGGCTTCTGTCGCAGTTTGTTTTTCGAAGACAGATTGAAATCATCAAGGAGATCAAGAATGCCGTGTGATGAGCGGCCGTAATGTTCCTTCGTCTTGTCGCGCAGGTCGCGCTGCACATTTTACCACAATCCAAACAATGAAAGGGATGTCATGAAAAAAATAGTACCCATATTGTTCTTGTCGCTTCTATCAGCTGCGGCAACCTGTTCTGCCGATGAGTTGCCGTCCAATCATCCGAAGGTTGATGCCGCTTCCGGAGCATCGTCTGAAAATTTACCGGTATATATGTCCGGTACCGTGGTTGAGACGCTGAATGGTGGCGGATATAGTTACGTGAACATTCAGAAGAAGGATGGTGAGAAGGTGTGGCTGGCGGTTCAGGAAACAAAGGTGTCTGTCGGTGATTACGTAAGTTTTCTCGATGGAACTGTCATGAAAAACTTTGAGAGTAAAACCCTCAAGCGTACCTTTGACAGTATCATTTTTTCCAGCGGTATAGCACCAACCCTAAAGCCTGATGTCTCCAATGTGCCGTCTTCGAAGTCCACTGATGCGCAAAAGGAGCAGAAAAACGGTGGCGGGGCCGCTGCTGTGAAGGAAAAAATAGTGGTGGAGAAGGCGACCGGTCCCAACGCCTATACGGTTGAAGAAGCGTTTAAAAAATCTGCCAAGCTGGATAAAAAAAAGGTGGTTATTCGTGGCAAGGTCGTGAAGGTAGCCACAGGAATTATGAAGAAAACCTGGATTCATATTCAGGATGGCACCGGTTCCCTGGGGAAAAAAAATAACGATCTGGTCTGTACCACCCGTGAGACGATAAATGTAGGTGATACGGTGACGGTCAGTGGAACACTCGCAAAGGATCGGGATTTTGGTGCCGGCTATAAGTATGGGGTTATTGTGGAAGATGTAGTAACAAAAAAATAAAATGTAATCGAGACCATCGCCATCGCCACACCGGAGCAGCGAAGTTAATCACTTCGCTGCTCCGGTGTTTCTCGTTACCGGTGATTAGGAGAGAATAGCCTGAATCAATGCAAGGGCTTCTGTGAAGACATCATCCTCATGGCGGGTACCGTCAATGATTTTACAGCTTGTTGCGGGCATTTTTGAAAGTTCTTCATGGTAGTATTGCTGCTGCAGTACCAAGTCAGACGGTTTGCAGCTGCTCCCCATACTCTCGCCAAGTTCCTGGGCGGCGGTTTCCGGCGAAATGTCAATGAATATGGTCAGATCAGGTGAAACTTCACCACCAAATTGCAGACCCCGTGCACGGGCCTCAAGGCAGTTGAGGTCTTCACGATACCAGTCATGTCCCTTGAGCCGGGCATGAACGATAGATGACATGGTAAAATTTTTGCAGAGCACCAGTTTTCCCTGTTTAATCTCTTCCCGTGCTACCGAACACACGCGGGCCCGTGAAGCAAGTTCAAAGAAAAAATCAGGTTTAAACATACCGTAACGCCAACCACCTGAGAGTTCCTGTACGCCCATCACCTGTGCGCGACCACTGTCAGGGCTGTCGATCTCATAGACTGTCTGCCCTTCACTCACCAGCGCGGTGCGCAATTTTTCAACAAGCTCCACAACGAGTTTCCCGGAACCATAGATTCCCTCAATAACAACCAATTTACCTTTCGACATCTCTACCCCCTTAGTACATGCATTCGGACTAACCACCCTCTATGCTATCCCAAATAACATCAAATATGCAATCAGTTTATCTCTTCTCTGGACCAGAGGAGGGGCAAAAAAGAGTTATACAAGCTCATCGATTGAAAAGATATTGCCTTCTTCTCCCGGGATATCCTGAAGTCTCTCCCTAATTGCGACAAAATCGGCAAGATTGTTGGTAAAAAGGTCGAGAAGGCGTGGTTCAAAAAAAGTTCCCCGCCCTTCCATCATGATCTCCATGGCCTTCTCAAGGGGAAAAGCCTTTTTGTAGGGGCGTTCGGAGCAGAGGGCGTCAAATACATCGGCTACCGAGACGATTCTGGCAAAAATGTGGATTTCTTCTCCTGACATCCCGGAAGGATAGCCACTGCCATCCCATTTTTCATGGTGCTGAAGTGCGATGATGCCACCGGCATGGATGACCGGAAAATGCTCTGCTTCGGAGAGTATTTTGTCACCGATGGTGGTATGGAGTTTCATGATGTCGAACTCCGCCGGGTCGAGTTTGCCCGGCTTCAGCAGTATTCTGTCCGGGATACCAATCTTGCCGACGTCATGGAGTGGCGAGGCGAAACGGAGTATTTCGCACTCCTCTTCAGGAATCCCGGCTAATTGTGCCAAGCGCTTGGATAGTTCACTGATACGGCGTGTGTGCATGCCGGTTTCCTGGTCACGGGATTCGGCGGCTCGGCCAAGCCTGAGTGAAATTTCGAATTCGGCCTCTCGAGACAGATCAAGGGCCTGTTGCAGGGCGGCGGTCTTTCTGACGACTTCAGCTTCCAGCACACTATTCATGTCCTTGGCCAGATCGGAAAGTTTCTTGCTCCGCACGTGGTTCATGACCCGTAGTCGTAACTCCTCGAGGTTAAATGGTTTGGCGATGAAGTCATTGGCACCGAGGGAAAGCGTGTGTGTGACCTCAGTTGTCCCGGCAGTTACCACGATAACCGGAATATCTCGCCAGTTGAAACTCTGCTTGATCCGCTTGAGGGTTTCATAACCATCCATGATTGGCATCTCCAGATCAAGGAGCACAAGGTCGATGTGCTCCACTGTCTCCATTAATTCCAGAGCACGTTTGCCGTTTTCTGCTTTAAAAATTTTGCAGTCCAAATCAGCGAGCATGACCTCAATCATGGCAAGGTTCATGTTGTCATCGTCAACGGCAAGTATTGATATTTCGTCGAACATTTTAATCTCCCTGCCCGGAATCCCGATGGTAATTTACGGGGAAACCAATGATTTAAAGGCGGCAAACTCTTCGGCCAGTTGTGGGAACAAGATGCCTGTTCTGTCCAAGCGTCCCTCACGGGCATCTGCTTCTATTTCGGCTGCGGTTTTACGTATCTTGCCGGCAGAAATATTCCCTGCCGCTCCCTTGATGGTATGGGCCTGTACGCGAATTTGCTCCAGATCCCCCCGGCCAATGGCACTCTGGAGTGCCTCCATAAAACCGCTGACGTTCCTGATAAACATGCCTAAAAACTGGGTCAGCATCTCTTCATGGCCGCCAAGACGTTCAAGCAGTTCCTCGTGGTTGAAAATGTCACTGGTACTGTCAGGGCTGTTCCGTACCATGGTAGGTTCCTGCTGTTCCGTATTGGCATTCAGTGGTGGATAAGCCGTTGATTCTGCTGGTGGGAGCAGTTTGGTAACGGTTGCCAAAATGTCGGCGGGCCGGGCCGGTTTTGAAAGATACTCGTCCATGCCCGCTGCAAGGCATTTGTCTCGGTCTTTTCCCATCGCATATGCGGTCATGGCGATCACGGGTGTTCGTGATTGGGACCGTTCAAGTTCTATTCTTCGTATTTCTTTCACGGCTCCGTACCCATCAAGAATGGGCATCTGAATATCCATAAAGATGAGGTCAAATGAACTGCGGGAAAACAGCTCGACCGCCTCTTGACCGTTCTGGGCCATGGTGATCCGGTGACCCTGTTTGTTTAACGTGGCACGGAGCATTTCCCGGTTTATTTCCACATCATCGACCACCAGTATGGAACGGCACGAGTGTACTGTCTCAGCCACACTCACACAGAGCGGGGCTGCGTTATTGACCTCATGGCCATTGTGTATCGTTGTCAACACAGCGAGCAGTTCTTCCGGAATAACCGGTTTGGTCAGGTACCCGCTAATGCGAAGCTCTCTGCCAAGCGCGTCGTCGTTGCGCATTCCCGTACTCGGCATGAGCACCAGGCGAACCTGGTCGTAGGCACTTTCTGACCGAATGATTCTGGCCAACTCCCATCCGTCTGTGCCGGGCATTGCGACATCGCACAAAATAATGGACGGCAATGAACCTTCCGTACGCAACTGGGCAAGCTTTATGAGGGTTTCTTCAGCGTCCCGGCAGAGGATTGGCGTGATATGCCATCGGCAGAGAAAGCTGTTGAGCATCTGGCGAGTAATGGCATTATCGTCAGCCACCAGAACAGAAATCCCGGTCAGGTGGTCGTCGCCCGTAGGGCCAGGGTGAAGGGGGGGCTGTACATTGCAACGGGCGGTAAAGCTGAAACAGCTTCCCTCACCCGGTCTGCTTACAACAGAGATGGTACCCCCCATCAAGCTGGCGAGGCGTTTTGAAATGGACAATCCCAGTCCTGTCCCGCCAAATTGCTTTGTCGTTGATGAGTCTCCCTGCTCAAATGCTTCAAAAATGCGTTCCTGCTGTTCAGGAGAGATGCCGATACCTCTGTCTATGACCTCAAATCTGAGCAGTACGTCCTGTGCGGTACTTTCTACTTGGGTCACCACCACGCTGATAAACCCTTTTTCGGTGAATTTAATGGCGTTTCCTACCAGATTGATCAATACCTGGCGAAGACGCCCCGAGTCTCCCAGCAACGTGTCCGGCGTTTTTGGAGCCACGTCAAATACAATTTCAAGCCCCTTGGCGTTCGCCCGTGAAGCAAGGGAGCGCAGGGTCTGCCCAACCATGCTTCGGAGAAGGAAGGGGGACTCGTCAATGACGATACGTCCTTCCTCGATTGTAGAAAAATCCAGGACATCATTTATTATTGAAAGCAGGTGATCGGCCGATGTCTTGACTGAACGGAGATATTCTGCCTGTTCCTGTCCCAGTTTTGTTTCCAGTACAAGATCTGTCATGCCGATGATTCCATTCATGGGGGTGCGAATCTCATGGCTCATATTGGCGAGAAACTCACTCTTGGTTCTGCTGGCAGCCTCTGCAATTTCCTTGGCGGCGGTTAGTTCAATTACCCGTTCAGAAATTACACGGGACATGGTGTTGAAGGCAATTCCCAACTGCCCCACATCATCCTTACCCTCCGGTACCTGGGTGGGCGAGAGATTTCCCGAGGCGACCTGCAGGCTTGCCTCCGTGAGCGACGACAGGTGGCGGGTCAGCCAGTAACCAAGTAGAAACAGGATGATTGATGAAAGGAGTATTTCAACTGCCGCAATGCTGATACCCTGGATAAGCAGCATCCGCCGTGCCGCGACGATTCGCGACAGGTTAAGACCAAAATGTATGGTGCCCAATTGCTGGTTAGCCATCAGAATCGGTGCCACAACATCGTAGCGAGGTTCCCGTGAGCTATTGAAAAACGGTAACTCTTTACTCGGTTCCGGAAGGGCCTTTTCGGCAGGCCAGCCACTCGCACCGGCCCGCTTGTCATATCTGTCAACGACCACAATATAGTCGACGCCACCAGCGGTCCTACTCTCGTTAATAACGGCCTGAACCGTGGCAAAATCCCTTTGGGCAAGGGGGGCGGTAAGTGCCGCTTCGAGCACCGGATGGAATTGATCGGCCTGTACCCGCGCCTGGTCAGCCATGGCACGATGTTGAACGCGCAGGCTGTTGAATACCAGTATGGTCAGCATAAGTACTTCAACCGTAAGCGCCAGGAGCAACAGTCGTCCCCGCATGGTATGTCTCAAAGAAAAACGGCTCATTTTTGTGGGGTTTTGACGATCTTTCTGACCTCGTTGGCAAAGGAATCCATTTCTTTGAGCTCACCATTTCGTAACGGGCGGTATCCTCCCAGTTTGTTGTTGTCGAAATAGCTTTTTGCCTCAGTGGTTGCGGCGAAGGCCCAGAGAAGGTCCGCAATTTTTTTCTGGTCTCCGGCGCGTCGCTTATTCAGCACGTAGACGCGACCCGCCATCGGTTTGCTTTCTGCCAAAATTCGCAACTGGTTACGAACTTCGGGAGTAAGCTTCTGATAATTAGCCTGAGAGGTGAAGCCAGCCGCAGCCTCTCCAGACAGGATAAGTTGGGCAACGCTATCGGAGGCACTGACAAATTTGACCGTAGTGGAGTTTATCTTGTTTTCTTTTAGCCAGTGGAGACCCCAGAGGGTTACCAGAGAGGTAGGGCTCAAGCCCAAGACCGGTTTTCCTTTGAGTTGGGCTGCGCTGGTGATCGGACCGGCAGCAGCAACCAATGCGACCGCTTTAAAGTCAGCCTTATAGGTCAACAACGGGGTATACTTTGCGTCAACCTGCAGTAATCGCGCTTGATGGCCGGTGGTGATCGCAATGTCATAATCCTGCGCCAGACCGTGCCGCGCAAAGGAATCAAAATCGGGAGCGGTGACAATTTCAACCGGAACACCTAACGCCTTCTCCATATACTGTCTCAGGGGCTGGTACATTTCCACGATGACGCGTGCGCTGGTGTGTGGGGCCACTCCGATGATGAAATTTCCGGTGCTCGCCGACCCGTGGGCGGTAAACAGCAGCGTAAAAAGAACCAGTGCAATGAACATTTTTCCCATTGTTTTCCTCCGATTAATGTATTTGTTTGAATCTAACACATATTCTCTACAATTCCGAGTTTTTCATGTACTTCATAGTCGTCTTGGTGTCGTTCTCTGTGCCCCTATTTCAAATGCCCACAATCCTTCTGGGCTCCGATTCGAAGCATTTCCCTGGCGTCGGAATTGGAACAGACCCGATTGCGTCCCCCCTGTTTGGCAGCATAAAGTGCAGTATCCGCTTTTTCAACAAGTTCCAGGCATGGCCAGTCCGTTATGGGTACTTTTCCCGTAATTCCGACGCTGATGGTTGTCCAGGGAGAAACGGTGGAATATTCATGGGGAATCTTCAGCTGCTCGACGCCCTGCCGGAGAATTTCAGCCACATGGCGGGCACCGGCTGCATCGGTTGCGGGGAGAATGCAGGCAAATTCCTCCCCGCCATAACGGAATGCCTGATCGGTAGAGCGGTGCAGGGTGGCGCTGATAGTCCGGGCAATACTTTTTAAACATTCATCGCCGGCAATATGGCCATAGGCATCATTAAATTGCTTGAAAAGATCAATGTCGATCAGCAGCAGGGACAACTGGTCACCTGACCGCATGGCCCGCTTCCACTCCTGTTCAAGGTACTCGTCAAAACGTCTCCGGTTGTGGATACCGGTGAGTGCATCGGTAAAACTGATACGCTCCAGTCGGTCTCGATGGTGCTTGAGTTCAAGATTGTTTTTGACGCGGAGCTTAACAATGTCGGGATTGAAAGGCTTGGTGATATAATCTGCCGCACCCAGTTGCAAGCCGAGTGATTCATCATGTATGTCATCCCGTGCGGTGATAAATATAATGGGCACGTAGCGAAGTGACTCAATCAACCGTAGATGGCGATAGAGTTCAAAACCATCCATGTCGGGCATCATGATATCGAGAAGTATGAGATCCGGGGTGTGTTTCTGTGCCAGTGACAGTGCCTCTATTCCGTTAAGGGCGGTGTGTACCTCATATTCCCGATCAAGCATGGCTTCAAGGATGTGGACATTGACCGGTATGTCATCAACGATAAGGATCGTCGATGTGCGCAGTGTTGCTGTCTCTTCTTCTATTGGGTGGTGCCGCGTGGTCGATTCTGGCTGTATCACGTGTATGGTCCCTTTATCGAGCGTCCAGCATTTCACGGACTTTTGTCAAGAAAGCGTTCATGGTAACCGGTTTAGGAATAAAGTCAACAGTGGTGCTGGTATGACCCTGCTGTTGAGCTACTGATATGTTGTGACCGCTACAAAAAAGCACCCGGACATTTGGCTGTAACTGCCTGATTTCATCGTATGCCTGTTTCCCCCCCATGCGTGGCATGATAAGATCCATCACGATCAGATCAATTGTCTCTGCATGTTCCCGAAATTGTGCGACCGCTTCGTGACCATCTACCGCCGTAATGACTCGGTATCCCAGTTTGTTCAGGAGCTTTTTCATGAATTCCAGCAGTTCCACATCGTCTTCCACGATCAAAACGGTCTCACTTCCGGTTATCTGTTCGACAACGGTGTGACAGGTTACGGTGAAATCAGCAAAGTGGGATTCAATAATAGGGAGAAATACCATAAAGCTGGTCCCTTCTCCCGGCTTGCTGGTCACATCAAGAAAGCCGTTGTGCTGCTTCACTATGCCATACACCATGGCCAGTCCGAGCCCTGTTCCTTTGCCGACTTCCTTAGTGGTAAAAAAAGGTTCAAAGATGCGTTGAACGGTTGCTTCATCCATTCCGCTTCCGGTGTCGGTGACCATGACGACGGCGTACTCCCCCGGTTTTTCAATGCCATGATCCGTGAGTAGTTGCCCCTCAACGTACGAATAATCGGTGCAGATGGTCAGTTCGCCTCCGCTTGGCATGGCATCTTTGGCATTATTGACGAGATTAATCAGTACCTGTTCGATCTGACTGCTGTCTACGTAGATCGGCAGCGGTGTGATGGTGGGCTTGATGGTGAAATTGATATGCTCACCGATTATTCTTTTGGTGAGCGTACCGACGGCGGCCACAATGGAGTTGAGATTGTAACTTTGTTGGTGAATTTCCTGCGTTCGACTGAAGGTGAGCATGCCACGGGTCAGTTCACTGGCCCGCTCCGAAGCAGCTTGGATCCTATCAATGAATTCCCAGTGAGGTTCATCTCGTTCAAGCTCCATTTTCATCAGGCTGCAATAGCCATTAATAATGCTCAGGACGTTATTGAAATCATGGGCCAGGCCGCCGGCGAGTTCTCCGACCGCTTCCATCTTCTGGGACTGGTAGAGTTGCTCTTTGAGCTTTCTACTTTCAGTGATGTCGCTGTAACTCCCCCGGTATCCTCGCAACTCACCGTTCCCCTCCAGAACAGGTATGCCGTTGCTGGAGAACCAGAGCTGTTTCCCGTCGCGGGAGGTCATACTCAACTCGACATTTTTAAACGGTTCCTTTCGTCTCATGGCGGCCAGCGTGGAATTCCTTAAAAGTTGCCGCCCTGGCTCCGGGCAGAGATCGTAGAAATGGAGTTGGCCGACAACCTCATCGGGATGAAAACCGAGGATATTCCATGAAAGATGGCTCATATAGGTAAAAAGTCCCTGGGCATTTATTTCCCAGGTAATGGTGCCACTTTGCTTTGCCAATTGATCAAAACGGTCGTTACTTTCCCGCAGGAGTGCTTCCGATTCTGTTCTGTCGGTAATGTCATGGGCCACCCCGGCGAACAAAAGGGTGCCATCGGTTTCAATAAAGGGGCTTCCGGTTGTTTCAAAGATTCGCCAGGTGCCATTGGCGTGTCCGATGCGGAACGGAAGGCTGACACCTGCGAGACCGTTACCCATCACCTGATTGAGGAACTCGGTGCAGTCTGCAATATCATCAGGATGTATAACTGAGGTGAAGTGGGTACCAAGAACAGAGTCGACCGGGTATCCAAAGTGTCGCTCCCATGCCGGGGAGACAAAGCTGAATTGCCCACCGGCATCCAGGGTGAAGAGGACATCGTAGGAATTTTCGAGAAAAGCTCTCAATCTTCTCTCTCGTTTTGCCACATCTTCAAGCGTAAGCAGCAACGCTTCGTTCTGGCTCTCCAGTTTAAATAGCTGGGCATGCAGCCCCTCGAATTTATCCTGGTCTGTTGTCACCACCGGCACTTCGCCCGGCTTTTCGTTCAGATCATACCGATTATCCATGGCAGACCGGCGACCTCTCATAGGGAAACCTGTGAAAAAAAACAGTGGAGAATGGTGATTGCAACATGCGTACATGCATAGGAAACAAGCTCCATCAGTCGGAAGAAACAGAGAAATGCTGGGTGAGGCGCATGCTTCGGAACAGATTATACAGTTCCTTTGATGCATGGACGACTGTGAAGACACCACCGATTTTTTTGAGTGAATTGTGGACGGTAACTATCAAGCCAAGCCCCATGGAGTCGATCATCCGGACGTGGGACAGGTCTATCTCCAGGTCGGCTACTCCCTCCGCAAGGAGCTGATTGAGTGCAGATCGCATCACTTCAACTTCACGGGCAACGATGTTGGCAGCGGGGCTGAATCTGGCCCGATTTCCCTCTTTCTCAATGAGTGACATGATCTGGTTTCTTCCTCCGTAGTGGTGCTCTGAGTTGCCGGGTCGGCAGGACCTGTTGTGACTCGGTGCAGGTTACTAAATCACTGTTGCATTCAAGATGACACCAATTTGTAGGGGCGAACGGCTGTTCGCCCAATCGGGGCGTATGCAATACGCGCCTACATCAGGGTTTTAAATGTCATCTTGATTGCAACATGGAATAAGCCGCCCATTTCTTATGGTGGCATACCTGCATGGGTTCCGTTACTCCCGGTAAAACATCTTGCGATCAATTTTCAGTAGCTGGGCCGCTTTTGACTTGTTTCCCCGACAACGATCGAGAGTTTGCAATAGAATCTGGCTCGTCAAGGAAGAGAGCGCCAGGGCACTGTTCGGAATCTTGAGGAGATAGGTCGTATACAGTGGATCAGTGGTTTCATGCCGGGGTGCTTCTGCGTGTTGTTGCAGGCCCAGGTGCTCAGTACGAATCTGGCCATCGGAGGTGAGTATGGCACCCCGTTCGAGACGGTTACGTAGTTCCCGCACATTGCCGGGCCAGTTATGGGCGAGAATGGCATCCATCGCTTCCGGGGAAATGCCCAAAACGGCCTTGCCGAGATGCTGCCCCAATTCAGTAATGACATGATCACAGATTTGTCTGATGTCATCTTTCCGTTCACGAAGCGGTGGAATGTACAGCGGAAATACATCAATCCGGTGGAAGAGGTCTTCGCGAAAGGAGCCGGCTGCTACCCGCTCGGCAAGATTGGCATTGGTTGCGACGATTACCCGGCAGTCCAGTGGAATTGTGCTGTTACCTCCCACTTTTTCAAAGGTTCGTTCCTGGAGGGCACGGAGCAATTTGGTTTGCAGGGGGAAGGGGAGGTCACCAATTTCGTCGAGCAACAGAGTGCCGTTTCGCGCCTGCTGGAACTTTCCCTCCCTGTCCTTGTCGGCACCGGTAAAGGCCCCTTTCACATGGCCAAACAGCTCGCTTTCTAAAAGTTGCTCCGGTATTGCGGCACAATTGACGGCAACAAAGCGGGTGGGCATTCCGGTACTGCCAAAATGAATGGCACGGGCCAGCACTTCTTTGCCCGTACCGCTTTCGCCGTAAATGGCAACGGTGGTGCGCGGTGACGACGCTACCCGTGCCGCCATGCCGAGCATCTGCTTCATGGCCGGATTTACCGTTATGAGGTTCTGAAAAGTGAAATATTCTTCCAGATATGCCTTAATCTGACTATTTTCTGACAGGGCGCGGTGGTAGTTGAGTACGCGCTCTACGGTAAGTTGAAGATTGTCAGGATTAAATGGCTTTTCAATGTAGTCGTAGGCCCCCTTGCGAATCGCTTCTACGGCGCTTGCGATGCTCCCGCACGCCGTAACAATGATGAGGGGGGTGGCAATGTCACGGCGGCGGATCTCCTCAAGAAGCATAATGCCATCCATGCCTGGCATGCGGAGGTCTGAAATCAGCAGGTCAAACCTCTGCTTGGCAAGAAGTGCAAGGGCCTGTTCACCGCTGGTAGCTGCTACTACAGCATATCCTTCTCTCTTCAGGTAGCCGCTGAGGACAAATAACGAGGTGGCATCGTCATCAATGACGAGTATGCTTGACGTCGGTGATATCATTCGCCTAGCGTACGATGTGTGGTGCACTCTGTCAAGAGTTGAGCGTAAATAATCTGCTGTTGTTAAGATAATCCAGCGGGCACAGCCATCGCCTTTGCTATTGCGGCCTCAAGAGACTCCAGGCTGATGGGTTTAATCAGTACCGCATTGAATCCAAGAACGAGAAAACTTTCCACTTCATCTTCAAGCGCGTGGGCCGTGTAGGCAATGAGCGGAAGCGTTGCGGTGCAAGGATTCGCACGGATGGCTTGACATACCTCTTCACCACTCATTCCGGGCATTTTAATGTCAAGGAGTACGAGCTGATAGCTGTCATCGGCGGTGAGCATGTCGAGTGCTTCCTGTCCTCCGGAAGCTTCATCGGTCCTCCAGCCGTACCGTCTCAGAATCGCTGCGGCAAGCTTGCGATTCAATTCTGTATCGTCGACAACGAGAACGTGTCTGCTCATGACAACGGCACCGTAAAGTAGAATGATGAACCTTCTCCCAGCTTAGATGAAACTCCCATTTCGCCTCCCATAAGGGCAACCAGTTCTTTCGCAAGGGCCAGTCCGAGGCCTGTGCCGCTATGTTCACTTGTTAAAAAGTTGTCAGCCTGATGAAACTTTTCAAAAATTTTCTGTAGCTGTTCCGGCGCGATACCAATGCCGGAATCGGTAACGGTGAAACGCAGCAGCTGTTGATTTTTTTCAACCGCTAATTCTATGTGCCCCGTAACGGTAAACTTGACAGCATTATTAAGCAGGTTGTTGAGAATCTGCTGCAGGCGCATCGAATCACACATGAAGCTGATCGGCAGGTCATCAGCATACTGCTCTCTCAAAACCAGCCCCTTCTTCAGTGCATGGGCACGATGACCGGCTGCAACGGAGGTAAGCAGAGTGCGGAGATCGGTCGCACTGTTTTTCAACTCGATACGCCCCGCCTCGATTTTTGCCAGATCAAGCAGATCGTTCAGCAGGTTGAGGAGGTGCTGACTGCTGCTGTGAATAGTGTCGGCATAGGACTGCTGCTCAGGATCTTGAAGATCGAGTTTCAGTAACTCGGCAAAGCCAAGGATGCCGTTGAGCGGTGTACGCAGCTCATGGGACATGCTGGCAAGAAAAATACTCTTCATGCGGTTTGCCTCTTCCGCGCGCTTACGTGCCCCCTCAACCTGTTGGAACGAATATTCGACGCTGTCGGCCATCCGGTTGATGGAGTCGGCAAGTTGTCCCATCTCGTCGTTGCTTCCCTTTTCAATACGGTACGAAAAGTTGCCCTGTTCGATCTTTGCCAGACCGTCGGTCAGCAGGGTCACCCTTCGTGTCAGCATGTTGGCGAGCCAGATGGCAATCAGAATGACCAGTCCGATCATCAGAGATGTGGAGCCGGCAAGGGACCATGCCGTTGTCTGCATGTTTGATGATATCATACGTTGAGTGTCGTTAGCCGCTTTTTTCATCTGTTCACCATAGGTATTTACCTTGGTGTCAAGTAATGATTTCGTGGCGGTTGCGGACTTGTGAAATTCATCCACATTGGCACCGATTGTCACATAGCCGAAACCACGGGGCGTTTTTCCATACTTTCCGGTGAAATAGGGAATGGTGGCGGCAGTAGTCAACTTCCAGACCCCCGACCAGAGAATGGTGAAAGAACCGGAGCCACCCTGCTTGGTAAGGTCATACCAACCCTGACATTGTGGGGCGAAATTGAGATAGCGGCCATCAAGGCCCCGGATACCTTCCTTGATGAGCTCCTTGGAGGGCTTTTTTTCGCGGCTCTGGTGGTCAAAAACCGGTATGCCGGCAAGATAATTACGGAGCGGCTTGCCACTTTCTTTCCATCCGTTGTACAGAGTTGCTTCCAGCCAGGGTGTCTCATAATCGCCGGTTTTGGGGTTAAAGCCGATGATCGACTGGTGCCGGGGATGGGCAATGTTGCGGTCAAGATAGTCCCACATGAAGGCATAGTTGCCGTTTGATGCGTCGGCTATCGGTGTGTAGCGATCTTCTGTGGGCATCAGATTGTCGGTGAAACTCATGACATGGTCATGGTTAAGGGCCAGTGTCACATAGCCGATTATTTTCCCCCCTTTGACTACCGGCGTTGCCCAGCGGATGATCCCCTTGAAACGTTTTCCCACAGGGTTTTCTTTTCCGGAATATGCTTCATTCTTCGGATCGAAGGGGACTTTTGCCAGTTTTGCCGCTTCAGGGGTTACGGTGCCGTAATAATGTGAGCGTACGTAGGGACCGATGACATCGGAAACATAAATTTCTCCCGGTTTCAATCGTTTCAGCTCGGAGAAGTAATTCTCCGCCCCGGCGTAGGTGTTTCTCTTGACGGAAATGTTTCTCAAATCGCGGGGGAGCAGATCGGATGTTGTTACCTTCACCTTTTCCAGACCGTTCAGATCGACAAACGTTATTTCGTGGTAGAGCGGTTTGTTTTGTCGGGTAGTGACATGGTCAGATGGACGGTAGTTAAAGTCCTGTTTGTTCTCCGGGTTGTCGGGTGTGATGATCGGCTGACTGTTTTTGAGAGAAACATCAGGTGTCCACCCCTTTTCATCGGGGCTGAGAACCCACGTACCCGGTACCGCCAGCAATCGTTTCCGGTTACTGACGAATTTGTCAAAGTCATTTTCCGATGGGTTGAGGGTGGCAGCGAGCAGAATATCGTTGTCACGGGCCCGGAGGAAATCGCCAACAGCAAGGGCCGTATCGGTTGTGAGGCGTTCAATCAGCTCACGTGACTTGACATCAAGTGCCCGCACCGACTCCTTTGTCATGACATCGCTCAGTTGGCCCACCGTTTCGCGCACGCTGTTGGTCATGACGGTGTTACGCTCGGACACCTTCTGTCCGAGTCGGGCAACTCCCTGCCACGCAAGAACTGCCAGGAGCAGCAGAGGGATTACCTTGATGAATACAAAGAGTAGAATAAGCTTGGTTCTGATGCCCAGTCGCGTAAGTAAAGAATTCATCGAGAGTCTCCCCGCTGAAATTAAGTAGCTGTCGTTAAAAACATTGTTTCATAAACATAAAATAATGAGTTTGTTTACCATGATTTATTAAAAAACCGAAGCGAAATATTAACACCATGTGTCCGGAAATATCATCTCATAAACAGTAAAAAAATTTGAACGAGAACTATCTTAAGTAGCATACTTAACGGGTAGGTCTCAGAGTACCCTGCCTCGACCCGTTCGTTGCCGCAGCGCCCGGCAGCAAAGCCGAGAACAGCCGGTTGTGTCTGAACACCGGCGAGTATGCCACCGATGAAGGGCCATGATTTGCCTGCGATTATACGGGCCAGCACGATAGACACCAGGCAGGTGACGGTGGTGATACAGATTCCGAGAATGACGGCACGGCCATCCAGCGGTGCGGAACAAAGCAGGCTACCTGCCTTGATGCCGGCACAGGCAAGAAACAGGACGAGCCCCAGTTGACGCAGGGACATGGATGCCCCGTAGGGGAGGTACCAGGTCAGCGGTCCTGTTCTGCCGAGGGCACCAAGCACGAGTGCCACAATCAGGCAGCCGGCAACCGGTCCGATTTCAAAGGCTCCTAACCCCATCGGCAGATTGATATCCACCGTACCAAGACCGATTCCCATGGCAAGACCCAGCCCAAAGGTAAGGATATTGAACTCGCTTGCTTCCTGGTAGGAGTCACCGATAAACTCGGAAATTGCGGCAAGATTCTCTCGCGGTGCAATTATCCGCAAACGGTCCCCCGGCAGTATGGTGGTGTCGGCCGTAGGAATAAAGTCCCTGTCTCCCCGCCTCACTCTTGTTACCAGACCCTCGAAATTTCTGAATACACCAATCTGGCGGAGTGTTTTTCCGCAGAGCTGCGGATTTGAAACGAAAATCCGCCGTGTATCAAGCTGACTTCTGTCGTTGAGGATTTCGTCGGTAGATTCGGAACCGAGAACTTCCGTGGCGCGTTGTATGTCCGGTGACAATCCGATGACGGTGACGATATCGCCATTCATAATAACCGAATTACCTGAAATGACGAACTGTTCTGTACCTCGCACGCACCGGGCAAAACGAATGGGTAGTGAACTTCTCTCCAGAATGCCGGTTACCGATTCGCCGGGGGATCTGAGATTACCTACCAGTATTACTGCCCGTGAGAGTTTGTCTCCCGTATTGGGCGTTTCATGTCTGAAGGGGAGCGAGAGCATGAGAATCGGAATTAATACACCGAGCGGATACGCCATGGCGTAGCCCAGGGTTGCTTCCGCACCCATTGCGCCAAGTGCGGTTGTCGCAGCGGCCAAAGAAGGGGTGTTTGTCAGTGCCCCGGCAAAGACACCTGCCGCTGTGCTCGCAGGAATGTTGAGCATGCGGGACACAATAATATCAACCCCGAACGCTGCACCAAGTGCTGCTGGAGGGATCAGCAGGTAGCGCCACCCGCCATGGGACCAGGTGTCTATCAGGAAGTCGCTGGAAGAAAGCCCGATCGCATAGACAAACAGGGCAAGACCAAAGGTGGCCAAGGCATCAGGCGGCTTGACGGTTGGCTCAAGAAAACCGCACATGATGCCCGCAAATAACACGCCGGCAACGCCAAGAGAAACTTTTTTGATGCTGATACGTCCAAGCAGGGCACCACACCCGATGGCAAGACAGACGATCAGCAGGGGACTTGTATGCATAGTGTTAATTTCTCCGCAGTATGCCCATGAATGGGTCGTGTGATGCCCACAGTCTAACATGGCGAAAGATAACAGTACAGTAAAGCTTGATTTGTAAGCCAAATGTATAAAAAAACAGCCCGTTAATCTGATGATCCTCCCTATTCACGGCGCACTGGTTATTATGACTATACCAGTGGTCATAATAGCCAGTTGATTTGTGATAAGTTTTATATATCACATTGATATTATTGGTATATTATTAATTAACGAATATTTGTTTGAACCGCACTTTTACCTTTGTCACATTACACTGGAGATAAATAAATGTACTTGAGGGTGTTTCTTAAGTCAGGCGGGGGCAGTGTGTGACAAAAAGGGGAAGGCAGAATAATCCGGGGCCGCTGTGGCTTACTTTGGCCACCAAGCCTCTCCAACCTGCGGTCTGGTTGCAATTGGCCCACGTTTACCGGGCAGGAAAACTGCTGTGGCAGGCTGGCTACACTGCTCGACAAGCGGTTCGGCTCGATGGGAGTGTCCGTTCCCGTGTGGAGGCACTTGATCTGGTTGGGTGGCACAATGATGATAGTCTGCCGTTTCTGCTGGGGAGGGGAGAACCTTCGGAGAGAGCAGTGCTGACCAGACAGTTTTTGAAGCAGGTAACACAGTACCCCGGTGACTGGCTGACGTGGTTGTATCTGGCTCGCTTGCAGGAACTGGGAGAAGACAAGGTTGAAGCTGCCCCGTCGCTCCGGCGGGCATGTTCCCTTGAGCCAATAGTCGGTGAGTCATTACATTTTATGGGGCTTTGGCGGCTTCAGGCGGGTGATGCGGAGGGAGCTATTGCCGCGTTTTCCGGCTTGCTGGATATACGGCCCATACGCTTTGGCTCAATGATGTATCTGGGAGAGGCCTTGGTGCGAGTGGGCAATGATGTCGCCGCTGAGAAAGCTTTTGCCCGGGCATCGTTATCGGAAAATCCTGATTTTTTAGGAACCCTGGCGATGAGAGTGTATGAATATAATTACTGGCAGGAAGCCATTGAGCTCCTCAATAAAGCCCTGCTCTGGCGGCCTGATGACGTGCCAACGCTGCTGAAACTGGCGAAAATTCAGGCCGATGTATATTGCCTGGCGGATTGTCGTACGAGCCTGGGACGCCTGATGGAGCTGGCCTCCGATAATGAGGACGTCCCTTTACTGGATGCGCGGGTGCGGGGAATGATGGGAGACGCGAAAGAATATCTGGAGATTATGCAGAAAGCGTATGACTCCAGCGGAGATCCGTTGTCCCGACTGGCATCCAGCCTTGCGATGACGGCATTGTATCAGGATGATCTTACGGCCGGGGACGTTGCTGACCTGCATCGCAGTTTATGTCTTCCGATTACTGCCGCCGTGGAGCAGAAGACCCTCTTTACCAACGTCCGCTCGGTGGAACGTCGTATCCGCGTTGGTTACGTGACCGGTGACCTGCACCGTCAGCATCCGGTGAACGTATTTATGCTGCCGGTTCTTCTGCGCCACACCCATGCTGATTTTGAATTCTACGTGTATCATACCGGTACCATGTGCGATGGGTACACCCGTCAGGCCATGAAATGTGCTGACGAGTGGATTGAGACGGGAAATATGGATGATGTGGCGTTACAGCGTCGCATTATTGCCGATAAAGTCGACGTTCTGGTTGATCTGGCCGGGCACACCTCTTCACACCGTTTGGGTGTATTCGCGATGCGGGGAGCTCCGGTACAGGCTACCTTTCTCGGATATCCCCATTCAACTGGTCTGGCCACCATCGACTGGCTGATCGGCGATGGTGTGGTGAGCCCGCCAGAACAGGCCCATCTGTTCAGTGAAGGACTGGCCCTGATGCCGGATAGCGTGTTTTGCTGGGCATCGGTGGATGAGTACCCCCTGCCGCCGCCACGCCCCCACGGGGAACCGGTTGTTTTTGGTTCATTCAATAACGCTATGAAAATTTCACCGCAAACAATCAATCTCTGGGCCCGGATTCTCCGGGCGGTACCCGATTCACGGCTTTTACTCAAAGCCCCATCACTCCGGGATGAAATTGTCCGGGCCCGGTTTGCCGCACTGTTTTTAGAGCGGGGCATCGTGCCGGAACGGCTGATTATGCGAGGGCCTACCGGCCTTGCAGATATGATGCAGGAGTACGGAGATATGGATATTGCCCTTGACCCGACACCCTATAACGGCGGTACGACGACACTCCAGGCACTCTGGATGGGAATTCCGGTGGTGACACTGGAAGGAAATAATTTTGTCGGTCGCATGGGGGCAAGTTTCATGAATTCATTGAGACAGCCTGGGTGGGTTGCCTCGTCCGAAGATGAATATGTGGCCGTGGCAGTCCGTCTTGCTTCCCAGCGTGTGGAGTTACGGCAAGACCGGTCGGGCTTCCGGGAGCGGATGGCAGATTCCCGACTGTGCGATATTGATCGGTATGTGCGGAATTTCGAGAGCCTGCTTGCCAAAATGTGGCGAGCCTATTGCGAGGATGATCGGTCCCGCGTGCTTCGAATCGGCTGATGCAAAGGTCTCCTGAGCTCAGGAGCGTGGGGACGTATATATGGTGAAGTTTCATGCTGTGACCGGAGGTTCTCTTTGATACGTATAGCAGAAAAGGCACCCGGAGTAATGTTGATTATGCTGGTGGTGATGCTGATGGGGTGGGGTGTCCCGTCAGTCGCGCATTCCGACCAGGAGACGACGTTTATAACGTCTGAAACTGACCAGACGGCGGGTGTTCCCCCGTCACCGACACTGGACAAACCGGTGGCGTGGACCCTTGACGCGCTGATTGAAGAAGCTGTTGCTAAAAATCCCCAGATCATGTCACGGCGCTATTTTTCTGCCAGTGCCACATCGGCCATTGATTCGGCATATTGGCAGTTCTTCCCCTCTCCCTATGTACAGCTTCAGCAGGTGGGAAATAATGATCCTGCTCTCGGTGTCTATGACCGGATGTATACTGTTGGAATCCAGCAGCCTGTCTGGACCGGGGGACGGTTGACTTCCACCTTCGCCATAGCGAAGTCACAGGCCAGATCAGCCGAGCTTTCTGTCGCCGAGGCGAAATACAATCTGGCCCTCCAGGTGCTTACGGTGTATCAGGCTTTTAAGCAAAGTCAGCTGAGGGTTACCGCACAGCTTGAGGGCAATCGGCGACTTGAAGAATTTGTTGAGATGATTAAACGCAGAGTTCTGAATGGCGTGTCGGCCCAGGCCGATCTGTCTCTGGTTGAATCGCGATTAAGTCAGGGTGTCAGCGATTTGTCTATCTTGAAGTCAATGAAATCAACGTCCCTCGCAAAGCTAGGACAGCTTGTCGGGAAACCGGTTAACGCCGATGATATTGATATTACCACCGGGACCTCTTCACTCCCCCCCAAATTCAATCCTGACGAATTACGCAGTATTGTGAAAAAACATCCTACGATGCTTCGGTATGATGCGGAGGTGGACGTGGCCACGCAGCAGCTGGAATTGCAAAAGTCCTCACTCTGGCCGTCACTGAGCGTTAAGGCAGAGTATCAGAACGGGTTGTTCACCCAGGATCCGGTGAAAGAGGCGGCCAGGGTTTATCTGAATATTTCGTATACGCCTGGTGCCGGGCTCTCGACGTATTCAGACATTAAAAGTGTCCGGGAGAGGGTTTCCGGGCAGAAGGAAATCTCTGAGGTTGCCCGGAGAGATCTGCTGACACAGATAGCATCGGACTATAATGATTGCGTCAGTTCCTTTGTTCGACTGAAAGTTGCGACCCATATTGTATCGTCTTCCCGTGACGTGCTGGAGTCATATAAGCGGATGTTTATTGCCGGAAAACGAAGTTGGCTCGATGTACTTAATGCGCTCCGTGAACTGACTCAAACCGAGCAACAGATGGCCGATGCTGAGTCGCTGTTCGTTGCTTCGGAGTACCGTTTGCGATTGTATGCAGGAAATCAATCATGGTCTCACAAGGAAAATAACTGACCTATGGAACCTCTTATCGAAACGAGAAATGTCACGACCATTGATATTAAATGGCTTGCTGACCGTTGTAGTTCATTGCAGGTAGATTTGCCCCGCTTGTCCAAGCAGATTGTTTTTGAACTGGAAAAGTCAATCGATGGGATTGATGATTCCCAAGCCCATGACATTGACGGCGTTGTCATCGACCGGTTGTTTGATGCTTTCGGATCCTGTGCCCCCGTGTGGCACCCGGTGCCGGTACCGAGTGCCCTTCCCATGATTGCACTGCTTCCCGGCATGGGGTGCCGGATTGTCTGCGCTTTGACCGATCAGGGGAAATGGCTCATCGAAGGGAAGGAAGGCACAAGCTACCTGGACGGTTTTCCGGGCAATGGGCGCTATGTGCAGTTGCCGACTATTGCGGATCCAACCCGTGACGTTTCAGTGCGGCGCATGTTTGTCGATGAAATTCTCAAGCATAAACGGGTCTTCATGATGGCAAGCGGTGCCTCCGTCATATGCAATATCCTCGCCCTCGCCTCCTCACTCTATTCAATGCAAATCTATGATCGGGTTATTCCAACCCATGGACTTGAAACGCTGACAACCCTGACCGTTGGGGTTTTTATGGCGGTATTGCTGGAATTGATAATCAGGAAAACACGCAGTCTTATTTTAGAGGACGGCATAAAGGAGATGGATCATGAGCTCTCTCACAAGGTATTCAGACGCATCCTGAGTATCCGTATGGATCAGCTTCCGGGGAGTGTGGGGACGTTGGCAGCCCAGGTTCGCAGTTACGAAACGATACGCAGTTTTGCCACAACCGCCACCATGTTTGCCTTTAACGATGCCCCGTTTGCCCTCCTTTTTCTTTTTGTAATCGTATCTATTGCGGGGTCACAGATTGCAACGGTGGTGCTGGTGTTTTTTGCGTTGGCCATGGCGATAGGCTTTATGTCTAAGTCTAAAATTGCCCACTACACGAAGAACGGCGTGGCTGGTTCCAATAGAAAGGTCGGACTGTTGGTTGAAGTTGTGGAAGGTGCCGAGTCCCTCAAAGCTTCCGGTATGGGGTGGCAGCTCCTGAGCCGCTGGGATCAGTTGAGTCGCAGGGTCATTGACGATTCTGACAAGGTGAAACGGTGCAGCGAAACCGCGTCCTACCTCTCTGCCATGGTACAACAGCTCTCCTATGTGATGCTGGTCTGCGCCGGTGCCTATATCGCGTCCACGAGCACTGATTTGACTACGGGGGGGATCATCGCCTGTTCCATTTTGTCCGGTCGGGTTTTAGCACCGGTTGGGATGCTGCCCGGTCTTATCGTCCAATGGGGGCACGCCAAAGCGTCTCTGGACGAACTTGAGAAAGTGTTCAAGTTGGAGTTGGACAACCATGATGTTGATCGTCCCATACATTCAGTGACGTTTCAAGGGAGTTATCTGCTTGAAGATATCCAGTTTTCCTATCGAGGCCGGAGGGAAGCACTGTCGGTGAAAAGACTTGTCATCGAACGTGGTGAAAAGATCGGCATCATTGGCCCCATTGGCGGCGGTAAAAGTACCATGCTCAAGTTACTGGCAGGGCTTTACAAACCTCAGAGCGGCCATGTGCTGTTGGACGGACTTGATCTTCAGCAGATTTCACGCCCCCATCTCAGTGATTCTATAGGGTATCTTCCGCAGCATGTTCATCTTTTCGGGGGGACATTACGTTATAATCTGCTTCTTGGAAATCCGCGGGCGTCCGATGAAGAGCTGTTGACGGCCTGTAACCTGACAGGGCTGATTAACATAGTGAATAGTAATCCCAAGGGGCTGGATATGGAAATAGCGGAAGGGGGGGGCGGGGTTTCGGGAGGTCAGAAGCAGCTTATCGGCATCACGCGGATGATCCTTTCAAAGCCCGATCTGTGGCTGTTCGACGAACCAACCGCTTCCCTTGACGATAGTTACGAGCAACGGGTTATTTTCGCCCTGGCCCAACAGGTAAAGGCGGAACATACATTCGTGCTGGTAACCCATAAACCGAAGTTACTCGGTCTCGTACAAAGAATTATAGTGTTCAATCAGGGGGGGCTCGTGATGGATGGTCCCCGCGATGCCGTGTTGGAAAAACTGAGCCAAAACGGGCCAAATCCGACCAATCAAGGAGGGAACAATGGTGCATGATACGAAACGAACGCGGGGAAGCTGGCCGTACGTGGTCCTGCTTATGTCTGTGACACTTATTGTCATTTTTCTTGTATGGGCTGGCAGGTCCGAACTGGATATCGTGTCGACCGCGCGGGGACAGGTTATAGCAATGGCGCGAACCCAGATGGTCCAGAGTGCGAGTGATGGGGTCATCTCCGAACTGCTGGTACGGGAGGGGGAGGCCGTGCGCAAAGGGCAACTTCTTGTGAAGCTGGAGCGGAATCAGGCCCTTGCTGCCCAGAATGACTCAAAGGGGAAGGTCGCAGCACTCAAGGCAGCTCTGGTGCGATTGAACGCAGAAGTCTTTAATAAAGCACTGGTGTTTCCCGAAGATGTCAAGGTATATCCGCACTTTGTGAAAAATCAGACCGAGTTGTTTAACCGGCGTCAGCAGGCACTGAAAATGGACATAGAGTCTCTGGAGCAGGTACATACGCTTGCCAGTGATGAGCTGGCGCTTAACAAGCCGCTCTTGGCCAGCGGCGATATCGGGAAGACCGAAGTTATTCGGCTTGAACGACAGGTTGCCGAGTTGAGCGGCCAGATAAATTCACGGCGCAACAAATATTTTCAGGATGCCCAGGCGGAGATGACAAAGGTTGAGGAGGATTTGTCCACCCAGTTGCAGGCCTTATCAGAACGCTCAACGGTGGTGGAGCGGACCGACATACTCTCTCCGGCAAATGGTATTGTGAAAAGAATTACCTTTACAACGCCAGGAGCGAAGATCAAGCCGGGTGACGTCGTCCTGGAAATGTTGCCGACTGACAGCAAGTTGATCATTGAAGCCAAGCTTAAACCGGTGGATTTGACCCACGTAAAAGGAGGACAAGTCGCGTCCATAAAATTGGATGCATTTGACACCTCAATTTACGGTTTTTTTAACGGGACGGTTACCTATGTGAGCCCGGATGCGATTAACGAGGAAAGCAGGCAAGGCGAGGTGGTCTATTACCGGGTTCATGTTGAGATTGATGAGCCAAGTATTGCAGAACATAACAAAAAGAAACCAGATAAAAAAATTGAAATAAAACCGGGAATGACCGCCCTTGTTGAAGTAAAAACCGGCACGCAGACGGTCATGCATTATTTGACGAAACCTTTGAATAAGACCTTTTCGGGTTCTCTGCGGGAACGTTAACTGCCCGTAAAACCTTAGCTACCCTCCTCGCTCCTTACGTTCGTGGGAGCGGGGGGCTCTGTATCAGTCGATTGGGCCAGGGACTCCCGCAATTCTTTCCCCACTTTGAAAAAGGCGATTTTTTTGGGCCGGACGGTTATTATTTCTCCGGTCTTCGGATTTCGTCCCTGATACGTGTCGTAATGCCGGTTTGTAAAGCTGCCAAACCCCCGTATTTCGATTCGTCCCCCGCCTGCAAGTTCTTCAAACATACCGTCAAAAATCTCATTGACAATTCTTTCAGCTGCCCGATAGCTGATACCCCGATAATCTGAAAGTGCCTGCGTAAGTTCGGACTTAATCATGCTAATACTCCTTTGCATAATTGGTTACTTGAGAAAAATAAGTCATTCATTAGGTGCCGTGGTGTATTCGTTGTGACCGGTTTCCAAGCTACTGTTCGTTAAGCTCTTTTGATCGTAGTATCAGGTTTTGCGCCGGAGCAGCCACCATGAGATATGCAACCGTTTGTCGCATCAGCTCGGATATACTTGTCTTTGATTCAGATATAAAATCCTTCAGGAACGTATGTTCCGACTCACTCAGCCGCACGGAGACAACCCGGTAGCGTGGATTAACTTTCTTTCGTGGCATGCAATGGCTCCCCGATCAATTTCTAGTGGGACTTTCTGTAGAGAGTGTAACAGTAAAATTGCAGAGAAACGGCGGACAGGGCTAGTGCCAGTATGGCAAAAAAAACTAACATGGGGTGAACCTCCTTTTGTATGTATAAACAGATGGCTACGCTTAAAGAATGGCACTATATAAGTCTGTTATAGTATGTTGTCCGCCCCGTGGTTCAAGTACACGCCACAGAGTTTGAAATCTCCTGCACAGAATCTGATAATTTTGGGGATGTTGGCACTCGATAGCTGTTTACAGTAGCATTCAGGAAACGGCTCCGTTAAATAGCTGCAGAGTGGCCCCCTGTTCATAATGCCGTCACCATCGGCTATACCGGTCATAATAGTGCTTTTCATGGATACCCTGACTGGTAAACAAATACTTTTACTTGGGATTAGTACAGCAATAGGTGTGCCATAAATGTAATGAGCTGAATTCACACGTATTATGGTATTCGTCAGTACTGTTCTGGTGTGCAAAATGAGGAGTTGTGAAGAGGGAGGGGTGGGTAAAATGAAGAGCTAACTCAGTGTTGTCCGGTTAGAAAATTGCGTGGCGAAAAACGTTGCCTTATCTCCTCATCCGGCCTTCGGCCACCTTCTCCCGGGGGGGAGAAGGGTTGCGTTTTTTTCCTTCTCCCTCTGGGAGAAGGTGCCCGTCAGGGCGGATGAGGGCGAACAGTGGCCTCACGCAAAAAACTAACCGGACGACGTTATGTCTAACTCTGATATTTTTCAAGCATTCGTTTGAAGCTACCATAATCAACATCGAGCAGACGAGCCGCCTCCATTTTTTTGCCACCTGTGGCTTCAAGTGCCTGATTCACTGCCTGGCGCTTGATTTCATCAAGGGTTAATCGGTTGGCTGTCTGTGGATTTTGACTCTGGCCTTGGGGAGTGCCGATCACGGAAGCCAAATCATTTCCGGAAATATATTCCTCTGCAAAGAGTGCCCCCCTCTTCATCACACTTCGTAACTCCCTGACATTGCCGGGCCAGGGGTGATTGTGAAGTATGAATAGTGCCTCTGGAGTCAAACGGGGCACTGACCTGCCACGCTCATTAGAAATGTCATTGAGGAACGTCCGGGCCATTTCAGGGATGTCTTCCCTCCGTTCACGGAGTGGGGGGAGGGTAATAACCAGATCGTTGAGCCGATAATAGAGATCTTCCCTGAAATTGCCGGCATTGACTTCACTGTACAGATCCCGATTGCTGGCGGTAATGATCCGGATATCAACAGCGACCGGTTTTGTTGCTCCAACGGGATAAAATTGTTTTTGCTCGACCACTTGGAGAATCTTGGCCTGGATGGTTGGAGAGGCACAGTCCACGTCATCAAGAAAAATCGTGCCGCCATCGGCCTCTTCAAAAAGACCTTTTGCGGCAGAGACGGCTCCGGTAAAAGCACCCCTGACGTGGCCAAAAAGCTGGCTTTCCACCAGCGTTTCCGACAGTGTGCCCAGAGTAACCGGAATAAATCTCCTGTTCTTACGATTGCTCAGCCCGTGAATGATTGAAGCGAGCCGCGATTTGCCAACGCCGGTTTCTCCCTGTATCAAGATTGAATAGTCCGTGTTGGCAATGCGACGTGCCTGATGTATCACCTTCTGCATTGCGGGGCTGGCCCCTATCAGCAGCTCCAGTGAGGATTGTTCCCCCCGTCGAATTGTCTCAAGTTCTCTTTTCTGAAGAATGGGACCGGCTGCGCGGGTTATGGTTTCAATGAGTTGGCGGCAATCCAGGGGTTTTCTGACATAGGCGCACACGCCAAGCTCAATGGCCCTCAGCAGATATTCGGTTTCCGTGAATGCCGTTGTGAGAATAATCGGTACATCGGATGTATTCTGCCGGATCCGGGCCGTCATTTCCAGTCCGTCCATAATGGGCATTTTAATGTCACTGACCACAATGTCCGGTTGCTCGCGGAGGCAGATTTCCAAACCTTCACGACCATTTTCCGCAGTGATGACAGAGGTGAAGTGCATTCTGAGTACAATGCAGATGCGCTCATTCAACTTTGGTTCATCCTCAACATAGAGAACTGTGAGCGGCAGCTTGTTATCCATTATTCTCTCCCTCGGAGGAATTCCTTACCAATTCAATTTTAAAAATGGTTCCCTCCGTTCCGCTGGTGTAGCTCAGACGTCCCCCCATGCTTTCTTCAACGATCAGCCTTGACATGTAAAGCCCGATTCCGGTCCCCTTGTTCGAGGACTTGCTGGTAAAATAAGGCTCAAAGACCTTTTCGGAGAACTCTGCCGGAATACCGCAACCATTATCTTGCACCTGGATGACCGCCGTATCCTCCGTGTTGCCGAGTGAGATGGTAACCCGGCCTGCTGCATCGGTTTTGCCGGAAGTGAGTCTTCTTTCCAAAATAGAGTCGAGGGAGTTGCTGACCAGGTTGAGAATGGACTGCTTCAGCTCGTTCTGATAACCGCTGATTTTAAAGATGGTTTCATCGGTGTTGTCAGTCACTTCCAAGGCGACTCCGGAATCAGAAAATTGTGAAATAACCAGCGGAACCACATCGGCAACAACTTTCCTGATATCAATCTGTTCCACCATTTTTTCCGGACGGAAAAAATTTCTGAAACCTTCGATGGTGTCTGACATATGGTAGATCTGCGCCTGTGCATCGAGCTCGGCTGTTTCCATAAAGGTATCGTCAATACAGTTGGTTTCCCACGCCATGCGAATGCCTTGAATGGTGGCTCCGAGTGTGGCAAGTGGCTGACGCCACTGGTGGGCGATGGCTCCGATCATTTCGCCGATAGCCGCCAGTCGAGCGTGGCGTGCCAGCAGGCGTTCATGGGTCAGTCGCTTCTCCGTTTCCGCATCAACTCTTTTTGCCAGGCTCTCATTCAGGTTGTGCAGTTCCCGTTGGCTCTGTGACAGAATATGTTCCCTTTCGGCCAGTTGGTGAGCCATGGTGTCGAAAGCAAGAGCAAGTTCTCCTAACTCGCCACCACGTACGGAATCCGAAGCCCTCACCTGGAGATCACCCGATGCAAGGCGGAGGGCGGCATCCCGAAGTTTATTAATACGTCTGATGAAACAGTGGTCAGCGATGGGGATAGCCGTAGCAATAGCTATCAGCAGCAGGGGGGAGAGAATGGCAATGTTAATCAGCTCTGCGCGCAGTGCCTTTTCCAGTGCCCGTTTCGTTGGCATGGTGGCACGTATATAGAGGTACGGATACTGCTCACCGGGAAGTCTCATGGCCCGATAGGAAACAATCTGGTCGATGCCTGAATTGTCTGTTTCAGTATGGGTGTCCTTGGATGGTCCACTCTTCATGCGCTGAAAGGCCCCGTCCTCGATTTTTTTGCCCACATACCGTTCAACGAAGCTGTTTCTATGGACAATAACTCCGTTTCTATCGATAAAACTAAACGAAATGTCCTTTGCCAAATCATTTTGGCTAAGCAGCGAGTTGTAAAAATCGAAATTGACAATGGCCGCCATGACGAGTTCCACTTCTCCCTGTTCGTTTAGCAGCGGATAGGCAAAGCCAAAGGTGGGCTTGCCGGAAATGGACCCCACTGTATACTCGCCGGAGGAGAATTTTTTTGTTTTCAGTGCATTTTGAAAAGAACGTTTTTCTTTCAGAGACAATGTGAGGGTTGTCGTAAGTCCGCTGGCCCAAATGGTTCCGTCAGGTTCGGCAACAACGATATTGCCAAAATGGGGGCTGTCCCTGAGGATTTTCCCCAGCATGGCATTGGCCGATTTTGTACGATGTTCTCGGATATCGGGAATCTGTGCCAGTGCGACCAGTAGCTGTTCCACGTCTCCGGTCAGGTTGTATTGCTCCATTGAGATGGTGTTGACAAGCCGGCGGGCCTCTCCCTGCCCCTTATGAATCGCTTCCTCACGCTGGGAAATTCCTGAATGCAAGATAAGTATAATTGTGGGGATTGCCAGCAGGATTGCGAGCAGAATCAGGTGGGTGCGCAAGGAAAGCGCAAAATAGAACTGGATAAATCTTTCTTTCACCAGGTACCTCCTCACAACCGTATCCGGTTCATGCGTACTCATTTCATGCAGATATAAAAAGGATGTGCGCCAAATTATCACATTGCTCGACATGAGTCATGGTATGTTTTAGCCAGTGCAACATTTTTGAAGTCAGGTACTATCGAGGCGCACTCCCCAAAATGTGAACACATGTAATGCAATGCCACCATTTGAAATAGCAGTTGCACAGAGATGGATTTGTGGTATTAATGGAGCATCGGTCGGTATGAAGGCCATATATTATTAATTGATTAAGGAGATATCTTTATGAAAACGATGACCGTTCTTATTTTGGCACTGTTACTGGGAGCATGCTCCAACGTCAGTCAGGAAGAGCTGGACGCAAAAATCAACAAATGTACCGAGGCGGGAATGCTCTATACGTACATGAAGGATTTCAGGGGCAAACCGTATGATGTTACCTGTGTGAGAAAGCACGATAACGAAAGGTAGTTCTTTATATTATGATGAGGCTATTTTAATATATTTTTCTTTCAAGTATTTTTGAGATGTGCCGATAGTGATGATAAGAGGTGGAGTTTAACTGGAGGTGGGTATGTTGAATACTATTTCTCAGTATGGTGTGAATCAAGGGCAGGTAAATCCGCAGGTCAGGTTGGACGTGGCTACGGCTGCTCCTCAGGTAAAACAGGATGCTTTGAAATCTGTTCAGGCGTCCAAGACCGATACGGTAACAATCTCCAGGCAGGCATTGCAGAAGCTGGCAGGTGGGGGAGGGTCTCCTTCGCAGGCACTGGCGGGGAATGTCACGGGGAAAACGGCCAAGGGGATACACGTTACTGCGTAGTAACCTGCTGCGGCATGGTTCGAGCAGAGCGTGTGGAGGTGTGTTATGGGATTAAGTTCAATTACAGCTGATACTGCTTCTTACAAGTTGCCTTCTCCCCATGTGCCAGCGATGGCTACAAAGGATGGGGGGGCGAAGGATACTTCCCTTGCAGCACAGGTGGCACAGGCGAACAGTATGGATACCAGTGCCAACAGCAAGACAGTTGCCCCGGTTAAGCAGCCTGTTGTGGCAGCGACCGGAACCGGTGCCAAGCCGGGGCGGACCATGAGTCATATCGTTGAGTCCTATAATCCGCAGGGTAAGGTACGGATAAAGTTTCTTGACAGCAACAACAACGTTATTTACCAGATTCCGACAGAAATGGTTGCAAAAACTGAAGACCTGATGTCTAAAAGTGAATTGACGACCAATATTAAGGCATAGGCCGGCGCTCCGTTTTAGTGACGGGGGCCATTTAAAATCTTGATTTATATGTACCATCACGGTACAGGGTATGGAGTAACCTCCATACCTTTTTTTTGTTTACAGCTCCTAAATGTCCCGAGGGAATTATATGAAGTCTCTTTTTGAATTTATTACCTCCAGAACGGTCACGGCCCGTAAGGATCTGTCCGTACTTACGGTGCTTTTTGGTATCGCCTTCTTTCAGTTTCTCGGCCGTCTTCCGTTGATGGAGCCGGACGAAGGGCGATACAGTGAGATCCCCCGGGAGATGCTTGAACGGGGTGATTTTGTGACGCCCATGCTCAATTATGTAAAATATTTTGAAAAACCGCCGTTACATTACTGGCTCAACATTATTTCGATGAAATTGTGTGGCGAAACGGAATTTGCCGGCCGTTTTCCCGGCACACTCTGCGGGTTATTGACGGTGCTGTTCACCTACTATCTGGGGAGAAAGATCTTTGGGCGTCGGGAGGGATTCCTGGGTGCCCTGATACTTGGTTCGGCCACCGGCTTCCTGATCCAAAGCCGCATCAATCTGACCGACATGACCCTGACCTTCTGCATGACGGTGGCAATCGGCTCATTCCTCTTGGCGTCGCGGGAAAATGAACCACACAAATATCGCCATTATTACCTGTTTTATCTTTTTGCCGCGTTGGCTCTTCTGGCCAAGGGTCTCATCGGGTTCGTCCTGCCGGGGGGAGTTGTTTTTCTGTACCTGTTGTTATGCCGGCGCTGGTCACTGCTCCGAAAAATGGCACTGCCAAGTGGCCTGCTACTGTTTATTGCCGTCGCTGCCCCCTGGTTCGTGCTGGTGTCACTCAGGAATCCGGAGTTTGCCCACTTCTTTTTCATCCATGAACATTTTCAGCGTTTCCTCAGCAATGTTCACGGTCGTTATCAGCCGATATGGTTTTTTATTCCCATACTGCTCCTGACCATGTTGCCCTGGTCTTTTTTTGTCCCCTCAGCCGTTGTCCAGGCCTGGCGTGACCGGAAGGGGGAGCAGGGAGATCGCCTGATCTATCTGCTCATCTGGGCAGGTTTTATCTTCCTGTTCTTTTCAAAATCCCACTCCAAGCTGATACCGTACATTTTACCGGTCTTTGCGCCGCTTTCCCTGCTGGTCGGGCGGTTATTCAGCCGCTGTCTGGATGACAGCGTCATTCCCCGGAAATCCGGTCTGCTGGTGGCCTCAGTACTTGTGGCTATCGGGTGCGGTTTCATCGCCTATCCTTTTGCCTCTCTTCCTCTTTTTGGGGCCATCCCCTTTGCGACCCCCACCGGTGGGATGCTGCTCGGTTCCCTCTTTCTGCTCGAAGGGGTGATGGCCTTTGTTTTCGTACGGGACGGCAAGGTGGCCCCACTGTTTATTACTCTGGTCACGGGGGGGATTTTGCTTTCCCTGACCGCGCCCCATGTCGTGTTGCCGCTGGTGTCGGAAAAAATGGCAAGTTCACGGGAACTCTGCCGCATGGTGAAGGAGAATGCGGGGCCCGATACGGCGGTGGTGAGCGTGGGGTACGAGCAGGGATTGCCCTTTTATGCCGGACGGCGGGTGATTTTGGCCGGGAGCATGGGGGAACTTGAGTTTGGGGCCCAGCGGGGGGACCAATCTGCCTGGTTTATGGAAGAGGGGCGCTTCCCTTCCCTGTGGGATTCGGGCCGCCATGTGGTTGCACTGATCACTTCCGCCGATCTGGTAAAACTGAAATCAACTGCTGTCACATCGGTACGGGTTATTGGAGAAGATCATCGCAAACTCTTGATCTCAAATCGCTGAACCGTTTGAAAAAGTTTGCAGTCGCTCCCATGTTGTGCGATAAATAGCGATACAGGTCAATATTCCTTGGAGGGTGATGTGCGAAACGAGTTTCTCCCCTTTTCAACACCGACAATCGAAGATGCCGAGATCAATGAGGTAGTTGACTCCCTCCGGTCCGGCTGGATTACCACCGGGCCGAAGGTCAAGCGCTTCGAAGAGGCCTTCGGTGCCTACGTGGGAGCACCCTTCTCCGTGCCTCTCAGTTCGGCGACGGCGGGTCTCCATTTGACGCTTCTGGCCCTGAAAATCCAGGAGGGGGATGAGATCATTACTACCCCCATGACCTTTGTCTCCACGGTAAGCATGATTATCCTTGCCGGTGGCGTGCCGGTTCTGGTTGATATCGAGCCTGGAACCCTGAATGTCGATGCCACAAAAATCCGGGAGAAAATTACTCCCCGAACCCGTGCCATTATTCCGGTCCATTTTGCCGGCCAATCCTGCGATATGGATCCCATATTCGCATTAGCCACAGAATTCGGCCTGACGGTCATTGAGGATGCCGCCCATGCGGCCGGTACTGAATACAAAGGGAAGCGTATCGGCTCCCTGGATTCTGTTGCCATTTTTTCCTTTCACCCCAACAAGAATATTACCACCGGTGAGGGGGGGATGGTCTGTACCGGAGATGAGACCCTTGCCGAAGAGGTCTCCCTGCTCAAGTTCCACGGCATGAGCCGTGAGGCGTGGAAACGCTTTGCCGCATCCGGCACGCCCAATTACGATATTCTGCTCCCCGGTTTCAAGTACAACATGATGGATATCCAGGCGGCAATCGGTATCCATCAACTGCCGAAACTGGATGGATTCATCGACAGCCGGAAGGACATTGCCGAATTCTATAACAGGGAGTTTGCCGACGTTGCTGAACTGGCAATTCCTGCTCTGGCACCATACCAGCAGCGCCATGCCTGGCATCTCTACACCCCCTTGGTGCGGATTGAGCTGCTGTCACTGGATCGTGACAGCTTCATGGCCGAACTGAAAAAAGAGAATATCGGCACGGGATTACATTATAAAGCGGTGCATCACCACCCCTGGTACCGGGAAAATCTTCCCCAGCCGGAGAACAGTCTGCCCAACGCCGATTACGCTTCCGATCGTATTTTGTCCCTGCCGCTGTTTCCGAAAATGACACAGGATGATGCCTGCGATGTTGTCGCGGCGGTCAAAACAGTACTAGCGAGAAACAGGAAATGATCCCGTATATTTCTATCGTGGTACCGGTTTACAACGAAGAGGGGAACCTGGACCGGCTTTTCGGCAGACTCTATCCGGTGATGCAGGGTCTGGGTAAGCCGTTTGAGATTATTTTTACCGATGACGGCAGCAAGGATCGCTCGCTGGAGATGCTCAAGAACCTTGCCGCCGGCTACAGTGAAGTGCGGGTTGTCGAGTTTAATGGTAACTTTGGTCAGCATATGGCGATTATGGCTGCGTTTGAAATCAGCCGGGGTGAAATTGTCGTTACCCTTGATGCCGATCTGCAAAACCCACCGGAGGAAATTCCAAAACTGATAGCAGCGGTGGAGCAGGGGCATGATGTGGTCGGGAGTGTGCGCCAGAAACGGCAGGACTCCTTTGCTCGCAAGTCCGCATCACTGATGGTAAACGTCGTTACCCGTAAAATGACCGGTATGCAGATGAGCGATTATGGCTGTATGCTGCGGGCGTATCGGCGCAATGTGGTTGATAATATGAATCGGTGCAGTGAAAGCTCCACCTTTATCCCCGCACTGGCCCAGACCTTTGCCACCAATCCGGGTGAAGTTCCCGTTGCCCATGCCGAGCGCCTTGAAGGGGAGAGCAAGTATTCGTTGTACCGGCTTATCCGGCTCAACTTCGATTTGATGACCGGCTTTTCGGTGGTGCCGCTCCAACTGTTTGCCCTCATGGGCATTTTTACCTCGCTGTTTGCCGTCGCTTTTGCCCTCTTTTTGCTGGTACGACGTTTCATCGTTGGTGCGGAGGTTGAGGGGGTCTTCACCCTTTTTGCCATCATGTTTTTCTTTATCGGCATAACCATATTTGGCATCGGTATTGTCGGGGAGTACGTGGGGCGGATCTATCAGGAAGTGCGCCGGCGTCCCCGTTACGTGGTGCGCCGTGTGCATGGGGCAGCAGTCGATGAATAACCGGATCGTGGTCTGTGCGTATCACAACGTGGGGTATGGCTGCCTGGAAGAATTGCTGCTTCAGGGGGCGGATGTCGCACTGGTTTTTACCCATGAAGATTCTCCGGGTGAGGAAATCTGGTTCAAGTCGGTTCGCGAGCTGGCTGAAAAACATTCCATCCCCACCATAACCAGCAGTATCAATGAGCCGGAGAACCGTGCTCTGGTTGCCCGGATCGCTCCCGATTTCATCCTTTCCTTTTACTACCGAAATATGATCAACACAGGAATCCTTGATCTGGCAACGCGGGGAGCGCTGAACCTTCATGGTTCCTATCTGCCCAGATACCGGGGGAGGGTGCCGGTCAACTGGGCGGTGATTAACGGAGAAACTGAAAGCGGGGCAACGCTCCATTACATGGCGGCCAAGCCCGATGCCGGCGATATTGTTGACCAGGAAAAGGTGACAATATCCTTTACCGACACAGCCTTTGATGTCTTCACCTCCCTGGCTGGGGCGGCGGTAGCGGTTATCAGGCGCTCATGGCCCCGGTTGGTTGCAGGAACCGCCCCCCGTATTCCGATGGACTTGGCACAGGGGAGTTACCATGGTGGCCGTAAACCTGCAGACGGACTGATTGACTGGTCAAAAAGTGCCGTCCAGATTTATAATCTGGTACGGGGAGTTACCCATCCCTACCCGGGTGCGTTTACCCATCTGGAGGATACCACGGTTACGGTGTGGGGCGCGTGGCCGGTGCATGGAACAGCGAAACCGGGGCAGGTCGTGTCAACTGAACCTTTTTTGGTGGGTACCGGTGACGGTCTACTGGAACTGAAAACGGTGCAGACCGGCGGGATGGCGGAAGAATCGGCTGTGCAGTTTGCGGCCCGGTATCCCACGGTATTGTTACAATTTACCTGAATTTTCTTTGTTATTTCCACGAATCAATAAGGAGCAACTGTGAAAGTACTTATACTTGGTGTCAACGGTTTTATCGGCAACACCCTCACCCGGCGGATCCTGGCGACCACCGATTGGGAGGTCTTCGGGCTGGACATGGCGTGTGACAAACTGGAACATTCTCTCGGTGATCCCCGTTTCCATTTCCTTGAGGGGGATATAACCATCAATAAAGAGTGGATTGAGTATAATATCAAAAAATGTGATGTGGTGCTGCCGCTCGTTGCCATTGCCACGCCGGTTACTTATGTGAAGGACCCACTGCGGGTATTTGAACTCGATTTCGAAGAGAACCTGAAAATTATTCGCCTCTGTGCCAAATATAAGAAGAGGGTAATCTTTCCGTCAACCTCTGAAGTGTACGGCATGAGCCCGGACCGGGAATTTGATGAGGAAAATTCACCGCTCATGCTTGGCCCCATCAACAAGGAACGGTGGATTTACTCCTGTGCCAAGCAGATGCTGGACCGGGTTATTTATGCCTATGGTAATCATGAAGGGTTACAGTACACCCTGTTCCGCCCCTTCAACTGGATCGGACCCAAGCTTGACAGTATCAGCACCGCCAAAGAGGGGAGTTCCCGGGTGTTGACCCAGTTCCTCTACAACATCGTTGCCGGTGAACCGATCCAGCTGGTTGACGGTGGCGGTCAGCGTCGTTCCTTTACCTTTGTCGAAGATGGCATCGACTGTCTGATGAAAATCATTGCCAACGAAAATGGTGCCGCTAGCGGGGGGATTTTCAATATTGGCAACCCGCACAACGATCTGTCAGTGCGTGAACTGGCTGAAAAACTGATCTCCCTGGTCAAGGAATACCCGGCCTATCGGGAAAAAGCTGAAAACTGCCGGATTATTGACGTCACTTCTGACAGCTACTATGGCAAAGGGTATCAGGATATGCTTAACCGGGTACCGTCAGTGAAAAACGCCAAGGAACGGCTCGGATGGGAACCAAAGACTACGATAGATGATGCCCTGCGGAAAACCCTTGATTTCTATCTGGTTGAGGATCGGCAGAAGATTGAGCATCTGCTCTGAAATGACAGCGAGCGAGAGGGGTGCCAATGGGTGAAACAGCTTCAGTTGTGGCCTTCAAGGTCGATGTTGATACCTATGTGGGGACCCGTGAGGGTATTCCGAACCTGCTGAAAATACTTCGACAGTTTGGTGTTCGGGCAACATTTTATTTCTCCCTCGGCCCCGATAATTCCGGTAAAGCGGTGCGGCGAATTTTTCATCCGGGGTTCCTGAAAAAAATGATGCGTACCAGGGCACCATCGATGTACGGCGTGCGAACCATGCTGTACGGTACGCTGCTGCCGGCACCGGCTATTGCCAAAGATTTGGCGGAGGTCATTGCATCGGTGAAAGCGGCGGGGCACGAGGTGGGGATTCACTGCTGGGACCATGTCAAATGGCACGATTACCTGCCCCGCTACGACAAAAAAGATGTTGCCCGTGAGCTTGGCCTGGCTAACGGCGCATTTAAGGTGATTTTTGGAGCCCCGGCCCAAACCACCGCTGCGCCGGGGTGGACGGTCACGGCGGACTCCCTTGAAGTGCAGGATTCCATGGGGCTGACCTACAGCAGCGATTCCCGTGGTCGATGCCCTTTTTTTCCGATCATGGATGGACGTAGCTTTCGTACCCTGCAGATCCCGTCAACCTGGCCGACCATGGATGAACTTCTTGGTGAAAACGGAATTACGACGGAAACCATCAACGCTCAGTACCTGCAACTTCTGAAGCCGGGACTGAACGTCCATACCATCCATGCAGAGCTTGAGGGGAATGCCCTCAAGGAACAGTTTGTGGACCTGCTGGCCCGTCTGGCGCAGCGTACGGTTCGATATATTCCCCTTGGTGAGGCTGCCGCCGAGTTTGGCGTCGGGGCTCCCCATTGTGAACTCCGGATGGGATATGTGGAAGGGCGTGCCATGCCGGTGGCGATTCAGAGTTCAGCGGAAGGGGAAACGGTTCAGCCATGCAGATAACAACTCCATTCATAAAGTTAGACAGCTTTTTAAAAGCAGAAAATGCGGTCTCTTCCGGCGGTGAAGCAAAAATGATGATTGCCGAAGGGTATATCACCGTTAATGGGGAGGTTGAACTTCGCCGGGGGCGCAAGCTATACCCCGGTGACCGGGTCGTTTACGGAAAAAGACGCTTTCTGGTTGAGACGGAATAGTCCGCTTCTCCGTAATTTGTTTGACGTATCACCCTGGATACAATTATAATGCACTGTTTTATGTGCCAATTTATACGCCTGAGTGCGTTATTGAGGAGAATTATATGAATATGCGTTTTCTTGATGCCTGTTGGGGAAAGCCGGTTGATCGGACTCCGGTATGGTTGATGCGTCAGGCTGGTCGTTACCTGCCGGAATATATGGCGGTCCGGTCCAAATGCACCTTCCTGGAATTGTGCAAAACCCCTGAACTGGCAGCCGAAGTTACCATTCAGCCCGTTGATATTCTCGGCGTAGATGCGGCCATTATGTTCTCCGACATCCTGACTCCGGTGGAGCCCATGGGGATGAAGCTTGATTTTGTGCCAGGTCCGGTGTTTGAGAGCCCGATCAGGAGCATGGCCGATGTGGAGAAACTTCGTATTCCCCAGATGGAACAGGACGTGCCCTACGTGCTGGAAACCATCAAAATTCTTCGCCGTGAGCTGTCGGGAAAAGTGCCGTTGATCGGCTTCGGTGGCGCACCTTTTACCCTGGCCTGTTATATGGTTGAAGGTAAGGGATCCAAGGATTTTGCCCAGATCAAGCGGATGATGTATGCCGCCCCCGAGGTCTATGCCGCTCTCATGGAGAAGATCACCTCCATGAGTATCGAATATCTGAACGCCCAGATTACGGCCGGTGCCCAGTGTATCCAGATCTTTGATACCTGGGGGGGCATTCTCTCTCCCGCCGATTACGAGCGGTATGTGATGCCCTATACGTCCCGCCTGATCAATGGCCTGAATCGCCTGGAAACGCCGGTCATTCATTTTGTCAAGGGTTCCGGATCCATGCTTAACACGGTTAAAAAGGCAGGGGGGGATGTCATGGGACTTGACTGGCATGTGAACCTTGGCGAGGCACGGGATTTAATCGGCCCGGAGATGGCCGTTCAGGGGAATCTGGACCCAACGGTGCTCTATGCCACACCGGAAATCATCGAGCGGGAAGTGAAACGGGTGCTTGAAGAAAACGCCGGCCGTCCCGGACACATTTTCAACCTGGGACATGGTATCCTGCCCACAGTTCCACCGGCAAATGCCATCTTCATGGTAGAGTGCGTCCATCGCCTGTCGCAGAAGTAACGGGGGGGCCATGGCAATTACACTCAAAAACATCGTGATATTTGTTACGGACCTTACCCGTGCCAAAACGTTTTATGCGGATCTGCTCGGTCTGCCGGTAGCCGGTCAGAGCGAGATGCTGATGGAGTTTTTTCCCGGTGCCGTGACCACACTTGGTGTGTCACTGGCACTCCATGAGGACGCTCGAAGTCTGATCGGAAGGCATACCGGTCTGACCCTCACGGTCGAAAATATTGTTGCACTGTGTGAAAAGCTCACGGGCGGCGGCGTTCACTTTGTGGAACCGCTGGAGTCCAGTCCCTGGGGTAAGATGGCGGTTGTGCAGGATTTTGACGGCAATATGATGGCTCTGGTGGACCGTTAGATGCACATTGTCAATCGAGAACTGCTGGCGCAGGTGGTTGGGGAGGCGAAACAGAATCCGAGGCAGCGGAAGAATTTTAATATCCATGTCTCGGATTCCTCCCGATGTCATCGTCTGCTCAATGCCATAGAACCGGCTTCATATATCAGACCCCACCGCCACCTTGACCCGGAGAAGGACGAAGCATTTATCCTGATGGGGGGGCGGCTCGGTATTGTGATCTTTACCGATGCCGGTGAGGTTGCCGAGACGGTGCTCCTTTCACATGGCGGCGGTAATCTGGCGGCCGATATTCCCCACGGTGTATTCCATACGGCCCTGAGTCTGGAGTCCGGTACCATCTTCTATGAAGCCAAGGCTGGCCCCTACCTGCCGCTCCGTGAGGAGGAAAAGGGGACCTGGGCACCCGAAGAGGGCGATCCGCAGGTTCATGACTATCTGGAGCGGCTTCGGAAACTCTTTGACTAACGTGCTCTCCTTTCGTCTCTGTCTGGTGTCACTGCTTCTCACCGTCTGCGTAGCCATTTCGGCGGGTGCCGCCGTGACGGCCACTCCCATGCGTCCCTATGCAGGTATCGGGGTGCTTTTCTTCGTCGGCCTGATTCCGGCAGAGCACGAACCCTTGTTGCTTCCGTTATATGAGGAACCGGGATTGTTGCGGGTTGGCGTGCTGAACGGAGCCACGGTCTCCGGAGTTGAGTGGCTCTTCGGCAGTGGGGAGAAGTCGGCACCCTTCATTGTTACTGCCCGTAAGGGGGGGTGGTTTCGGATTCTCTTTGATGATGCCGGCCATGAAGGGTGGGTAAAGCCGGAGGAGGCGGGTCAGTACCAGGCATGGGATCTTTTTTTGAAGCAACACCCCTGTCGCCTGTTGCCCGGACTGCAACCCCGCTACTATCGGCTGCTCTCGATGCCGAATGGAGATTCCATCGGAACCATGCAGCCACGGCAGCAGTTCAGGGTGCTGAAACGGGAAAACGACTGGGTGATGGTGATGGTGGAGCCGTCCCGGTTGGGGTGGCTTCGGTGGCGTGATGAGGATGGTCGGTTACTTATTGGTTTTCAACGCTGAGTGGTGGTGTAATAACTGTTGACGTTGTTCCTTCGGTGTGATAGACAGCCGTTATGGATATGATTACTCTGACAATAGCAGCACGAGTTTTTCTTGCGGCGGCACCTGGTGCTGCAGCGATGCCCGTTGCCTGCTGATTGTCCTTATGTACCGGAGATAATCGCGAGCCGTGGGCAGAAGCCCACGGCTCCTTTTCGTTTGTGACCCTGATATTGAATTGTATGTATATCGTGAGGAGGAGTAGAGATGAGAATTGAACTTGTACCACCAGGCACCGGCGAGTTGACCTATGAAATCAGAAATATTGTCAATGTGGCGGAAAAACTTCAGAAACATGGCGTCAAGATCAATTGGGAGAATATCGGTGATCCCATTGTCAAGGGTGAGGTAATTCCGGAGTGGATGAAGGAAATTGTGGCGAAGGCAGCCATGGACAATCGTACCTGGGGCTATTGTCATACCCGTGGTGTACTCGAAACGAGGGAATTCATCTGTGAAACAACCAATGGTCGGGGCGGAGCGCAGATAACAGCTGACGACATCATCTTTTTTAACGGTCTGGGCGATGCCATAGCCAAGATTTATGGCTGTCTCAGGCCCGAAACACGGGTTCTGATGCCATCCCCGTCCTATACCACCCATACCCTTGGCGAGATTGGCCATGCCCATTCGGCACCTTCTCTGTTCTGTCTTCGGCCGGAACAGAACTGGTATCCGGACATGGAGGATCTTCGGAACCATGTACGGTATAATCCGAACATCTGTGCCATAATGCTGATAAATCCTGATAACCCGACCGGTATGGTCTATACCCGGGAAATTCTCGAAGAAATCGTTGCCGTAGCCCGTGAAAACGATCTGTTTATCATTGCCGATGAAGTGTATATCAATATTGTGTATAACGGTGAGAGTACGGTGCCGATCAGTGATGTTATCGGAGATGTTCCCGCGATTTCACTGAAAGGTATCTCCAAAGAGTTCCCCTGGCCCGGTTCCCGCTGTGGCTGGATAGAGGTCTATAACGGGCAAAAAGATGAGCGATTCCGGAAATATATCAATCTGATTCTGACCGGAAAGATGAACGAAGTTTGCTCAACCACTCTGCCCCAGACGGTTATTCCCGAAATAGTCCGTCATCCTGAATACGCTACCTATCTGGCCCAGCGCATCAACTGCTATGAGCGGATGAGCAACATTACCTATGACACACTCAGTCAGGTCCCGGCGTTGCAGGTAAACCGGACCAATGGTGCTTTTTATATGGCGGTCGCTTTCAGGGATGGACTGCTGAACAATCGACAATCAATCCGCATTGAAAATAATGAGGTCAGGGAGTTGGTTGACGGGTTGATTAACCAGCCGGGCGTTTCACCGGACAAACGCTTTGTCTACCAGATCCTGGCATCAACCGGAATCTGCGTGGTGCCGCTCTCGTCGTTTTCCACCCCGTTGCAAGGATTCAGGGTGACGCTCTTGGAGAAGGATGAGGATGAATGCCGACGGGTCTACCGGACCCTGGCTGAAAAAATTGGCGAGTATCTGAATTCATAACGCGGTATGTAAAGGGGGAACGGCTGCAAACCGCTCCCCCTTTACGTGCAGGGTGCTATAACAGGGGAGAAGTCACAACTTTTTGTCGCTATCCTCGCCTTTGGGTTTGATCTCAATCTCGTCCTTGCCATCAGCTGCTTTCTTGAAGTTGCGGATGCTTTTTCCGAGAGCACCACCAATCTCCGGAAGTCTCCCCGCTCCAAAAACTACCAGAACTATGACCAGGATAATTATCATCTCCGGCATGCCAAAACCAAACATTGTGCCCCCTTTACTACAAGTGTGAACTGACTTGATACTATGTCATCGTAGTAAAAAAAAATCAAGTGCCGCGACGGGAGAAAGGGGTCCACTGGTGCCTATACGGAAGAAAGTAATGAAATACGCTCCAACAGATAGACGCAAATCCATGGCCTGCTGGTTGAAAACTAAATGGCTGCTCTGCTTCTGTGCTCTTCTGCTGGGGAATCCTCCCGCTGCCAGGGGGGCAACCGGGGAAATAATTCCCTTTATGGTAGGAAATCAAAGCCCTCTTGTGCAGATCTACGGGCTTCCCCATGACACCGGTGCGGATATAGTGGCACCGGGAGGGGTGCAGGTTGCCCTGCTCCAGGACCTGTCAAGTAACTATGCGGTTGGCAGCTCCGGCCGGGAAGAAATCACTCTGGATGGAGAAATGTACCGGGTTACCGTCGCTGCCCGTTATGGCCTTTCACCCCGCTGGGAAGTCGGCCTTGAACTGCCCTACATCGTCCAGGGGGGAGGATTCCTGGATGGGTTTATTTTTGGCTGGCACAACACGTTTGGATTACCCCAGGGGGGGCGGACGACCGCTCCCCGGAATCACCTCGATTACCGTTATCGTAAGGATGGAACGACGCTCCTCGCGGTTGACCATGGTACTACCGGTGTTGGAGACCTTGCGCTGACCGGTGGATACCAACTTGTTGATGAATCGGATTCCGACTCCCCTGCTCGTTTGGCACTCAAAGGAAAGATAAAGCTGCCGACCGGGGATAGTTCCTCACTGGGGGGGAGCGGCGGTGCCGATGGCCTGGTGCAGTTGTGCGGCAGCAGGCAGTGGGGATCTTTTGCTCTATACGGTTCCGTGGGTGCTCTGGTGATGTCAAAGGGGGATGTGCTTGGAGATCAGCATAATCCGCTGGCGGGAACCGGATCCCTTGGTGTCGGCTGGGCCCCGGTCTCCACAATTTCCTTTAAACTCCAGCTCAACGGCACGACACCTCTCTATCGGGACAGTGCCCTGGCGGAGATTTCCTCACCTACCCTGATTCTTACCACGGGGGGAACGGTCCGTTTGCCGGATGATTATCTGCTGGATATCGGGGTGGTGGAGGATGTGGCGGTGTCCACTGCGCCGGATGTCAGCTTCCATCTTGGAGTGAGCAGACGATTTTAAGGGGATGTTCACAGAAACGGGGCGAAAGAGAAACCTTTCGCCCCGTCAGTTACTTCGCAATCGGGTAATCAGTATTTCTGGTCGGCGTAGTCGACCCACCCACCTGCCATCACCAGGGCCCTGTCAAAGGGTGAAATGTCGAAGGAGATGGTCTTCTGCTTCCCGGCCGCACTCACCGTCAACGTTTGTGCCTCAATGTCGATGGTCATGGCCGCATCATCGTCTCCCGAGTGGCTGAAAATCAGCTCCAGATCTGCCGGGGGGAGTTCAATGGCAGCCATGCCGCAGTTGAACATGTTCTGACGGAAAATGCGGGCAAATGATGCTGCTATTACCGCCGTTATGCCGTTTACCTCAAATACCCACGGCGCGTGTTCCCGTGAAGAACCGCAGCCAAAGTTGGCGCGGGACACGATAACGCGGGCCTGGACGGTCTTAACACCCTTGGGCTCAAAGCCGGGGAGTTTCAGGTCTTCAAGAATATACGGTTTAAGATCCTCTTTGGTTATCTCGGTCAGGTATTTGGCCGGGATAATCTCGTCGGTGTTGATATCGCTTCGGTCAAGAAAGAGGATCGGGCCTCCAAATGTTTTCATATAGATAACTCCTTTATTATAAATACTTTCTTGGATCGGCGATGACACCTTCGATGGCACTGGCGGCTGCAGTCGCCGGTGACATCAGATGGACCATGCCCCCTTTGCCCATTCGCCCCATGAAATTACGGTTGGTTGTGGAGGCGCAGACTTCGCCATCGGCAAGCACGCCGTTACTCATTCCCAGGCAGGCACCACAGGTCGGGTTGGTGACGCAGAAACCGGCCTCCATGAATATCTCGATGAGCCCTTCTTTTGATGCATCCTTGAATATGGCGGGGGTGGCCGGTGAAAGTATGCCACGGACGTGGGGGGCAAGCTTGCGCCCCTTGAGGATCTGTGCGGCTATGCGGATGTCTTCCAGTCGGCCGTTGGTGCAGGAGCCGATATAGACCTGATCGAGTCGGGCACCGGCTATTTCGGAGATCGTTTTGACCTGGTCCGGTTTGTAGCCAAAGGTGATGGTCGGTTCCAGGGTCGTCACATCGATTTCGATGACCTGATCGTACTCGGCATCGGCATCGGCACGCCACTGAGAATAGTCGGCCAGGGCGGCACACGTGTCGGTGAATTCCTCCTGAATAAAGGGCCAGAGGTAGTCAACGGTGGTCATGTCCGGTTGGCAGATACCGGAAGTGCCGCCGGCTTCAATGGCCATATTACAGAGGGTCATACGGGATTCCATTGACATGGCGTCAACCACCGGCCCGTGGAATTCCATGACCTTGTCGGTGGCACCATTGACACCGATTTTGCCGATTATATGCAGGATCACGTCTTTTGCATAGACTCCCGCAGGGAGGGTGCCGGTGACGTTAAATTTGATGGTCTTCGGCTGGCGGAAAGCACAGACCCCTTTCAGGATACCGACTTCAAGGTCGGTTGTACCGATTCCGGCGGCAAAGGCACCAAAGGCACCATGGGTACAGGTATGGGAGTCTCCCATGATAACCGTGTATCCGGGGCGAATGAAGCCCCGCTCCGGAAAGAGTGCATGACAGACACCGTTGGCCCCCACATCAAAGAAGTCTTTAATGTCGTGGCGCCGGGCCCAGTCACGGAGAATCTTTGCCTGAGTTGCCGTTTTTGTATCCTTGCTCGGAGTGACGTGGTCTATGACCGCCTTGATTTTGGTCGGGTCGAATACCCGGTCCTTGCCGCGCCGGATCAAGTCATCGATGGCGATAGGCGTGGTGATTTCGTGGCAGAGAACTGCATCAAGACGCAATACTTTGGTGCCGGGAAACGGTTCGTTGACCAGATGTGCATCGAAAATCTTTTCTGCTGTTGTTTTACCCATGTATGACCTCGCTTCAGTACAGTATTACTTCCGCTTATACATGATTCTTGCGGGCAATAAAAGCAGTAAGTGGCGGCCTTGGTATCATTGTTGGTGAAAGGTGTGCTCAGAGCTCCGGGAGACAGGGGAAAAATGCGAAGACACGGGGTTTCAGGTAAAACAGGTGGCACCATGTCCGTCCCTGGTGTATAAAAACTCTTCATCCTAGGAAGAGAGGTGTATCGCAATGACAACCCATCACCTGAGAACGTTGTTGAACTCCGTGAAACGGGGGGAGGTGTCCATAGATAACGCGCTGGAAGAGCTGCGGCATTTTCCGTCGGAGGATCTGGGATGTGCCCAGGTTGACCATCACCGGGAGCTTCGGCAGGGTATGCCGGAGGTCATTTTCGGTGAAGGAAAAAATGTTGAACAGATCGTCACCATTGCCACTGCCCTGTCTTCACGGGGGGGCAATGTTCTGGTAACCCGCCTTAGCGGAGAGAAAGCCGGACAGATACTCGCTTCATTGCCGGAGTCATGCTACCATGCCGATGCCCGGTGCCTCACCTGGGAACTGAAACCGCCAGAAATGAAGGGGAAGGGGACCATTCTGGTGGTGTCGGCGGGAACGTCGGATATCCCGGTAGCCGCCGAGGCGCTAATTACGGCACAATTTATGGGAAACCGCGTGGAACATGTCTATGATGTGGGCGTGGCCGGTATTCACCGCCTGCTGTCCCGGCGGGAACAGTTGGCCGCTGCCACGGTGATCATAGTGGTCGCCGGTATGGAGGGAGCACTCCCCTCGGTTATCGGAGGGCTGGTGGACAAGCCGGTTATTGCGGTCCCGACCTCAGTCGGCTATGGCGCATCGTTCGGCGGCATCGCTGCGCTGCTCGGCATGCTTAACTCCTGTGCTTCCGGTGTAACTGTAGTAAATATTGATAATGGGTTCGGCGCAGCCTGTGCGGCGAGCCTGATAAACCGGCTCTGACCGCCAGAGTCAGGGACGGAATTTCCGGTTTCGTTGTACCAGTGAAAGGTGCCAAAATCATGAATAAGGTAATCCGGAGCGTAAGCTATAACGTTTTTGGCCTCCGTGTGGGGGAGGTCGACGACTTGTTGTCAGGTGTCCCTACTCAGGAGCCAGGCATTACACTCAGTATCAGTGCTGAATTTCCCTGGCTGAAGGTGATGCTTCAGGTTTCTGCGGACAACGATGCCGCTGCACAGAAATGCCTTGCTCCGGTGGCTGCAGTGGTGGAGGAACGTTTGGGGGATTTCTGCTTCTCCACCGGTGTAGTCAGTATGGACGATGCGGTGGCTGAACTGCTCAGGGAAAGTCGTCTGACCCTTTCCCTCGCAGAATCGTGCAGTGGCGGCCTGATCGCCAAGCGTATTACCGACGTGCCGGGGAGTTCCGGTTACTTTTCGGAAGGGGTGGTGACCTATTCAAATGGGGCCAAGATGCGACTTCTCTCGGTCCCGGCCGAAATTCTGGAACGATGCGGAGCGGTGAGCTCGGAGTGTGCGGCAGCCATGGCCACCGGTAGCCGAGGGGCCTCCGGTAGTGATATTGCCATTGCCGTAACCGGGATCGCCGGCCCCGATGGGGGGAGTGAAGAAAAACCGGTCGGCACCGTTTACGTTGCCCTGGCAACTTCGGAAGGGTGCCGTACCCGGCTCTGCTGGTTTGGCGGCAACCGGGATGAAATACGGATGTTAACGGCATGGACGGCATTGGACGTGCTCAGACGATATTTGAAGGGGAGGAGATAGATGCCGGAACTTCCGGAAGTTGAGGTCACCCGCCTCCGGCTCGTGCCGGAGCTGGTGGGAAGGCGTTTTGAAAAGGTGGATATTCGGGTCGCCAAGCTTCGCGTGCCGGTAGCACCGGATCTGAGCTCACTGGTGGAAGGACGGAAATTACGTGCCATTGAACGAAGGGGTAAATATCTGCTCTTTGACTGTGAATCCGGTTGGCTGCTGATCCACCTGGGAATGACCGGTTTTTTACAGCTGCTTCCCCGTATGGCCCCTCCCGGAAAGCATGATCATCTTGACTTCCATTTTGATGATGGACAGCTGCTCCGTTTTCACGACCCGCGAAAATTCGGCACGGTACTCTGGCTTACCGGTAATCCCTCTTGTCACCCTCTTCTTGCTTCCATTGGCCCCGAACCGCTCTCGGATGGGTTCAACGGCACCATTCTCCACGCCGTTGGAAGAGCCCGCAGGGTAGCAATCAAGCAGCTGATAATGGACAGCCAGGTCGTTGCAGGGGTTGGGAATATCTATGCCAACGAAGCACTGTTTGTTGCCGGTATCAGTCCCGAGCGGGTTTCTGCGACGCTGACGGTTCCGGAGTATGAACTGTTGGCTGAGGCTATTCGCAGCGTGTTGGGTTTTTCTGTTGAAAGGGGGAGCAGTTATCGGGTAATGGAGGACACGGCGGCCTATTTCCCCTTGGACAACAGAGTCTATGGACGGGGAGGAAAGCCGTGTCTCCGCTGTGGCGGCACACTCCATGAAACGAGGCTGGGCAACAGGAGCACGGTATTCTGTCGCTCCTGCCAGTGTTAGATCAAGGCAGATGTATTATTGACATGTGGTACTATCTGAATATCAAGAAGTTTTTGTTGCTGTTGGAGGATTTATGAAAAATTCGTGTAAATTCCCGTTCGAATTAAGGACTCTCACTGAAGATGAAGGTGGTGGTTTTATGGTGAGTTTTCCCGATTTTAACGAATGTATTGCCGATGGTGATACAGTCGAAGAAGCGATCGCCGAAGGTCAGCAAGCCCTTGCTGCGGTGATTGCAGCACTTGGAGAAAAAGGTTTTCCCGTTCCCAAGCCCGGTAGTTATGGTGCCTTTTCCGGTAAATTCGTTCAGCGCTTGCCAAAAAGCTTGCATGCCCGCTTGCAATCCCGCGCTCGTCTCGAAGGCGTTAGTATCAACACGCTGGCCATCACTTATATTACAGAAGGTCTTACACGTAAGGCGTCATGATAGCCAGGTTGCGGTCCGACGAGATGGCGTTGATTAGAGGCGGAATCGACCTATTAAACGCTGAAGCTCCACAGCAACCCGTGAAAGATCGGAGGAGGCTGCGGCTGTTTCCGTTGCGCCATCGGCGGTCTGCTGTACCACCAGGGTGATCTTCTGGATGTTTGAGGTTATGTTTCCGGTTGTGGCGGTCTGCTCTTCTGCTGCCGTGGCGATCTGGTTTACCTGCATGGTTACGTCGTTAATCTGGTTAAGTATTTGTTCAAGAGCCTCACCGGAGCGGATTGAATATTCTGTTCCCTTCTCCACTTCGGCAACCCCTTCTTCAATTGCGGCAACGGCTCCCCTCGTTTCGTTCTGTATGGCCTTTATCATTTCACCGATTTCACGGGTAGCCCGGGTTGTCCGCTCGGCCAAGGCCCGCACTTCATCGGCAACGACGGCAAAGCCCCGTCCCTGTTCGCCGGCACGTGCCGCTTCGATGGCTGCGTTGAGGGCCAGCAGGTTAGTCTGGTCGGCAATATCTTCGATGGTGCCGATAATCTGGCCGATCTGGTCAGACCGGGCACCGAGGCTTACAACTGTCGTTGCTGTTTCCTTAACCCGTGAGGCGATTCGTGCCATGCCGTTGGTTGCTCGATTAACTATTTCTGCCCCCGATCGTGCCGTCTCGCTGGCGTGGTTTGAAGTCTCGGCGGCGCTGAGGCAGTTGTGGGCGATGTCGTTGGAAGTTGCGGCCATTTCGCCACTGGCAGCGGCAACCGAATTGGTCTGGTGGGCAACTTCATCGGTGCCGGTTGCAATCTGACTGGCATTGGTATGGAGGGTGTTCGTTGCTACGGTTATCTGCTGAGATGTTTGGGAAATTTGGCCTATTATCTCCCGCATGGTTGATTGAAGGGTGCCAATGGACCTGATGATAACACTGATTTCATTGTTGCGCAGGGCTTTTATGCTCTGGGTCAGGTTCCCTTCCGTCATATTCGCCAGATAACCCATGATTCTGTCAAGGGCATCGTTCACTGTCCAGAAGAGGAGGAAACTGAAGAATGCGCCGAGCAGAACGAACAGGGCGGTCGATAGAATGGAGATGGTCTGGGAGAACATACGGCCGGCTATGACGGCAAAAACGATACAAAAGCTGTAGCAGGCACTCAGGAGGAGAATTCGGGTACGGATTCTCATACCTCTGTAGTACTCGAAGAAAAAATCCATGGCAACTCCTCCGGATGTAATGACGCTATAAAGTTAAAAAATCAGGCGAAATTGTAGATATAACATGAATTGTTTTAAAATTAAAATAGTAAAATACAATATCTCAGTTAAATAAAATAGGCTAATTGGGGACATCCCCGTTATTTAGAGAGGGAAGTCCCCGGAACCACTCATGGGTATCAAGTTCGAATTAAGTGTGGAGGTTCTTGCAAAAGTCCAAAACGATGTCATTCCGGCAGGATTTAGGCCGGAATCCAGTTTCTAACTGTCCGAAACCTGGATCCCCGATAAAGGCATTCGGGGATGACAATTTATTTGCAACTGGAGTTTCGGGGACAGCATATTCAACTATTCGGTATTTCGCTTAGGTCCTGGTTTTTGTGGCCGGAGAGTTCTTTTAAGCAAAGCCTCGACTGGATCGGTTGCCGTAATTTTGGATAAAACCTTGCGATGTTTCTGCTGAATATGTTATTTTGACGTATTTACATCGTCATTCAGATAACCTACCTCTAGGAGAACCATACAAATGGCTGAGAAGAACAACATGATTGAAAAGAATAAAGCGATTGATCTGGCCCTGAGCCAAATCGAGAAACAGTTTGGCAAGGGTGCCATTATGCGTCTCGGTAACGATGAAGCGCTGCCCGGTGTTGAGGCCATTTCCACCGGTTCCATCTCCCTTGATATGGCTCTGGGGGTCGGAGGGGTGCCACGGGGAAGGGTTATCGAAGTCTATGGACCGGAGTCATCAGGAAAAACGACACTGGCACTTCATATCGTTGCTGAAGCGCAAAAAACCGGAGGAATCGCCGCGTTTGTTGATGCAGAGCATGCCCTTGATATCGGATATGCCCGTAAACTGGGTGTTAAAACCGACGATCTTCTGGTCTCCCAGCCCGATACCGGTGAACAGGCACTGGAAATAGCCGAAACTCTGGTGCGGAGCGGAGCAATTGATGTGCTGGTTGTTGACTCGGTTGCCGCCCTGGTTCCTAAAGCGGAAATAGAAGGTGACATGGGGGATTCCCATATGGGGCTTCAGGCCCGTCTCATGTCCCAGGCGCTTCGGAAACTGACCGGCATCATCAGTAAGTCAAATTGCTGTGTTATCTTTATCAATCAGATTCGTATGAAAATTGGAGTCATGTTTGGTAATCCGGAAACCACAACCGGTGGTAATGCGCTCAAGTTTTATGCTTCGGTGCGCATGGATATCCGCAAAATTGCCACGCTGAAACAGGGGGACCAGATTATCGGTTCCCGGACCAGGGTTAAAGTCGTCAAGAACAAGGTGGCACCGCCGTTCAAAGAGGTTGAATTCGACATTCTCTATGGCGAAGGAATTTCACGGACCGGTGATGTGCTTGACCTGGCTGTTGACAAGAACATCATTGAGAAAAGCGGTGCCTGGTACTCCTACGGCAAGGAGCGTATCGGTCAGGGACGTGAGAATTCCCGGACCTGGTTGACGGAACATCCGGCTGTTCTTGCCGAAATCGAGGGCAAACTGATGGCACTTTTGAAACCGGTGCCGGCCGCCGAGATAACCGCCTGATATTCGGAGGTGCATTGTGGAACTGAATGAAATATTAGCCATTGCCTTTAAAGCCAAAGGCTCTGATATTCATATTAAAACCGGACTTCCTCCCATTGTCCGGATCGATGGCCGTCTGCATCCGATTCCCAATGCACCCCGTCTGACACCGGAGTTTGTTTCAGCTACTGCTCTCGGGCTGATGAACGAACGTCAGCGGCGGCTGTTTGAAGAAAACTACGAAGTTGATCTTGCCTATGCGGTGCCGGGCCTTGGACGGTTCAGGGTCAGTGTCTATCGGCAGCGGGGATCGGTCGCCATGGTCTTCCGCTCCATAGCCATTATTATTCCGTCCCTTGAAGGGCTTAATCTGCCGGCGGTCATGCAGAAAATCTGCCGTGAAGAACGGGGGCTTGTTCTGGTGACCGGTACCACCGGTTCGGGAAAATCAAGTACCCTTGCTGCCATGATTGACTACATCAACAGCCAGCGCACCTGTAATATCATTACGATTGAAGATCCGGTGGAGTTTCTGCACCGGGATAACAAGAGTATCATCAGTCAGCGTGAAGTCGGCACCGATACGCCTAATTTTTCCCTTGCCCTCAAAGGGGCTCTGCGGCAGGATCCGGACGTTATTCTGGTGGGGGAAATGCGGGATTACGAAACCATTGAAACGGCCATGACCGCAGCTGAAACCGGCCACCTGGTCTTGTCAACCCTCCATACCATGGATGCTGCGGAAACCATCAATCGAATCATCGGTGTGTTTCCTCCCTATCATCAGCGCCAGGTACGCATTCAACTGGCCAGCATCCTCAAGGCGGTTGTCTCCCAGCGACTGGTGCCGAAATCCGATGGCAAGGGGCGGGTACCGGCGGTTGAGGTGCTTCTCGCCTCTGCCCGTGTCAGAGAGTGCATTGATGACAGTGAGAAGACCAGGATGATCAACGACGCCATTGCCCAGGGGTTTGTCACCTATGGTATGCAGACCTTTGACCAGTCGCTCATGAAGTTGTATACCGGCAAGCTGATCACCTACGAAGAGGCGATTCGTCAAAGTTCCAATCCGGATGATTTTGCCCTTAAGGTGTCCGGAATATCCTCGACATCGGATGCTTCGTGGGAAGGGTTTGAGAACAAGCCCGAAGATGGAGAAACGGATAAGCTTGAGATCGAAAGATACTGAGACCAGAACCGCTGATCAGGCGTACCGGTATGCTCTGCGGCTGATGACCGGACGTGATTATTCGGTCGCCCGTTTGCAACAGAGACTGGTGGGGTGGGGTGTGGTTGGGGACGTTGGTGAACAGGTCATCTCCCGGTTGCAGCGGGAGGGGTGGCTTGACGATGGGCGGTATGCGGTGCGGTTTGCCGAATCAGCCCTTGCTACGGGCCGTTTTTGCGGGGCCCGACTTCGTATTGAAATGCAGAAGCGTGGTTTTGGGCCTGATCTGGTCCAGGAAACTCTGGCTCCACTGCTTCAGGAATATGATGAAATACCCGAAGTGAAAGCTGCGGTTGAACGGCGCTACCCGGATTTTGTGTATGCGCACTCCTCTCCTCGGGATCGGCAAAGGGTTTTTGGCTTTCTGCAACGCCGTGGTTTTGGTTTTGCAGCCATACTACGGGCACTGAAGGCTGAAGACCAATGGTGAACTTTTTCTGCTATATAATTACATTATCAATGAGGAAATCATGACAGGTACTGAAATTCGCGCACGTTTTCTCGGTTATTTTGCTGACCGTGGCCATACGGTGGTTGCCAGTTCCGGCATACTCCCCAAGAATGACCCCACCCTGATGTTCGCCAATGCCGGGATGAACCAGTTCAAGGACTGTTTTCTCGGCCTTGAGGATCGCGGCTATTATCGGGCGGCAAGCTCCCAGAAATGTGTTCGCGCCGGCGGAAAACATAACGATCTTGAAAATGTCGGCAGAACCGCCCGCCACCATACGTTTTTTGAAATGCTCGGCAATTTTTCCTTTGGCGACTATTTCAAAAAAGAGGCCATAGCCTATGCCTGGGAATTTCTGACCAAAGAGCTGAAGCTGGATAAAACTCGTCTCTACGTGACGGTCTACAATGATGATGATGAAGCGGCAGATATCTGGCATCTGCAGGAAGGTGTGCCCCGTGAGCGGATTTTCCGTTTTGGCGAGAAAGATAACTTCTGGTCCATGGGGGATACGGGACCATGCGGCCCCTGTAGTGAAATCTTCTACGATCAGGGGAGTGCCGTCGGGTGTGGTCAGCCGGAGTGTGCCGTCGGCTGCGATTGTGACCGCTATATGGAAATCTGGAACAATGTCTTCATGCAGTTTGACCGCTCCAGCGACGGCACGCTGACGCCGCTTCCGAAGCCTGCCGTCGATACCGGTATGGGGCTGGAGCGGATCTCGGCGGTTATGCAGGGGGTCAGTACCAACTATGATATAGATATTCTCCAGACGATCATTCGCCACATTGAACGGCTGTCCGGCAAGAAGTATGGACAGGATGACAAAGATAACGTCTCGATGCGGGTCATTGCCGACCATGCCCGGGCGGTGACCTTTCTCATCTGTGACGGTGCCCTCCCTTCAAACGAGGGGCGGGGATACGTGCTGCGCCGCATCATGCGGCGTGCGGCACGCCACGCCAAAATGCTCGGTTGCGGGGAACCAATGCTCTACAATATGGTTGACGCCGTGCGGGATGCCATGGGGGATGCCTACCCGGAACTCCATGAACGGGAAGGCTATATCAAAAAAGTCGTTCTGGCCGAGGAACAACGCTTTGCAGAAACCCTGGACCGTGGTCTGGCTATTCTGAATGATGAAGTGGCCGCGCTGCGGAGTGCCGGCCAATGTGTCATTCCGGGTGATATCCTCTTCAAACTGTATGATACCTACGGTTTTCCGGCCGATCTTACGGCTGACATCGTCGAATCGGAGGGGTTTACCATCGACGAAGCCGGTTTTGAGCTTTGCATGGAACGGCAGCGGGCCCAGGCGCGGGAACATTGGAAGGGTTCGGGGGAAGCGGGCATTGAGCAGGTCTACAAAGAGCTGCACACCAGTGGTATACGGAGCCGCTTTGTGGGGTACGATGAACGGAGCGTGCTTGCTCCGGTTCTGGCCATTCTTCGAAATGGCGTATCCGTCGGCTCGGCCCAGGGGGGGGATACGGTTGCACTTATCACGGAACGGACCCCTTTCTATGGGGATTCCGGTGGCCAAAAAGGGGATTGCGGCACGATCTCAACCGGTCATGCCCATCTGGATGTCATGACGGCCAGTCGCCCCTTCACGGATCTGACCGTCCACCATGCCGTTGTCAGGGAAGGGGTCATTAACGTCGGTGATGCCGCCGATTTAAAGGTCGCGCGAGGGGAACGTGATGCCACCTGCCGCAACCATACGGCAACCCATCTGTTGCAAAGTGCTCTGCGCCAGGTGTTGGGAGACCATGTCAAGCAGGCCGGTTCCCTGGTGTCTGTTGACCGTCTTCGTTTTGACTTTACCCATTTTTCTGCGGTGACCGAGGGGGAACTGCGCCAGGTTGAGACAATTGTTAATGAATTTATACTGGCCAATGATCCGGTTACTACCCGTGATATGAATATTGCTGAAGCCATCGAAGCGGGAGCCACCGCTCTGTTTGACGAAAAATACGGTGATTCGGTGCGTGTGGTGCGGGTCGGTGACGTCAGCATGGAACTCTGTGGTGGAACCCACGTCAGGGCAGCGGGAGACATCGGGCTGTTCAAAATTGTCTCCGAAGCGGGAATCGCTGCCGGAGTGCGGAGAATTGAGGCGCTGACCGGTTTGGGGGCCCTGGATTTTGTCCGGCAGATGGAAGATGAGCGGAAGGACATTGCTTCCCTGCTTAAGACGGATGCGGGCAACTCCTGTGAACGGCTGGAAAAACTGCTGTTACGGCAGAAGGAACTTCACCGTGAAATAGAAATGCTGCAGGCAAAGCTGAACGTGGCTGCGTCCGGTGATCTTCTCTCCCGGTCAGTTGAGGTGCAGGGGGTCAGGTTGCTGGCGGTTGAGGTGACAGTTGAAGACATTAAATCTCTTCGGGATCTGTCTGATACGCTGAAAGATGGCATCGGTTCCGGGGTTGTCGTGCTTGGTGCTTCGATCGGCGGGAAGGCCAACCTGCTGGTTGCGGTAACCCGTGATCTGATTGGTACCATCAAGGCGGGTGACATTGTCAAGCAGATTGCCCCCCTCGTGGGGGGGAGTGGCGGCGGAAAGCCGGAGCTGGCCCAGGCGGGGGGGAGTAAGCCAGACCAGCTGGCTGCTGCTTTGGCGGCGGTTACCGGTATTCTTGCATCACGGTAGGGAGTGGGAAAATTTAAATGCCGTTCGGAGTCAGGTATGGCAGCTACACCTGTGCAAAAGAAAAAACAGCAGATGACACCGGCATCGTCGGTCATACTGATCGTTGATGACGATAAGTTTATCCGTGAGCTCTGTGAAAATGCTCTGTACGGATATCGCATACTACAGGCGGAAACCTGTGAAGAGGCGCTTAAAATATATGCAGCCGAGAGTGTGGATCTGATACTCTCGGACATCTGCATGCCGGGAGAATCCGGTATTGAGCTGCTTAAGCAGGTGAAACAGCTGGATCCGAACGCAACCGTGATCATCATGACCGGCTTTGCCGATAAGGATATGCTCTTAAACGCACTGAAGGAAGATGCCGATGATTTCATTAACAAGCCGCTCAACTTCCTGCAGTTACGGACGGCCGTGGAAAAGACCCTGGGGAGAAAGGCACTCAAGGAGGAGTTGGCTAACGTCAAACGCTCCGATCAGCTCAAAAACGCATTTCTCTCACTGGTATCCCATAAACTGCGCACCCCGCTGACCGGAATCTCTCTCTTCTTACAGAACCTTCGCTATGGCGGGTTCACACCGGGAGAACCTGATTTTCTGGATAATCTTGCCCTGGCCGATGAGGAAGCGGTGTATCTCGATCAACTGGTGGCCGATCTTTTAACCTTCAGCCAGGTCATGGTCAAGGCGGGCGGGGTCAGTTCCGTCCCCGCCGATGTGAACGATATCGTTGAAGAGGTACTGCAGAGAAGCAGGGAAAAGAAATATCACCCGACCGTCAAGGTTCATTTTACGCCGGGAAAGATACCGCTGGTTGCTCTGGATGCGGAAAAGATATCCTTTGCCATTTTGCAGGTGATTAACAATGCCTTCAAGTTTTCCGGTGAGTCCAGCCTTATCACGGTTGCAACGGGAACCCGTGACGGTTCCTTGCTTGTCTCGGTCTCTGACTCAGGTACCGGAATTCCGGACTCTGAGCTGCAGAGGGTGTTTGAAAAATTCTATCAGATAGACCCGGATAATACGGGGCAGGTGAGGGGTTTTGGCCTCGGCTTGTTCTTTGCGCGGGATTTTGTCCGTCAGCATGGAGGAGATATCTCCTTGGTCAGCGAACAGAATCACGGAACAACCGTGACGATCCGCCTCCCGCAGAAAATAAAAGAGTAAGGAATCAGGTAATGAAGAATCTCATTGAAAAAGCCAACACCCTGATGGAAGCGCTTCCCTATATCAGACGCTTTTCCGGGAAGACCTTTGTGATTAAATACGGTGGACACGCCATGGCGGACGAAAAGCTTAAAGAGTCCTTCGCCCTTGATGTGGTGCTGCTGAAATCACTGGGGATCAATACGGTGATTGTCCATGGTGGCGGCCCCCAGATAAATGATACACTGAAACGGTACGGCATTGTGTCCCAGTTTGTACGGGGTATGCGGGTGACCGATGCCGAGACGATGCAGGTGGTTGAAATGGTGCTGGCGGGGCAGGTCAACAAGGAAGTCGTTGGATACCTGAATCAGCATGGGGGGCGGGCAGTGGGCCTTTCCGGCAAGGATGGCACGTTGCTGCTCTCGAAAAAACTGCTTCAGGAGGTTAAGGGGGACGATGGCACCGTTGAGCAGATTGATATCGGATATGTGGGAGATGTGGTCAAGGTCAATACCGATCTGATTACGGCACTGGAACAGGGCAAATATATTCCGGTCATTGCTCCGATCGGTGTGGGGCCTGACGGGGAAAGCTACAATATCAATGCCGATCTGGTGGCGGGCAGGGTGGCGGCGGCACTGAATGCGGAGAAACTGATTCTACTGACTGACATTAATGGCGTCAAAGACACCAGCGGCACCCTGCTGCAGAGTCTGTCAGTGGCCGAATTGCACCGTCTCATAGCGGAGGAGGCGATTACGGGGGGGATGATCCCCAAAGTTATCTGTTGTGCCGATGCATTGCGGGATGGCGTTAAAAAGGCCCATATTATCGATGGCCGGATGCCCCACGCGGTTTTGTTGGAAATATTTACGGATGTGGGGATAGGCACGGAGATTACGAAATGAATTCACAACAATGGATAGAAAAATCTGATAAATATATCATGAGAACCTATGGCCGGTACCCGATTGTTCCGGTGAAGGGTGCCGGAAGCAGGTTATGGGATGTTGATGGCAAGGAATACCTGGATTTTCTCGGCGGTGTTGCGGTCAATAATCTGGGACATTGCCATCCAAAGGTGGTCGCGGCCCTTCAGCAGCAGGCGGCCCAACTGATTCACTGTTCCAATTATTACCAGATACCGCAGCAGATCGAGCTTGCCGAGCTGCTCTGCAATCATTCGTTCGCCGATAAGGCATTTTTCTGCAACAGCGGTGCCGAGGCCAATGAAGCGGCGATCAAGCTGGCCCGTAAATACAGTCGTGACACCTATGGGCCGGAGCGGTATGAAATCATTACTGCGGCAGAATCGTTCCACGGCAGGACCATGGCCACCGTCTCCGCCACCGGACAGGAAAAGGTACAGCGTTTTTTTGATCCATTGCTCCATGGCTTCAAACATGTTCCCTTTGATGATATTGGTGCCCTCGAAGCGGCGGTCAGTGCAACGACCTGTGCGATCATGCTGGAACCGATCCAGGGGGAAGGGGGGGTTAATATGCCCTCTCCCGGTTATTTTCAGGCGGTACGGGAACTCTGCGACCGCCATGGTATTTTGTTGATATTTGATGAAGTACAGGTGGGGATGGGGCGGACCGGCACGCTGTTTGCCTATGAGCATTTCGGGGTGGCCCCTGATATCATGACGTTGGCAAAGGCCCTTGCCGGTGGAGCACCCATCGGCACCATGCTGGCAAAAGACGCATATGCCGCCGCATTTGTACCCGGTACCCACGGCTCCACCTTTGGCGGTAATCCACTGGTCTGTGCCGCTGCCATTGCCACAATCCGGACTATCTTAGAGGATGGACTCCTCAACAGGTGCGAAGAAATTGGTGAATACCTGACCGGAGAGTTGGAAATTATCGCAGCCAAATATCCCTTCGTTACCGAGGTGCGTGGAGTGGGGCTGATGATCGGGATGGGGTTGACCATACCGGGTGCGGATATTGTTAAAAAAGGGCATGAGCGGGGGGTTCTGCTCAATGTAACCCACGATACCGTGCTCCGTTTTGTACCGCCTCTGGTGGTCACCAAGCAGGAAATAGACGCAATGATTGTCATTCTTGATGGTATATTTGCCGAAGTTGCAGTAGAGAGGGGTTAAATGACACGACATTTTCTGGCATTGCACGATTACAGCAAGGTTGAGCTGGATGCACTTCTTGCGCTGGCCCATGATCTGAAGGAAAAACAGAAGCAGGGTATCTCCCACCGGTTGCTGGAAGGTAAGACGGTGGCCCTGATATTTGAAAAAGCATCGACCCGTACCAGAATTTCCTTTGAGGTTGGGGTGTTTCAGTTGGGGGGACATGGGCTGTTCCTTTCGTCAGGGACCTCACAAATGGGAAGGGGAGAGCCGATCAAGGACAGTGCCCGCGTGATGTCCCGCTATTGCGATGGGGTAATGATCCGGACCTTCGGCCAGGAGATCGTTGACGAGTTTTCCCACTACTCATCGGTGCCTGTTATCAATGGCCTGACCGACCTGTTCCACCCCTGTCAGATCATGGCCGATCTCCAAACCGTGATAGAGCACAAGGGGAGTTACGCCGGCCGTACCTTTGCCTGGGTCGGCGATGGCAACAACATGGCCAATACCTGGATTGAGGCGGCAGCCATCTGTGACTTCGAGTTGAGATTGGCCTGTCCTGTCGGGTACGAACCGGATGCAGCGGTTCTCGAATGGGCGCGGGCAAAGGCCCCCGGGCGTATTGTGCTGACCACCGACCCCCGTGAGGCGGTTGCCGGTGCCGATGTCATCAATACTGATGTCTGGGCCAGCATGGGGCAGGAAAGTGAACAGAAGGAACGGGAAAAGGCTTTCGCCGGCTTCTGTCTTGACGATACACTGCTCTCCCTTGCCAAGCCGGACTCGATTGTACTCCATTGCCTTCCTGCCCATCGGGGGGAGGAAATATCGGACTCGGTCATCGAGGGGAAGCATTCGGTGGTGTGGGATGAGGCGGAGAACCGGCTGCATATTCAAAAAGCTATAATGGCGACGTTACTACAATAGGGCTCTACCCAAAAAGGAGAACACTCAGATGGCAAAAAAAACAGAAATCCAGAATATCGTCCTCGCCTACTCCGGTGGATTGGACACCTCAATTATCCTGAAATGGCTTAAAAATGAGTATGGCTGCAAGGTTGTTGCCTTCTCCGCCGATCTTGGTCAGGGGGATGAACTTGATCCGGTGCGTGAAAAAGCACTGGCCACCGGCGCAGACAAAGTGTATATCGACGATCTGCGGGAAGAATTTGTTCGTGATTTTGTCTACCCGATGTTCCGTGCCAATGCCATCTATGAGGGACACTACCTGCTCGGTACCTCAATTGCCCGCCCGCTCATTGCCAAACGGCAGATGGAGATAGCCGCAGCTGAGCAGTGCGACGCCGTTTCCCATGGGGCAACCGGTAAGGGGAATGATCAGGTTCGTTTTGAACTTGCCTACTATCACTTCAATCCGGCCATCAAAGTGGTGGCACCCTGGCGTGAATGGAACCTCAACAGCCGTCAGGCATTGATAGCCTATGCCAAGAAAAACGATATTCCTATCCCGGTGACAAAAAAACGCCCCTGGTCGTCGGACCGCAATATGCTGCATATCTCCTTTGAAGGGGGGATTCTGGAAGACACGTGGGCCGAAGCACCCGAAGAGATGTACGTCCTGACCCGGCCACCGGAAAAGGCACCCAACAAACCGCAATATGTGGAAATCGAATTCAGGAACGGCAATGCGGTGGCAGTTGATGGAGTGGCCATGACACCGGCTGAATTGCTGGCCCACCTCAATACAATCGGCGGACTCCACGGCGTCGGTCGGGTCGATCTGCTTGAAAACCGTTCGGTCGGCATGAAGTCACGGGGTGTGTACGAGACTCCCGGCGGCACTATTCTCCGGGAAGCCCACTCCGCAGTGGAGCAGATTACCATGGACCGTGAAGTGATGCGCATCCGTGACAGCCTGATACCCCAGTACGCCTGGCAGATCTATGCCGGTTACTGGTTCTCCCCGGAACGGCTGATGCTGCAAACATTAATTGATGATTCGCAGAAGTGCGTAAACGGGGTGGCCCGCGTCAAACTGTACAAGGGGCATTGCCGCACCGTTGGCCGAAAATCAGAGACCGACTCGCTGTTTAATCTGGACTTTGCCACCTTTGAGAAGGATCAGGTGTTCAATCAGGCCGATGCCGAAGGTTTTATCAAGATCAACTCCCTCCGTTTGCGGATCCGCTCATTGATGGAGTCAAACCGGAAATAGTGTTGTCTCGGCATATGGCGTTGGGCACGCTGTGCTTTGCCCAACCTACGTCAAGCTTGAATCGTAATGATGCACTAGTTGAAGCGGGGGAGCACCATACCAGCGTGCTCCCTTTCTTTTCAATCACCTATTATTCTCCATGAAGGAAATCCATACTATGTCAAAAGATAAACTGTGGGGTGGTCGTTTTACCCAGCCCACCGATAAATTCGTCGAAGAATTCACCGCTTCCATAGATTTTGATAAACGCCTCTACCACCAGGATATCCGTGGTTCCGTTGCCCATGCCCGTATGCTTGGTAAACAGGGAATCATACCCCTTGAGGATGTGGAGCAGATCGTTCATGGCCTCCATAGTATTCTGGGACAGATCGAGGCGGGACATTTTGATTTTTCCATAGCACTTGAAGATATCCATATGAATATCGAGTCCCGGCTTTCTACGGCCATCGGCGAAGCGGGCAAGCGGCTTCATACCGGTCGTTCCCGTAATGATCAGGTGGCTCTGGATATCCGACTCTACCTGCGGGATGAGGTCGTGGCAATCACCACCTATCTTGACCTGCTGATCGATGCCCTGCTGGTACAGGCGGAAGATAACCTCGATACCTATATGCCCGGTTTCACTCATCTGCAAACGGCTCAGCCGATTCTGTTCGCCCATCATTTGATGGCCTATGTGGAAATGTTCAAACGGGACAAAGGACGCCTGGACGACAGTCTCAAACGGATTAATGTACTCCCCCTTGGGGCAGGAGCACTGGCGGGAACGACCTTCCCCATTGATCGTGAGTATGTTGCCGAACAGTTGGGCTTTCCCGCCATAACCCGCAATTCCCTGGATGCGGTATCGGACCGGGATTTTGCACTGGAATTTCTGAGCAACGCCTCCATAGTGATGATGCATTTGTCACGGTTCTCGGAAGAGCTGATCATCTGGTCAACGAGTGCTTTCCAATTCATTGAACTGTCCGATGGCTTTTGCACCGGTTCTTCCATCATGCCCCAAAAGAAGAATCCCGATGTTCCTGAGCTGGTTCGTGGCAAAACCGGGCGGGTCTATGGCAATCTGATGGCACTATTAACAACCATGAAGGCACTTCCTCTCGCCTACAACAAGGATATGCAGGAGGACAAGGAACCACTCTTTGACACCATAGATACGGTCAAGGGGTGTCTGAAAATATTTGCCGACATGATCCGGGAAATGCGGGTTAATACGGACAGTATGGGGAGAGCAGCCGGACAGGGATTTTCAACGGCCACCGATGTTGCCGATTATCTGGTTCGGAAAGGATTGCCGTTCCGGGATGCCCACGAAGTTGTTGGTAAGGCGGTCGCCTACTGTGTCGAAAATCAAATGGATCTGTCAGAACTCTCCCTGACCGAGTGGCAGCTTTTTTCCGGGAGAATAGATCGTGATATCTTTGAATGCTGTACGGTTGAGGCAAGCGTTAACGCCAGGAATGTGCCTGGTGGTACGGCACGTGAGCGGGTAGTAAACGAAATTAACGCGGTCAGGGCTGGAAACTGAACCGGGATGTACTGCGATTTTTTTGGTTTTTCTGAAAAGCCGTTTACCATTACTCCGAACCCGTATTTTGTTTTTCTCAGTACCACCCATCGGGAAACCTTTGCCCGGCTGCTCTATGGTGTGGACAGTCATGCCGGCTTTATCGCACTCATGGGGGAAGTTGGTACCGGTAAAACCACCATGCTCCGGACATTGCTGAGCCAGCTCGATCCGGAGAAGTATTCCAGTGCCCTGATCTTCAATCCCTGTATGTCAGGAGAGCAGCTTCTCGCTTCTATCTGCCGTGAGTATGGTATTGAAACACCCTCTGCCGAACAGAACCGTGCGGGGTATATCCAGCAGTTAAACCGCTATCTCATAGAGCGAAACCGTGAGGGGCAGACCGTTGTTCTGGTAATTGATGAAGCCCAGAACCTTGAACCGGAAGTTCTGGAACAGGTGCGGATGATTTCAAACCTGGAAACGGAACGAGATAAACTGATACAGATCATACTGGCCGGTCAGCCGGAGCTGAACGGTATTCTTCGTCGTCACGACCTGCGGCAGCTGAATCAGCGCATTACCGTGCGTTGTCGGCTGACCGCCATGTCCTTTGATGATACGGAACAGTATGTACACCATCGACTGCGAATATCGGGTAGCAGAATTCCCGAAATGTTTTCCCGGGCGGCTCTGCGGCGGATTTACCGGTTTTCCCACGGTATTCCCCGTTTAATCAATGTGGTCTGTGAACAGGCCCTGGTAATGGCGTGGACCCGAGAGCAGCTGCAGGTAACCTCGGCAATCGCTTCAGAAGTTATTATGGAGCTTGATGGTGATGACTGCCGGAGCGGGTTATGGTCCCGAGTTTTTCATTATTTATTTTCAGGAAAGTGACGGTACCCCATGAGTTATATCCTTGACGCCCTGAAAAAGATTGAGCAGGAAAAAAACCGGCGAAACCGAGCCGATGGCAGGCTAAATATCTCTGGAGAGCTTTACAACGAGAGAAAACGCCCTGCTGCTCAACGCTCCACCCTGAAAATCGTCATCGTAATTGCGTCAGTTGCCCTGTTGGCCTCCGGTGCAACCTGGTACCTGGTGAAAGGGAAGTCAAAAGGGAAAACAACCTTTTCCCAGATGCCGGTACCGCCTGCAGCGGTGCCATCACAAACTGCTGTTGCCAGACCTGCCATGCCCTCACCTCCGCCGGTGATTTCCCCGCCAGTCATGGTGCCTCCGACACTGGCTCCGGCCGCTCCTTCACGGAGAGCTGAGCAACCGCCTGTTCGTCCGGTGAGTGCCAAGCAAAAGCCCGTGAGATCGGTGATCCCAAAAACGATAAAGCAGGAGCCCATTCAAACAGCACCGAAAGCCATCGTTAAAAAAACGCCTCTCCCGACCATTATGCCACCGGCAGAGCTCAAACTGTCCGGTATTGCCTGGCAGGATGACCATAGCTCACGGAGGGCTGTTATCAACGGTTTTCTCCTCAAAGAGGGGGGGGCCATACTGGGGGCCACCATTGCCGAGATACAGTATGACCGGGTGAAATTTGTCACGCCCGAAGGTCGATATGAAATACGGCTCGATTCAATAGTGCCTGTCGAGGTAAAGAAGTGAAGCCGATGGAGAGGTTCGCACTTTTTATCGCTCTGCCTCTTCTCATGACCGGGTGTGGCAGGAAAGGTGCTCTTATGTACCCCGATATGCTGGTACCTGAGGCACCAACTATTATTGATGCGCGACAAAGCGGTACGGCGGTAAGGCTCGAATTTGCGTTGCCGGAGAAAAACCGTGTTGGTGGAGTAATGCCGCCCATTTCAGGTGTCAGAATAAGCAAACGGGCTCGTAACACCGACCATGAAAGTTTCTGCCGATCATGTACCACCGGATACCAGCTTTTTCAGCGCATTTATTCAGATGCCTTACCCCCCTCAGTTCAGCGTAACGGCAAACAGCTGGTCGTCATTGATGAGGAGGTTACTTCCGGTTTTACCTACTCCTATAATCTGGTGCCCTTTATGGCGGACGGTGTGGAAGGTGCTGCTGCTGAGATTGGTGAGATGCCTGTTGTTCCCTCCCGTGCGGCACCGGTTGTTACCCTGGAGTTGACACCGACTGAAATCAGTCTCCACGTCACCACTCTACCGTCATCGGCGGAAACGGTTGTGGGATTTAACCTGTATCGATCAACAGCTGATCAATCACGCTCCTCTCTGCCCCTCAACAAGGAACCTTGTACCGGAGGTGAATACCACGATACTGCTGTCGAGCGGGGGATGACGTACCGGTATGTGGTCAGGATGGTTTTTCGGGGTAAGGATGGGCATCTTGTTGAATCACTCCCCTCACCGGAAGTCAGGGGCACTTTAAAGGAAGACAATGACTGAGGTGCAAATCATACTGTAATAATAAAGAAGGGCATCCGCGAACGGATGCCCTTCTTTATTGAGTCAGATTGTTACCGACTATTACTTTGCAACGGTTTCAGCAAGTTTGATAGCGATATCTTTGTAGGGGTTGGCGAAAAGGATGATCAGACAGACAACCAGTGCATAAATTGCGAGTGACTCGATCATGGCCAGACCGATCATCATGGTGGTCAGGATTTTACCGGAAGCGCCGGGGTTACGGGAAACGCCTTCAACTGCACTTTTAACAGCAAGACCCTGGCCAATGCCGGTTCCTACGGTGCCCAGTGCCATACCAATACCTGCTGCCAGAACGCACATCGTGAAAAAACTCATTTTTACTACCTCCGTATGGTTATGTCTCCTAAATAGTATAGGAGTAATTAAAACTGAATAAAAATGTGACTTAGTGTGCCTCTTCCAGTGAACCCTGGATGTAAATCATAGCCAGAAGCATAAACACGAATGCCTGAATGAACGATACCAGAACACCCATCAGCATCATTGGCAGTGGTACCAGGAAAGGTGCCAGGCCGAAGAAAATCATCAGCACCAGTTCGTGGCCGTTCATATTTCCGAAGAGACGAAGCGTCAGGGAAACAGGGCGGCTCAGGTGGCCGATTACTTCAATGAAGAACATAATCGGAGCAAGCCAGGCAATTGGCCCGCAGAAATGCTTGAGGTAGTGGAGTCCATGATGTTTGATACCAACAACATGGGTAGACACAAAGACGATAACCGCACAGGCTGCCGTCGTATTAATGTTGGCGGTCGGAGGAAAGAAACCGGGAATCAGGCCGATCAGGTTAGAGACGAGAACGAAGATTGCCAGTGTGGCGATGAGAGGAAAAAACGGACGTCCATGCTCACCCATGGTATCCACGATCATGGTCTCGATACCACCAACTACGGATTCCATGAAGTTTTGCAAGCCACCCGGAATGGACTTGAGAGCTGAAGTTGCCATGAGAGACAAAACCAGCAGAAGAGCAATAATCAGCCACGTGTAGGCAATTGCATCGGCACTGGCACCAGTGATGTGTAGCGGAGCCAGTAACTTGTGGAAAAATGAGAGAAAAAGTAAGGGGTGTACCATGGAGCTAACCTCCTGCGCTCAGAGCGCCGTATAGTGAAAGTGCGATAATAGTAATCACAATAACCGAAAGACCGACAAAAAGTCCCGCCAACGAAAACCAGCTGGAGGTGATGATAAAGTAAAGAAAAAAAGCGGTAACAGCCAAGCGTCCAACATATCGTATCTGTGCATAACTCGAAGCTTTGACCGGCAACTGAATGAGAATTCGCTGCAAGACGCTGCGAATCCAGATAAAATTGACAATTGCCACCAAGCCGCCTGCCAATACGCCGAGGGCGATCGGCAGAGAAAAGAAAATCAATGCTGCACTGCAGAGAGTAAGGAGAAGAGCTGAACTCCCTTTCAATACGGTGGCAAAGAGATTCTCCTCAAGAAGTGGTGTCATCACTTTTGCGGATCTCCCTGCCGGCAATGACATAAACATTTTTAAAGCCGGCGGCAATACCTATAAAGAGAAAAATATAAAAGAACCAGGGCTTTGAGCTAAACCATTTATCCAGAGTCAGGCCAAACCATACGCCGATGCCAATTGCAAGAACAACGGAGATGCCCATACTGGACACCATGGCAAGGCTTTGAAAAAGCTGTCGGTTGCTGGTACTCATGGTGCTTTAACAGACAAAAGCTGCATAAAACCGGTATTCATTACCATAAGTTGTTCGGCATTGTCAAATAGAAACGTATACACCGCTCAGGCGATCAGCTTAAAGCACTTTGCAGCAGCGGCGATGGTACTCTCTATTTCTGCATTTCCATGGGCTGCGGAAACAAAAGCGGTTTCAAACTGGGAAGGAGCCAGATAAACCCCTTCATTAAGCATGGCAAGGTAGTATGTGGCAAATGCAGCTGTGTCGCATTTTGATGCGGATGGCCAGTCAAACACCTCACCTTTCGTGAAGAACGAGCAAAACATACTACCGACCCGGGTAGAGTAGATCGGATAGCCGGCTTTTTGTGCCGCTTGGGCAATTCCTTCCGCAATAGAGCGGCTTTTCTCCTCAAGACGCTCATAGAAGCCGGGCTGCTTGAGTAAATTAAGCGTGGCAATACCGGCAGACATGGCCAGGGGATTGCCAGACAGTGTGCCTGCCTGGTAGATGCCTCCTGAGGGGGAAAGTTTTTCCATGATCTCCCGTTTACCACCGAAAGCACCAACAGGGAGGCCACCACCGATGATTTTTCCCAGAGTCGTCATGTCCGGAGTGATACCATATAGTTCCTGAGCACCACCGTAGGCGACCCGAAAACCGGACATTACCTCATCAAAAATGAGTAGAATACCTTCATTGGTACATATTTCACGGAGACCTTCCAGAAAACCTTCGCGGGGAGGCACGGTGCCCATATTGCCGGCTACCGGCTCCACAATAATGCAGGCAATTGAGTTGCTGTTCTCGGCGACAAGTCGCTTGACCGAGTCCAGGGAGTTGTACTCAGCGGTAAGGGTGAGGCGGGCAACATCGGCCGGTACGCCGGGGGAATCGGGAACTCCGAATGTTGCGGCACCAGAGCCTGCCTTAACCAGGAGAGAGTCGGCGTGACCGTGGTAGCACCCGGAAAACTTTATAATCTTATCTCTGCCGGTAAAACCACGGGCAACACGTATGGCACTCATGGTTGCCTCGGTGCCCGAGCTGACCATGCGGACCATTTCAATAGAGGGGACTGCGTCAATAACCATGTTGGCAAGAATGGTTTCCCGTTCAGTTGGTGCCCCAAAACTGGCACCACTATTCATGGTATCATGAACGGCCTGGACAACATCGGGGTGACAATGACCGACAATCATCGGTCCCCATGATCCGACAAAGTCGACAAAAGAGTTGCCATCCTCATCATAAATATGGCAGCCGGAGGCTTTTTTAATGAAAAGCGGGTCGGCACCAACGGATTTAAAGGCGCGGACCGGACTGTTGACCCCCCCGGGGATGGCTACTTTTGCCTGTGCGAAAAGGGCACTGGAGCGTGTATGGTTCATTGATAATCCCTCTTTACCGATTGAAGTATAGTGAAATCAAGGGTTCTAATGTGTGAATAATTATCATGAATACAAAAGGATTGTCAATGGTAAAGCAGTAATTTTATTTGTTATTTGCGATGGGTCCCCCGGGTATTGCAAATATGGGCAGAGTAAAAAAACAGTTGACAAGGGTACTCAAATGACCTATTTAGGTAGCGTTTGTATACAGTATACCGTTCGCAGTGAGGAGGATCTCTAATGCTTGGTGCTTATTTGCCAATACTACTTCTGGTGATTGTGGCCATTGGATTTGGTCTCGTGTCCCTGGTCATGTCATCTTTGATTGGTCCTAAAAAGCCGTCTGCTGTCAAGCTCCAGCCCTACGAGAGTGGTTGTGACCCGGTGGGAACAGCGCGGGAGCGTTACTCGATCAAGTTTTATCTGATCGCGATGATGTTCATCCTCTTTGATATTGAGGCTGTTTTTCTCTATCCCTGGGCAATACTCTACAAAAAACTGGGTGTGTTTGGTCTGGTAGAGATGGGAGTGTTTATCGTAATACTCTTCGTTGGTTATATTTATGTCTGGAAAAAAGGAGCGCTGGAATGGGAGTAGACAATCCGCTTGGCGATAACGTTATCACCACGTCACTGGATCTTTTGGTTAACTGGTCCCGGAAATCATCCATCTGGCCGATGACCTTCGGTTTGGCATGTTGCGCCATTGAAATGATGGCAACCGGCGCTTCGCACAATGACCTTGACCGTTTCGGCATAATTTTCAGGGCATCACCACGTCAGTCCGACTGTATTATCATTGCAGGTACGGTAACCAAAAAAATGCTCCCGGTAATCAAGACCGTCTATGAGCAGATGCCAGAGCCGAAATGGGTTATAGCCATGGGTGCATGCGCCTGTTCAGGTGGCATTTTTGATACCTACAGCGTGGTTCAGGGAATTGACGAGGCGCTGCCGGTTGATGTGTATATCCCCGGTTGTCCACCACGTCCGGAAGCATTGCTGTACGGTTTGATGAAGCTTCAGGACAAAATTATGACTGAGCGGAACTCCTTCGGTTCGGCCATTGGATTGGGTCAGCGATACATTCCGGAAGCAGCCTGAAAGAAACGTAAACAGCGGTAATAATCTTCACAAATCCCACAAAAGGGTTGGATATCATGGCAGAAAATAATCGTGCAGTACTGAAACTGAGAGAAAAATTCGCCGCTTCAATTATTGATGTCGTAGAATTCAGGGGTGAAGTCACGGTGACCGTGAAGAAGGATGCGATTACGGACATTCTCACTTTCCTCAAACAGTCACTCCAGTATAACCTGCTTACTGACCTCACCGCCGTTGATTACTTGGGGAAAAAAGAAGAGCGCTTTCTTGTTGTTTACCTGCTCTGCTCAATTCCCAACAAGGATCGGCTGCGTATAAAGACACCGGTATCCGAAGAAGATTGTACAATACCGACGGCTTCGGTGGTGTGGGGTACGGCTAACTGGCTAGAGCGTGAAGTTTTTGACCTGTTCGGCATACACTTCGCCGGTCACCCTGATCTGCGCCGTATTCTGATGACAGATGACTGGGTTGGTCATCCGCTGAGAAAAGACTACCCACTCCAGGGACCTGATCGCGAACCCTACAAAGGGCGCTTGTCATAGTTTTAATTCATCGTACTGTAATTCGATATTAGAAGAGGCGATACATGGCAAATACTGAAACAATGACATTAAACATGGGTCCACAGCATCCGAGTACACACGGCGTGTTGCGGCTTGTACTCGAACTCGATGGAGAGGTAATCGTCAAGGTAACTCCCCATATCGGTTATCTCCACCGCGGCGTTGAGAAGCTGTCCGAACATCGCACCTACCATCAGATTTTGCCGCTGACAGATCGTCTGGATTATCTTGCTCCCATGAGTAACAATCTTGGATACATTCTGGCCGTTGAAAAGCTGATGGCGGTAGAGGTGCCGGAGCGTGCCGAAACAATCAGGATCATAATGGCTGAACTGACGAGACTCCAGTCCCATCTCGTCTGGATCGCCTGCCATGCCCTTGATATCGGTGCCATGACCGTATTTATATATGCATTCCGTGAGCGCGAGACGATCATGGAAATATACGAGCAGATTTCCGGTGCCCGTATGACCTCTAACTTCTTCCGGGTTGGCGGACTTTCCCAGGATGTTCCCGACGGTTTTGTCAAGAAGGTGAGCGATTTCATCGACGTCATGCCAGGATATCTTGATCAGTATGAAGGTTTACTGACGACAAATCCGATCTGGCTTAAGCGAACAATCGGCAACGGGGTGATATCGGCGGAAGATGCCATTGATATTGGTATTACCGGTCCGGCACTTCGTGGCTCCGGTGTAGATTGGGATCTGCGACGCGATACCCCGTACGCTGGTTATGAAAAGTATACGTTCCAGGTACCTGTTGGTGAGAAATGTGACACCTTTGATCGCTATAAAGTCCGTCTTGTCGAGATGCGCGAATCGTGCAAGATTGTTCGGCAGGCACTTGATAAGCTGAAGCCGGGTCCGGTTCTGGCTGACTGCCCGCAGGTATGTTATCCTCCAAAAGAAAACGTGTATAACAGTATCGAAGGGCTTATCCACCACTTCAAAATTGCTTCGGAAGGTTTTTATGCACCAGAAGGCGAAGTGTATCAAGGAGTTGAGGCACCGAAAGGTGAGCTTGGGTTCTACATTGTCAGTGATGGCGGTAACATGCCTGAACGTCTGAGAATCAGACCTCCGTCATTTATCAATCTTCAAGCCATAGAACAAATGAGCGTTGGATCTATGATTGCCGACCTTGTTGCTGTAATCGGAACCCTTGACATTGTTCTTGGTGAAATTGACAGATAACTCCCGCACGATTCAAAGGAGATGTGGCGCATGAGTGACGTAGCAGCGCAGAATAATACAGAGCAAGAGCCGGAAATTGACCTTTCCATAGCCGATGCTGTCATCGATAAATATATCGACATTCCTGGTAACCTTATGCCGGTTCTTCAGGGCGTTCAGGATGAGTACGGGTATATACCACGAGTGGTGGCTGACCACGTTGCTGAGCGACTGAATGTTTATCCCAGTCAGATTTACGGCGTACTTACGTTCTATGCCCAGTTTCACCTCAAACCACGCGGCAGGTTCATCATCAGGGTTTGCGTGGGAACAGCTTGTCACGTTCAGGGTGCTCCGAGAATAGTAGAAAGCTTTTTTGACAAGTTGCACATTGGTCATGCAGAAACAACTCCCGACTTGCGTTTCACCTTTGAAAAGGTTGCCTGTCTGGGTGCCTGTGGTATGGCACCACTGGCTATGGTAAATGATTCCACCTATGGTGGTATGACGGTACAGAAGGTTGAAGAAATCGTCGCCGATTACAGTCAGCGGCCGATGAAATAGCCGGTAGATCGAAACTATCCAGCAGGGGACAATTGAGTCATGAGCGAAAACACGGGTATAAAAATTCTGATCTGCCAGGGAACCGGTGGAGTTTCGATGGGTGCCAAAGAAGTTGAGGCGGCCTTCGTACAGCATCTTGCAGCAAAAGGTTTGAGTGCAGTCGTCGGCAAACGATGTGATGTTATAAAAACCGGCTGCCGGGGATTGTGCGCCAATGACGTTCTGGTTGATATTATCACACCGGACCAAGGTCGTGTAACGTACGACTTCGTCAAGCCGGAAGAGGTCGAGAAGATCATTGACGAACATATCGTTAATCATGCGATAATGGAGAAAAGAAAGGCTAAGCCTTACTATAACCAGTTTGTTGATGCCCAGATGCGTGTGGTTATGACCGGATGCGGGCAGATTGACCCTGACAGCATTGATGCCTACATGGAAGAAGATGGCTTCAAGGCAATTGAAAAATGTATCAAGCAGATGAAACCGGAAGAAGTAATTGAAGAAGTCAAAAAATCCGGGCTCCGTGGCCGTGGGGGCGGTGGCTTCCCAACAGGCATGAAATGGTCATTTTGTAAAGCTTCCCCCGGTGATCATAAATACCTGATCTGTAATGCTGACGAGGGTGACCCTGGTGCATTTATGGACCGCTCGCTCCTCGAGGGTGACCCCTTCTGTATTATAGAAGGTATGATGGTTGCTGCCTATGCCATTGGCTGTGATTTTGGTTACGTGTATGTGCGTGCTGAATATCCGCTTGCGGTTCAGCGTCTTCAGCACGCCATTGATGTCTGCTATGAAAAAGGATATCTGGGCAAAAATATTCAGGGCTGGGGTTTTGATTTTGATATGCGTATCAAAATGGGAGCTGGTGCATTCGTGTGCGGAGAAGAAACAGCTCTGATGGCATCAATTGAAGGGCATCGCGGTATGAGTCGTCCACGCCCTCCCTTTCCCGCGGTCCGTGGACTTTGGGGTAAGCCGACCAACATTAATAACGTTGAAACCTTTGGTAACGTTCGTCACATCATCAACAAGGGTGGCGACTGGTATGCATCACTGGGAACCGATACAACCAAAGGTACAAAAATATTTGCTGTCACCGGTAAAGTTAAGCACACCGGCCTCGTAGAAGTCCCGGCTGGCATGAAGATCCGTGAGGTTATTTACGATGTATGCGGCGGAATTGCCAACAACCGCAAGTTTAAAGCGGTACAGGCCGGTGGTCCTTCCGGTGGCTGTATTCCGGCAGAAATCCTCGATACACCGGTTGATTATGATTCCTTGATCAAAGCCGGTGCCATGATGGGATCCGGTGGTCTTGTCGTCATGGATGAGACAACCTGTATGGTAGACGTCTCACGCTTCTTTCTTAACTTCACCCGTATGGAATCATGTGGAAAATGCGTACCCTGTCGTATCGGCCTCAAGGTAATGCTCGATATTCTTGAGCGAATCACCGAAGGTCGTGGTAAATCAACTGATATTGCAACTCTTCAGGACCTCGGTATTGCAATCAAGAAAGCATCGCTCTGCGGTCTGGGTCAAACAGCTCCGAATCCGATTCTTTCGACCATTAATTATTTCCGCGACGAATATGAAGCCCACATTAACGATAAACGCTGTCCATCCAATTGCTGCAAAGAGTTGCTCCTGTGGCAGGTTGTAGATGAAAAGTGTGTTAAATGTGGTGCGTGCAAAAAAGCCTGCCCGGTTGAAGCAATTGTATGGGAAAAGGGACAGATTGCGTATCTAGACAAGGAAAAATGTACTAAATGTAAATCTTGTTATGATGCGTGTCGCTTTATGGCACTTGAATAGTCGATTACGTGCAAACAGAGTCAAACTCACTTTATAGAGGTTGAGATGGTAAATCTTACGATAGACGACAAACAGGTAACTGCACCAAAAAACGCAACGATTTATGATGCGGCGAAGATGAATGGAATTAGTATCCCCATTCTGTGCCATGATAAAAAGCTGAAACCTTTCGGTGCGTGCCGCATGTGTCTTGTTGAAGTCGAACAGATGAAGGGCCGTCAAATTCCGGCATGCACAACTCCTGCTACTGAGGGAATGATTATCCGTACCGCAACACCGGATATCATTAAAGCACGTAAAATGGTTCTGGAACTTTTATTGCTCAATCATCCGCTCGATTGCCCGGTCTGTGACAAGTCGGGAGATTGTGATCTTCAGAATCTTACCTATGAGTATAAGGTAAACAGTAACCGTTTTACCGACGAGAAATTTAACCACGAAATAGACTACAATAACCCTCTGATTGAACGGGACATGAATCGTTGCGTGTTGTGCGGTAAGTGTGCCCGCATCTGTGACGAAATTGTCAGCTTTGGCGCATTGACCTTTATTGACCGTGGTATTGAAACTAAAATAGGCTGTGAGTTTGAAGACGGTTTGAACTGTGAATTCTGCGGTTCCTGTATTTCGGTCTGCCCGGTCGGCTCACTTCTCGCTCGACCTTTCAAACATAAAGCACGATTCTGGGCAATGACCAAACATAAGTCCGTGTGTGGTTACTGTGCCACCGGGTGTAATCTGACACTTGGCGTCAAGGATAATAAAGTACTCACGACTATTTATGATGAGGATCAGGGGTTCCATAAAGGACAGCTCTGCGTGAGGGGTCGCTTTGGTTATCAGTTTATCAACAGTGCCAAACGACTTACCAAACCACTTGTCAGGAAGAATGGCGTACTGACTGAGTCCACATGGGATGAAGCACTTGAAGTTGTTGCAGTCAGGTTAAAGGGGGGTACCGCCGTAGGAGCACTTGCGACACCTCGTTTAACAAATGAAGAACTTTCGCTCTTTAAACAGTTACTTGTAGAAAAAGTAGGAACGTCTAACTTCGATCATTCTGCAGGCTATGCCCATGCAGCCCTGACGAAAGGCCTTGTAAGCAGTTTTGGGACCGCAGCGTCATCAGCTACAATTCTGGATATCCAAAAAAGCGATTTTCTCCTGGTTTTAAAGAGTGATACCTATGAAACACATCCGGTTGTTGGTTTTGAAATTAACATGGCTGTCAAGAACAAGGATGTTAAACTGACTATTATTTCTGACAAACGTGGGAAATTATCAAAACTGCCCGATGCGAAAACGACGGTTCATCGTCCAGGAAGTGAGCTGCACCTGATCAACGCCATTGCCAAGGCTCTTATAGATGAAAATCTTATCGATGAGTCCGCACGCACGATTTCCGGTTTTGCTGAGTTGACAGCGGCTTTATCGGGATTAACGGCGGAGGCAGTGACCGAATATACGGGAGTTTCTTCGTCCGAGATCAAAAAAATAGCCAGTGAGTATGCGACAGCTTCCAAAGCACTGATTATATTCCCGGTAGGCCAGGCCTATACCGGACATACCGCTGCGTTAGCCTCGGCACTGGCAAATCTCTCAATCCTTACTGGTAAAAACGGCAAGGAAGGAGCGGGCGTTCTCTGCCTGTCAGAAAAGAATAACAGCCAGGGAGCGGTAGACGCAGGTTTTTATTCCCAAGGAAATGGTCTGGATGCACTACAGATTCTTGATGGCTGTACGTCAGGATCCATTAAAACACTTTTTATCGCCGGTGAAAATCCGCTTGTTTCCTATCCAAATCGCACTAAAGTAAAGGCAGCACTCGACGCAGTCGAATTTCTCGTCGTTTCCGAACTGTTTATGACTGACACCGCTGCCATGGCTGACGTCGTGCTGCCCGTATGTTCCTTTGCTGAGAAGGAAGGCACTTTTACCAGTAGTGATCGAAGAGTTCAGTATATTAAGCCGGCTATCCGAAAGATTGGACAGTGTAAAACAGACTATGAAGTTTTTTCACTGCTGCTGTCTAAGCTGGGCGGTACGGCACCTGTAACAGCTGCGGCCCAATTTGATGTATTGGCATCAAAAACTCCAGGTTATGAGAAGTTAAGCTTTGCCGTCCTCAGAAAAGATGGTGCGTATGCGCCGGTTTCAATTAAACCGGTGCTGGTTGTTACTAAAGCAGAAAAGCCGATAGCAGCTGAACCGGGGAATCTGTTGTTGGTCACGGGGAGCGCACTTTATCACAGTGGAACATTGTCACAGTACGGCGAAGGTCCGATGCATGTCTGCCCAGAGGGTTATATTGAATTTTCGCGGACGGACGCTGCCTCTCTGAAAATAGTTGAAAATGATCTTGTCACGGTCACATCCGAGTCAGGCTCGCTTCAACTCAAGGTGAAAGTATCGCTTCGGATACCTGTTGGTGTTGTCTTTGCACCCTATCATTTTGCAGCATCGTCAATAAATACAATATGGAACGGTGCACCGGTAACAAAGGTGAGCGTTACAAAGTAACTGCAAACGATTTTAACTGAAGTACGTTAAATATTAACTCGCAAGGAAAGAGGGACAGATGGGAATCGAGATATTAGGACTGCCGATGATGTATTACATCGCCATGGTTGCCAAGGTCCTGGTGGCGTTTGTCTTTGTGCTGCTGACCGTAGCCTATGCAACCTACGCCGAACGCAAGATTATCGGCCACATGCAGGTTCGACTGGGACCAATGCGAACCGGTTGGCATGGTTTATTGCAGCCGATAGCAGATGGTGTTAAGCTTTTCTTCAAGGAAGAGATCATACCGTCTCAGGCAAGCACGTTTGCGTTTCTGGTTGCTCCATTGATCGCTCTGGTACCGGCATTTATCACGTTTGCCGTTATTCCGTTCGGTGGAACCATAGAGATCGCCGGTTACAAAATACCACTACAGATAGCTGCGTATTACGATACGGCTGCAGGTCAGGTATACGATGTAAACGTCGGTGTACTTTACATTCTTGCCATGTCGTCCCTGGGTGTGTACGGAATTGTCCTCGCCGGTTGGGCATCCAACAGTAAGTACTCATTGATGGGTGGTCTCCGTGCTTCAGCACAGATGATTTCCTACGAACTCTCAGCCGGTCTGTCACTGGTTGCAGTGTTCATGCTCTCAGGCACCCTTTCTCTCAGTAAAATTGTTGAATTTCAATCGGGCCTTGGCGGTTTTGAGTGGTATCTCTTTAAACAACCTCTTGCTGCATTTATGTTTTTTATCTGTTCGCTTGCCGAAATTAACCGTACACCGTTCGACTTACCGGAAGCTGAGACCGAGCTGGTATCCGGCTTTTGTACCGAATATTCTTCCATGAAATATGCAATGTTCTTCATGGCCGAGTACGCCAACATGGTGACAGTGTGCGCCTTGACGACTACCATCTTCCTTGGCGGTTGGAATGGTCCCCTGACGTCTGCTATTCCACTGCTCGGACCTGTGTACTTTATTGCTAAGGTGTATTTCCTGATGTTTGTCTGCATGTGGATTCGTGCAACACTTCCCCGTTATCGCTATGACCAGTTAATGCATCTCGGTTGGAAAGTATTTATTCCCGTTGCTCTCGTGAACATTGTAGTAACAGGAATTATTGGCTACTTTATCTGATTTCCGATATGAAACTCGCTAATTCTGAAAAGAGGATGGATATATGAATCCGATTACACCGATTATTAACGGCATGAAAATAACATTGAAGCATATGTTTATGAAGCCGGTCACGCTGCAGTATCCGACAGAGCGGCCAAAAGTATCAGAGCGTTTTCGTGGTCTCCATGGTCTGAAAGTAGCTCACAGTAAGGCGAAATGTGTTGCATGTTACCTCTGCCCCACCGTTTGTCCGGCTAAGTGTATCACTGTTGAAGCAGGTGAAGATGCCAATCACGATAAGTATGCATCGGTCTACGAGATAGATATGCTTCGATGCATCTTCTGTGGTTACTGTGTTGAGGCATGTCCTGTCGATGCCTTGAAGATGACTGGTGAGTTTGAGCTCGCCAACTATACGCGTCAGGACTTCATCTACTCCAAAGAGCGTCTCTTAGAAAAGTAATAAAGGAGCAGTGCATGGAAACCCTTTTCTTTCTGATTATATCACTGGTTGCAATTGTATCGGCGATTCTCGTCGTTACCTTGAAGAATCCAATCAACAGCGCGTTGTCGCTTATCATGACTTTTTTCTGTCTGGCTACGTACTATGTAATGCTTGACGCTCCTTTTATGGCAGCAGTACAAGTAATGGTGTATGCCGGTGCCATCATGGTTCTGATGGTGTTCACCATAATGCTCCTGAATATTCGGGTTGATGCAAGTAAAAAGCATTCCCATAAACTGATTCTGGGATCAATTATTGGATTCTTTACCTTCCTTAATGCGTTCTTCGTTATTTATCGAAGCCGCGCAGCTCTTCCTACTGGACCATACAGTGGGGAAATGATCAAAAGCGTTGGGCATACTGAACTGGTTGGTCGGGAAATCTTTACTAATTTCCTGCTCCCCTTTGAGGTGACCTCAATACTGCTTCTTGTTGCAATTATCGGCGCAGTCATACTTGCTAAGAAAAAAATATAAGAGGGATATATTTCATGGAAAACCTGAACAGCTATCTCATCGTAAGCGCCATTCTCTTTTCAATTGGCACCATTGGTGTACTGACCAGAAAAAATGTCATAGTCATTTTTATGTGCGTTGAAATGATGCTGAACGCAGTCAACCTGACTTTTGTTGCTTTTTCTCGTCATCTCGGAAATCTTGACGGTCAAATCTTTGTATTCTTCATCATGACTGTTGCTGCCGCTGAGGCAGCCGTCGGACTTGCACTCATTATTGCTTTCTTTAATAACAAGCAATCAATTGATGTTGACGATGTAAATATAATGAAGTGGTAGTCTGTTTTCACACTGTGGCGATAACGTTTAAAGATTGCATAAAAGGAGTCTTACATGTTTGAGAACGTCTGGCTAATCCCGCTCTTCCCGCTCATCGGGTTTCTAATCAATGGGCTCTTCGGGAAAAAGATCAAGAATGAAGCGATTATCGGTGCCATCGGTACCTTGGCGATTTTTGGATCGTTCGTCGTTTCATGCCTTATTCTCATGCAGATGATTGGCCTTCCCGCTGAACAAAGAGTATTCGAGAAGGTGCTTTTCCCTTGGATTCATTGTGGGAATTTCAAAGCTGATATGGCATTCCTGCTTGATCCGCTTTCCTGCATAATGATCATGGTGGTAACCGGTGTTGGTACGCTGATTCATCTGTATTCAGTCGGATATATGCATGGTGAAGAAGGCTTTTACCGGTTTTTTGCCTATCTTAATCTGTTCTGTATGTCAATGCTCCTTCTGGTACTTGGCAGTAACATGCTTGTTATGTTCATTGGTTGGGAAGGCGTTGGTCTCTGTTCGTATCTTCTGATCGGCTATTATTTCCATAAAAAATCGGCAGGTGACGCAGCCAAGAAAGCGTTTGTCATGAACAGGGTCGGTGACTTCGGCTTTCTGATTGGCCTCTTCACTCTTTACTGGTGGTTTGGTAGTAATCACAATATCTGGACCATCAATTTTACAGAAATTAAAGCAGCATCACATCTGTTGCCCTATGGCGGTGTTGTTACTGTTGCAACTCTCTGCTTCTTTGTTGGTGCAACCGGTAAATCAGCTCAGATACCTCTGTTCACCTGGTTGCCCGATGCCATGGAAGGCCCCACGCCGGTATCTGCACTTATTCACGCAGCTACCATGGTTACTGCTGGCGTGTACATGATCGGACGTATGAGTTTTGTTTTCGTGAAATCCCCCGAGACAATGATGGTAATTGCAGTTGTCGGTGCTGCAACGGCTATTTTTGCTGCAACAATCGGTACCGCCCAGAATGATATCAAGCGTGTTCTTGCCTACTCGACCGTATCACAACTTGGTTTCATGTTTCTGGCAATGGGAGTTGGTGCCTTTAGTGCCGGTATATTCCACCTCATGACCCATGCATTCTTTAAAGCCTGCCTGTTCCTTGGATCAGGATCAGTTATTCACTCAATGCATTACGCACTCCACAAGATCCATTCCCATGATGACGCCCAGGATATGCGTAACATGGGTGGCTTAAAATCTGCAATGCCCATAACATTTATCACATTCCTGGTTTCAACAATCGCAATTGCCGGTATACCTGGTTTCTCCGGTTTCTTCTCAAAGGATGAAATTCTCTGGCAGGCTTTCTCAAACCCATACCACGGTAACCTTAATGTGGTTCTTTGGGGAATCGGTGCTGTTGCTGCCTGTTTTACCGCTTTTTACATGTTCCGTCTTGTCTTCATGACTTTTTACGGCCAATGCAGAATAAATAGTAAGGCAAAAGAGTATCTTCACGAATCACCTTTTGTAATTACTATTCCCCTGATGGTATTGGGCACACTTGCCGTACTTGGCGGGTATCTTGGAATGCCGAAAATACTGGGTATGCTTCCTAACTATTTTGAGCATTGGCTGGAGCCTGTGTTTGAAATGGCTAACGAATATGGCGGAAAATATGCTCACCACGGTGCCCATCCAAGTCACGCACTTGAATGGGGGCTCATGGGTCTGTCCGTTGTGATCGCTGTTATTGGCATCGGGATTGCGTTCACCATGTATGTAAAGAATACCGAACTCCCTGCAAAATTTGTTGCGACGTTCCCAGGCCTGCACAGAGCTGTTTACAACAAATGGTATGTGGATGAACTGTATGATTTCATTTTTGTTAACCCATGCAAGGCACTGGGGCAATTCCTCTGGAAGGGCTTTGATGTTCTCGTTATTGACGGTGTAGTTAACGGTGTTGCCAATGTTGTCATGGCATTTAGTGGTGTGTTCCGCTACCTGCAGTCGGGCTACATTTACAACTATGCGTTTTCGATGGCACTTGGCGTTGTAGTGATGCTTGGCTACTACATTTTCAAATAACCACTACCTAAGCACTTTGTATAAAGGAGCACGAATTCATGAGTAACGTACTGAGCCTGACGACATTCCTGCCACTACTGGGTGTCCTGCTGCTGCTGTTTATACCGAAAGACAGCAAGGGCGTTCTGCGCAATGTTACCCTTGCGGTGACCGCGTTGACTTTCGCAGTGTCACTTCTTATTCTGAACGGTTTTCAAACAAACGCAGAGTTTCAGTTTGTGGAGAACGTACCCTGGATTGCCGCCGGGCCATTCATGATGCGCTATAATATTGGCATAGACGGTATCAGTCTCTGGCTTGTTATTCTAACCACGTTTATTATGCCGATTGCGGTTCTTTCAACCTATACGGCAGTTGAGGAGCGAGTAAAAGAGTATATGATCTGTCTTCTTCTCCTTGAGACAGGTATGCTTGGAGCTTTTATTTCACTCGATCTTTTCCTCTTCTACATATTCTGGGAAGTTATGCTCATTCCGATGTACTTCATGATCGGTATTTGGGGTGGCAAGAACAAGATTTATGCGGCGGTTAAGTTCTTTATCTACACAATGGTTGGCTCCCTGTTGATGCTGGTAGCTTTGGTGTTCCTCTACTTCAAAGGGATGGAAGCTGGAATCACTGATTTTGGTCTGCTTCACTTCTTTACACTCAAATTGGACCTTGCCACCCAGATCTGGCTATTTCTCGCATTTGCCTTTGCGTTTGCCATCAAGGTTCCGATGTTTCCGCTCCACACCTGGTTACCGGATGCTCACACTGAGGCACCAACCGCTGGATCAGTTATCTTGGCAGCTGTTCTCCTTAAAATGGGTACTTACGGGTATGTACGGTTTGCGATTCCGCTCTTTCCTGACGCTGCGAATAAATTTGCACCTCTGATTGCTACGCTGGCCGTAATTGGTATTATCTATGCCGCACTTGTTGCCATGGTTCAGGAGGACGTCAAGAAACTTGTAGCCTATTCGTCTGTTGCCCACCTCGGTTTTGTTATGCTCGGTATCTTTGCCTTCAATGTGGAGGGTATCTCAGGTGGTATGCTACAGATGCTTAACCACGGTATCTCAACCGGCGCATTGTTCCTTATCGTTGGATTTATTTATGAGCGTCGTCACACCCGTCTTATTACCGACTTTGGTGGTCTCTCAAAGCAGATGCCGGTATTTGCAACAATCTTTATGATTGTGACCTTTTCTTCAGTTGGTTTGCCGGGTACTAACGGTTTCGTTGGTGAATTTCTCATCCTCCTTGGTGCCTTTGAAAGTACCCTTCGGTGGTGGACCATTGTGGCAACCAGCGGCGTTATTCTCTCTGCAGTCTATATGTTGTGGGTTTTCCAGAGAGTTATGTTTGGAGAGCTTGATAATCCAAAAAACCAGAAACTGGCTGATTTGAATGGCAGAGAAATTGCGATTATGGTTCCGCTTATCGTTATGATTTTCTTCATGGGTCTCTACCCTAAACCGATCATTGATAAAATGGAGCCGGCAATCAAGAAGCTTGTTTCACAAGTACGGGTCTCTACTCCTGTAGCACAGGCACAGTCAATTCAACCTGTGGTTGCTCTCCCTGCCGAGGGGCAGGCTCCTGCACCAGAAGCGGGTGGCACACACGAAACATCAGCCCCTGCTGCTTCAACGCCGCAGGGGACAACAACCGCACCTGCTGTCAACCCACATGATGCGAAATAGTAACTACACGAGTCAATCCGACCGGAGGATATTTTAGATGGACATGATTTCGATTCCAGCTGTCAATATGACGCCGATTATACCGGAAATATTTCTTTCCGTGCTGGCTATGGCTCTTCTGCTGATTAATGTTTTTGTTCCCAGTGAAAAGAAGAGTTACCTGGCTTATCTCAGCTTCTTCGGCATTATTGCAAGTGCAGTACTTGTTGTTAATGGATGGGGAAGCCACGTTGAGAGTTTCGGCGGTTCGGTCGTACTCGATAATTTTGCGACGTTCTTTAAGATTACGTTCCTTGTGGCAGCGGGCCTTGCCGTTCTCATCTCCGATCAGTACATGGACCGGGAAGGTTGTAATCACGGTGAACTGTATCCGTTGATTCTCTTCACCGTGGTTGGCATGATGCTGATGGCTTCAGGCACTGATTTGATGACAATATTCCTCGGTCTTGAGGTTATGTCGATTTCTCTCTATGTCCTTGCCGGGTTCAATCGATCCAGCAAAAAATCCAATGAGGCTGGTCTCAAATACTTCCTCCTTGGTTCCTTTTCAACCGGTTTTCTTCTCTACGGTATGGCCCTTATCTATGGTGCCACCGGTACTACCAGATTGTACAAGATTGCAACTATTGTCGGGCAGATGACACTGCCGTCTGCGAATCTTTTGCTGGTAGCCGGTATGTTGCTGATGATGACCGGTTTTGCATTCAAAATTGCCGCTGCACCGTTTCATATGTGGACCCCGGATGTCTATGAAGGTGCTCCGACACCGATGACTGCGTTTATGTCAGCAGGTCCCAAGGCCGCTGGTTTTGCCGCACTGCTTCGTATATTCCTGCTTGCTCTTCCTACCCTTCAGGCTGAATGGAGTCAAGTACTGTGGGTGCTTGCCGTATTGACCATGACGGTTGGTAATATTACTGCTCTGCGTCAGGACAACATTAAGCGCGTTCTTGCCTACTCGTCTATTGCCCATGCGGGGTATGCTCTTGTTGGTTTTGCAGCCGGTAATGCAACGGGTACCGCAGGTATTCTCTTTTACATGCTTTCTTACGCTTTTATGAATATTGGCGCGTTTGCAATCATCATACTTGTTTCCAAGAAGGGTGAAACGAACGGAAATGTATCTGATTTTGCCGGACTTGGTTTTAAACGTCCCGTATTAGCTGTTGTTATGACCATATTCCTGTTCTCCTTGGCAGGAATGCCACCAACTGCAGGTTTTATCGGTAAATTCTATCTCTTCTCCGGTGCCATTCAGAAAGGCTACATTTGGCTTGCTGTTATCGGTGTTCTGAATAGTGCTGCGTCTGTGTACTACTATCTTCGCATAACTGTTTATATGTATATGAAAGAAGCTACGGAAGATTTCTCCTGGATCCAGGTAACTGCTCCTGTCGGACTCGCTCTGGCGATTTCTGTAGCAGGTTCACTTATTCCGGGCATAGTGCCGTCGTTTATACTCCAGTATGCGCAAATGGCGGTTAAACTCCTGTAGTTAAACGCGATTATACTTTGAAAAAGGGTGGCCTCTGCGGAGACCACCCTTTTTTTTAAGAAAAACTGAAAGATGGTGTGCAATTGACTGAAACTATTACATGGACAACATTGGCAATATTACAGTGGACGAGGGAATATCTTCATTCTAAAGGTGTGTCCAATGCTCGTCTGGAAGCGGAGTGGCTTCTTTGTCGTGCTACGGGTCTGGATAGAGTCGGTTTGTACCTCAATTATGATAAACCACTGAACGATCATGAGCTCGCGTTGTATCGTGAAATGGTTTCACGGAGAGGTCGGCGGGAGCCCCTTCAGCATATCCTTGGCAATCAGGAATTTTATGGTTATGATTTTATTGTGACGGCGGATGTTCTCGTGCCTCGATACGACAGTGAAGTATTAGTTGCCGAAGCCATTGATAAGCACCCCGATGCGCAGACCATACTTGATGTGGGTACCGGTTCAGGTTGTATCGCCATTACGTTGCAAAGACTGTTGCCGAATAGTACCGTAACGGCCACCGATATATCCATAGCAGCCCTCACTATTGCCCGACGAAATGGAGAAAACCTTGGTATACCGATTGAATTCCTTCACGGGAATCTCTATGAGCCGGTTGCGGGGAGATCATTTGATCTGATCGTTTCAAACCCACCGTACATCCCAACGGCAGATATAGCCACTCTTGAACCGGAAGTTAAAAGCTATGATCCCCGGATTGCCCTTGATGGTGGAGTGGATGGGCTCGCTGTATATCGTAGTCTGATACAGGGGGCCCCTCAATTTCTCAACCCCGGTGGCTGGTTGTTATGCGAAATTGGAGTTGGACAGTCATGTGACGTATCTTCTTTACTATTCACTACCGGTTGTTTTCATGAGCCGATTATTGTTAACGACGCATCTTCCATTCCACGGGTGGTTGCTGCACACCGAAAGGATTGATTATGGATGGCTATGGGGCTGCCAGAGTGTACGAAGAAAGTGACCTGCTGGCTACAGAGGAAGAAGTTCTCACTGCTATTGGTCGTATTGCGGCCGAGATGACGTTGGAGCTCCATGAATGCGACCCGGTACTTCTCTGTTGCATGACAGGTGGTATCGTTTTTGCCGGTCAGCTTCTCACCAGACTCAACTTTCCATTACAGGTTGATTATGTTCATGCTACCCGTTACGGGCATGGTATTCACGGAGAAGCTCTCGACTGGAAGATGAAACCGTCAACTCAACTTTCAGGAAAAACTGTCGTTCTTATTGATGACATACTCGACGTAGGTGTAACACTCGCGTCTATTGCAGAGTACTGTCGATTAATGGGAGCAGAGCGGGTACTAATGGCGGTTTTGATAGAAAAACTACACCTGCGAAAAGTAACGCCCGGTATGCGTGCAGACTTCTCAGGTCTGGAAATCGGTGATCGCTTTCTGTTCGGTTACGGGCTTGATTATCACGGTTACTGGCGTAATGCTCCCGGTATTTATGCGATCAAGGGGCAGTAGTGGTAGTGAATATCAAGTATGGTCACCGGTACCGCGATGAGTAATCTCGCGTTTACCCTCATACTTGTTTCTGCGTGTATGCATGCGATATGGAATCTGTTAGTTAAGCGAAGTCATCATAAGACTGTCTTTATCTGGTGGATGTTTATTGCTTCAGGAGGGCTCTATACGGCCATTATCACGATGTTACCCGAACCGATCAGTTTTCCTGACAGGTATACCGTACTTATGGCTTTGATAGGAGCGATCTGTTTTGTCTTGTATCACCTGTTTAATGGCCGTGCCTATCGCGGCGGGGATCTCTCCGTTGTCTATCCGCTCTCTCAGACTGCAATGGTGTATGTGCCATTCTGGGGCTTCCTGCTGCTCAATGAACACATATCTCTGGCAGGCATGGCTGGTATCCTGCTGGTGCTTTCAGGGACCTACGCCATCCAACTACAGAGTCTTTCATGCCGTGATGCTTTACGACCGTTTCTCAATCTCAAAAGCCCCTCGGTCCGCGATGCACTTGCCGCCGGTTTTATCTATTCAATCGGTTCAATAGCCGAAAAAAGTGGTGTTAAGAATTATTCTCCCCTCTATTTCACCTATATACTAGTTATGATGATGTTGCTGTTTATGTCAGCAAATATGCTGAGACCCAAGTATAAACCGCTCATCACTGCCGAATTCAAGGAAAACTGGCGATTAATTCTCCTGAGTGGGCCCGTCATGATGATTTCTTTTCTGACATTTCGCTACGGGCTCAATCTGTCGCCCGTGAGTTATGCCGTGCCGGTTCGTCAGGTCAGCACGGTCATTGGTGTGCTTATAGGGGTCATGTTTTTGAAAGAGTCCTACGGACGAATACGCATTATTTCCGCACTGCTGATTCTGTCAGGGGTCGTTATGATTCGTCTGGGATAATGGTGCCATCCTCCTGTGTACGGTGCCTGAGGAGTGTGTATTCTTACTGGTGGGCCGAGAGTCTCTCTTCTCTGGCAAAGCGTCCCATGGCGGCATCAGTGTTGAGAATGTGTACCGTTAACCAGTTCTGCAGAAACTGAAACAGATCAAGGGTAAGGAGCGCATTACCCGCTGCAAAATCGTTCTGGAACCGAGATACCCTCTCATAAAATCGGCTATGTTCTTCAATATGCTTTTCAATACCTGGGTACTGGTGATCTTTCATCCACTTTTCTTCAGCGGAAAAATGGTATTTAGTGTAGCGTATTAACTCAGTAATGATGCTTGATAGTCCACTCTTGTCAGCACCGAGAGTGAAGTTGCTGTAAACACTATTTAAAAGCGACACCAGCTGTTTGTGATGCTCGTCCAACTCTTCTATGCCAATGACCAGGCTGTCATTCCAAAACATTAAAGTCATACCTGAATCCTTTATCCTCTCAAATAGTTACAAACCGGCAAACGTGCGTTCTCCATTAGCTGTATAATGTAGAAACGCTTGAAGTGTAAGTAGTGTTAGTGGTTTTTTCCAACGGTACCACACGCAGGGCATTTAAACTTACCCCAATAATACACAAGAAATATCAGGCCGGGTACATACCCCAAAATAAAGCCTAGTATAAGTAACCCTTTTGGTGAGGAGTAATGGGAAATCCATGTTTTCATTTCACCTTCAAAACCACACGAGCCGCAGGTTCGTCGTGAAACTCCTGCTGGTTCTCCGACAGAAGAACTGCTAAGAGATTGGCTTGTACCCCTGTTTTTAAGCCAAGCAGATAGGGAGAGAGAGACACCAAAGAGTACAAACAGTCCAATTACAATTTCCATTAAGACTTCCTTTGACAGAGTACGTGCGAATATTTGGATAGTATAGCCGGATGCGATGAAGCAAACAATAGATTTTATATGATATCATACAATGAACACGTTGTTAATTATGGTGAAAGAGAGACGGTTGCTACGACTGTATTACCATTCCCCATATATTCGATACCGCTAAATGAATAGATGCACGCCATCGCAATGCCTCGGCCATTGGGGTCAAGTGATCTGTTGGGGTCTGGTTCCAGATATGGTATCCAGTCGAAGCCGGTTCCCTGGTCGGTAATGCGGAATTCAAGTTGGTCAGCTCTCCGGGTAAATGTAACCGTTGCCACACGATGTGAGAATTCGGGGAGCCGGGAGCGCCGTTGCAATTCCTCTTTCCAACAGTCATCTTCAAGGAGGCGCTTCTTTTCATAATAGGTAATGCCCAGATTACCATGCTCAACCGCATTAATGAGCAATTCCAGGAGCCCGGGCGACACTTTTTCAGGAACTGGGCAGAGTGCGGTGAGGAAACTTGCAACACACTGTACATCCTCTATGGTTGAAAAACCAAGTTCAACTGAATTAATGTATTTAAGTGATTCGGAGTGCTTCAATGCCCGTGTCTTCATGGTTGCACGAAGTTCAATGTCAGATATCACGGACCGGGTGATGCTGAGCAGAGTCCGTGTCCCGTACGGTTTGTGCAGGTAGTAGTAAGCACCCGCCTCGATCCCTTCGGCAACTTGAGCCGGTGATGTTGCGCCGGTTTGCATGATGACCGGAGTATGTCGTAAGCGCTCGTCCGCTTTAATCCTGTGCAGTACTTGCAAACCATCTATTCCTGGCATAATCCGGTCAAGAATGACAAAATCGTAATTGCTCTCCGGCGAACTGAGCATTTCCCATGCAGAGGTGCCGTCGGTTGCAGTCTCAATGGCACAGTCTTCATTGCCGAGGATTTCGCTGATAATCATGAGAAACATCTGATCATCGTCAACTACGAGAACTTTCCACTGTGGCATGTTGAATTCCTTGTTAATGTGTAATTAGTCCATGGGAAGGCTGGTAACAGCCATCACCACGCTGCGAGTGTGTGTGATTATGTGCCGAGGTATGCGCTCCGAACATTCGGGTCAATAGCCAGATCTGCCGACCGCCCATGAAGAACAGAGTTGCCAGATTCAAGCACGTATGCCCGTGAGGCGATAGAAAGAGCCATGCTGGCATTCTGTTCGACAAGCAGTATAGTCATACCCCCGGCGTTTATCTCGCGGATAATGGTAAAAATCTGTTCAACCAGCATTGGTGCCAAGCCCATTGAAGGCTCATCAAGCAGGAGCAGGGTGGGGCGGGACATCAACGCACGCCCGATGGCTAACATCTGCTGCTCCCCCCCGGAAAGAGTTGAAGACAGCTGTTGCTTTCTCTCCGCCAGACGGGGAAAACGGATAAATATCCGTTCAATATCATCACGCAACCCCTTGCTGTCGGTACGTATATATCCACCCATCTCCAGATTTTCCTGGACTGTCATGGTGGCGAATACCCGCCTCCCTTCAGGAACCTGGGAAATACCTTTTCTGACAATCCTATGGGGGGCAATACCACTGATCGTATCGCCCAAAAAAGTGATTTTACCGGCTGCAAGTGGCACAAGACCGGATATGGAATTGAGTATGGTACTCTTACCCGCTCCATTAGCACCAATCAGAGCGACGATCTCGCCCTGATTAACCGTACAGGAAAAACCTTTTAACGCGCGTATGGCCCCATAGTTTACGTACAGGTTATCAAGTGTCAGCATTGGCTGCCTCCACCAAGATACGCCTTGATGACACTCGGGTTATTTCTGATCTGCTCAGGTACCCCCTCGGCTATTTTCTCGCCGTAATCGAGAACGGTAATCAGATCTGAAATGTTCATCACAAACTTCATATCATGCTCAACGAGAAAAACAGTAATTCCGCTGCTGCGGATTCGCTTTACCATCGTCAGTAATTCGGCTTTCTCCTGGGGATTCATTCCGGCCGCTGGTTCATCAAGGAGAAGCAGATCAGGCTGCAGTGACAAGGCACGGGCGATTTCGAGGCGTCTCTGCTCCCCATAGGGAAGGTTACCGGCCAGTTCGAAGGAACGGTAAGAAAGTCCAACCGTGGCCAGGCTCTGCCTTGCCAGGTCAAGCAGTAATCCTTCCTCAGCACGCACACGGGTAGTAAAGCCCAGCAGGGCCCCGGTAAGGTTTTGTTTGCCCCGGCTATGGGCACCGATCAATACGTTATCTAATACGGTTAAGTCCCCAAATAATCGTATGTTCTGAAAAGTTCTTCCGATACCGGCCGTCGCAATCCGAAAGGGGGGAGCACCACCGATGGGCATGTCTTTGAAACTTATAGTGCCGGCTGATGGACGGTATATTCCGGTTATCAGATTAAAAAGTGTGCTTTTACCGGCACCGTTTGGACCAATCAAAGCATGGATACTCCCTTGGGTCACAGTCAAGGAGACGTTATTAAGCGCAATGAGACCACCGAATCTGATGGAAACATTATTCAGCTCAAGAATCGCCACGGTCTGCCTCCCGGTCGATGGTGTTCAGATGGGGTTTGCGCCCGATAGCCCGAAGAAATAATTCGGTGACCCGTACGTTTCCCATGAGTCCGTTGGGGCGAAATATCATGATAACGACAAGCAATCCGCCATAAACCAGCATTCGGTAAGATGCCATGAAACGGAGAAACTCGGGGGCCACTGAAAGTACGGTGGCACCGACGATGCTGCCGGAAATACTCCCCATACCACCAAGCACCACCATGCTGAGGATATCAATCGATTTGAGGAATCCAAAATCCGACGGATTAATGTATCCCATGAAGTGCGCGTACAAGCCACCACCAACACCGGCATAAAAAGCACCAAGGGCAAATGATTGAACCTTATAGCGGGTCACCTGTATGCCCATGGCTTCAGCAGCAATTTCGTCGCATCTGATGGCTGAAAGAGCACGTCCAAATCGTGAATTATGGATCAATGTGGTGCAGACAACCGCGAAAACGACCACAAACCACACCAGAATAGGCAGCGGAACAAATGACTCGGGTGGGGCAACCGTGAGGCCGAGGGCCCTGTTGGTGATGTCGAGATTGAGAAAAATAACCTTAATGATCTCGGCAAAGCCAAGGGTGCAGATGGCCAGATAGTCCCCGCTGAGACGAAGAATGGGCATGCCGATAACTGCAGCAGCTATGGCGGTGATGCAACCCGAAACAACGAGGTTGAGAGTGATGGGAAGGCCAAGCTTACTGGTAATAAGAGCACTTGAGAACGCACCGATGCTCATGAATGCACCATGTCCCAGTGACAGCTGCCCAGTCAGTCCGGTAACAATATTCAGGCCGAGGGCCAGAATAATTCCAATGCCACTATTGACTAAAATCTGCAGATAATAGGGATCAATATGGTCGATCAAATGTTGTAGCAGCTCAGTCATGGGCTTTCCGTTGAACGTGGTATATACGTAGGAGTATGTCTACTAGGTCCCATGACTCCTAGACTTTCTTTTGAATCTTGCGCCCAAGAAGGCCAGTAGGCTTGACGAGCAGCACCAGCACCAGGATCGCGAATGCTATGGCATCGCGGTACGATGAGAAGCCAGCGGCAACACCGGCTACTTCGGTTACGCCCAGTAGTAACCCTCCAAGCATAGCACCCGGAAGGGAGCCGATGCCACCCAGTACCGCAGCAGCAAAAGCCTTGAGTCCGGCCATCAGTCCCATATTAAAGGACACTGCGTTGAACAGTACGCCGACCAGAACTCCACCGGCAGCCGCAAGTGCAGAGCCGAGAGCAAAGGTAACAGAGATGATCCTGTTGACGTCGACTCCCATCAGCGCAGCAGTATGATAATCCTCCGAGGTAGCACGCATTGCCCTACCCATGCGGGTCCTATGGACAATAAAATGAAGCGAGACCATCAGTAATGCGGAGATCGCAATAATAAGTACTTGCAGTGTTGAGATGTCGGCACTGCCCAGATGAATTTGGCTAACCGGAAAACAGTCCTCCGGATAACCCTTGGCATTGGAACCAAAAAGCATCTGGGCAAGTGTCGAGAGAAATATGGATACACCAATTGCGGATATCAGGGCAGACAGCCGAGTTGACTTCCTGAGGGGGCGGTAAGCAATCTGTTCAATGGCCACACCCAGAAGAATGCAGACAATCATGGCTATCACCAGAGCAATAAAAATATTGAGGTGTAGCACAGAGGTCGCGTAGAGACCGGCAAAAGCCCCAACCATGAATATTTCACCATGGGCAAAGTTGATAAGGGTGACGATTCCATACACCATGGTATAACCGAGCGCGATCAGGGCATAGACACTACCGAGTGCGATCCCGTTGATCAGCTGCTGGAGAAGCATGTAAGCTCCTTTAGGAGAGGGCGTTGAGTAGGCATGATACGCATCGATTTAGTCCAATTTTACCGGCACCTTGTTTTTTAACATAAATGCGCCATTTTTGATTACCAGCAGACTAAGTGGCGACTTGATTGGCTCTCTGTTTGCCCTGATGGTAACGGTACCTGAAACACCGTGAAAATTTTTAGTCTGAGCAAGTGTGGACTTGAAAACGGCAGGATTGCTGCTGTTGGCACGTGTCATGGCGTCTGCGAGCATCTTAACACCATCATAGGCCTGTGCCGCATAGAGACCGGGTAGCTGCCCGGCGTACCTCTTTTTGAAAGCGTCGACAAAAGCAGCTGTTTCAGGGGCAGCCTGCTCAGGAGAAAAGCCGAGTGCCACCATGGAGCCTTCTGTCGCTGCCCCACCCAGGGTGGTAAATTCGGGAGCAAAGAGTCCGTCACCACCAAACATAATGGCTTTAACGCCTTGCTTTCTCGCCTCACGCATGAGAAGAGCCCCTTCTGTATAATATCCTGAAAAAAAGATGACATCCGGATTCTTACTCTTGATGTTGGTAATCTGGCCGCTAAAATCCTTATCTCCATCCTTGATATTTTCGTCGGCAATAATCTCTATCCCCATACTTTTTGCAGCGGAGCGAAAAGTGTGAGAAAGGCCGACACTATAATCATTATTGTCCGAAGTCACGACGGCTACTTTCCTGAATTTAAGTTCATTGGCAAAATAGTCGATACATGCAGGGATTGCGACGCTGTCAAGCAGGGTGTTACGAAATATATAGTCACCGCTCTCGACAACCCCGGGACCGGTCGAACCTGCGGAAAGAAGCACGACATGGTTCTTCTGGGCAATGGGGGCCGCCACTTTAGTAATGCCGGTTGTGGGGTCGCCAACGATAGCTATGACATGGTCACGGCTGATAAGTTTCTGAGTGACTGAAGCCCCTTCCTGTTTATCACCACGATTATCAGCCTCAATGATTTGAATTTTTTTTCCGAGTATTCCGCCACGGGCATTAATCTCATCAGCAGCAAGCATCATCCCGTCGAGGGACGGTTTACCAAACATTGCCACATCTCCAGTAAGAGCACCAAGGAAACCGATTTTAATGGTATTGGCAGTGGCTGTACCGGAGTGTTCCTGCTGTGAACATGCGGTGAGGGACAAAAGAAACAGCACGCTGAGAAAAGCCACCGTTCGGAATGGGTGAAGAAGCATGAAGAGACCTCCTGCTGGTAGATTGATAGAAGCTTTTACCCATGAAACGGAGTTGAGTCAAACATAATTAATAAAGTGAGGGCATAATCAGGAAAAAGAAGATAATATACCATGTGTAATATTTTTATGTTGACAATGGATGAATAAAAAGTATATAGAGATATTCCTCTTGCGAGAGGATGTTGCATGTGCACTGATTCGAATGGAGCTGTCGGTGAAATTCCGACCCTATCACACTATTCCATTCCCATCCACTTACTTTAATCAGTGCACTCCTGATGAATTTATCGATGTACAAAAAAGATTACGAGCAGTATAAAAAGCATAAAGCCTATATCTATATTAGTGATAAAAAAAGATTGACAAAGAGGCAGTTTCTTTGTTAGTTTGCGGATTCGCTCCTGTGTGGGAGCAGTATGATATTTTTGTGTCTGGAGAATTTGAAGACTATGCCAACAATCAACCAGCTGATCAGATCAGGTAGGGAAAGCAAAAAAGATAAATCGACGGCACCGGCACTTAAATCGTGCCCGCAGAAACGCGGTGTCTGTACGAGGGTTTACACAACAACGCCAAAAAAACCGAACTCCGCTCTTCGTAAAGTAGCAAGGGTCCGTCTTACAAATGGCCTCGAAGTGACTTCGTATATTCCTGGTGTAGGTCACAACCTGCAAGAGCACTCGGTCGTACTGATTCGCGGCGGCAGGGTAAAAGACCTTCCTGGTGTGCGTTACCATATTGTTCGTGGTACTCTTGACTCCGTTGGCGTCAAAGGCCGGTTGCAGAGTCGTTCCAAGTATGGCGCCAAGCGTCCAAAATAATACTGAACCTGTTTAGCTGAGGGGATATATATGCCGAGAAGAAGAGAAGTACCTAAAAGAGTTATTCTGCCGGATCCGAAATTCAATGATAAAGTAGTTGCAAAACTCATTAACTCATTGATGCTGGCTGGTAAAAAAAGTGTAGCTGAGTCAATCATGTATGGTGCGCTTGAGTTGGTTGCACAGCGCAGCAACGACGAAGCGGTCAAAGTGCTCAAAAAGAGCCTTGATAATATCAAGCCGACTTTGGAAGTTAAATCGCGTCGCGTTGGTGGTTCAACCTATCAGGTACCAATTGAGGTTCGTCCCGAACGTCGTATGTCCTTGGCAATGCGCTGGTTGATTAAGTACTCAACCGCACGCAATGAAAAAACCATGAAAGACAAGCTTGCCGGTGAAATTCTTGATGCTTTCAACAATCGAGGTTCAGCCGTTAAGAAGCGTGAAGATGTTCATAAGATGGCTGAAGCAAATCGTGCTTTTGCCCATTATCGCTGGTAGTCAGTTTCAATTAGCTTTTGGAGGATTAAGTGGCTCGTCTCGCACCTTTAAATAATTACAGAAATATCGGAATTATGGCTCACATCGATGCCGGTAAAACGACAACGACTGAGCGCATTCTCTACTATACCGGCGTATCGCACAAAATTGGCGAAGTACATGAAGGTACTGCAACAATGGACTGGATGGAGCAGGAGCAGGAGCGTGGTATTACTATTACGTCTGCAGCAACAACCTGTACCTGGAATGACCATCGTATTAACATCATAGACACACCTGGCCATGTTGACTTCACCATTGAAGTTGAGCGCTCACTCCGTGTTCTTGACGGAGCAGTTGCAGTGTTTTGCTCAGTAGGTGGCGTAGAGCCTCAGTCTGAGACAGTATGGCGTCAGGCAGACAAATACGGTGTTCCACGTATCGCCTTTATTAATAAGATGGACCGCGTCGGTGCTGATTTTGCCCGTGGAGTGCAGATGATTAAAGATCGTCTGAAAGCTAATCCGCTTCCGATTCAGCTGCCGGTTGGCAAAGAAGAAAATTTCAAGGGTATTATTGACCTTGTGACAATGAAAGCAATATTGTGGGATGACGAAACGTTGGGAGCGACATTCCGAACGGAAGAAATCCCCGCAGATCTACTTGACGAAGCAGTTGAGTACCGCGAAAAAATGATCGAAGAAATTTCCAGTCATGACGACGCACTCATGGAAAAGTATCTGACTGGTGAAGAACTTTCTGAAGATGAAATCAAAGCTGCCATTCGCGCCTGTACCATCGCAATTCACATATGCCCGGTCATCTGTGGTTCATCCTTTAAAAACAAAGGCGTTCAAAATCTCCTTGATGCGGTTGTTGATTACATGCCGTCACCAATGGATATCCCGGCAATTAAAGGTATTGATTCAGATACCGGTGCAGAGATTGAACGTATTGCCGCCGATACGGAGCCCTTTGCAGCACTTGGATTCAAAATAATGACTGATCCATTTGTTGGACAGTTAACATTCTTCCGGGTATATTCCGGTGTTGTTCAGTCCGGGTCTTACATATACAATTCAACAAAAGGTAAACGCGAGCGCATTGGTCGTATTCTCAAAATGCACGCAAACAAACGTGAAGAAGTTAAAGAAGTGTACGCTGGTGATATTGCGGCCGCAGTCGGCCTGAAATATACCACAACAGGTGACACACTCTGTGATGAGGATAAACAAGTAATCCTTGAATCCATAGAATTCCCTGAGCCGGTTATCTCGATCGCTATCGAGCCTAAAACCAAGGCAGAACAGGAAAAACTTGGTTTCGGTCTCCAGAAACTTGCCAGTGAAGATCCCTCTTTCCGGGTTAAAACTGACGAGGAAACCGGCCAGACAATTATTTCCGGCATGGGTGAACTACACCTGGAAATCATCGTTGACCGCTTGATGCGCGAGTTCAAGGTTGAGGCAAATGTTGGTAAGCCACAAGTTGCCTACCGTGAAACAGTAACCAAAAAAGTCAAAGTTGAAGGCAAATTTGTCCGCCAGTCCGGTGGTCGTGGTCAATACGGTCACGTATGGCTTGAAGTTGAACCGCAGGAAGCTGGAAAAGGCTACGAATTTGTTGATGCAATTAAAGGCGGGGTTGTTCCACGTGAATACATTCCTGCTGTTGATAAAGGCATTAAAGAAGCACTTGATAATGGTGTACTTGCTGGCTTCCCGGTTGTAGACATAAAAGTTACCCTCATTGATGGTTCTTACCATGAGGTTGACTCTTCGGAAATGGCATTTAAAATCGCCGGATCCATGGGCTTTAAGGAAGGGTGCTCAAAAGCAAGTCCTATAATCCTCGAGCCGATCATGTCCGTTGAAGTTGTGGTTCCTGAAGAGTACATGGGTGATGTTATCGGTGATCTTAACTCAAAGCGTGGCCGTATAATGGGAATGGATTCCCGCGCCGGAGCACAGATTATCAGTTCAATGGTACCGCTTGCATCAATGTTTGGTTATTCGACCGATCTCCGCTCTGCAACGCAGGGGCGTGCAACCTACGCCATGACGTTTGACCATTATGAACCGGTACCGAAATCGGTATCTGAAGAAATAGTTGCAAAAGTTAAGGGTTAATTAAACTCAAATCCGTAATTCAGGAGGGCCTTTCCATGGCAAAAGCAAAATTCGAACGTAATAAAACTCATGTAAACATCGGCACCATTGGTCACGTCGACCACGGTAAGACTACGTTGACCGCAGCCATTACTCGCGTTCTGGCCGGAAAAGGCCAGGCTGAATACAAAGCATTCGATCAGATCGACAATGCACCCGAAGAGCGTGAGCGTGGTATCACAATCGCAACAGCACATGTTGAGTATGAAACTGACAAGCGTCACTATGCACATGTTGACTGCCCAGGCCATGCTGACTATGTAAAGAACATGATTACCGGTGCAGCTCAGATGGACGGTGCAATTCTTGTTGTATCTGCAGCAGATGGCCCTATGCCGCAGACACGTGAGCACATCCTTCTTGCCCGTCAGGTTGGCGTGCCTTACATGGTAGTATTTCTCAACAAAGCAGACATGGTTGATGACGAAGAACTTCTCGAACTGGTTGAACTGGAAGTTCGTGAACTCCTTTCCAGCTACGACTTCCCTGGCGATGATATTCCAATCATCAAAGGTTCCGCTCTGAAAGCCCTCGAAGGCGAGAAGAGTGAACTCGGTGAAGATTCAGTAAACCGGCTTATGGATGCTGTTGACTCCTACATCCCTGATCCAGAACGTGCTATCGATCGTCCGTTCCTTATGCCGGTCGAAGATGTTTTCTCAATCTCTGGTCGTGGTACGGTTGCGACTGGTCGTGTTGAGCGAGGAATTGTTAAGGTTGGTGAAGAAGTTTCAGTTGTTGGTATCAAAGACACCATCAAGACGACCGTCACAGGCGTTGAGATGTTCCGTAAACTGCTTGACGAAGGGCGTGCCGGCGATAACATCGGTGCTCTGCTCCGTGGTGTAAAACGTGAAGATATCGAACGTGGTCAGGTTCTTGCGAAGCCAGGTTCAATCACTCCACATACCAAGTTCAAAGCTGAAGCTTACATTCTTACTAAAGAAGAGGGTGGTCGTCATACCCCATTCTTCAATGGCTATCGTCCACAGTTCTACTTCAGAACTACTGACGTAACCGGTGTTGCAGAACTTCCTGCTGGTATTGAGATGGTAATGCCAGGTGATAACGTCGCAATGACAATTAAGCTGATCACCCCGATCGCAATGGATGATGGTCTTCGTTTCGCAATCCGCGAAGGTGGCCGTACCGTCGGTGCCGGCGTTGTCGCTTCAATAATTGAATAATTTAGAAACGTAACGAGGTCAAACTAATGCAGAGCCAAAAGATCAGAATTCGCCTTAAGGCATATGACCATAAATTACTGGATGTATCGGTGGGCGAAATTGTTGATACCGCGAAAAGAACCGGTGCACGCGTAGCCGGTCCAATTCCACTCCCCACGGTAATTAATAAATACTGTGTTCTTCGCGGACCTCACGTAGATAAAAAGTCTCGTGATCAGTTTGAGATACGGACCCATAAACGCTTGATCGATATTCTTGACCCTACACAGCAGACTGTTGATGCCCTCATGAAGCTGGATTTATCTGCCGGTGTTGATGTAGAAATCAAACTGTAACTGCTACTACGACTGAATAGGACTGATTATGATGAAAGGTATCATCGGAAAAAAACTGGGTATGACCCAGATATTTCTTGAAGACGGAACACGAGTTCCCGTCACGGTAATTCAGGCAGGCCCCTGCGTTGTCGTTCAGAAAAAAACAGCACAAACCGATGGCTATTCGGCAGTGCAAGTTGGTTTTGAATCGGTGGCAGCTGCTGGAGTCAACAAGCCGTATCTTGGACATTGCACAAAGTCCGGCCATGGTGTTTTCAGACATCTTCGTGAATTCAGGAATGAACAAGCTGAAACACTGAATGTTGGGGATGAGATTACGGCTGATGTTTTTGCAGCTGATGACGTAATCGATGTAACCGGAACCAGTATCGGTAAGGGATTCCAGGGTGTAATTAAACGCTGGAACTTCAAGGGCGGTCGTGCTTCCCACGGTTCGCGCTTTCACCGGGCTCCTGGTTCCATCGGTGCTTCGGCAACTCCGTCACACGTATTTAAAAACAAGAAAATGCCTGGTCAAATGGGTAATGTCAAAGTAACTGTGCAACGCCTTAAAATTGTTCGAGTAGATGCTGCTGAAAATCTGCTTCTCATAAAAGGTGCCGTACCGGGACATAAGAATTCAATTGTAACGATCAAAAAAAGTGTAAAAGCTTAGTTATTCAGGAGTACGTATGCCTTCAATAGCAGTTTATAATATGAGCAAACAACAGGTCGGTGAAGTTCAGTTATCCGATGACGTTTTTGATGTTGAGGTAAGAGAAAGTCTCATTCATCAGGCCCTGAAAATTCAGTTGGCCAATCGGAGAGCAGGAACTGTCGGCGTAAAGAATCGTTCTGCCGTCCGCGGTGGTGGCAAAAAGCCATTTAAGCAGAAGGGCACCGGTAATGCACGACAAGGTTGTAGTCGTGCTCCCCAGTACCCCGGTGGTGGTGTAGCTTTTGGCCCACAAGCTAAAATTTATAATCTCAGTATGAACAAAAAAGCACGCGCAGCTGCACTTTGCTCTGTTCTGACCTATAAATTACAGAATAACAATATTACTGTGCTTGATAAAATCAGTTTTGAAAAAGCTTCCACAAAAGATTTCGTGAGCTTCCTGAATACGTTCGATCTCAGTAAGTCCCTGATTGTAACTGACGAACTGAATAACAATCTTTTTCTTTCAGCTCGTAATGTGCCGCATATAAAAATGTTGAAGCATGATGCCCTGAATGTACATGACATGCTTAAATACAAGCATATCATTTTTACCCAGGACTCAGTTCAATCAACTGAAGGAGTATTGCAAAAATGAATATTTACTCCGTAATTAAAAAACCGCATGTTACTGAGAAAACGTCACTCAGTTCGGACGCAAATAACACGGTTGCAGTTATTGTTGATAAAGCAGCTAATAAAATTGAGATCAAACAGGCCATTGAAACACTTTTCAAGGTCAAGGTAGCTACTGTACGTACGGTAACTGTGGCAGGAAAAGTAAAGCGGGCCGGTAAAACTTATGGCAAACGTTCCAACTGGAAAAAAGCGTATATTACGCTCCAGGAAGGGCAATCAATAGATT
>CAIUSO010000150.1 GCA_903901875.1 uncultured Geobacteraceae bacterium | reverse complement strand
TTTTGATGCAATGCCAAATAGTTTGCAAATATTCATGACCAGCCTTAGATATCCCCATATTTAACCTTTTTTCCATTGCATTCTATTTGGCATTAATTAGTTGCCACGCATTCTCTCCATAGCCCGTAGAATAAGGAAATGGGATTATCCCGATTGAACCCAACTCATCCCATAACCTTTTGGGTCTAGTGCCAACCAATCTTCTTCATCACAGTACTTGCCGTTTATCCTTCACTGGGGTGGTGGAAATCGAGGAAAAAACTAGAGCGATATAACAAGCAAGCCCGATACTCGCTCTTGATATCCATAAAAGCACCAGAGGTAAATGTTGATCTGTATAATGCAATTCAAAACCAAATTGCCATTCCAGTTGAGACTTAATCCGGTTCAGTTTTTTTGTACCCTAAAATGTACCCTAAATGTGTAGACAACATGTGAAATATGGGCTATATAGAGTACAGTTTTTTCAACAGAAATCCTGTATAATCAGCAAGTTGCTGAAATTACACCGCGTGTTGGGCATGAGAGAAGACACTCATAACCCGAAGGTCACAGGTTCAAATCCTGTCCCCGCAACCAAATCATTTCAGGGATATGCCTCACGGCATGTCCCTTTTTTTGTTTTTTACCGGCATTTATACAGTAGTTTGACGCACAAACCCGAGATTCCTAGGTACATGTTCCTGTTTTCTCTGCGTTCTCCACGTCTTCACGTCTTCACGTCTCCACGTCTCCGCGTGAGAAACGAGTTGTGAATACGTCAAAACCTGGGTGTCATTATCATTTTGGTTGCAACAGGGAAGACTCCAGGGATGAGCGTGCTTCGTCGGTCATGTCATTGAATGTGTGACCGCATTCCGGGCAGGTATGGCTCTGTTCATAGCTGGTGACATCACCTTTATCATTACGCCAGATAAGGATGTCACAATGGGGGCATCGGAAAATTGGCCGATACCTGCGACAAATTGCTTCGCATACAATTAGGTTCCATGCTACTTGATGCTAAACATATGCGAACGACTATAATTCCACTTGCATTCCCCAACTAGCCGCATTAATATACACGATCGTAGATAATTGAGGCGGACATGAAAATTATAAAAGCCGAAGAGCTCGGACGATTCATCAAGCAAAAGCGGAAAGAGGATGGGCTTACCCTGGAGGAGACAGCAGCACTCTGCGGAGTGAGCTATGCCTTTCTCTCCGCGTTGGAGAACGGCAAAGAAACTATCCGACTGAACAAGGTACTTCAGGTGCTGCAATGCCTCAGTATCGACCTTACTGCCAGCACCCGGACGTGGGCTACTCCGGGGGGTGATTGATGTCTGCCGGGCAATTGGTAACGATCGATGCCAAAGTCGTTGGCCGCCTGTGGCTGGATGATAAGAAAAATTTCTGTTTCAGCTATGACAGTGGCTGGTTGGAGCATTCGCGCATCCCGCTGTCCCTGTCCCTGCCTTTACGAACTGAACCCTATCTTGATGACCAATCCCATTCATTTTTCGCAAATCTTCTGCCTGAAGAAAAGATGCGCACCCTGATTGCCCGGAATCTTGGCGTCTCTTTTAACAACGACTACGGTTTACTGGAGCGGATCGGCGGCGATTGCGCCGGTGCCGTTTCACTCTATCCTGAGACCGGGGAACTGCCACAACAGCCAGCTTCATATCGTGAGTTATCTCGGGAAGAACTGAACGTCATCATCAGAGAGTTGCCACAACGCCCCCTGCTTGCCGGGGAAAAGGGCGTCCGGCTCTCGCTGGCCGGTGCACAGAAGAAACTTCCAGTCTATTACGACGGTAAACAGTTTCATCTGGGCTATGGTTCCGCACCAAGCAACTACATTATCAAGCCTGCCATCGACGAGTTGACCGGCACCGTTGAAAATGAAGCGTACTGTATGGCCCTGGCCAGAGCGGTCGGTCTGGACGTTCCCCCATCATGTATCCACCAGCATGACGATGTGCGGGTCTTTGTCGTCAAGCGATTCGACCGTGTGGTTGCAGATGGCACCACCCGGCGATTGCATCAGGAGGATTTCTGTCAAGCACTGCGTACCCCGCCGGAATTCAAGTACGAAAGCGAGGGGGGGCCGTCCCTGGCGGACTGTGTCAACGTGCTCCGGACGAACAGCACCAGAGCGGGGAAAGATGTGCTGTCATTGATAAACTGGACGATCTTCAACTACCTGGTCGGCAATTCCGATGCCCATGGCAAAAACATCTCACTGTTACTGTTGCCGAACGGGCCGGCATTGGCACCTTTCTATGATCTACTATCGACACGGGTGTACGCTCATTATGGGCTGGCAGAGGGATTGGCCATGAAGATCGGTGGAGAAATCGACCCACGTTCTATTCGGAAGAAACAGTGGGAACTGTTCGCTGAAGAAATCGGCATCAAACCAAAACTGGTGTTGTCTCGGTTAGAGGAACTGTCTCACAAAATTGAGGCAACCCGGCTATCGCTCTTCAAAGGCGACTTTGCCCCCTACAGATGTGACACTCTCTATCGGTTGATGGAATTGATCTCCGAACAGTGCCGCAGAACCTTGTCACAGATCTCATAGAAGCACATAAAAAAATCTGTACCCTAAAACGTACCCCATGAATCTGAACTCATCCCCCCCGCTGAATCCCCCTCTAATCACTGGTAAACAAATCAAGAGTAGTGTACATAGAGTTAACCCATACGTTATAATATTGAATTATGTCATCGTATTATATTATTTTTTATGAATGATTGCATATAAATCAAGGCATGCATATAGAAATATGAATGTAACAACAATAATAGAAGACGCCACGCATCGAGATTCGATCCACTCATATTTCATACAAATGGCTGACGTAAACGCATATTTTCTAACGCAAAAATATGCACCATGTAACTATGTGAAGAAACAGGGTGGAAGGAATTACTTTGATAAGTTAGAGCCGGTACTGTGCAAAGTGGCAAGCAGAAAACATCGTTTGGGGATTGTGGAAAGGTAGTATTTTAAAAAAGAGAAGGGCTCCTTTCGAGAGCCCGGTAGATCCTAATCAGGAAACGAGTTCATAACTAACGCAATTGCTGAAAAAATATCCGATTTAGCTACCGAACACGCTGATAAAAGCGGAGAAAGGCGGTAAAGCAACATCAAATTTCAGTTTCAGGTTTTCTCTGCGTCCATCTGCGTGCATCTGCGGTTAAAACAAATGACATATTGACACAGGTATGGTACGAAATGCAGTATTATTACTCTAAGAAAAAATCCACCACAGAGGAAAGTCTATGAAAGTTGTCGCGTTTAACGGAAGCCCCAACAAAGAAGGTAATACGTGGCACGCACTCAAAATGGTAACTGAAGTGCTCGAAGCCGAAGGGATTGAAACCGAGATCGTCCATGTGGGAAATAAAGCCATCAGAGGCTGTTCTGCGTGTTATCAGTGCGTTAAAAACAAGAATGAGCAGTGCGTACTGCCGGGAGAACCGGTCAACGAATGGATCCAAAAAATGAAACAGGCAGATGGCATCATCCTTGGTTCGCCGGTCCATTACGCTGCCATTGGCGGAACCATGAAATCCTTTCTTGACCGCGCATTTTTTGTGACCGGTGTCAATGACAGCATGCTTCGGCATAAAGTGGGGGCAGCGGTTGTTGCGGTACGTCGCTCCGGCGGTGTGCCTACATTTGAACAGCTGAATAATTTTTTAAACTATGCAGAAATGCTGATGCCGACCTCAAACTATTGGAACGTGATTCATGGCAGGGCTCCCGGAGAAGTGGAGCAAGACCTTGAGGGGGTACAGATTATGCGTGTTCTGGGAAAAAACATGTCCTGGCTCATGAAACTGGTTGAGCATGGTAAAGGAACAATCGTACCACCGGAGCGGGAACCCAAAACCTTCTTCAGCTTTATCCACTGATTCTACTGATTTTTATTGACAATCAGCACAAAATGGGGTAAATAATCGATTCCGTTCAGCTAGGATTTATTCGGCGGTGTAGCTCAGCTGGTCAGAGCAAGCGACTCATATTCGCTAGGTCCGGAGTTCAAATCTCTGCACCGCCACCAATACTAACAAAATCGCATAGTTATAGCGGTGAAACTTGTTTGCAATCAATCTTGCAATCATTTCGCGAGGCTACAACATGCGATTTTGTCATTTTGTCCAGAGAGGGAAGTCTTTTTCTTTCAGTTGTAGGTCACGTCGTCAATGCCGGCGGCTGCATCTTTTCTCAGCCGACTAAAGCATTCCCGTAATAGTTCCTCGTTCATCAGGTGATACAGACTGGTGAACTTGAAGCGCGGCTCTTTACGGG
>CAIUSO010000149.1 GCA_903901875.1 uncultured Geobacteraceae bacterium | reverse complement strand
GCAGAAAGCTGTTGAGGCAGAGCAGAAAGCTGTTGAGGCAGAGCAGAAAGCTGTTGAGGCAGAGCAGAAAGCTGTTGAGGAAAAGCAGAAAGCTGTTGAGGAAAAGAAGAAAATAGCATCAAACTTGAAAAAAGCCGGCGTAGCGTTGGAAATTATAATACAAGTAACCGGTTTTAGTCGGGAAGAGATCGACAGTATAAGAGAATAACCGTACCGGGTGTTTACCAGAGGTTTTGTAGGGGCGTATGGCCATACGCCCGCTTTTCATATACACACCATACCCAACGCCGCTTTTCGGATCGTTACCGGAGAGACGGCGTTTTTGTTTGAAATGGGTCAGGGAAGCTTCTCTTCTGACGAAAGCCTTGGTTCATGGAACCGCCACCAGCTAAAGCGTATGTGCTTCCGGATGCGTCAGTAATGCCAAAAAAGCAGGTGAAACAGCCAGTTGCATGATTTTCTACTGAAAAAGACACATTACGAGACTTTGCGGCATACAGGGCTCAAGGGGCATATCGAGCGGATCGGGGTCATTTTTTATGGGCGGGATGGGGGACGGCTGACTCACGCGGAGACGCGGAGGGCGCGGAGAAAGCCAAGAGTTACATACGTTAAAACCTTGGGGGAGCTTTGCAAGGCTGCACCTTCTACTCTCCCCCCCACGTGCCAAATCCCCCGGAAGGGGTGTCCGTGACCGTCTGTACTGTCGGTGGTGACGGTGCCCTTCGGGAGGCCCTTGGCAGTTTCGCCGGTGTCGTTGCCGTGGAGGCGGGGGGCGGCAGATGGGACTGGTCGGGAGGCCTGCGGGTCATTGGTTTCTTGCCAAGGGGAATGATGCCGAGTTTCGGGTCCAGGAGTGCTATCTCATCAAAGAGACAGGTATAGTCGATACCGTTATCCCGCCCCTTCCAGTTGACATGGAAGTGGCCGAACACCCAGTTTCGGGGCCTGACCAGGGGGCGTAGATCGGCCAGGATATGCTCGGTCGGGTCGCTGATGTCGTTTCGATTATGAATCGGTAGCTGAAATTTAATGTCCGGCGGACAGGTGTGGGTGAGGAACAGATCCACCGGTCCCCGGGCGGCCGATTGCCGAGCGGTCAGAACATCAAGCTCCGTGGGTATCTCCTCCTCGAACCAGGACTCCCCCGGAATTCGCCGGTGGCGGTCAATGGATATGGCCCCCCCCAGGCAGAGGACGCTCCGGTCGTCGATGTCGTACCGTTCTCCCCGCAGCAGGTAATACACATGGGGGGCCGCCCGTCCGACCCTGCCGCCGAAGCGTTGTTCGAGGGGGAGCGAACGGAGGCGGGGCATATGCTCATGATTGCCGTCGATGAACAGTGTGGTCCAGGGGCGGGACGACAGCCACTGGAGCATCTGCTCCTCATGCTTCGTCATGCCGCCGTGGGCGTAGATCACTTGAAAATCTCCGGCAATTATGACAAAGTCTTCCCGGTCAAGGGATTCCCCCTCGGGGAAGGACTCTGGCGACAGTCGGTGAATACCCCGGGAACCATGGGTGTCGCCGGTAATCAGTATGGCCATACATTGCCCCGCTTTATCATGGAATCAGTAAAACAGCAGCCAGGCATCGAGAAAGAAAAACAGCCATCCCACGTTGCAGATGAGGGCGATAAACCAGAGGTAATGTCGTTTGGTCAGGCTGGCAATGGACGAAAGCATCAGTGCTATCTGGAGGAATATCAGCGCGTAGGCGAAATTTCCCCCCATGTCCTGGGCTTTTAACTGGATTTTTGCGATACTTTCGGCCTTCTCTTTGATTTCCTTCTTTTCCGCTTCGTACCGTTTAATCTCACTGCCATATGTGCTGACAACTTTCTGATATTCGGCGGCAGCTTCGGGTGAGATTCCCTTTTGCATCAGGAACTGGAGTTCCAATGTCTTTTTGTTAATCTCAAAGGTATGGGCCTTGGTACTCTTTTGCCTGGTAGTAGGCCCATTGGTCACTCTCCTGCCCCTGCGACAGGATTGATCGTGAAGAAAATTTACCCATGTAAAGGGTTGTCAGTGCTGCCGGTACCGCCATGATTGCCGTGAGAGGACCAGCCACCCTTGCCATTTGTCTTTCAGATCAGCCATGAAAAAACCTCCGGTAGTTTTTTTATATGAAGAGCGGTACGGAAGAGGGGGGGATAAGCCCCGCCTCTGCGGCCCGCCCCATCAAACAGGTGATTGCCCGCTCCCCCTCATCCCCCAGATCCGCTGAAAAATCGTTGACGTACAGACCGATATGTGCGGCGCAGACGTCCCGGCTCATCTCCTGGGCATGTTCGCCGATGTACCGCGCGGCCTGGTCAGGGTTGGTGCGTGCATAGTCAACTCCGGCCCGCAGGGCCCGCTCGACGGCGGTGATGATTTCCGGGCCCAGGGTGCGACGGGCGACGATGCCTCCGAGGGGGATGGGAAGGCCGGTCTCCTGCTCCCACCATTCACCCAGGTCCAGCAGTTTGTGGAGCCCGAACCCCCCATAGGTAAAGCGCGACTCATGGATGATCAGCCCGGCATCGACGGTGCCGCAGAGTACCGCGTCCATGATCTCGTTAAAGGGCATGACAATGAATGTGTCGAGCTGGGGATCGAACAGTTTGAGCAACAGCAGTGCCGTGGTGTAGCGACCCGGTACGGCGATGGTCTTGCCCCGTAGTCTGGCCGGGTCGAAGGATTCGGAGGCCACCAGAAGCGGTCCGCATCCCCGCCCCAGGGCACTTCCCGAGCGGAGCAGGGCGTAGTGGTCACGGATATGCCCCAGTGCGTGGTAGGAAACCTTGGTGACGTCCAGTTCACCGGCCAACGCCAGTTGGTTAAGGGTTTCCACATCCTCAAGCCGTTCCCGGTAGCTGATGCCTTCTGCATCAACCAGGTTATGCACCAGGGGGTAGAACATGAAGGTGTCGTTGGGGCAGGGGGAAAATCCAAGGGTGAGTTGTCGTGTCATGTCCTCTCCTCTCCTCTCCATGGTCTGGCAAAGAGTCTTATCGTTCCAGAATAAAGGTCACCGGACCATCGTTCACCAGTGCCACCTGCATATCGGCCTGAAAGATGCCGGTCTCAACGGCCACACCGCGTCTGCGGGCTGCGGCCACAAAAAGTTCATAGAGCCGTTTTCCTTCATCGGCCGCTGCTGCCGTGTCGAAGGAGGGACGTCTCCCCTTGTTGCAGTTACCTGCCAGGGTGAATTGGGACACGATGAGCAGGGCACCTGCCACGTCAATAAGCGAGCGGTTCATCTTCCCGGCATCGTCGTAAAAGATGCGCAGTCCGCAGATCTTGTCCACAAGCCATTCACCCTTCTGTTCGTCGTCCCCTTTCTCTACCCCCAGCAGCACCATGATGCCGTGATCGATCTTTCCCACGATGGTATCTGCCACGGTGACACTGGCCGAGGTGACCCGCTGGATAACCGCTTTCATGTCAGATTTTCACCAGTTCATAGTTTCTGCTGCCGAGGCCGATTTTTTCGGCATGCTCCAGTTGTACCTCCCAGGGGATCTGGGGCCAGCAGCCGCGGAACTTGTCCCCTCCCGCTTCGTGGCCCGACTGCAGGGCAGAACCTTCATTGCCCCGCGCCCCGTTGACCAGATCGGCGCAGGCCTGATCGATGGCCACCGGGTCGGTGGAGGCGCAGATGCCGATATCGTTAACGATGGGGGCGTCGGAGTGGCCGTAGCAGTCGCAGGCCGGTGAAACCTGGGTGACGAAGTTGAGATAGAGTGCTTTCCCCTCTTTGCCGGTCAAGGCACCTTTGGCATATTCGGCCATTTTCCGCATGACCAGATCGGCCGCCTCATTCCACTGGATGTTGATGGCCTTGACCGGGCAGACCGTAATGCAGCGGGAACAGCCGGCACAGGCTTCGGGAGTGATGAACGCCTTGCCGCCACATACGGAGATGGCATTATGGGCACAGGAGCGGAGGCAGATACCGCACCCGGTGCAATTTTTCTGTGATACCTTGGGGGCCACGGTGGAATGCTGAACCAGTTTTCCCTTGCGGCTGGCGCATCCCATGCCGATATTCTTGAGGGCCCCGCCAAAGCCGGTCAACTCGTGGCATTTGAAATGGGTCATGGCCACGATGGAATCGGCCTCAATTATTTCAGTGCCGATGTAGGTCGTTTTCAGCAGTTCGCCATCAACAGCCACCTCGGTTTCCGTAACCCCCCGCAGGCCATCGCTGATGATAAGCGGCGCACCGGCGCAGGAATAGTCAAAGCCGTTTTCTATGGCGCAGACCAGTGACGATACGGCCTCTTTCCGCTGTCCCGGATAGAGGGTTGAGGAATCGGTCAAAAAGGGGAGTGCTCCCCGCTTTTTAATTTCTTCGACGACCCGTCGGGCGAAGACCGGCCGGATATAGGTATGATTCCCCTTTTCACCGAAGTGGATCTTGACCGCGGTCAGGTCCCCTTCGGAAACGGCCTGCTCCAATCCGGCGATTATCAGTAATTTTGCTATTTTATCGAACAGGTTTTCCGTATGCCCTGTGCGGAGATCACTAAAAAAGACTTGAGACATCTGATTTCTCCTTTTAACTGGTTTTTTTTGACTACCGTCAAGTAATTAATCGAAAGGGGAGAGTACTGTTCATATCATAAAACGAAAAAAACTCACACATGAAACCACCACAAAAAAGGAGAAACGACAATGAGTATGTTTTGTAATCAATGTGAACAGGCAGCAAATGGCACAGGGTGCAATATTTCAGGGGTGTGCGGTAAAAAACCGGATGTGGCGGCACTGCAGGATCACCTGCTGTACGGCTTGAAGAGTCTGGCACTCTACGCAGACAAACTGGGGCGTAATGCCGAGATCGACCGCTTCACCATCGAGGGGCTTTTTACCACCGTTACCAACGTGGATTTTGATGCCACCCGTATCGGTGGGCTGATCACCCGCTGCTACGAGCTGAAGGAACAGGCAAAGGCAGCTGCCGGCGTCACGTTGACCGGTCCCGTTGCTGACTGGAAACCGGCCGCCGATCTTGATGGCATGGTTACCCAGGCGGAAGCCTATGGCATCAATGGTCAGCATGCCGACGCAGACATTCGCTCAATCATCGAAATCGTCATGTACGGGCTGAAAGGTATGGCCGCCTATATGGACCATGCCATGATCCTTGGCAGAAGCGATGATGAAGTCATGGCGTACTTCCAGAAAGCCCTTGCCACAACAACCAACGCCGATCTTGGCCTGATGGATTTTGTCGGGCTGGCCATGGAGTGCGGCAAGCACAACCTGACCGTCATGGGGCTTTTGAATACGGCCCACACCGATGCCTACGGTCACCCGGTTCCGACCCCCGTACAGCTTGGTACCACGGCGGGAAAGGCTATTCTGGTAACCGGCCATGACCTGAAGATGCTGGAAGAACTGCTCAAGCAGACCGAAGGGAAGGGTATCAATATCTATACCCATGGCGAAATGCTGCCGGCCCACGGCTATCCCGGTCTGAAAAAATATTCCCACCTGGTCGGTAACTTCGGCGGCGCATGGCAGGATCAGGCAAAAGAGTTCGTCAACTTTCCCGGAGCCATCATCTTCAACACCAACTGTATTCAGAAGCCGTCCGACAGCTACAAAGACCGTCTCTACACGTGGGGACTGGTGGCCTGGCCCGACGTCAAGCATGTTGAAGGATGGGACTTCTCGGCCGTTATCGAAAAAGCCTTGGAACTTCCCGGTTTCTCGGACAATCCGGGGCAGGAAATTCTCACCGGTTTCGGTCACAATGCGGTGCTGGGAGTGGCTGACAAGGTCATCGCCGCCGTCAAATCTGGTGCCATCAAGCACTTCTTCCTGATCGGCGGCTGTGATGGAGCAAAATCGGGGCGTAACTACTTCACCGAGTTCGCCGAGAAGCTTCCCCAGGATACGGTTATCATGACCCTGGCCTGCGGCAAGTACCGCTTTAACAAGCTTGACTTTGGCGATATCGGCGGCATCCCCCGCCTGCTGGACATCGGACAGTGCAACGATGCCTATTCGGCAATCCAGATTGCCGTAGCCCTGGCCGGAGCCTTTGAATGCGGCGTCAACGATCTGCCGCTGTCGATGATCCTCTCCTGGTACGAGCAGAAGGCGGTTGTTATCCTGCTGACCCTGTTCCATCTGGGTATCAAAAATATCAAGCTGGGACCATCACTGCCGGCATTCATTACGCCAAATATCCTCAACTTTCTGGTGGAAAACTTCAATGTCGGACCGATCACCACGGTTGAGGCGGACATGAAAGCCATCCTCGGCTAATCCTGCTTCAGAAGTATGTTCCCCCGATGCCTCCGCCGGTTTTTCCGGCGGAGGCATCGGCGTCCGATGGGGTATACGCCCCCCCCGATAAAATAATATTGCATTATCTTCACGTGATAATGTACATAATGCCCTGTTATGAAAATTGAAACCCCTTGGTCACACCCATATATGTTTCTTGCGCTCCTTCTTGCTCTGATGTTTGTTTCCGCCGACCTTGCCACTGCCGACAGTCGCCAGGACGCCGAAACCGCCGTGACGAGGCTGTTGAAGGCGAATGCCGTTGAGAAGTTTCCCGAAGAGATGGTCACGCTGTCCGATGTGTACGGCGTGGCACTTCGTCACGTGCAGGGTGACGATCTGGATAGTGCAGAGAAATATTTTCAGATGGTGCTGCAAAAAGCCCGTATTATTGAGGCAAAGATTCATGGCGAGACCGAGCTGCCACCACTGAAAACCTTGGGGCCGCCTGCCGAAGAGGTGGTTTCGCCACCGGAGGAAGAGGCGGAAGAAACGATTCCCGATTCGCCGCTGGAGCCACAACACCCGCTGTCTCGGCCGGTTGTCCGCAGTTCCGGTCACCTGATTGGCGCCAAGGGGGTCTATCAGGTGGTCAAGTCCGATACGATCCGTTCGGTTGCCGCCAAGTTAGGGGTCAGCCAGTCACACCTGCGACGGATGAACGGACTTCCCCCCAAGGTAGTTATTCAGACCGGGCAGAAACTCGCCTACGATAACCGGAAAATAGTACCCCGCCAGGTCAGGGATGGCATCATCGTCAATATTCCGGACCGGACCCTTTATTATTTCCAACAGGGGACTCTGGTAACCTCACTGCCGGTGGCCCTCGGTTCGGTTGTAAAAAATGATAAATACGTCTGGCAGACCCCGGTGGGGAAATTTAAAATTACCGCCAAGCTCAAGGATCCCACCTGGACGGTACCCTCATCAATCCGGAACGAGATGGAGGATCAGGGGAAGGATGTCATTACCAGCGTCCCACCCGGTCCGGAGAATCCCCTGGGGAAGTACGCCATGAAAACATCGATTCCGGGCATCCTGATCCATAGCACCACAAGGCCGGGGTCCATCTACAGCTTCTCAAGTCATGGCTGTATTCGGGTTTCTCCGAGCAGGATGGAGGAGTTCTTTCCCCAGGTTAAGGTAAATACCAGCGGCGAGATCATCTATAAACCGGTCAAGCTGGCGGTTACCGAAGCTGGGCGGATTTTTCTGGAAGTGCATGATGACGTCTACCGTACCGGCACCGATATTGGTGCGGAGGCACGGCAGATGGTGGAAAAACAGAAACTTTCCGGCATGGTGAACTGGGGAAAGTTCAACACGGTGATCAAACAAAAAAGAGGGGTCGTCGAAGATATTTCACTGTGATACGTAATTATTCGTATGAGTTTGGTTCACTTCCTTTAATAAAACATTCCATGACCGCCCCCGGGCTTCCTTCCTTGGCAAGCTTTCCGGTGCGGGGATTGATCTGGACAAACGAAACATTTTCCGGTGCCGTGAAATCTTCGACCGGGAGATTCAGTATGGCCTTCTGCATGAAATCACTCCAGATGGGGGCCGCCGCCTGTCCCCCGGTTCCACCACTCCCCAGAGAACGCTCCTGATCGTAGCCGACCCATACCCCGGTCACCAGTTGGGGGATATAGCCGACAAACCAGGCGTCCTTTGCTCCGTTGGTCGTGCCGGTTTTCCCCGCCACCGGGCGACCGATCACCGAGGCCCGGTGGCCGGTGCCGCTGGAGACCACGCTCTGCATCAGATTGGTTATGACATAGGCCGTTTCAGGTGCCATGACCGGAACAGGCACCGGGGGCGGGTTTTCCTGGAGGATGGTGCCGTCATTGTCGGTGACCTTGGTGATGAAGTACTGTGGTGTCAACATGCCATTATTGGCAAAAACAGTATAGACTGCCGTCAGCTCAAAGGGGGAAACGGAGGCGGCACCGAGGGCCAGTGCCAGATTGGCCGGAATGTCTGAAGTAAAGCCGAGCCGCTTGGCATATTCGGCGGTATAGGGAGCACCGATCTGCTCCATGATTTTCACACTGACGATGTTGATTGAATAGGTCAAAGCCTCCCGCATGGTGACCGGTCCCCGAAACTCATGGTCATAGTTTTGCGGTTTCCAGACCCCTCCGGCACCGTCGGGGTACTCAACGGGGGCATCTTCGATAACGGTTGCCGTGGTTAACCCTTTGTCCAGTGCTGCCGAATAAATAATCGGTTTAAAGGCGGAACCGGCGTTCCTTTTTGCCTGTATGGCCCGGTTGAACTGGCTTTTTTTGAAATCATATCCGCCAACCATTGCCTTCACCCCTCCACTGCGGGGGTCAATTGAAACCAGTGCGGCCTGAACCTCCGGAGTCTGGTCCAGGGCAAACTGGGCACCTTCCTCTTTACTCTCGGGGGTGACAACCGAAACCTCGATGACGGAGCCCAGGGTTAACGCTCTGGCACCTTTGTCCGGTTTGCCGTACTGGTTCAGCAGGGCAATTTTACCTCCCCATGCCATGTTCTTGCGGGAGAGGGTTCCCTTCCGTTCACCCACCCTGATGAGTGCATCGCCCCGTTCCATGTTGAAGCCGACCACAACCCCCTGATAGGTCTCGCCGGTTTTCAGTGCCACGGAATCGATGGAGTCCTCCGCCTTGCTGCAGAAGGGGTCCACCTCGGTGTTGCCAAGATATTTGATGGCCCCCCGGAATCCCTGACGCTTGTCAACCTCCTTCAAACCTTTGCGAAGGCTTTCGTAGGCGGCCCGCTGCATGGCGGCATTCATGGTGGTATAGATTTTCAGCCCCCCCTTATAGAGCTGGTCCTCGCCATATTTCTGTTCCAATTGGATTCGCAGGTGTTCCAGGAAATAGGCCGACTGCTCATTATTAACCTTTTTCATCGGCTGGAGTACGATGGGGGTATTTCTGGCATGTTCGGCCTCTGCCGGAGTGATATATCCCTCCTTGGTCATCCGGTCGAGGACGTAAGCCTGCCGCTCCCGTGACCTGTCGAGGTGCTTGATGGGAGAATAGGAGTTGGGAGCCTTTGGCAGTCCGGCCAGCAGGGACATCTCAGCCAGATTAAGCTGCTCGACGTTTTTGCCGAAATAGGTTTCCGCAGCGGCCTGGACTCCATAGGCACCGCTTCCCAGATAAATCTGATTCAGGTAGAGGTAAAGAATCTCATCTTTGGTGAGCCGTTCCTCCATCCGTTTGGCAAGAATGGCCTCCTTGATCTTGCGGGAGAATTTCTTTTCCGGCGACAGCAGCATTGACTTTGTCACCTGCTGGGTAATGGTGGAGGCCCCCTCTTTTTTACTCATGGTCAGAATGTTTTTAAAGGCGGCCCGCATAATGCCGAGATAATCGATGCCGGTATGGGAATAAAAATTGGAATCTTCAGCGGAGACAAAGGCCTGGATCAGTTTCCGGGGCATTTTGTTGATCGGCACCACGATACGGCGTTCCAGATAAAACTCTCCCACCAGACTGCCGTCATCCCCGTAAACCTGGGAAACGATGGGGGGGCGGTAGTCGGCCAGACGATCGACACGGGGGAGCTTTGCCATCAGATAGAACACGTAGCCCGATACCCCCAGAAGGGCGACGACCGTCAGTGTGACCCCACAGAGCAGCAGTGTGGACAAGAAACTGTTATAAGCCGAGGCTTGCAGTGCTCTTTTTGCCATAAGCGAACCTTCCTGGAAAAGCGGATGATAAATTATTAACTTACAGCCAGTGCCGGATTTCCTTGCTGCAAAATAACATATCCCCCCATAAATTCAAGTATATTAAAGGACTCAAGGGTGTTGACCATTGCAGGTTTCGACCGTATAACCCTGAAAAATAGCGTGCTTCATTTTGACTGTTATGGTATTACATACGAACTTTCTCCACTCTCAGTGGGGCGTTAAGGAGAATAAACCATGTGTGGTATTGTTGGATATATTGGTGCGCAGCAGGCAACTCCCATCATTCTTGAAGGGCTGAAAAAGCTGGAATATCGGGGCTACGACTCCGCAGGTATCGCGACGGTGTCAGAGGGGAAAGCGACTATCCGGAGGAGTCAGGGGAAGCTGATTAATCTGGAAAACGCATTGCGTGAACATCCCCTGGTCGGGACCCTGGGCATTGGCCATACCCGCTGGGCTACCCATGGGAGACCTTCCGAGATCAACGCCCATCCCCATAAAGGGGGGCCGGTCATACTGGTCCATAACGGCATCATTGAAAACTATCTCCCGCTGAAAGAACAGCTAAGACAGGCCGGCCATACGTTTAAAAGCGAGACCGATACGGAAGTTATTGCCCATCTCATTGAACAGACACTGAGAACGGAGCCCGATTTCGAGAAAGCGGTCAGATCCTCCCTTGCCCAGTTGCGGGGTGCCTATGCGGTCTGTATCCTCAATGAAAATGATCCCGATCTTCTCATCGCAGCCAAGCTTGGTTCGCCGATGGTTGTGGGGCTTGGTGCCGGTGAGTTCTTTGTGGCTTCCGATATTCCGGCGATTCTGGCCTACACACGGGATATGGTCTTTATGGAGGATGGTGAGCTGGTGTTGTTCAGGAGCGGTGCGGCCCACTTCTCCACAATCGACGGGGCTCCCCTGGAAAAAAAACCGCGGCATATCGATTGGTCCCCCATGATGGCGGAGAAGGGGGGGTATCGTCACTTCATGCTGAAAGAAATTCACGAACAGCCCCGGGCCGTTCGTGACACCATTGCCGGCCGTCTTCGGGAGGCGGAGGGCGATGTCTATCTGGAGGATCTGCGATTCAGTGAAGAACAGCTGGCAGCCATCAAGCGCATTATCATCATCGCCTGCGGCACTTCCTGGCATGCGGCTCTGGTGGGCAAATTTTACATTGAGGGGTACTGCCGCATTCCGGTTGAGATCGATATCGCTTCCGAGTTCCGCTACCGTAACCCGGTGGTAGACGAAGGGGTACTGGCAGTTGTCATTTCCCAATCGGGGGAAACGGCTGATACCCTGGCGGCCCTTCGTGAAGCAAAGGCCAGGGGCGCCATGAATATGGCCATCTGCAACGTGGTTGATTCTTCCATTGCCCGTGAATCGGGCGGGGTCATCTATACCCATGCCGGTCCCGAGATCGGCGTTGCCTCAACCAAGGCATTCGTCACCCAGTTGACGGCACTCTATCTCTTCACCATCCGTCTGGGAAGGGCCATCGGCACTATCGACGCTGCCCATGGCCAGCGGATGATCAGTGCTCTGAAACAGGTGCCCGGCATGCTGGAACAGGCACTCAAGCTGAATGAATATACGGAAAAAGTGGCGAAAAGATACATGAATGCCCGTGATTTCCTCTACCTGGGACGGGGGAAAAACTTCCCCATCGCCCTTGAGGGTGCCCTGAAACTCAAGGAAATTTCCTATATACACGCGGAAGGTTATCCGGCCGGTGAGATGAAACATGGCCCCATTGCTCTGATAGACGAGGATGTGCCGGTAGTTGTGCTGGTTCCCCGGGGAAGCTCCTTTGAAAAAACCTTGTCAAATATGGAAGAGGTCATAGCCCGGAGCGGGCGGGTGATTGCCATCTGTTCCGAGGGTGATGAGGAGGTGCGGGGCAGGGTGGAAACGGTCATCGAAATTCCCCACATTGACGAAGATCTTGATCCACTGTTGTTGTCGGTACCGCTCCAGTTGCTGGCATACCATATTGCGGTCTTGAAGGGGACCGACGTTGATCAGCCACGTAACTTGGCAAAAAGCGTTACCGTGGAGTGATCGGTTTAATCGCAATTGGAAATTGTTGTACGACCAAAATAAAGTTGTTAACTTGGAAATAAAGTTGTTAACTGACTTACTGTTTGTATATGGTAAAAACTGTCACCAGTTGTCTCACAAGATTCAGCGGTTTACTGTTTCTGTGGCGTCACTTAAGGAATTAAAAATACTTTAACGAGACTTATAAAACCCCGTCCTCTGGGCGGGGATTCAACGGACGTTTACTGGGTGAATTGATTGTGATCCTGACATCACATAGGCTAAAATCATAAGATAAATGCAAATTAGTCCACTGAAGCCGATTAGAAGGTGATTGCTATCGTGGGTTGCATATGGGGTGAGATAACGGTTGAAGCCTTTAGCTTCCCAAGCTGAAGGTCGCGAGTTCGAATCTCGTTTCCCGCTCCAAATAACAACAAGGACTTAGCCGAATGCGGTTAGGTCCTTGTTGTTTTGTTCTTCTTTCGTGTAACCTCTGGTGTCACCTCAGTTTGCTTTGCTACCCCTCTTAAAAAGCAAATGCCGGTTGCCTTTTACTGGCTCCCGGCATGATGATCATTAATCTTTTTACCGCCCCCCCCATTCACCGTTAGCAGCTAACATAAGATTCTGTTTCGGTGACGGGGGTCACCCTTATTAGTCATTGGTTTAGCTACTTCGTATATCCGACATATTTGCCGGACCAAAAAACGGGGCGGTTTTTTGTTGCATATAGTCTTATTTATCTTGCAGCAGGGGCAGTGCTCGCGTGGGCTGAGCGGATGCTCAAGAGGGTAGAGGTGATATACTTTGTTTTAATGAAAGCAAAGCATTTGACATTAACTTTGCGGGACGATATACATTAGTGCATGACAATTATCCGGCAATATTAATGAAATGGCGTTATAATTTCTGCTTGGGGTTGAGGTATTATGAAGTTTAACAGCATTAGCCAGATGCTGATACTTATCACTGTGCTTCTTTCCGCAGCATTACTTGTAATTATCGCTGCCCGAACCTATACCTATTTTCGTCACACAACAGAAAAGCTCATATTAGGTCAGCAATTTGCGACTATCACCTCTTTGGCACAGAATATTGATCAATCAATAACGACTGCGCACAATGCTCTGATCAGCGATGCCAAGGTACTACTTTCCAAGGCGATGGATACTCCGAAAAATGCTCAGATCTGGCTGTCAGACCGTGTTGGCATCACGTCTATCTTCACGTATGGACTTTTTCTGTTTACACCTGACGGCAAGATTTTTGCCGAAAAACCAGACGTGGGGCGTCAGGGCCTTGATTTGTCTTTTCGGGAGTATTACAAAAAAACCGTCAGTACTGAAACCGCAGATCTCAGCACCCTATACTCGGCATCATTCTCTCTCATAATGGAGCGTTGCAACTCACCAGCCATGTTGGGCAAGGCACAACCTTCAAGGTCTTTCTCCCTGTTTCGACAAGTGATTTAAACAGTAATGATTTGGTACCACTGCTACCGTCTTCGAATTTATGGAGGGGGCGCGGGACAGTATTATTGGTTGAGGATGAAGATCAAGTGCGACTTATTGCAAAACAGTTTCTTGTGAAATTTGGATTTACTGTTCTTGAAGCTGTTAATGGCAAAGAAGCATTAGATATGTACCTGAATAATCCTGCAGGCATTAACGTGGTGGTAACTGATATGGGTATGCCTGTTATGGACGGTTATGAATTGCTACGTGAACTTAAGTGCTTAAATCCACAACTACCGATTGTCATATCCAGCGGTTTTGGAGATGTCGAAATAAGAGCACGGGTTGATATAAATGATATCGCCGGATTTATTAGTAAGCCGTATAGGCCGGATCAGTTGCGAGAGGTTATGATGAAGGCTTTGGATTGAGAATGATTCCAAAAAAAGAGACCGATCATGACAAACGTATTTAATACTATGTCACAGCCAGAATGGATGACTATCTGGCAAAACCAATGAAAAATACAGAGCTCGCTGAGATTATGGCGAGATGGCTTCCACATGGCGGCACCATGCTCCCGTGGCGCACCGAACTTTACGAGGTTACATTGAATGATTGAAAAAAGGGCGTTTCATCGAGTGCCGTTTTTGGCAAAAGCCATACTGTCCCGTCATGATGCCGATCTGTCGGGGCGACTTGATAATATTTCCGCAGGTGGAGCAATGGTCCGACTGGGGCAAGACCCTTTACCGTCACCGGACGGCAACTACCTGCTGTCACTTTATATCGACGAAAAATCTCCCCCACTACAGTTGATTGTTGAGGTGGCATGCATGTATTTTCCGGAAGTTGGATTGAAGTTCACATCCATTGACGATGACACACGGGAACGACTGGAGTTGCTAATCTCACATATTGAAAAAATTAAACATCACCGGGACGTGCATTGTAAAAAAAGCAGACTGCACACGGTGAGATCCATGGATAAGTCCACCAGTCTTCCCCATGGACTTGTAGTCGCACCTTTAGGAGGAATACATGATGAACATGGGAATTCTTAACCAGTTCAATACAACGGAAACGCTGCTCATTGAGCATCTTGACAAAGATATTCGGGAAATTTTTTCCACCATGGTCGGTGTGGATATTTCTCCTGCTCAAATGGCGGTCACTCTGACGACATTTAACGACTGTGTCACCGGCATGGTGGGCCTGGCCGGAAGTTATAACGGGATGTTAATTGTTACTGCACCACAAAAGTTGGCACTGACGTTTACCTCCCACATGCTCGGAATGGACGTTGCCGAATGTGATAACGACGTTCATGACGCACTCGGAGAAATTACCAACATGATTGCCGGCTCGTTTAAGCATCACTTTGTGACCAATGGTCACGAAGCCCACCTTTCCACCCCTTCGGTCATTTCAGGTGAACGATATGTCATGACGGTCGGCACTCCAGCAGATACTCTGACTCTTATGTTTGAATCTGGGGAGGAGAACTTTTTGGTAAGTGTGTACGTGGAAGTGGGGAATTAACAGTTAGGGGATTCTACTCCAGAAAGCCAAAAAATAATTACAACATTGTTTTATCCATAGCTAGTTAGCTTGTTAACTGGTATATAACTTCAGTAATGCACGATAAAATTTAACCAGTCCAAATGACTTAATATTTATAGTAAATGCATAAAATGATGCCATAAAAACTAAGCTGAGTTAGGGATTTGTAATCTGTCGGTACTGAAACATCATGGATTGCCTATTCCGTACCAAACCAATCACCGTAATGCCGTTGTAAATATGAAAATAGTGGCAGAGTGACTTCGCCAAATACTCTGTTTATAACAAACCCGGATTGGGTTAAAAAACGGAAAAGGAGAGTACAGATTATGCTCAGATTAAAGAAATGCAGAGATTTATTGACTAGAGTATTTTTTTTGATTTCAGTGTTGGCTATTTTGCTTGCACAAAAAGCACATGCCGAAATGAATGTCACGGAATTATCGGAAAAAACACTCAAAGCTGTTCAAGACGGTGACCAGGTGTCTTTGGCAAAAATGGTTAAAGATAATCCAGATAATACTTTTATGGTCATAGAATTATTTGAACAGACTCACGCTAAAACTATCGATAGTGATAAAAAACAAACATTACAAAACGCACGAAATAGCCTTCGTAAGCAGGCACTTGCACTACTGGTTTCTGAAGTAGAAAAGAGCGAAGCAGTAGAACCGGCAGACGAACTTGATATAGATGATTTTTTTAATAAGGTTGTTGAGGAGGTTGCTTCAAGCGGAGCTGGAAATATATTAAACCTCATAACCCTCAACCCTGTGGACGTTCATGCAGCGAGAGTCATTATTAAAAGCACATTGGCAAATCAAACTATTAATGAAACACAACGCAATATTTTAACTACTCTCAAGGTTATTGTGGATATCAGGAAGGAATCTACTGAGGAAACCAGCACTTTGATTGCCGCAAAGGAGAAGACCGATACAGATTTAAAACAGGTTGAAGGAAAAGCTGCTTTATCTAAACCTGAACAACAAACAGTGGCTTCTAATGAGCGAGCAAATAAACCCCAAAAAACTCAGAGCAATAAAATCATTGCTTCAGTAGAAACGCCATCAAGCGACAAAGATAAGCTGGTACTTAAAGTGCCAGAGGCAAAATTTGCCGGTAGTATTAAAGGTGAGGATACTTTTAATGCCACTAAATCGGACTTAAAGAGCGTAAAATCCGTTATTAGCTCCTTAACAGGCAAGTTGGTGACTGCCGAGCAATTTACAAAAGACCCGACCAATATTTCAATTTTCATCAACTTTGCCACAGCAAAAGCTGTTATACCACCGCAATACTTTTCCCAACTTGATGAAATTGGCAAGGGCATGACCAAACTAGAAGGCTATTCGTTCGAAATTGGTGGTTTCACAGACCAGCGAGGTTCTGACATAAGCAATATGCGACTTTCGGAAAAGCGAGCCGAAAGTGTACGACAGTATCTAATTAAAAACTTTAAAATAAATCCGGAGAGGCTTATATCTAAAGGGTATGGGAATACAGTGCTTCTGGACAAAAGTAATAACGAGTCTGGTTGGAAAAAAAATCGTCGAGTTGTAATCACCTCTCTTAATAAATAGCTGATGAGTGCCTGATTTAAGGTTTAGATGTTTATAGCCAAATACAAATAAGGAGCGAATATGAAAAAAGCAATACTCGAGATTCTGTTAATCTTGCTGGCATGTATTATATTGTTTCCACTAACTTCATGCACAGCACCAACAGGAAGAACAATTCGTGTAACAACTAGTGAGTCTTCTGAACGTACAGAACCTATTCATTATTTTGGGACAGCAACAAATATTAATGCGAACAAGTCCGCAGGAATGTCGTTTGCAATAATTGATAATGCAGGCAAGGGTATTACTGCAAAAGGCAAATTTGATGATATATCTCTTTTTGGTAAGTTTGATGCGCCAGGATCAAAGATTCCCTGTGCTGGGGGAGAATCAAGCTGCTATCGATTCAAAGGCAACCTTTTACTTGGAGCTGATGGATCTGGATTCCCAAAGGGTACAGAAACTTCATTTAACATGATGTTGCGAGTAACAAATGAAGTAGGTTCCGGTGAGTATACAATTGGTAAAATACCTCCACTTACTGATTCTGAACAAAATGGCAGTTACAACGTTAATCTATTTAAAGAAAAGAACGTCGTCAAAAAAAATCTGGAGTTTAGAGGTCTGATAACAACGCTAACCCTCTACAATCTGCTAGGAAAAAATCTCATACCTGAAGAATACAAAAATATTGATTTTAAACAAGAGCTTAAATCTGTTACTGAAAGATACATCGATTTTATTCTTAGAATCGATAAGAAAGATATCGATGCAAAGGATGCTGATGGAAATAGTCTGTTAAAACATGCCATGTATACTAACATTCCATTGGCAATGAGACTCCTTCTACATAAGGGTGCTGATGTAAATTTAGCAAACAATGAAGGAGAAACACCACTGTTACAGGCTATTGCATCTAACGATAAGTTAATTCCTCTATTACTAGCAAAAGGAGCTAAAGTAAATGTTGCAAATAACAAGGGAGATACACCGCTACTTAAAGCATCTCAAATAGGGGACAATAAGTTAATTATACGACTTGCGATAAAAAAAGGCCTTTTTGGGCGTATTATTAGTGATAAAGTTATTAACGATCTACTAATTTCCAATTCTGAAAAGCTTAAATCAAGTTTAAGCGAATCAATACTAAATGTGCAAAACAAAGAAGGTAAAACCCCACTAATGATCGCGGCAGAAAATGGCAAAATAAGTACCGTAAAATTATTGATTGATGCCGGTTCTGATGTAAATGTAAAAGATACTGATGGAAAAACTACTCTTTGGCAGATCGTATTTAACAACAATATTGATATGTGTAAGCTCCTCCTCTCCTATAAATATGTTGATGTAAACTCAAAAGATAAAAACGGCATAACACCACTTATGGTATCAGCGATTAACGGATATAAAGAAATCGCAGAGTTGTTGATTAATCGTGGTGCAGATATTAATACGGTAGACAATAATGGTAGAACTGCTTTAGTATTTTCTGCTACAAGAGGGAAGATAGATATAACTAAACTTTTACTTGATAAGGGTGCTAATATTAACGTTAAAGACAAAATAGGGCTTACTATTATGGCTTTAACAGCTAGATCCTGCGAGTTAGAAACCGTTAGATTACTCGACACTTACAAAGCTGAACTTGGAGAAGTTGAACTTAGTGAAGAATTAAAGTCTTCAGTACTCTGTCAATATACGATAGCAACGGGAAAAAAGAAGGGTGTTTCAAATTATTGCTTGAATGCGAAGGAAATGTCACTAAAAAAGGCCGAAAACATAACTGATTTGTCAGCGAAAGCATCGGAATACAATAGTGCTACATGGTATGCATTATTGGGAAATGAACCTTCTATGGCAATGAAGTATGCAAAAAACGCTCTAGAAATGGATAAACAGTATAAATATAATTTTTTCATATCGGGTAATCTTGGGCATGCTCAACGTTTACTGGGGCAAAAGGCGGAAGGTTTAGCTTCATATAAAACATTTCTTGCGGGTCAAGACGGTATGGATGTTCTGCTACGAGCAGACTTTCAATGCTTGAAGGCTGTTTATCCTGATAAAATTAATGAATTCCAAGAAGTAGAGAAAGAACTTTTTAAATAGATTCTCAAACAAATAAATAAATATGGAGATTACACAATGGATAATAGAATATTTGGCTTTAAGCTCAAAGTACTGGTAGTTTACCTTTCTTTTTCTATCACATCTGTTTTTTTTGCTTGTGAAGCAAACGCATTTACAACTCAAGAAGAAAGGGGTGCCCTTGATTTTCTGTATACATTTTATTCAGGATCCTATGATCAGGGTAAAAATAAAAATGATATGTTTAATTCCACAATAGACAAACAGGATACAGGGCATCTAACCAAAGCAGAACAAGAGGAATACGAACTCCTTTCTGAATCGGATAAAGTGGATTACAAAAAGGCATGGGGCGATTTTGACTTGGTCGGCATTTATTATTCGTGCCTTGAATTAGGAGTGGGCGCTGGCCTTAGAAGTGCTGGCGCGATTAGTGTGACCAATTGGAAAGAGGTTTCGAGCCACATTGTTAGTACAGCATGTATCAGTGGTGCTCTAGGCCATGATAAAATTAAAATAGATAATTTCGGCAGATGGGTGAATAATGTCATGTCTGACGTTAAAAAGTAATAGATGAAACCCACGTTGAAATATTATATTCGGTATGTTTTTACTTCGATGATTTGCCTTATAATGGTTCATGGTGGTATTTTCTCCATAATGCCATGCTGTTATGCTGAGAACCTTGCCGCCGGTTATGATGTCGAAAAACCAAAATTATTAGCTCAATTGGGGCACACTGGCTTTGTTTCGGCGGTCGCTTTTTCTCCAGACGGCACTTTAGTGCTTACAGGTGCATCAGACCATAATTTAATGTTATGGAATGCATCCACAGGAAATGAGCTCAGAGTGTTTAAAGGGCATACTGATGCAATTACTACTGTAACTTTTTCACCAGATGGACGTTTTGCTTTGTCTGCTGGGTATGATAAAACTTTGCGATTGTGGGATATTCAGCATGAGACTGAAATTAGAACTTTTTCAGGACATTCAACTGTTATTACTTCGGTAGTTTTCTCTCCAGATGGAAAACATGCGCTTTCCGGAAGTAGCATAGACATGAAATTATGGGATGTTGCTTCTGGTAAGCTGCTTAGGTCGTTTGGCGGAGATCGATCGGAGTGGGGCAAGTTTATGAAGAAGGAAGTGTCCCCAGGTCCTGAGAGCTGGGTGCATGCTGTAACCTTTGCTGGAAATGGTAAATATCTCGTATGTGGTTCCGATGATGGGCTAATTAAATTTATAGATAAAGATTCAGGTATTGAAGTAATGGTTCTTGAAGGCAACAATTCATCAGTCAATGTTTTAAGTAAATCAAATGATGAAAACATTATTTTTTCTGGTAGTGATGATGGCACAATTAAGGCGTGGGATGTGAATACTGGGAAGATATTAAAGGAATTCACAGGTAAATGGGGGGCAGTACGATCGCTTAGTGTGTCAAGAGATACAAGCTTGGTATTTTTTAGTGGCAGCGATGGTATTATTCATGTTTTTGATTTCTTGTCAGGTCAAGAAATACGTTCCTGGGAATCTGGGTTGAAATCTGAATTGGGTCCGAGTTTGTCCTCTTTGCCAAAATTGTTAGCACTTTCTGTATCACCAGATAATAAATCAATTTTGTCGATTTCATATTCTCAGAGATCAGCTAGCATTTGGGATGTGTCAACCGGCAGAATTCTTCTGACACTTCAAGGCTATGGCCAGCATATATCAAAAGTCGAGCAATCAACAGACAATGCTTTTCTACTTGTTGCAAGTAGCGATTCGCTGAATTATTGGGAATTAGCCACAGGTATGATTACGCATTTTTACGATGCAAAAAAACATTCTAATGCTCAGTTAGAAGAAAGTTGGAGTTTCTCCAAGGACGGAAGATATGGGTTGTTTGGTAGTAGAAGTGGAATGACTAAACTCCAGAATTTTTCAATAGACAAGGAGATTTTAACTTCTAATGGACATCCATCGTGGGTAAGTTTAGTGACATTTTCTAAAGATAATAAGTATGCACTTTCCGGAAGTAGTGCAAGTTTCCTAGAGATAATTGATCTCTCTAAAAAAAATGTCACGCAAATACAAATGGGACGTACTGGGTTTGGCAAAGGTGTAGGCTCAGTGGTTTTTTCTCCAGATGGTAAGGATGTATTTTTCGGAGGCGATGACGGTCAAATTCAGCAGTGGAACTTGTCTAAAAAAGAAAAAATTAAAACATGGGGCGGCGGGGGGTATTCGGTACATTCAATGTTCGAGTCATTGGATATTACCAGAGATGGGAAGTTTCTACTATCTGGGAGTAATGACAATACTGTAAAATTATGGGATGTTTCAAAAGATATTGAGATAAAGACGCTTGTGGGGCACTCGGAACCCGTCAGTTCTGTATCTTTTTCAAACGACGGTAAGCTTGCTTTATCAGGTAGCCATGATCGAAATGTTAAGTTGTGGGATACAAATACAGGAAAAGAGCTGATTACGCTGATCGGACATTCTGATTATGTTAAATCTGTCGCTTTTTTAGGGGATGAACGATTTGCAATATCCAGTGCCAGCGATGCTGTGATGTTATGGGACATTTCTACAGGCAAATGGCTAGCTAAATTATTTTCATTTAAAGACGGTACCTGGGTGGTGATAAATCCTCAGGGGCAGTTTGATACAAACAACCTGGATGGAATTCAAGGTCTTCACTGGATTATGCCGGATGAACCATTGCGAGCCCTCCCACTCGAAATATTCATGAAAGATTACTATGAACCACGTTTGCTTCCACGTATCCTGAATGCAGAAAAGTTAAAGCCTATCCGCGCTCTAAACGAGCTGAATCGTGTACTGCCAACGGTGTTAGTACATTCTATTGAGCGGGAAGGAGACGGCGACGCAGTTACAGTAAAGATATTCGTTGCTAAAAACGCGAGAGTGTTTGAACAGAGGGGTAAAAAAATATCCGTTAACACCGGAGTCCATGATATCAAGCTATTCCGTGACGGCCAGTTAGTGGCCTTCCAAGATGGAGAAGCATCTCTGGATAAAACAAACGGTGAGACACTTGTTACATTTAAAGGTATTCGCCTTCCCCGCCGTGATGGAGTCAATGAAACGGAGTTTTCCACTTACGCATTCAACGATGACGGCGTCAAGAGTCTTACCAGTAGAAGAAAAATTCCCATACCCAGTGATTTAAAGCCGCAGAAGGGCAAAGCCTACCTGTTAACAATCGGTGTTAGTAATTATCAAAATTCGGCTTTAAACCTGAAATTTGCCGCAAATGACGCAGTGTTGATTCGAAATGCTCTGGCATCTAATCTTGCTAAGGGGGAAAACTATAGTGACATTATTTCCATTCACCTCACTGACAATAATGCAACTAAACCTATTTTGAAGGGTGTATTTGATCTGCTTTCTGGTAAACAAGTTGTACCTGAAATTATCAGTCAGATTCCTAATTCCAAACGCATTGGACGTGCAACTCCAGAAGATCTGTTGATTATCTCATTTGCCGGACATGGCTATGTAGATGATAACGGGGTATTCTACGCTTTCACACATGATACGGGAGAAGGGAGTATGAGAACCATTACGAGCGACCTTCTTGGAAGGGTTGTTTCCAGCGATGAACTTTCCCGTTGGTTGCGTGATGTCGATGCGGGTGATATGGCTATGATCATCGATGCGTGTCATTCTGCTGCTAGTGTTGATGCAGTAGGGTTTAAACCTGGTCCTATGGGTAGTCGTGGACTGGGGCAACTGGCCTACGACAAGGGCATGAGAATTCTGGCCGCAAGCCAAGCTGACAACGTGGCCCTCGAAAGTGAAAAATTACAACATGGACTCCTTTCCTACGCTCTTGTGCATGATGGAATTGAAGCATTCCAAGCAGACTTTAAGCCTGCTAATAAAAAAACCATCTATCTTGGCGAGTGGCTCGCTTACGGAGTAGAAAGGGTACCTGAGCTGTATAAGGAAATAAATGACGATAAACTAAATGACTTTGGGATAGGAGAAGCCAGCCGTGGTCTCGTGATACATGTGGTTGACCACAATAAAAGCTTGACTACTAAGACAAACCCCTACCAAACACCGGCTCTGTTTGACTATGTAAAACGTAAAAAAGACGTGCCTGTTACCAAAAAAACATCCCTGTTTGATTTCCTGAAGTAAGATTGGTATTTGATGACTCAGGCGGTTTGGTATTGTGTGACGCGCCATAGGACTATCGCGGGGAATGCAGTAAGTCAAGACTGGAAAGGTTACCGAACAGATAACTGCTTTGGGTAAGGATGTCGTCAAACGTGATATTGAGAGACTGGGTGATCTCATCTCTCTTGAAAGAGTATATGGCAATGGAACTACAGTTTCCCTTTCTATTCCCGTAAACGATATTAGAGGATCAATTCTGTAAGTATCTGCAGCAGGAATCATAAGTTTTTTTGCCACATGAAATAGGCCAATTCCTATTGCACCTACGACATATTATGTGGTGTATCTGCCTTACTTGAAAGTGTACAACTTTGTTTTTTCACTTTCTGGGTAGTCAACGTTTGATAGTGTACAACTTTATTTTTCATGTACGACCGTATCCACTTTACGATAGTATTCAACGCACAGCGCAGACTTGTTTTTTTCACAGCTACTTGTTCTGAAACAATCGGATCAGGGGCCTGAGAAATCTCATGGAGTTTATCAATCTGCCCAAGCAACCACTGTTCAGATTGCAGGAGCTGTCTGTGTTGGAGTTCCAAATGCCTTTTCAGGATTTTGACTTTTGCCACTTCCAACGATGTCGGGTGCTCTGCTACGTACGTGTCAGAGGCTGCTGTGGCGTTTACAGGTGGATACAGACGATACAGTTCAGAAAGGTCAATACCTGGTGAGCCGTCTGGTAGCGTGGTAAAAGTAAGGAGATTATTGTCGTTTTGACGATGGAGGGTTGACCTTGTTACCCCCACAATCTCAGCGGCCCTCTTTATACTTACAATCACAGCTGTAGCCTAACGGTACCTACTTTTAGTCAGTGTTGTCCGGTTAGTTTTTTGCATGAGGCAACTGTTCGCCCTCATCCGCCCTGACGGGTGCCTTCTCCCAGAGGGAGAAGGAAAAAAACGCAACCCTTCTCCCGCCGGGAGAAGGTGGCCGAAGGCCGGATGAGGCGATAAGGCAGCGTTTTTCGCCATGCAATTTCTAACCGGACAACACTGTAAAATTCTGGAATTGCAGATCTGGTAAAACAGACACCCATAAAAACCGGGCACCCGCGAGGGGTGCCCCTACAAAAAATTTATGGGCATTGGAACTTCAACGTCGTCGGTGTGGTGGCGTGAATAAAATACCCCTTGTTCTTCTGCATACTCTTCAAGGTATTGAACGGTGACCCGGTGACGTACACCTTGCCCGCTTCATCCACCACCACATCATACTGTCCGTTGATACAACTGAATCCGGTTGCCGGAGCTGCTCCCTCACTGCCCCAATAGCCTATCTGGGTCCACCCCAGATTCAAGGGCAATTGATCCGTCGTGGCGAGCACGGAACCTGGTATGGTAATGGTCTTGGCGACCGGTGCGTACAGCCAGTACCCTTTGCCGGGCAACAGTTTTTTCAAGGTGTTGAACGGTGAACCGGGGGTGTAGACAACACCATCGGGGCCAACGGCAACTATGGTTTCAGCGGTGGTAAAGCCCATGGTACCGAAGACATCGGAGATCTGCTTGCTCCCCACACTGCTCATGAGACCACCGCTTATCAGATCGCTGGCCTGCGGCGCGGTGGTCCCTTCGTAGTACCCCTGCTTCGTGGTCCAACCAAACATGTTCCATCCCGCCTTCAGGGACATCTGAATACCGGTTTCCACTGCCACATCCATTTGTACCATGGTGTTGGCCACAAAAGTCAGGGGCCCCTGGTAGTTGGTATAACCGGAAACAGGTTGCTGTGGAGTTAATTGCAGGACCGACGGCACCGTGTATTCCAGCTGTAAGGTGCCGTCCCAGACCCGAATCGTCAGTTTTTCACCGCTGGTGGCCCCTTCGTCCGCCGTTGATGTGGAAGAGACATCACCGTTAACTACCATGTCGCCATATTGACCGCTGTTCTGCACGTGGAAGTACCCCACCACCGTACCGGTGCTGTCATAGACGGCTATCTCGTCGCAATTGCTGGCAGCTCTGCCGTTGATGGTCAGATTCCCCGCAAGATGCATTATGGTGGTCGAACTGCCACCGGGGAGTTGGCCCCAGTGGGGGGTGCCGCAGGTTGAGGTCGGCGTCGTTATGACCAGCGTGTCGGTCACGCTCCCCTGGTAGTTGGCATCCGTGATGGTGGCGACAATTGCGTAGCTGCCGACTGCTGACGGTGCGGTGCTGCTGCCGTTGTAGGTGATGGTTGTGCTGAGGCCCGAGGGGGTCGTGGTGGAGGTGACGGTTTTGGCACTACCGTCAAAGGTCCGGCTCAGGGATGCACTGTCCAGGTTAAGTATGCCGGTCGCCTTGCTGACACTAATGGTTTTTTGTACATCATTGGCAGCAGCGTAGTTGGTGTTGCCGGCCTGGGTGGCTTTTATGGTGATGGTGCCCGCACCGGTGATGGTCAGCAGGTTGTTGGTGAGGGTTGCCGGACCGTTTACCAGGGTGAAGGATACCGGCAGGGTTGAGCTGGCT
>CAIUSO010000148.1 GCA_903901875.1 uncultured Geobacteraceae bacterium | reverse complement strand
CTCGCCGGTACGATCACTGTGGACGGGGCACCGCAGGTGAGCAGCACCACGCAGCTGTTTGTGCTGACGGTGTAGCCGCTGTCGGAATAGCCGCTCTTGCCCGCTTTGACGCGGAAGCTGTAACTGCCGTTAGCGGCAACGGGGATGTTTACGGCTGTGGCGGTGCCGCTGTAGGCGGAGGTCCAGGTGCCGCCGTCTTTACTGTATTCGAGGGTGTAGGAAGAAGCACTGATGTTGCTGCCGCCCCAACGGATATAGGCTGTGCCGGTGGTGTTGCTCGCCGGTACGATCACTGTGGACGGGGCACCGCAGGTGAGCAGCACCACGCAGCTGTTTGTGCTGACGGTGTAGCCGCTGTCGGAATAGCCGCTCTTGCCCGCTTTGACGCGGAAGCTGTAACTGCCGTTCGCGGCAACGGGGATGTTTACGGCTGTGGCGGTGCCGCTGTAGGCGGAGGTCCAGGCACCGCCGTCTTTACTGTATTCGAGTGTGTAGGAAGAAGCACTAATGTTGCTGCCGCCCCAACGGATATAGGCTGTGCCGGTGGTGTTGCTCGCCGGTACGATCACTGTGGACGGGGCGCCGATTAACGGCAGGAATGTTGCGCTTATTGAATGATTCGCCGCACTATTTGTGAAGGTATAGGAGCCAAGCATACCCAGAGAAACACCATCAACCAGCACGTTCGACACTTGATATCCATTGGCAGGAGTGAAGTTGAACGTCTGGTTGCCACCCGGTTTAACCGCTATTGTACCCGAAGGCGAAATACTCCCACCGCTTCCTGACGTAGCGGAAATAATGTAATTATTAACCACAAAGCTCGCAGCTATCGTATGAGCAGTAGTGACGTTATTGAAGCTATAGCTGGTTATCGCCCCCTGGGAAACACCATCGACTGAAACGTCGGCGATGGAATATCCGCTGTTCGGAATAATGGTGAAGACCTGATTGCCGCCGGAAGTAACCGTCACGGAGCCTGCTGGCGACATACTGCCACCATTACTACCTGCGCTGGCCGTGATTTGATACGTCTGTGCCAGCGCAATTCGCGTTGTTACGGCAGATGAATTCCCTGCCTCATCAGTAGCGGTAATAACAATAGTGTTGTTCCCTATAACCAGAGTTGAGATGTTACAGCTCCAGGTTGACGGGGTTGGGTAAGAGACCGTCCCGATAGAAGCAGCACTGTCAACCTCTACGGAAATCGTCGAGCCGGTTTCAACTGTGCCGGAAATGGTCTGAAAATTCAGTGTAGTCGGCGTAATAACAGGATTGATGGAGAGGGTCGGCACTGTCACATCAACCACAAAATCTATTGTAACGTTTTGCGAATCAGTCAGCGTAGTGCCCTGCTCCAGAGTTTGAGTCCCCTTGTTATGGGTCACATCATCAACCCGCCAGTTCCCCGCAAAGGTGCCGATCCGGTAGCTTCCGTCCAAAACGGTCAATAGAGATGAAACGACAGAAGAATTGACATTCCTGAGCCTGATGTCCCCGCCTTTGATCGGATTGTTGTTCGAATCTTTCACAACTCCCCGAACCCAGGCGGTTATCGGATAAACCGTTACATCATTGCCGGTCAGTGGGCTGTCCGAGGTTGAGATGTTCTCTCTGGCTGTGCCGATATAACCCAGACTCTGAGCTGATGAGTCCTTCAAGGAAATATTCCAGTTCGAACCGTCACCAATTGCCAGCGTATATTCACCATTGGCATTGGTTATCCCAAGCCCGACCGGCTCACGCACATCGTACGAACCGGGGATTTTGCCCTGAACAGGTATCCCGGAAACGGCGATTCCCTGTCCGTCCAAAACCTTGCCGCTTAACATATTACCGGCCAGAGGAAGTGTGATATCGGCAGCATTGATGTCAACAGCAGCAACATCCACTGCCACGGACTGACTACCGAAGGCCAGGTATCCCTTGTGGGAAGGATTGGAAACAGTCGGATCGGCTGCCGTTGTAATCGTATAATGCCCGGCCGGCAGGGACAGGGTGTAGCTTCCATCGGCTCCGGTTATGGCGGCACTTTTGTAATCCGTGCTGTCTGCTTTTATCCAGATACCGTCAATGCCTGTCCCCGTAGCTGCATCTTTCAGGATTCCGCTGACATGGGATGCCCCTGGGATAAGGGCAAGGCCATATCCGGTAACACGTTGTCCCGTGGTTATGGTTACGGGGATTTGGGTTGCATTCCAGACTTTACCAAAACCGGATGGTGAAACCAGGTAATCCCCGGCACTCTTCAGATTGAGTGTGTACGTGCCGTTTTCATCGGCAAGGGTATACGCCACCGGTCGCTGCCATTTATCGGTAAGCTGTACCAAGGCACCCGGCAGAGGATTGTCGTTGGCAGTTACAGTGCCGGTGATGCTCTGAAGCTGGTTTTCCGCAGTAACAACAAAAGGCACCGATGCGGTATCGGTTCCACTTGTCACCCGGTAAATGTACTGTCCCGGAGCATGGGAGAGGTCGTTCAAAAGATAATAATTCAAGGTTGTGGTAATGAAAGAGTCTGCTGAGCCGTCTTCGTCTCCCTGAACATTGGAGTTGACTGAAGCGATCCCGTCAGCAACCTTGAACGAACGGATTACATAGTCGCCATTATCGATTATACCGTTGTTGTTTGTGTCGACGAACTGCTCGACAAATACAGAACTGCCTGATGTGGGAAGATATTTTACCGCTATGCTCAGGTTTCCTTTAAAGCCGTTTGTGATGTTTTCAGGAGTGACCGTTACAGCAAGTGGCGGACTGTATTTGATAGAGGCGTTTGCCGTAGCGCTATTCCCTGCAAAATCAGTGGCAGTTGCGATAAAGAGGTTATCGCCCGGGACAAGGCCCGTGACAGAGCATGTCCATGTCGTCGGTGCCGGATAGGAGACAATGCCCACGGCAGCGATTGTATGTGCCGCAACCGTGACTGTCGCACCCGCCTCGACCGTCCCGGTCAGGGTTTGATCAGCTGATTTTGCCGGAGAAACAACCGTATTGATCGTTACACGTGGTGCCGTGGTGTCAATGGTGAAATGAATAGCCTGGGTCGAGCTGTTGCCGGCAAGATCTTCCGCGTTAACCTGCAACAGATGGTTTCCGGCGGTACTCACCGCCGTACCGGATACATACGGTTGCCCATCCAGTGTAACGGAACCGGTCTTCAGATTTGCGTCGCTGATTGTGATAACCGGGTTTACCGCTGCCTTGTAGAAGACGTTATCCAAAACATGTGCCACGACGATGGCCGGCGCAGTTTTGTCCACGACAAAGGAAACCGTTTTGCCGGATCGGTTACCCGCCTGATCGACAGCACTGACAGCCAGGGTGTAGTTCCCGTCACGCGCTATGGGCACAACAGTGAACGGCGCACCATTCAACGTTGCGCTCCACGTGACCGGGTTGGCATCGGTTACCGCTATCTGGGGTATCACGTCATTACCATAGAAACTGCCATCTGCAATGCCGCTCAGGACGATCACCGGATTTACGTCATCAAGGGGTGTCGAGTCAACAAACAGTCCGGCACTTTCGTTGCCAAACGTATCGTAGGCGGTCACCCGCAGTCTGGTAATCACGCTATTGGTGAGTCCGCCAATTTCAGTGCCGGTGGCCGAAGCTCCGGTTATCTGTTTGAGCAGGACGCTGCCCGAATAGACCCGGTATCCCGCCGTGTCGCCTGACGTTGATGCTGTCCAGGCAAGCTGTACCGCGCCGCTTTCATCGTTCAGTTTATCGGTTGCGGAAATATTTGCCGGATCGGCAGGCGGTGTGTTTATAGCCAAGTTTACCGGAGATTTACAGTCAAGTTCGTTACCTGACAGTGACGATTGTTCCAGAACCACATTGAGTGGACGCAGACCATTGGAATTGTCGATTTCGGAGACAGCACCGAGAGTGAGGTTTGCTGATGCCAGGGCAGCCTGTGCAGCAGTAAGCGTAAGTCCAAAGAGAGATGGGACTTTGGCGATGCATCGCAATTGCAGCGAGGCTCCGGTGACATAATCCAGACTGTATGCCGGGCCGCCGTCCATCAACAGCACATCGCTGAGACCGAGGTCAAGGCGTTCCGCAGTGACGCCGCTGCCTATTTTTCCGGCAAAGCGAGCTACGGTGCCACTTCCGGAAAGCGGCCGGGAACCGCTGGTATGGGCAAAAGTATAGAGAGCGGAACCGTTTGCCACTGTTTCGTTATCCATCATCAGGATGCCGTTTGCCCCTTTGCCATTCCAGAAGAAGTCACCCAGTCCCGAATGCCCGGTGATGGCGGGGGAAGCCAGCAGCGGCGTAACAACAGTAATATCGCCGGTCCCGCCCTGACTCACATCCGAAGTCGTTGTTACGGCTCCCGTGGAGGGGGTCGCGGAAAGTCGGAACTGGACACCGCCTAATCCTGAAGCGGGTATCCCTTCGGCCACGACATCGAATGAGAATTCTTCACCCGGCCTAACCACCGCACGGGAGGGGATGATGCGAAGACCGGCGCACCATGAGGCTGAACACATGGCCATGATAAGTGCCGTTATGCTGAAGATCCTGACGATCAGCGGTATATGCCGTGTCATAACTGCTCCCTCCAAAACATCGTACCAAACGTTACCTACATGAATTCAGCAGGGGTGTACGCAGTGCGCCCCTACTGAACCGGCACATCGGTTCTGCCGTACTCACGGGAAAAGCGGGTAAAATCCTGCGCACCCACGTTCCCGTTGGTTGTCTGAACAAATTTGAAATCCGGGTTGTACACGGCATCATCAGGCGCGGTTCTGTATTGATTTTTGAATGCTTCAAAATCGGTGTCGTCAACCGTACCATCCAGGTTGATATCGGCGAAAAAACCCTTGACCGGTTCGGCGGACTGACCAGTTCCCGAGCGGGAGGCGATGCGCCGGTAATGCAGCAGGGTTGAAAACGCACCGCCGCGATAGAAGCGTATCTGGCTGACTTCTCCCCCTGAAACGGCTTTGGAGATCCGATCCGCGCCAAACAGATTGTTGAGATCAATCACCCCTTCCGGAGCGGCAACGCCATCTCCCACAAATGCACTCAGCGGCCAAGCTGAATTTGCAACGTCCACCAGAAGCAAACTGCCAAGACCGGGCACGGCACTTTGGTCAGCGGGACGGATATACATTTTCATGGTGGTCATATCGTTGACAACCCCTAGCAGGGAACCATCCTGCGCCGTCGCATAGGGTTTGACCTGGGTTGCGGTGGTGATTTCCTGTAGCGCGGAGTAACCGACACTGTCTGTGTGAGCGGGATCGCGGGTAACAGAACGGGTATAGTACCGCGTGCCAGCCACAAGCCCGGAAACCCTGACCTTCATAATGCCGTTGGCGGTTGCAGCTGCAGCAACGGCAGGTGCCACGTCAGGCATGGCAGTTTCCGTAATGCCATCCGTTACCGGAGTTGTCATCCCTGCATCCGCATAAACCTCCACCGCCGGTACGGCAGGAACATCAGTCATCCAGACAAGGGCAAAGGTGCAGGTGGTTACATCGGTTACGCGGAGGCTGATCGTGTCGGGAACAGCCAGAGCAACTCCCGGAATCGAGCAGAACAGCAGTAATCCCACCAGTCGGGTAGCGATGATTCTGATTTTAAAGCTCATTGTTTCCTCCCCGCCGGGCAGGTAGGACAGGCGTTCGGCCCCGGCAGCGGTTTCTCTTTTTCACGGGCTACCCAGAGTGGATAGGCTCCCTCCAAATAGCGAATATCGGTTTGAACTCCCTTGAACGCGGTGCGCACCGCATCGATACTGTTGGTGCTGTTGGGCAGTATCAGCACAACCTGCGCCGGTTTTTCCCGGTTGTCCGGCTTCCCGTTTTTCGTTTCTTTGGGTGTCAGTTCGGCAATCACGGCGGCAATCCGCTCACCGCTGTTTTTTCCATTTGGTTGCAGAGCGCCATCCACCGGCCCTTTTGCCTTCTCGGCAGCATCGCGCAGATCGTACAGTTTGAACGTCACAGCGGCCGACCGGGCCCAGGCAAGCTCATCCCATGTCACCGGACGGGGTGTGTTGCCACGTGTTGCGGTCATTGGCAGCTTTTCCACTTCCCAAGCTGTAATGCCACCCTCCAGAATAAACACTTTTTCATGGCCTTTTTTCAGCAACAGTTCGGCTCCGGCCCTGGCGTAGCGCAGTCCTAATGCATCATCGGCAAGTACAACGGCTTTTCCTTTAGGAAGGTTTTTAACCTTCAGCTGTTCGTGGGGAATATTTATCGCGCCTTCGATGTGCCCCTGTTCAAAGGCTGCGGGATTGCGCACATCAACCAACCAGAGACCGCTCCCCTCCGTGACCATGGTGTGTACCCGGTGAGGAGAAAGCGGCTGCCATGAAGAGCAATGGGAAGGCCGTGCTCCGCCACAAACCCAGAGCAGGGCCAGCAGCGGTACCACTATGACTTTCAGCACCCGGTTCACAGTCCCCACCCGTCAACACGATTCTTCATAACCACAATCACGCCGTCACCGGAAGTGACGGCAAAGTTACTCCCCACCAGTTCATTGCCGGATTGTCCGGTTCGTACCGAGACGCTGCGCCATAGTCCTGTTTCCGCCTCGAATTTACGGATACTCAGGACATTGTCCAGGCCAAGCGATTTCAGGAGTTCATAGGCGCTATAGCCAAACGGAGCGGCGATGATTCCGATCTGATTGCTGCCAGGCAGCAGGGTGTAGCTGACACTCTCGCCGGCATCGGCCACTGTCAGGGAACCGGCCTTGGTCGCATAGACGGTCAGAGCCATTCCTTGCGTAATCACGAAATCTCCGCCCGTCGCTGTTGCTTCCGTGTAGGTGTTGTGCAGCGTATCGTAGGCAAGAATTCGCTCTAAACCGGCACTGTCCTTAAAGGCCGCCAGAAGTTTGGCTGCGGTGTCGTAGGTTGCGCTCAGGCGACTCCCGACAGCGATCAGGTTGTATCCCGCCTTGAGAGACACTTCCACCGGTACGGTTTCGCTCCGGAGCGCGGCAACATAGAGCTGGTATTTTCCGTCACGGGTGTCCTGCCAGACAACAATTCCGCTGCCGACTGCCGGCTCTTCCTGCTTCGCCGTATCTGACACCAATCTGCCACCGGCACCGCTGGACAGAACGCGGAAGGAAAGGTTCGGATCATCGGCGGATGTTTCGTAGTCGATATACACCAGCAGGTCGCCATTCAAAGCCCCCTGCATATGATCTCCCACTCCGTATGTCAGGCGCGTAGCCGTATGTCCGGGGATGAGGCTGTAGATATCGGCCTGACCGTTACGGCGGTCTGACCAGACCGTGGTTTGTCCCGATTGTGCCGGGCCGAAAATTTCTGCCGATCCGGTGATAACCTGATGCTCCGTACGGGAAATGAGATTGTACGCGTAGATTTCGCCCAGCCCGTGACGGAAATCTTCCCAGACCAGTGTCGCACCGCTCAGCAGGGGATGAAGCTGGTCACGCTCATGGGAGGTAACCTGGATCACTTCGTTGGTTGTGATGTTTTTTGCATAGACATCCCAGTTACCGCTCCGCTTGTCCTGCCATGCAACCCACTCCCCGGATATGGTGGGCCGCTCCTTGTCTCCTGTTCCGGTGGCAATGGCGATTTCCTGTTGCGTAGTCAGGTTGTACCCGTATATTTCCCCGTTGCCGCTTCTCTTGTCCTGCCAGACAACAATGTTTCCGTCGATGGCCGGTCGTTCCCGATCCGCACTGATTCCCGGAATTTTTGATGAGGTGGTGGCACCGATTTCCTTGACATAGACATCCCAGACTCCACTTCGCTGATCCTGCCAGACAACTTTTGTACCCGAAATACGGGCATACATCTGATCCCCCGCAGGATTGGGGTCTAATGCCGCAGCGGTGAACCATTCGACAACACTAATTGTTGCATCCGCTGTGGTGGTATGGTTTGGAGCGGTGCTGTCAAGGGTATTATCCAGACCATCAGAAACCCTGGCCCGTGCCGTATACTTTCCCGTCGCAACAATTTTTCCGGTTGTGTCCTTGCCATCCCAGGAAATGCGGAGCTCATTACCCGGCCCGGCAACGCCTTTGAGAGTTCTGATAATGGCTCCCGTCTGAAATGTCGTGCCGGAACTGATTGCTATTTCCACCGGCAATGAAGCAACGGCACTGGTGGCCGTAAGAGCAAAGTCGATGCTGCGAAGAGCGGCCACCCCTTTGGGTGCTTGAGGAGCAAAGCTGGCAGGCAACGCGTTAAACGCGGATATGGCAGGTGCATCGGTGATCACTTTAACGGTAGAACTGGTGACTGTCTCAACATTACCGGCACGGTCGGTACTGTAAAACTGTACTGAATAGGCACCGGGTGTTGTGAGGGTAAAGGGGATTGCCGGAATATAATCGCTGTCCATTCCGATAACCTTGCGGAACATGGCATCAACACCACTCCCGCCGGAGTTATCGGTGGACATCAGGATCAAACGTGTTTGAGGTGTGATACAGGTGGGAGAGGCACCGACTGCAGGGCCATCAAACATTAATGTCGTGACCGGTGGAATGGTATCCACATCCGGCTGGGCAAAGGCAAGCGCATAGTCGCCTGTGGTATTGGCATCGCCTCGGTAGTCTACAAACTGCAGGTTCCAGCTCTTCTTGTAATCTTTGTCCAGCCCTTCGTCGACCCAGTAGTTGTTGGGATCGAGCCTGACACCATCAGAGCGGGTGACTGAAAGCAGTTTCAACATTCCTTGTGAGGGATCGGATAATTTTGTGTAAATCCAACCAATGCCCGTACCGGTTGGGAGATTTAAAGCCACTGCCGGGTTACTTGCTGTCGGGCGAGCAGGAACAGTCGAAGGCAGTACCACGGTAACAGGAGTGCGTGCATCGATCATTCGGACAGAGTTAGCGGGAATCTCTGATTCATAGATATAACCGCTTGTCCCATTCAAATCGGCCAAAAAGTCCAATTTGTTGTCTCTACCTGGGAGGTTGACCTTGACCATGTGGGTCAGATAGTGGGAGTTAGTCTCCCGGAGCAAAGAAGTCAACTCCCCGCCAAGTTCGGAAGCATGGCTGAAGCTGGCCTTGAATTCTATGAAGCGGCCGGAGAGGGTTGAGATCATCTTCCAGGCGGCTGTCCCAACTTTCTTGCTCCCCAGATCACCAAAGTTGACAGCAAGGGATGGAGTCACCGGTCCGTCATTGACAGAGGCCCCAAGGATGCGGAAGTCGATCAGTAGACCCTGTTTATTGTCCACGATTTTCGGTTGGGCTGAGTCGATTTTTAGCTTGTTGGCAATCCCGTAACCATCATTGAGCACCCGCACCGCCAGTGCATAGGGGATCGGTGGCTCAACCTGCTGTGTGAAGGGATTGTCACCCAACACCTGTAACGGCATAAAGTAATCCAATACCAGCTGCGGCATCGGCTTGACCGTGATGCGGGCCGGGTTGATAGGCACCGTCTCTGGTTGGCCATTGACTGTGTAGGTGAGGGTTGCCCCGACCCAGTACTCGACACCGATCTGCTTGATGGCTCCATCCTGTTCGATATAACCGGCTCCAGGGGAAGGGATGATCAGCCAGTGAGCTTCACCGCGAGCTGAGGCAGCTACCTGGCCGCTCCCATCCATGGTACCGCTGATGCCACTCAGTGTCGGAGGTCGCACGAAGAATGCGTCGTTCTTGACATTGCCGTTGAAATCCCGGATCACCACATCAACCCGCACGTCCTGCAGAGACTGATCCGGGATGCCGTTGGTAATAACCAGCTTGGCGTCGAAGGCCGCCCGCTCAATGGTCAGTTCCTGTAGAATCTCAATTGATACCTTGGCGCAGGCAGCCAGTGCGCCGGATGATTGTCCCAGCAACAGTCCCACTGTTATCAGCAAGGCTGTGACATGCGGCATGATTCGTTTCATTGCAATACCTCGTCAGCCAGAAAGCGCATGATGGAATCTCCGGTGCTGCGAGCGTTAGGCGGCAGCGATCCGGTTGAATTTACGATAAAAGCAAAAACCAGTTCCCGGCCGGTCTTATCAACACCGTATCCCGCCAGTGCCGCAACATTCTCCAAACTCCCGCTCTTGGCACGGAAGTGCTCGTTTCTGAAGTTTCCGTCACGAAGTGTGCCGTCAATCCCGGCCCGTGGCAGGCTTTGGTAGAGGGTCGGAAACCAGGGAGTTTTAGCCACTGCAACCAGATAACGGGCCAAAGTTTTGGGTGCGATGAGGGTGCCGGGTAAAAGCCCAGAACCGTCAACGATCTGCACAGCCCCACCGGGAAAACCGTGACGGGCCACATGCTCCTGAATCACCTTCAAACCCTTTTCCCGGGTTCCCGGCAAACCGTCGTCCAGAGTGCCAAGCACCAAAAGCAGGTTGTCGGCAGCAATGTTCAGGCTGTTGAAGTTCATCTCCATAACAATCTGCGTGATGGTCTGACCCGGTATGATTGCCAGAGTAGTGACGCCAAGCGGCTCGATGCCTTTTTCTGGCTTACCCATTATCTGGATGCCTGCTTGAGCAAGTACCGTTTTGAAGCTCTGGGCGGCATAGCTTGCCGGGTCGTCAACGGAGAAACGCCAGTGAAGCGGAACTGAATCATGGGGGATTTCTCCACTTACCTGAAAGCTGTTATCATAGTGCTTAGTTACCCTCACCGTACTCTTTCCACCAGCGACGGTTCGTGCTGATACGGCAAAGCGTACCAGAGTGTTAGGAGGCTCCACTGTTACGAGGGGCGGTTTACCTGGTTCATCGGGTATCACGGCCAGAGAGACCGTATGCAGGTCGAGTCCCAACGCCGATACCGGCGCGTAGCCCGCCCCTTTTCTGGTCCGCTCCAGCCCACGTGTATTGAAGCGTGCTGTGTCCGCCACAACGTCTCCTGTAAGAGCCATGATGCCTGTCTTTTTTAATGTTTTGGCTGCCTGGCGTAAATCTGCCGCCGACAAGAAGCAGTTGCCACTACCACGTAGTACAATATTCCCGGTTATGATGCCGTCGTCTATGCTCCCGTCATGGAGAATTTCTGTGCTCATCGTCGCGTGCTTCCCTTCCGCTTCCCGTTCCAAGGCCGCACCTGCCGTAATCAGCTTCACAAGCGAGGCGGGAATAAGTAGTCCTGTTGCATTGCCGGTGCTGATAATCTCTTTTCCATTATTCTGATCCGCAACAACCAGGCACCAGCTTGCATCGTGTGGAAGCAGCTCAGATATTTCATGTGACAGTCGATTCCCCTGGAACACCGAGGTGGCCTCGGCGGCAAGAGATGTGACCAGGCCGAACAGAACAATCAATATGTTCGTTCGGAAAAAATAAATTACGCACCTCCTGTTGTTTTACACATTAAAATATTAAAACGCAGTAATTCGTCGGTGTTATGAAGTTAAAATTTATCATTATGCAATGGAAATGTGTACATAATTTGCACTAATTAACGTTGCTCAAAGATAATACCAGGAAGTAATGGGATGGCAGGTGGTGGTGTAGTGGAGTCAGTGGTGGTGTTTGTTGGTCAGTGTCGGTTATTCGGTACTCACCCAAGGCAAAGCTGCGCATGTCGGCACCCAGAAAAATATATGCATTTGATACAGGAATGGTCAACGCAGTGCGCTTCCGGATCGGTAGTGATACGGGGCGGTTGCTGGAAAATCTGGTGGCAGTGGAATGGTACCGCCGAGGCAATGAATTTTTCTCATTCAAGACTGCAGGCGGCAAGGAAGTAGACTTTGTGGTTCGTACAGCCTCCGGGGGATTCAGCCTCTTTCAGGTCTGCTATGACCTCAGCGACCAGAAAACCCGCAAAAGAGAGTTTGTTGCCCTGGCTAAAGCGGCTGAGGAGTTTGGAATTACTGATGGTACAGTGCTGACCTGGGACGAGGATGGTGTGGAAACGGTCGGAATCTACCAAATCCACCTGGTTCCTGTCTGGAAATGGTTGTTGAACCGGTAGAGAAAGCATCGTCAATCCAGAAAGCACTGACGGCTGAAGAAGTAACAAGGCGTATAACGAGCAGATATGATGTCAGATTTGTCGTAGTAGCAAATTGTTAACCTGAAACCGGTGTGCGACAAATTTATGGGAGCCATTATCAACCCGCCGCTCGATACTCCCAGAACTCTTCCCACCGGTTACTCAGCTGGCTGTATACTATAGTGATAATGATTAGGGATTCTAACTATTTATTTAGTAATGGGATGGCATGTTCGCGAATACCTGTCTACCCGTAACTTCTGCGCCGCTCCTCTTCCCAACCGATACAGGCAAGCTGAACGGTACGCGGTATGGGGCGAGCATTCTTGTGATCTTGAAATCAGCAAAATACCTCTCCCGCCAGATATTCCTCAATCACCGGCAGGTCGGCTTCGGCCCAGTCCAGTTCCCCCATGCGCTCCGGTTCGATCCAGCGGAGGGCGTGGTGTTCGTTCATGGAAATGGCACCGGCGGTGAGGCGGCAGGTGAAGGGATAGAGGGTGACGGTGAAGTCACCGTAGGGGTGGGTGGTGGGGTGGAGTGCCCTGCCGATGGTAACCTCCACATCCAGTTCTTCCTTCATTTCCCGAATCAGGCACTGCTCCGGCGTTTCTCCCTTTTCAATCTTTCCACCGGGGAATTCCCATTTCAGTGGTAGATTCATCGCAGCACTCCGCTGGGCCGCCAGAATCAGGCCATCCTGCTCCATTATGCCACAGGCCACATGAACATGCAGTCTCATGGTGCCTCCGTATGCTGCTGGAGAAGCTGGATGCCGACCCAGCGGGAGGCAAACTGATAGGCTATGCGCCCGCTGTTATCTCCCTTGTCGTATGCCCATTGTATGGCCGCTTCATTGGTCTCTGTCGTCCAGGTGAGTGGTGAATTCTGTCGGGTGAAGAGTTTTTCCACCCACTGTCGGGTAACGGAGAGATACTGTTCCTGTTTGAAGGGGTGAAAACCGACCCAGAGTCCGAACCGGCCGGAGAGGGATATCTTTTCCTCAATGGCCTCCCCATGGTGCATTTCGTTGTTGACCAGCATGGCTCCCCGGTTGTCGGTTTCGAATTCGGGGAGGAGATGGCGGCGGTTGGAGGTGACGTAGATCAGCACATTGTCCGGTGGCGCATACACGGCTCCGTCGAGGGCACTTTTGAGCATTTTATAGCTGGATTCCCCCACTTCAAAGGAGACGTCATCGGAAAAGATAATGAAACGGTAGGGAAGCCGTTTGATGTTGTCCACAATATCGGGGAGATGGACCAGATCGTTTTTGTCAACCTGAACGATGCGGAGACCACGGTTGGCATAGCTGTTCAGTACGGCCCGGATCAACGACGATTTTCCGGTGCCCCGTGTCCCCCAGAGCAGGGCGTTGTTGGCCGGATATCCGGCCAGAAACTGACGGGTATTTTCCACAACAACCCGTTTCTGCTCTTCGATGCCGAGCAAGTCATCAAGGCAAATAGCTTCAATGCTCTCTACCGGCTCCAGGTAACCGCCAAAGGAGTGGCGTCGCCAATTGGCGGCATGGCAGAGGGCCCAGTCAACCGCTGTCACCGGTTTGGGCAGCAGCAGTTGCAGAGAAGAAAGCACCTGTTTCAGTTGTGCCGTGAGTTCACTATCCATGGTAATACCCCGCGATGATGTTCCTGTCATAGTAATTGTTGAAACGAGAAATCCCGTACCTCCGACTCTGCGGTGGTACGGGACACTGATCTTCGCGCCGGCGAAGGAGATGTTACGCCAGTCTGAACTGTCCGACCATGGCCTTTAACTCTTCGGCCAGGGTGGAGAGTGAATGTGCCGCCCGTGATTCCTCATGGGATGAGGTGGATGAAATATGGGCCACTTCCGTAATCTGCTGAATGTTGTTGTTGATTTCCATGGTGGTTGCCGTCTGCTCCTCTGCCGCCACCGCTATCTGGTTTACCTGGCTGGTGACGTTGGCAATCTGCTCGAGGATGTGGCGCAGTGCCTCGCCTGATTTTGCCGCCTCCAGGGTTCCCTGTTCCACCTGCAGTACACCATCGTTCATTGCCGCGACGGCACTCTTGGTTTCCCCCTGGATTGCCTTGATCATTTCACCAATCTCCCGCGTTGCCCGCGTGGTTCTTTCGGCCAGTGCCCGCACCTCATCGGCGACAACGGCAAAACCTCTTCCCTGTTCACCGGCCCGGGCTGCTTCAATGGCGGCATTGAGGGCAAGCAGATTGGTCTGGTCGGCAATGTCTTCGATGGTGCCGATGATGTTGCCGATCTGTTCCGATTTGGACCCCAGGGTTTCGACGGTCTGTGCCGTGGCCCGTACCCTGTCGGCAATGCGGCTCATGACCGTTACCGTGGCTTCGACAACCTGTGCCCCTACATGGGCGGCTTCGTTGGCCTTGGCGGAATCTCCGGCGGCAGAATGGCAGTTGCGGGCTATTTCCGATGAGGTGGCTGCCATCTCCTCACATGCCGTCGCAATGGTGCTTGCCTGGGCCGCCAACTCTTCCGTGGTGGTGGCCATCTGGCCGGAGGTGCTGTGCATCTGTATTGCCGCCGATGAAACCGAATGGCTATTGTCGGAAACGCGCTTGATAACGTCTGACAATTGTTCCGCCATGATGTTGACCTCTTTTCCCAGCAGGCCCATTTCGTCTTCGGAGAGGTTTGATGACCTGATGGTCAAATTGCCGTTGGCGATGGATGCCATGACCTTTAAAATGTCCTCCACTGAGCGGGTAATTCCCCGTGCAATGAGTATACTGATCAACAGGGAAATCACTACCACCAGGATAACGGTGATGGTGCAGTAAATGATCGAGTTCGATGCAGATTTGTCGGCGGCGATAAAGAGATTACCGCTATTCCTGATGTTGGTGGAATTGAGGGTCTCTATGGCTTTGGCCGGTTTTGCATACAGGGGCGCAACGGTTCCCGTGCCAAAGGTAATTGCCTCTGCAAGGGCCGTTTTATTGTTGGTGGTGTGAGCCGCAAGCAGCATTTCAGCAACCTTGTTTCCCAGTGTCTCATATGCTTCACACCCTTCCCTGAACTGGGTCAGCTGGCTTTTGTCCTCCGGGGTTAGCCTGGATTGTTCCGCGTCGCCGATAAGCTTTTTAATCTGGAGCATTTGGGCTTTGTAGTCGTCATTTTTTGCCTGTATCTTGGTAATGTCTTCAAGTGCCATCATGTAGACGAGATCGAGTCGTGCCGTAAGCAGCACACTCTTCAGTTCGCCATACACCGCCACATTGCGCACATTGTTGTTAAGTTCCCGCAGATTACCGTTCGCATGTTTCTGGTTTGCGATACTCATCATGCCAACAATGATCACTCCAACAACGCCCAATGACACCAGTGTCAACAGCTTGGTTCTCAACTTCAGATCGATCCATTTCATAATGTTACTCCTTAGGTGTGTAGCCTGAACGCCAACAGCCCTTCCTGATATTTCAAGAAGGGCTGTTGGCGCATCCTTCTCTCCGGTAACCCGACTATCCCTTGGGGACTCGTAGCTTTGCGTCCCCAGATTGCTCTGAGTTTGCTCTTCACTGAGACATGGTGACTAATAAACAATTATATTTGAACAAACTAACGTAAATAGCGTATGGTAGTCAAGAAGCTTTTCAATAGTCAAATATACCTTTACTTTTAATTGCATTGTTTGTACAGTCTTAAGTTGCTATTTCTATAAATTATTATTTATTACAGTGTGTTGCATTGATTTATCTGGAGACTTGCAATGTTTTTAAAGGTAGCCGATCTTGCCGTTGCGGCGGATGTTGACGAAAAAACCGTTCTGCACTGGATCAAGCATGAGGGGCTTCCTGCCCACAAGCAGGATGATCGTTATCGCATTAATCGGGTTGATCTTCTTGAATGGGCCACCAATAAGGGAATCACCATCCCCCCCGATATTTTTGATGTCGGCGCGGTTGCAGACAAATCGTCGACGGTTTCATCGGCACTCCGGCGTGGCGGGATTCACTATAGTCTGCCGGGTGATACCCCGGAAGCGGTATTACGGGAGGTGGTTTCCCGTTTGGCCCTTCCCCCCGGTCTGGACCCGGAATTTCTGCTGCAGACCCTGCTGGCACGGGAAGCCCTCGGTTCAACCGCCTTTGGCAACGGCATTGCCATCCCCCATGTTCGTAACCCCATCGTCGGTCAGTCAGGGGAGTCTGCAATCAGCCTCTGCTTTCTCAATAACCCCATTGATTTCGACGCCGTGGATGGGCAGCCGGTTACTATCCTCTTTACTCTGGTGACGCCTAATGTCACCACCCATCTGCATCTTCTGGCAAAACTCGCCTTTCTCCTCCATGATCATGCTTTCCAGGAGTTGCTTCACCACCCCGGCAATGTGGAAGAAATTATGGCGACCATCGGCAGGTTGGAGGAAACAACAATCAGGAGGTAGTGCATCATGGCGCAGGAGTTGTTTGCCCCAAGTACCCTGATTTTTTCTGCCATACTGCTGGCGGCTTTTTCCGGGACTCCACTGTTGTTCTCCTCCGCCCGGCATGCTGCTCGTGCCCAATTACTGTCGGTAATTCTGATGATTCTCTCTTCCGTTTCAGGAGTCGCCGGTGCCGTGGCGTTTCTGATTAATGGCCACTCCACGTTGTTTGAAATCTCCTGGTCGCTCCCCTTTGGTCCGGTACAACTTGGTGTTGATTCCCTTTCTGCGTGGTTTCTGCTCCCCATCTTTGGTATCACCGGCTGCGCCGCCCTGTACGCGCGCAGTTACTGGCATGCAGATCACCACCCCGCCACGGTTCGGCCGATGACCTTCTTTTTCGGTGTTATGACCGCCAGTATGGGGGGGGTGGTGCTGGCCCGCGATGCTATCAGTTTTCTGTTTGCCTGGGAAATAATGGCCTTGGCCGCTTTTTTCCTGGTTTCTACCGAAAATGAAAAACCGGAGGTCCGTGAAGCCGGTACCCTGTATATGATCACCACCCACACCGGTACCCTCGGTCTGTTTGCACTTTTCCCCCTGCTGCACCTGCTGACCGGTTCCTGGTTGTTCCCTCCGCCCTTGACACTTACCGCGTCGCCCGGAATCCCCTCGGTGGTTTTTCTGGCTGCCCTGTTTGCCTTTGGTCTTAAGGCCGGCATCATGCCGTTTCACATCTGGCTCCCCTCTGCCCATGCCAATGCTCCCAGCCACGTTTCTGCTGCCATGTCCGGTGTCATCCTGAAAATCGGGGTCTACGGTCTGATTCGTACCCTCTCGTTTTTCCATGGGGTGCCGCTCTGGTGGGGGGGTACTGTGCTGCTGCTGGGGGTAGTCTCGGGGGTCATCGGTGTGGCCTTTGCCATTGGACAGCATGATTTGAAACGATTGCTGGCGTACCATAGTATTGAAAATATCGGCATTATTTTCATGGGGGTCGGGGTGGCACTGCTTGGGCAAACGGTCGGTTCGGAACCGATGATGCTACTCGGAATGGCAGGTGCCCTGCTGCATGTTATCAACCACGCGCTGTTCAAGGCACTGCTCTTTCTGGGGGCCGGATCGGTTATCCATGCCACGGGAACCAGGGAAATCGACCTGCTGGGAGGTGTGGGGAAGAACCTTCCGCTCACAGCTTTACTGTTTGGAATTGGATCCGTGGCCATTTGCGGGTTGCCCCCGCTCAACGGTTTTGTCAGTGAGCTGTGCATCTATCTCGGGTTATTCCATGGTATTCAGGGTGAGGGGGGAGGGGCGGTGGCGGTGGCCCTGGCCATACCTCCCCTGGCCCTGATCGGTGCCCTGGCGGTTGCCTGTTTTGTCAAGGTCTACGGCATCATATTTTTAGGTGCTCCCCGGTCCGCCAATCACTACGGACAGCATGAAGCCGGATGGCAGATGCTGGTGCCGATGTTGTTGCTGGGTGGAGGGTGTCTGGCGATCGGTCTGGCCCCGGCTGGCATCGCCGGACTGCTGCAGCAGGTCAGCAGGTCGGTGCTGCCCGAGGTTGTCGGCCAGGCCGGAGTTCTGCTCTCCCGGTTGGTGCCGCTCACCGCCCTGTCGGCCACCGCAGTGCTGTTGTTAACCCTTAGTGCCGTTCTCTGGTGGTGGTACCGTCGCCTCATTTCCGGTCATTCCGGTTCTGCACCCACCTGGGGGTGTGGTTACCAGCGTCCCGTTCCCCGCATGCAGTACACCGCTTCCTCCTTTGCCGAAATGCTGATCGGGCTTTTTGCTTTCGCACTCATGCCTGAGCGGCATCGGACAGGAAACATGAAGGGGCTTTTCCCCGGACCCGCCCGGCTTACCAGCCATGTGCCGGAAGCGGTGCTTGAGCGGCTTTACATTCCGGCCCTTCAGGAACTCTATCGACGCTTTTCCCCCATCCGTAAAATGCAGAGCGGCATTTTGCAGCAGTACGTCCTCTACAGTTTGATAACCCTGATTGTATTGCTGGCTGCCAGCTATTTCTGATGGCCCCGGAAGGTGGGGTGTGTGGGGGGATGGGGCAGAAAAGGAGAAGAAACTGTGCATTTTGGAAACAGTTTTTTATTGACACCGGCCGCTTTTGAGGTTCAGTATCGGATGTCACCTGACACACAGCTCCCTGTGTTGAGTAGTTCTCTGTCAAGGGGTTTTCTCTATGTATTCCTTCCTACAGGGTCCCGTTGACCCTGTGTTGCTGGTGCTTGACGCCACGCTTGTTATGGGGTGTGCCGGAATCCCCGGCCTGTTCCTGAAAAGACCCGGTCCCGGTCAGGTGGTGGCTGCCCTGTGTACCATCTGTGCCGCCTTGATCGGTATTCCGACGGTGCTCCAGCTCCTCTTGTCCGGAACAACCGCAACCCGCAGCATCGCCTGGAGTCTGCCGTTCGGTCCGTGTGACCTGGCCATCGATCCGCTTTCAGCCCTCTTTCTGATCCCGGTATTTCTGGTTACGGCCGCCGGTTCCCTGTTCGCGGTCGGTTACTGGCCGGCCCGGCAATACCGCCGCAGTGAGCCCGGTTTGACCTTGTTCTTCGGCACACTTGGGGCGTCCATGGCATTATTGCTGATGGCGAGAAATACGGTGTTTTTCATGATGGTGTGGGAAGTCATGGCACTTTCTGCCTATTTTTTAATTGTGACCGAACATGAACGGGAAGAGGTTCGACGAGCTGGTACCATTTACCTGATTGCTACCCATTGCGGCAGTGCCCTGCTCCTGTTGCTGTTCTCCCTGCTTGCTGCCCAGACCGGCACGTTTCTGCTTCCTCCTGCCGGTTCATTGTCGGCACTCACTCCGCTGGCCCCCCTTATGGCACTGGCCGGGTTAATCGGGTTCGGGGCCAAGGCCGGTATCATGCCGCTCCACTTCTGGCTTCCCCCTGCCCATGCCAACGCACCGAGTCACGTGTCGGCACTTATGTCCGGTGTCATGCTGAAAATGGGGGTATACGGCATCGTGCGGACCGCCTCATTCTTTTACGATATTCCTCTGGTATGGGGAACCATACTGACGATTGCCGGTATCATTTCAGCACTGCTCGGCATATCCTTTGCCTTGGCCCAGCGGGATCTGAAACGGCTGCTGGCTTGCAGCAGCATTGAAAATATCGGCATTATTTCCCTTGGCATGGGGATCGCCCTGGTCGGTGCCGCGAGCCGGATTCCCGAACTGATGTATCTGGGGGGGGCCGGGGCCCTGCTCCATGTCCTCAACCACAGTCTGTTCAAGCCGCTGCTGTTCCTCGGCTCGGGCGTAATCATTCATGCCACCGGTACCCGTGACATGAATCTGATGGGGGGGCTTGGCAAGACCATGCCACGCATTGGTGGGCTTTTTCTGGTGGGAACAGTTGCCATCTGCGGCATACCCCCCTTGAACGGCTTTGTCAGTGAATTTCTGCTTTATCTTGGTTTTTTCTCCCAGCTCCAGGGCGACAATCTGATCTATCTGATGGCGGGGGCCCCGGTGCTGGCCCTGGTGGGTGGCTTGGCGGCGATTACCTTTACCAAGCTGTACAGCTCCGTGTTTCTGGGTACGCCCCGAAGTCCCGGTGGAGGAGTTCATCGGGGGGGTGAGTTGCAGATGGGGGTGCCGATGCTTCTTTGTGCGTTCCTCTGTCTGGTGATCGGCGTGGTCCCCCAGATGGCGCTTTCTCTGGTGTCACCGGCGGTCATGACCCTGTTTCCCCGGCTTCCGCTACTCCCGCTTTCTGCGGAGTACGGTGCCATTTTGGAAAAGCTTTCCCTTGCTGGTGTGCTGCTCCTGACCATGGCTCTGGTCGTCACGGTCATCTGGAAATGGCGCCTCGGCAGAGAACCGGTGACGGCCGCACCAACCTGGGGCTGTGGCTATCAACGGGGTACGTCCCGCATGCAGTATGGGGGGACCTCCTTTTCCGAACTGGCGATTTCCATCGGGAACGGCGTTGTTCGCCAACGGATAGAGCGACCGCTGCTCGCCGGACTTTTCCCGGAGCGCTCCCGGTGCAGTGATACTCCCACGGAAACGCTCCTTGACGCAATCATCGCACCGTTCTTCCAGGCCGCCGGGATGTCATTCGCTTTTTTACGGCGCTTGCAGAACGGGTTGATGCATATTTATGTGTTGTATATTTTTGCCACGCTGTTCATTCTGATGCTCTGGGCTCACTGAAACCTGTCGGGGAACTGCCATGATGAACTGTATCATCCATATAACCCTGGCCCTTGTCATGCCGCCGCTGCTGCTGGGGGTCATTGGTAAAACCAAGGCTGCCTTTGCCGGCAGGGTCGGCGCGCCATTTCTGCAGCCCTATTTCGATATATACCGGCTGCTCCGCAAGGGGACGGTCTTCAGCACCACCACCAGCTGGGTGTTTCGCGCCGGTCCCATCGTCGCACTCTCAACGACCGCCGTTGCCGCATTGCTGGTTCCCTTTGGTGCCCACCCGTCACCCATATCCTTTAACGGTGACATGATTCTTTATGCCTACCTGTTTGCCCTGGGGCGTTTTTTTACCATGGCGGCCGCCCTGGATACCGGATCAAGCTTTGAAGGGATGGGCTCGGCCCGGGAGGCCACCTATTCCTGTCTTGCCGAGCCGACCCTCTTTTTTGCCTTAATTACCCTGTCTCGCCTTTCCAGCTCCACGACCCTGACCGGAATGCTTTCCAACGTCAGTGGCGGAGCCTGGCTCTATGCCGGAGCATCACTGCTGCTGCTGGTGGGGGGGATGTTCATCGTGCTGCTTTCGGAAAATTGCCGAATTCCCTTTGATGATCCGAATACCCACCTGGAATTGACGATGATTCATGAGGTGATGGTGCTGGATCACAGTGGGCCGGCCTTTGCCCTTATCCAGTATGGTGCAAGCATGAAGCTGTTTGTGCTGGGTGCCTTTTTCATTCAGCTGGCACTCCCCTTTGCCACCGGCAACCCGCTGGCAGACTGGGGCGTTTTTATCTGTTCCATGCTGCTGCTGGCAATTGTTATCGGGGTGGTTGAGTCGGTGATGGCCCGGCTCCGGCTGGTGCGCGTCCCCCAGTTGCTGGTGGCCGCAACCATACTGGCGGCCTTTTCTACTCTGCTCGTTATCAGGTGATGCTATGATTACTCTCGCTGACCAACTGCTGGTACTGGTTCTGCTGATAAACTTTATCTCACTCGGGACAGGTCGGCTGATTTTTGCCATCCGTGCGGTGGCGGTGCAGGGGGTGATTCTTGGTATCCTCCCCGGCATGATCCACTCTTTTTCCTGGCATCTGGTGGGGATTACCGTGGTGATCATTATCGTCAAGGGGTTCATCATCCCCCGGTTGCTGGGGCGGGCGGTCCACTCGGCGGAAATCAAGCGGGAAGTTGAGCCGTTCCTTGGCTATGTGCCCACGCTTCTCCTGGGAGCTATATTTACCGCCTTTTCATTCGGCTTTTCCGGAAGCCTTCCCATGCTGCCGGAACATCAGAATTATATGTTCGTGCCGGCCTCAATCGCCACGCTGATGACCGGTTTTCTTGTGCTGACGACCCGACGTAAGGCGATTTCCCAGGTTATCGGTTACCTGATTCTTGAAAACGGGATCTTTATCTTTGGGCTGCTGCTGGCGGGGGCGATGCCGGTCATGGTTGAGGCGGGGGCCCTTCTGGACCTGCTGGTCGGCACCTTTGTGATGGGAATCGTTATGAACCAGATTAATCGTGAATTCTCGTCACTTGATACGTCGTTGCTGACCTCGCTGAAAGAGGAGTAGATTCATGTTCGCCGTGCTTATTCTTATTCCGCTTATCGGTGCCGCCGCCACCTGGCTGATCCCGTCCGAGGGGCTTCGCCCCAAAATACTGGCACTCTTCAGCTCCTTCCATCTAGCGGTAACCATCCGGATGCTGCTGGTTACCCCCCCCGAATCGGCGGGGCGCTGGTTCCATTTTGATGCATTGGGCAAAATTGTCCTGCTCAGCACCAGTGTGCTCTTTCTTGCCTGTGCCGTGTACTCCATCGGTTATTTCTACTATCGACAGGAACGTTCCAACCGGCTCCTCTGCATGTGGCTGCTGGTTTGTCTGTCGGCGGCCTCCCTGGTGACCATCACCCACCATCTGGGGCTCATGTGGGTGGCACTGGAAACGACCACCATCTGCATGGCACCGCTGATCTATTTCAACCGTAATGCCCGCTCCATAGAGGCCACCTGGAAATATCTGCTGATCTGCTCGGTGGGGGTGGCACTTGCCCTCATCGGCCTTTATTTTCTGGCCTATGCCACCATTGTGGCCAAGGTTGAACCCACACTGCTTCTGGATGATCTTATTACCGGGGCCGGCAAACTCTCCTCCGGGTGGGTCCATGGGGCATTTGTCTTTCTCCTGGTTGGCTTCGGTACCAAAATGGGTCTTGCGCCGCTCCATACCTGGAAGCCCGATGCCTATGGCGAGGCACCCGGACTGGTGGGGGCCCTGCTGTCGGGTGGATTGGTTAACCTGGCATTTCTGGCCCTGCTGCGGGTGTACCAGCTCTGTGTCGCCACCAGGGAGATCGCTTTTTTTCAGGACGCTCTGGTGGTGATGGGATTGATATCCATGGTCGTTGCCGCTGTTTTTATGGCACGGCAGGCCGATTTTAAACGGATGCTGGCCTATTCAAGTGTGGAGCATGTGGGGATCATGGCGGTTGCCCTGGGACTGGGGGGGAAGGCGGTATTCGGTGCCCTGTTCCATATTCTTGCCAACGGTCTGACCAAAGGGGTGTTGTTCCTCTCTTCCGGCAACATTCACCGTTCCTACAACAGTAAGAGTACGGAACAGGTCCGTGGTGCCCTGCGGCGGCTCCCGTGGTCGGGAGGACTTTTTCTGGCCGGTTTTATCGCCATTACCGGTTCTCCCCCCTTTGCACCGTTCATCAGTGAATTTACCATCATCAGCACTGCTTTTATTCAGGGACGGATGCTGGTCGGGGCCATTTTTCTCACCTCTCTGGCGATTATCTTTATCGGCATGGCCATGACCGTATTGCCAATGGTGATGGGGGAGGTGCCGGCTGAGAGCGAAAGTACCTCGTACCGGGACAGCATCGGCACCGTGGGGCCGCCATTGGTGCTGCTACTGCTGGTGCTGGTGCTGGGGGTATGGATTCCTGAACCGCTCCTGGGACTGTTGCGTGACGGGGCCCAGTTGCTGGAGGTGAAACCATGAACTTTGGCATGAAAACCTTCTATAATGGTACCTCCTTTGCTCGTTCCGACATACCGCTGCTGGATAACGACAGCTACTTTCAGGGGATGGTGGATGCCATTGCCGCCGGGTGGCGAGCCTGTTCCTATTTTGGTGTCCCCACCTCAGACGGGGCGACCCTCTACAGCATCTTCTCCGCCCGGGGGGGGAGTGGTCTGCTGGGTATTGCCGCCACCAGGGTGGGGCGCTCCTTTCCCTCCCTGGCACTGGCCTGTCCCCAACTCCATCTTTTTGAACGGGAAATAGCCGAACAGTGTCTGGTCCGTCCCGAAGGGCATCCCTGGTTCAAGCCGGTTCGCTTTCAGAAACCGCTGATTCCTGGTGACAGTTTCTGGAAAGAGAGTGATGGTGCCGGGCTTATTCCGGCGGTGATGGATTTCTATCGGGTTGAGGGTGCGGAAATACATGAGGTGGCCGTAGGTCCCGTCCATGCCGGCATTATTGAGCCGGGGCATTTTCGCTTTCAGTGCCATGGTGAAGAGGTCTTGCATCTGGAAATCGCCCTTGGATTTCAGCATCGCGGCATCGAACGGGCATTGATCGGTGCTCCGTCTCCCCGCACCATGCATCAGATGGAAACCATTGCCGGTGACACGACCGTAGGGCATGGTCAAGCCTACTGCATGAACATGGAGTCGCTGGCGGGCATCTTTGCGTCGCCCCGGGCCGAAACCATTCGGGGGATTGCCCTTGAATTGGAGCGTCTGGCCAACCATACCGGTGACCTGGGGGCCATCGCCGGAGATGTGGGGTATCTGCCGACCGCCTCATTCTGTGGCCGGATCCGGGGTGATTTTCTCAACATGACGGCGGCCCTCTGTGGCAGCCGTTTCGGTCGCGGTCTGCTCAGGCCGGGGGGGACCGGATTTGATTGCGGAAGCGAACTGGCTGATGAACTCTCCGGTCGCCTCCAGACGGCACGGGAGGACCTTGCCGGTGCGGTCGGGTTGCTCTGGGACTCACCGTCGGTCATGGCCCGCCTTGAGGATATCGGTGTGGTGAGTGAGGCTGATGCCCGGGAGACAGGTCTGGTTGGACCAGCTGCCCGGGCCTGTGGCTTGAACCGGGATATCCGGCGTGATCATCCCTACGGTATCTTCAGGATGAGCCAGATTCCGGTGATTACCGCCTCCAGTTGTGATGTTGCCGCCCGCACCCGACTCCGCTGGCTTGAGGCCGAACGTTCAATGGCATTTATCGATGAGCAGGTGCAACACCTTCCCCGGGGAAGCCACCGGAACCAGATGAAAACCCTGGGGACAAACCGGTGTGCCGTGGCCTTGACCGAAGGGTGGCGGGGTGAAATCTGCCATGTTGCCCTGACCGATGGAACTGGCTGTTTTGAAAGGTATAAAATTGTTGATCCCTCGTTCCATAACTGGAACGGCCTGGGGCTTGCCCTGCGGGGAGAGCAGATTTCCGACTTTCCACTCTGCAACAAGAGTTTTAATCTCTCATACTGCGGGTTTGATCTGTAAAAGGGAGGCCCTATGCTCAAAGCGTTACTGACCCGTTTTCGCCAAGGTCATCGCACCATGAAATATCCGGACGCCCCCCAGCCACTCCCCCCACTTTTTCGCGGGTTGCCCCGGTTGGATATGTCGGGGTGTACTGAAGGGTGCCATGCTTGTGCCGAAGCCTGCCCCTACGGAGCGATTTCGACCACCGGACCCCTGTCCCTTGACATGGGCACGTGTCTATTCTGTGGTGAGTGTGCCGCAGCGTGCCCCCAGGGGGGGATAGACTTCACGGCGGATGCCTGTCTGTCAAGCAGGAGCCGTGCCGGCTTGACAGTGACACCCGGAGAACAGTATCATCCGGCAGTTGCACTGGAAGGGAAGCTGCTGAGCCTGTTCGGTCGCTCCCTGAAACTGCGGGAGGTGAGTGCCGGAGGGTGCAACGCCTGTGAAGCTGATACCAATGTTCTCTCAACCATTGGCTGGGATCTGGGGCGGTTCGGGGTGCAGTTTGTTGCCAGTCCTCGCCACGCCGACGGCATATTTGTAACCGGTCCGGTCAGTGAAAATATGCGGGAAGCTTTGCTGGCAACCTATCAGGCCATACCGGAGCCCAAGCTGGTGATTGTTGCCGGGGCCTGCGCTATCAATGGCGGCCCGTTCATGGACCTTGCCGAAACACATAACGGAGCCGACCGGTTTGTGCCGGTTGATCTCTACATTCCGGGCTGTCCCCCCAGCCCCCTGACCATTTTGGATGGACTGCTCCGTTTGATCGGACGCATTTGAATCAGTGCCGTACGGAAGAAATAACTTTACGAAGGAGATCTGAATGACACAGCAAAAACAGGAGAACTATCTGCAGGAATGGAAAGACCACGAAGCGTGTGCCGAGCAGATGCTTCCGATAATCGGTCGCCTCTACCGGGATAACAACATTATTTTAACCTTGTATGGCCGCACTCTGGTACACAGTACGGTCATTGATATCCTCAAGGCCCATCGCTTTGCCCGAATGATACTTGATTCCGATCTGTCGGTCATGGAGACTTTTCCACTGCTGGCCGCCATGGATAAGCTGGACCTCGCGCCGGGGAGGGTCGATCTGGGCAAGCTGACCATCCAGTATCAAAAGGTGGCCGGCTCCCTTACCGCCGATGAATTCGTTCAGAAGGAACTGGCCCGTATCAATACCGGTCGTGGCTTGGTTCGCTCCGAACCCCAGGATATCGTGCTGTACGGGTTTGGTCGTATCGGCCGACTGTTGGCCCGTATCCTGATCGAAAAATCAGGCAGTGGTGAAAAGTTGAGAATCCGGGCCGCCGTGGTTCGCAAGGGGGGGGCAGATGACCTTTTGAAACGTGCCAGTCTGCTCCGTCGCGACTCGGTTCATGGTCATTTCAACGGAATTATCACCATTGACGAAGAAGAGAATGCCATTATTGCCAATGGTAACATGATCCGAATCATCTACGCCGATGCCCCGGAACTGGTTGACTATACCCAGTACGGCATCCGTGACGCCATCCTTATCGACAACACCGGTAAATGGCGGGACCGTGACGGCCTCAGTCGCCACCTGAAGGCTCCCGGCGTCGCCAAGGTTATTCTGACCGCTCCCGGCAAGGGGGATATCCCCAATGTGGTGGCCGGCATCAACAACCATCTGATTACGGACCAGGAGAAGATCTTCTCCGCAGCCAGCTGTACCACCAACGCGGTGGTGCCGGTCATGAAAGCGATCAACGACCGGTTCGGTATCGTTCATGGCCATCTGGAGACCTGCCACTCCTACACCAATGACCAGAATCTGATCGATAACTACCATAAGTCATCACGGCGTGGCCGGAGTGCCCCCCTCAACATGGTTATTACGGAAACCGGTGCCGCCAAGGCCGTTGCCAAGGTTATTCCCGAGCTGTCCGGCAAGTTGACCGGTAATGCGATACGGGTGCCGACGCCGAATGTTTCGCTGGCGATCATGAACCTTGAACTGGCCCACCCGGTTGATGTTGAGGTGATCAACAGCTATCTGCGCAACATGTCCCTGGATTCTCCGTTGCAGAACCAGATAGATTTTACCAACTCCCCCGAAGTGGTGTCGAGCGATTTTGTCGGCTCCCGGCACGCCGGTGTGGTTGACTCACTGGCGACCATTGCCGAAGGAAATCGCTGCGTACTCTACGTCTGGTACGACAATGAATTTGGTTACAGCTGTCAGGTAATCCGCATGGTGCAGCAGATGGCTGGACTGGACCTGCCGACGCTGCCGAGTTGATGTAAATAAAAATCGTTGTTTTAACTCCTCCCCCCAGCGGGGGGAGGTTGGGAGGGGGGACGCGATAGTGGAATTAAAGCTGCATAGTTACCCTCTCTAACGCTCCCCCTCCTGGGGAGGGAACTTTGTGCTCCCCCTGAAATGGACCGCAAGCCAGATGGTCTTTTCTCCCGGTGTGGTCATTTCTACCCGATGTCTTCGGTGTGCGGGAATTAACAGATGGTCCCCCGGATTGAGTGTGACGGCCGTATCCGGCTCTTCAAGGCGGAGTAATGCTCCGCCCGAGAGTAGGAGAACCCACTCATCCCATTGCTGATCATACCACTCCCCCGGTGCAGTGGTGTGCCCCTCTGATACAATTCGCTCGATGCGGAGTGTGTCAGATTCACCCAGAACTTCGAAAAACTCTTCCGGGAGTGACAGGGGAATGTTTGTGAAGATATTTTTAATGGGTACATTAAATTGAATCATAGATGGTACGTCACCTTTTTGTGTTATTCCGTTCCGTTAGCTATTGCTTTGCTGAAAAGAGATGCCTGGCGTGCCACTTTTACCTGCTTGCAAAAGTAAGTGATATTGGTATAATCACGCCAGTTGCACCTAGATGTTGAACCGGTACGGTATCATACCTGTTTTTTCTATCAACAGTAAGTGACTTTATAAATGCCCCACGAGGAGTTCTGGTATGGGATTGACGCAGCTTGACGCGCGGGGGTTGAAGTGTCCGCAACCCACACTCAAAATAACGGTTTTGTCTGTAAAAATGAAACCGGGAGATGTGCTTGAAGTAACGGCGGATTGTCCGACCTTTGAAAAAGACGTGCGCGACTGGTGTTCCCGTGCGAGGAAAACACTGCTCTGGGTCAGGGAAGAGGGGACGGCCAAAAAAGTGCAAATCCAGTTTTGACATCATCGTGCCGCTGACCGTATAGAGGAATACCATGCCAAACTCGAATTATCTCATCGGTCGCCAGCCCATTCTCAACCGGAGTGGGGAGGTTGTTGCCTATGAACTGCTGTTCCGCTCCGCCGGATCGAAAAACGAGGCATCTGTTCAGGATGCGTCCCATGCGTCTGCCAATGTAATTATCAACACCCTCTCCGCATTTGGCCTGGAAACAATCCTTGGCCCCCATCGGGGCTTTATAAATCTTGAACTTGATTTGTTGATGAGCGATTCGATCACGATTCTGCCGAAGGATCGGGTCGTGCTTGAACTCCTTGAGACCCTCCAGGTCACCCCCGAGCTGGTTGAACGCTGTCGTTCCCTGAAGGAGGAGGGATTTACCCTGGCACTGGATGACCACGAGTTTGACCCGATCTATGAAGAGTTGTACGCAATAGTTGATATTGTCAAGGTTGATCTGATCCAGTCCCCCGTGGAACGGTTGGCTGAAATGATCGAGCGGTTCAGCCCGTACCCCATCACTCTTCTTGCGGAAAAAGTGGAAACCCTGGAAGAGTATCTTCGCTGTCGGGATATGGGGTTTGAACTGTTTCAGGGATATTATTTTGCCAAACCATCGGTGATGGAGAAAAAACGCTTTGATGATTCGGGTGTCCATCTTCTTAAATTGATGAGATATCTGAATGAGGATGCGGAAACAGCTGTCATCGAACAAGCCTTTCGGGAAAGCCCCGGTCTGACCTATAAACTGCTTCTGCTGGTAAATTCAGTATCGTTGGGAATGCGCTCGAAAGTTCTCAACGTGCGACATGCGGTGGCCACCCTGGGGCGGAAGCAGATCAAACGATGGGTTCAACTGGCACTGTTTGCGGCCGATGACTCAAGTACACCGGAAAGTCCATTGATAGAAATGGCGGCGGTTCGCGCCGCTTTTATGGAACAGCTGGCCAGTCATCTGCCCCAGTTCAGGGGCAAACAGGATGCCATTGAACTGGCATTCATGACCGGAACGCTTTCACTTCTGGAAACGATTTATTCGATTTCCATGGATGAAGTGACCGAAACGCTGAATCTTACCGAAGAAATTACCCTGGCCCTGACCGAGAGAAGCGGCATATTCGGCCGCCTGCTGCATTTGGCGGAACTTTTCGAACAGATGGATTTCAGTGAGGCGTCACGGCAGTTTGAGGAGATGGGGCTCACCCAGGAAGACGTTCTGAATGCCCAGGTAAAAGCCTATAACTGGCGGGGTACCATGCAGTAACGCCTATCTGCCTGCCGGAGCCATGCCGGTTGCCAGCAGTTCGGCCGCATGCTTCAGCGCGGCATCGGTGATGGTTGCTCCCGCCCCCATGCGGGCCACTTCCCTGGTCCGTTCTGCGATGTCAAGCTCAACCACTCTGGTTGAGGTCCGACCGTCACTGACCAGTTTTTCCACCCGAAGCTGCTGGGCTGCACAGGCAGCCACCTGGGGGAGGTGGGTGATGCAGAGTACCTGCTGCCGAACCGCCACGTTCTTCAATTTCTGACCGACCAGTTCCGATGTGGCACCGCCGATGCCGGTGTCAACCTCATCAAAGATAAGAGTCGGCACGTCGCTGTCCGGCAACACCTGCTTGATGGCCAGCATCAGCCGGGACAGCTCGCCGCCGGAAGCCACCTTTGCCAGCGGTCGGGGTATCTCCCCCGGGTTGGGGGAAAAGAGGAATTCAACCCGTTCAAAGCCGTTGGCTTTTGCTTCACCCAGAGGTTCCAGGGTCGGCTCGATGACGGCACCCTTCATGGCCAGTTGATGGGCTTCCGTTTCAAGGGCATGTTTCAGGTCCACCGCTCCCCGGTGCCGTGCCGCCGTGAGTTCCGCACCGACCCGTTTCAATTCCCCTGCCAGTTTGGCAATTTCCCCTTCCAGGGCCTGTCTGCTCTCTTCCCGGCTTCCGAGCCACGCCAGTTCGGCGTCGATAGTCTGCTGGTACGACAGTATCTCTTCCACCGTCGGGGCGTACTTTTTTTTCAGTTTGCCGAGCAGGTCCAGGCGGTCATCGATCTGTTGCAGCCGTGCCGGATCGGCTTCAATACGCGAGGCGTAGTTGCGCAGGGTTATGGCGGCATCCTCCAACAGCAGATACCCCTCTTCAAGGGAGGCGGCGGTGGGGCGCAGGGACTGGTCCAGAACAGAAAGCTCGGCCATGGAGCTGGCAATCCGCTTCAACTGCCCCAGTAGTGCCCCGTCGCCACCATAGAGCCGTTCGAACGCCTCGCTGCTCCCCCGTCCCAGCCTGTCGGCACTGGCCAACAGTTGTCGCTGCTCCACCAATTGCTCCTCTTCTCCTCCCCGGGGGGCCGCCTTTGCTATTTCGTCGGACTGGTACGACAGCAGATCGAACCGTTGCGCCGCGTCTCGCTCGGCCCGTTCAAGGGTGGCACGCTGTTCCTGCAATTCCGATAATTTGTTATAAACCTGTGAAAAAATCTGGCGGAGCGGGGCGGTTCCGGCGAAGGCATCCAGCAGGCGGAGATGGTTTTCCGGCTTGAGAAGAATCTGGGAGTCATGCTGGCCGTAGATGTTGATCAGGCGAGGGGTTATGTCCGATAAGAGAGAGAGGGTGGCCATGGCTCCATTGACGAAAATGCGGTTTTTCCCGGAACGGGAGAGGGACCGCTTGATCAGCAACTCGTCTTCCACGTCAAAGCCGGCTTCATTGAGCTGGAGTTTTAACTCCTCCATGGCCGAAATGTCGAAGAGTGCCTCGACGACAGCCTCTTCTTCCCCGGACCGTATCAGGTCGCTGGAGGCCCGCCCCCCCATGATCAGGCTGACCGCATCTATAATGATGGATTTACCTGCCCCGGTTTCCCCGGTCAGTACGGTCAGTCCCGATTTGAAACTGATCTGCAGGGAGTCAATGATGGCAACATTTTTGATGGTGAGGTCGGTCAGCATACGGTCAGCGTTCTCCCCATTTCAGTTTGGTTCTCAGAATCTCAAAATAATCACGGCTCCGTGACATGACCAGTGCCGTGGTCTTGAGGGCTTTACGCACCTCCACCGAATCCCCTTCATACAACTCGAAACCGACCTGACCATCCAGGGTCAGGTAGACCTTTTCGTCGAAGGAGGAGGTGACGGTGATGGAGATGACTGATTCGTCGGTGACCACAATGGGGCGATTGGTCAGGGTATGGGGACAAATTGGCGTAATGACGATACAGCTCATGAGCGGATGGATAATCGGTCCTCCGGCGGAGAGGGAGTAGCCGGTGGAGCCGGTGGGGGTGGACACGATCAGCCCGTCGGCCTTATAGGTGGTCAGGAAGTGGCGGTTGACCTTGGTTTCCAGATCCACGATCCGGGCCAGTGCCCCCTTGTTGATGACCATATCATTGAGAACATGACACTTTTCAATTTCCTGCCCATCCCGATGGAGGGTAACCTCCAGCATCATCCGGTCCGATACGCGGGGATTCCCTTCCAGGCATTTTTCCAGGCGGGTGTACAGCTCTTCGACGGTTATTTCGGTCAAAAAGCCCAGACTTCCCATGTTGACGCCGACAATCGGCACATCCTTGCCACAGAAGAGGCGGGCCACCGATATCAGGGTGCCATCCCCCCCCAGTACCACCACCAGTTCGGCCTGTTCGCGGATCTCCTCCTCCGACAGAGTGGTGGGGTAACCGAGTTGCCGGGCAAGCTCCCCTTCGGCAAGGGGGGTACACCCCCGCTCTTCCAGCCAGCTGATCAGATCCCTGGCGATGCCGAGGCAGCGGGGATCGTGGATCTTGACGAATATGGCTACGCTTTGTATCGCTTGCATATATTCCTGTAGTTACGACATAGTAGGGACATCCGGCGTTTCTTGCAAAAACCGTTCAATTTGAGCGTGCAAGTCAGGGATATCGCGATTAATGGTCGAAATTATCACATCCGGATTTATGCCAAGATAGTCATGTGCAATGATATTTCTCATGGAATATGCAAGTGAAATTGGCAATTGTTTACGGAGATAAACGTTTTCGAGTTTGTTAAGAGTTTCACCAAGCTGGAGACAGCACATCATTACCGCATAAAAACCTTCGACATCTTTAAGTGTTCCGATAACGCCGCTATGCCTCTGTGTGATCATATTCAGGTCATCAATCAGCTTCAATAAATATTCCAGCCTCGCCTGATCCGCTCTAGTTAACATAGAGAGTCTCGGGGAGAATATATTTTTTTCCGATATCATTCAGACCATTAACGTCTGCCAAATCGACCCGGCGTCCGAGGCTGCTTTGCAGTTCCGCTTTGACCTGTTCATAAAGAGAAAAAAAAATAAGTCCAGGATAATTGTCTGATAAATGTGGTCCACATCGGTAGAGGATATCAATGTCGCTATCTGAACGTTCTTCACCACGGGCAACAGAGCCGAATACGCCGAGTATAATAAAACCGTCGGCTTCATATTTGGCTTTAATGGCGGAAATTGTATCCCTAATGTGCTGATTCATAAGTGCAACCACCTGTAGCTGCACGTTGATTAACGTGTACCTACACCTGTTATTACCTTTGAGTGAGGAACTACTATCTTTAATTTACTTCATCTTCCGGATCTTGTCGAGACTCCCTTCAAGTACCACCTTTTTTGCGGTGACATCGGACAGTTTCTGGCGCTCCTTGGCGACAATCTCTGCGGGTGCCCGATCGACAAAGGCGGGGCTCTCCAGCTTTTTAGAGAACATCTCAATCTCTTTGTCTATCTTGCCGATCTCTTTCAACAAACGCTCTTCTTCGGCTGCCACGTCGACCAGTCCCTTGAGAGGCACGAAAATCTGCACATCTCCGGCCACCTGAATTGAAGCATCCTCCGGTTTTTCCACGTTGTGGCCGATGGCGAGATCGGAAATTCGTGCCAGGCTGATTATGGCACTTTCATTATGCTTCATGAGCCGTTTGGTCTCTTCGCTGTCGCAGGAGAGGATGACGGCGATCTGTTTGGACGGTGGCACCTCCATCTCCCCGCGGATGTTCCTGATGCCGCTGATGACCGCCATGATACGCTCCATGTCGGCGGCGTCCTGGGGGAAACAGCGGTTATCACAGGGAGCCGGGTAGGGTGCCTGCATGATGGTCGGGGTTTTCTTGCTCCCCGGCAGTGCCTGCCAGATTTCCTCGGTGATGAACGGCATGAACGGGTGCAGCAACCGGAGCAGATTCTCCAGCGTGTGCCACAGCACGTATTGGGTTGCCAGTTTCCGTTCCGGCGAGCCGTTGTAGATATCCTGTTTGGACAGTTCCAGATACCAGTCACAGAATTCGCTCCAGGTGAACTGGTAGAGAGCCATGGCACTTTCGTTATAGCGGTAGCCGGTCAACGTTTCATCCACGCTGCGGGCGGTCTCATTTAAACGGTGCAGGATCCATTTATCTCCCTGGGAAAACTCCAGGGCATCGACGTTAACATTATCCGGATCGAATCCTTCCAGATTCATCAAGGTGAAGCGTGCCGCATTCCAGACCTTGTTGCAGAAATTCCGGTAACCGGCAATCCGCTCTTCGGCCAGTTTTATGTCGCGCCCCTGGGCGGCAAAGGCAGCCAGGGTAAAGCGGAAGGCATCGGTGCCGTACTGGTCGATCACCGTGAGCGGATCGATGACATTACCTTTCGATTTCGACATCTTGTGGCCATGGGCATCACGAACCAGCGCGTGGATATACACATCGGTAAAGGGAACCTCATCCATGAAATGGAGTCCCATCATCATCATGCGGGCAACCCAGAAGAAGAGAATATCGAACCCGGTCACCAGGCAGGAGGTGGGGTAAAAACTCTTCAACTCCGGGGTTTGTTCGGGCCATCCCATGGTGGAAAAGGGCCAGAGGGCCGAGGAAAACCACGTGTCCAGCACGTCGGTTTCCTGGCGCAGTTCGTCGCTGCCGCAGGCACGACAGGTGGCCGGAGCCTCCATGGCAACATTCACTTCGCCGCAATGGTCGCAGAACCAGGCCGGAATCCGGTGTCCCCACCAGATCTGGCGCGAGATGCACCAGTCCCGGATGTTTTCCATCCAGTCGTAATAGGTATTTTCCCACTGTTTCGGCAGGATGCGGGTCTTCCCGCTTTTTACGGCATCAAGGGCCCGTGCCGCCAGTGGGGCAACGTTCACGTACCACTGGAGGGAAAGATATGGTTCGACGACGGTTTTGCAGCGATAACAACCGCCGACGGACATCGGATGGTCATCAATCTTTTCCAGCAGTCCCGCCGCTTCCAGATCGGTAACGATCCGGGTACGGGCGGCAAAACGGTCCATCCCCTCGTACTGGTGACCGGAAGCATTGATAATGCCTGACTCATCGAGAATGTTGATTTTGTCGAGGCCATGGCGCAGGCCGACCTCGAAATCGTTAAAGTCATGGGCCGGCGTAATTTTGACGACGCCGGTACCAAATTCCCGTTCCACGTACTCATCGGCCACCACCGGAATCTCCCGGTTCACCAGCGGCAATAACACCTTTTTGCCGATCAGCCGCTGGTACCGTTCATCTTCGGGATGCACTGCCACGGCCGTATCCCCCAGCATGGTTTCCGGCCGGGTGGTAGCCACCACCACAAAGCTGCCCGGTTCATCCACCACCGGATAGCGGATGTGCCACAGGTGCCCCTTGTGCTCTTCATGTTCCACTTCAATATCGGAGAGGGCGGTATGGCAGCGGGGACACCAGTTGATCAGGCGGTTATCCCGGTAGATCAGGCCATCCTCATACAGTTTGACAAAGACGGTGCGCACCGCAGTGGAAAGGCCGTCATCCATGGTGAAACGTTCCCGTTCCCAGTCGCAGGACGCCCCAAGCCGTTTCAGCTGGCCGATGATCTGCCCCCCCGACTCGGCTTTCCACTTCCAGACCCGTTCGATAAAGGCGTCACGCCCCACATCATGGCGATCCTTCCCTTCGGCCGCCAGCTGGCGTTCAACAACATTCTGGGTAGCGATGCCGGCATGGTCGGTTCCCGGCATCCAGAGGACGTTATACCCCTGCATCCGTTTCCAGCGGCAGAGAATATCCTGCAAGGTATTGTTAAGGGCATGCCCCATGTGGAGGGCACCGGTGACATTTGGCGGCGGAATGACGATTGAATACGGTTTCTTATCCGATGAAGCGGCACCACGGAAGTACCCTTTGGTTTCCCACTCCTGATACCATTTCTTTTCAACATCATGGGGTTCGTACCCCTTGGCAAGTTCTTGAGTCATTCATGTCTTCCTTTGCAAGGTATTCTCAGCCTCTTTCTATACTACTGTTGGCTGATTCAGGTCAAGCGTGCTCTTGGTTGCGATGTCGTTATCGTTTCAATATCTGGATGATGTCAACAATACTTTCGTTGTTTGTTTCATGTAATCGACTGTGGAAGCATGAGTTCCCTTGCAAGTAACTTAAGAGTATATTAAACTTTACGTGGGTTCGTGTGCGGCACATTGAGAATATTATTTTTGGAGTGAAAAACAGTGACTCACCAGACGGAGACCAATAATAAAATATATGCCGGAACGATGATCGTTGTCTTTTTCTGCTTGTATGTCTGCAGCCTGTATAGTTATCTCCTGTTTCACAGCCTGATCGAGATATCGACCATTGTTATTGCCTTCGCCTTATTCACCCTCACGTGGAATACCAGCAGATTCCTACCAACCGGATACCTCAAAATACTTGGAATCGGCTACGGCTTCATTTCAGTGATTGATTTGCTCCATACTCTGACTTACAAAGGCCTGGGCATAGTTCCCGCTGCCGGTGCAAATTTCCCCACTCAGCTTTGGATAGCGGCCCGTTTCTTACAAACCCTGCTCCTCTTGACCGCCCCTTTTTACGCGCGGCGCAATCTGGACAAGCGACTATTTTTTGGTAGTGCTGTCATCGTAACGACCTTTGCTACGGCACTTGTTTTCTCCGGTTACTTTCCTGATTGCTTCATCGAAGGTAAGGGACTCACACAATTTAAAGTCATCAGTGAATATGTCATTAGTCTCCTTCTGATGGTCGCACTCGTGCTCACCTACCGGGTGCGTTCCGCTTTCAAGTCCAATGTATTAACCCTTATTATCGCCAGTATTATCTGTACAATTAGTGCGGAACTGGCTTTTTCCTCTTATATCAGTGTCTACGGATCTGCCAACATGGTCGGACACTTCCTGAAGCTAATTGCCTTTGCACTTCTCTATCAGGCACTGGTTGTTACGGGGTTGAAAGAACCATATGAGCTGATCTTCCACGATTTGAATGAGGCTGAAAAGGCTCTGCGCCATAACCAGGATCACCTTGAAGAGCTGGTACACCAGCGGACCACTGCGCTGGAGAATGCAAACAGCTCACTTGAGTCTGAGATAGGACTGCACAAGCAGGCTAAGGAAAAGCTCTCCCGTCTCAATCGGGAGCTACACGCTATCAGCAACTGCAATCAGGTTCTCGTGCATGCACCGGATGAGCAGACGCTTTTGGATGAAATCTGCCGGATTGTCTGCGATGAGGCGGGTTACCGGATGGCGTGGGTGGGATTTGCCTTGGACGATGAGGCTAAAACAGTGCAGTCGGTTGCCTCAGGGGGGAGTGATGATGGTTATCTTGCCACCGCCCACATCACCTGGGCTGCTGACTCGGAATACGGTCAAGGGCAGACCGGTCGAGTGATTCGAAGCGGACAGACCGGTTGCTTTCAGGATATTGCCACGGACCCGCTGGCTGCCCCCTGGCGTGAAAATGCCCTGCAGAGAGGATACCGTTCGTCAATAGCCCTGCCGCTCAAAGATGAAACCGGGTTAGTCTTCGGTGCCTTCATGATCTATTCAGCCGAAGCTGGGGCATTTACCACCGATGAGATCCGTCTCCTGGAGGAGCTTGCATCGGACATGGCTTTCGGCATTACAACATTGCGAATTCGTGCCAAGCATGAGATGGCACAGACTCAGTATAGCACTGTCATTCAGACCGCATTGGACGGGTTCCTTGTTGTGGACACAAAAGGTCGGCTTCTGGAGGCAAATAAAGCTTACTGCGTACTGACCGGTTATAGCCGCGATGAATTACACACCATGAGCCTGTTCGACCTTGAGGAAACACTGTCACCTGAAGAAATAGTCTGTAAATTTTCCGAGATCATTCAGCATGGTGCGGCACATTTTGAAAGCAGACATCGTGGTAAGGACGGAAAAATTATCGAGTTGGATATCAGTATTACCTATTCGTCGGATATGGGCGGGAGGTTCTTCGCTTTTTTACGGGATATCACTGGCCATAAAATACTCGAAGAACAGTTGAGGCAGTCTCAGAAGATGGAAGCTGTTGGCCAGCTTGCAGGTGGGATTGCCCATGACTTTAACAATATTCTTATGGTAATCGGCGGTTATTGCTCTCTTCTGCAAATGGATGGCAGGTTAAACGATCAGCAGATGCAGAGGGTGGTGGAAATAGACTCCTCTGTTGATAAAGCGGCCCAACTCACCCACGGTTTGTTAGCGTTCAGCCATAAACAACCTCTGAGCATGAAACAGGAAAATCTCAACACTATTGTGGAGCATGTTCATAAATTTCTGGTGAGGATTATAGGTGAGGATGTCACATTACAGTCAACCTGTTGTGAAGCAGAACTGCCGATTATTGCAGACAGAGGACAGCTTGAACAGGTATTGATTAATCTTGCTACCAATGCCCGTGATGCCATGTCTGGCGGTGGCGTGTTTTCCGTCACGAGTGATTGTGTCATCTTGGACTCTGCATTCACAGAATACCATCATTCCAGCGTTCCTCCGGGTAGCTATGCCTTACTCACCGTGTCAGATACAGGGACGGGTATCAGCAAAGAACATATAGACCATATATTTGAGCCGTTCTTCACCACCAAGGAAGTAGGTAAAGGTACCGGCCTCGGTATGGCTATTATTTACGGCATTCTCAAGCAGCATAATGGTTTTATTAATGTGTACAGTGAACTCGGCTGCGGAACCACCTTCAGGATTTACCTGCCCATCGTTGAAAAGGCCACTGGTGATCCTATCGTCAAAGCGGACCCCGCAATACCGTTAGGTGGCAATGAGGCCATACTTGTCGCTGAAGATGAGTCAAATGTGCGTGCATTGGTTGCGGAGGTACTGCAAAGCCATGGGTATACGGTAGTCCTTGCCGAAGATGGTGTGGACGCTGTTGAGAAATTCAAAAGTCATCAAGACAGCATCAGGCTGATCCTCATGGACATTATAATGCCGAAGAAGAGCGGCAGGGATGCCTATGAGGAAATTAGCCGTATTAAGCCGGGTGTCAAGCTACTCTTTTCCAGTGGCTATACCGCCGATTTCATCAAGGACCGGGGACTGTTGGATGAGGCGGTAGAACTGCTTATGAAGCCTGTGCAGCCAATGGAGCTGTTGAGGAAAGTGAGAGAGATGCTGGATAGTTAAATACACTGTCACCGGAACTCTCCCGCCTTCAACAGTTTGTGTGTAATCAGACTTTGGTAATTCAGGGACAGTATATTTAATTATTCCCTGTTGCAATCAAGAGGACACCACTCGTAGGGGCGTATGGCCATACGCCCGCCTTTTGCTGTTCGCCACATTGGGGTGTATGTCATATGTACACCGATGTTTTAATGTCATCTTGATTGCAATACAGAATTAGTTCACGTATTGTCGCAGGGTTTTTAGAGTATTATGGGGAGTGGGCGGACGAGATTAATCGCTTCCGGTGTGATGTGGGCCTGGTAGGCAAGGAGCTCAACCCCTGCCTGTGCGGCCTGACGGAGCAGTGTGCCGTAGGCCGGGTCTATGTCGTCGGCCGGGGTCACCGTGTGGACATCGGAACGCTGGACAACGAAAAGGTTGACGGAGCGGGCACCGGCGGCAACCATGGCCATCAGCTCCCGCAGATGTTTCTGTCCCCGCTCGGTGACGGCATCGGGAAAACGGGCCACGCCATTTTCCGCCAGGGTAACGTTCTTTACCTCCACATAACAGAGACCCGGCCCTTCCAGGAGCAGGTCAATGCGGCTCCGCTCACTGCCATAACAGACTTCTCCCCGAATGGATGCATATCCGGCAAGTTCCGTTACAATGCCGTTCTCGATCCCTTCCCACGCCAACCGATTGGGGAGTGACGTATTAAGCCCCACCCAGCAGCCGTTAATCCAAGCCAGCTCCCAGGTGAACGGAAGTTTTCGGGTCGGCTTGTCACTTCGGGAGAGCAGCACCGGAAGTCCCGGAGCGGCGCATCCCCGCATGCTCCCGGAGTTGGGACAGTGGGCGGTTACCACCGTGCCATCTTCCAGTTCCACGTCGGCGAGAAAGCGTTTATAGCGGCGGATGAGTGTTCCGGCGGTGAGTGGTGAAGGGAGGTTCATGGATTTTAGTAACTTCTTTTCTTTCTTTATAGTAAGGAAAGAATAGCAGAAATCTTCCTTTATTCAAGGAAAATACGGCATTTTTTGTAGGTAGCGAGGGTGACAAAGAGGGAGAAAAAGTGACGATCCTTATTGTTCTGCATGGGACTGTGGAATTTTACTTCAACACTCACACTATTTCCTCAACTACAGCATGCGTCTCCAACAAAACCTGACGATTGTCGAATCGAATGACCAGTAACCCGTCTCCATAAGATATTTGTCCCGCTCTGCGTCTTTTTTGGTATGCTCTACCTCAAATGCTGCCCCCCATCAATCTGAAAAGCAAATCCCCCTCAAGTCCCCCTTTGTAAAGGGGGACTTGAGGGGGATTTGCCGTCTTCAGAATAATCCATCAAGCCAACGTCTGCGGATCTTTTTTTGACCGGAAGCTCACTTTCCATTATAATAACTGCCCATAATGAGCAGCGGGAGCATGATGTGGGAGTGCAAGAAGAAACCCTGTCTGCCACCCACCAATCATCCCATTGAGGTCACAATGCATCATCACACCGTCTGTCTACTCTGTTTGTTGCTATCCATTTCAATCCTCTGCGGGGGGTGTGGTACTTCCGGGGGGCTGTTTCAGCCGAGCGGTAGAGCTCTGTCCATCCCCGCCCCGCCCGATGCAGATTTTGTCCAGTATGTCCGTGACAGTCGGAACCGTATCCGTGAAGTGCTGGAAACGGTCAGTTATTCGTCTGGAAAAAGCCCGTTTCTGGGTGATTACAGCAGTCGGGACGTCGCCCTCATGCGGGCACCATTCCAGATTCCGGAGCAGGAGAGTGACGTTTGCACCGAGAGATCCCAGGGGGGAGGGAAGGGATTTCTGCTGATCCATGGCCTGGGGGATTCCCCCTATCTGATGCGGAGCATTGCTGATTCATTGCACCGGGCCTATCCCTGTGCCGTTATCAGGGCGGTTTTACTCCCCGGCCATGGTACCGTGCCGGGTGATATGCTGAACAGCGGCCATGAAGAGTGGATTCGTATCACCGATTACGGTGTGAGAAGTTTCGAGAAGGATGATCGAATCAGGGAACTTTATCTGGTCGGGTTTTCCGCCGGTTCGGCACTGGCACTGCGGCAGGTGAAGGATACGAGGACTCCTGACAAAATAAAGGGACTCGTGCTGCTGTCACCGGCGGTGAAGGCCAAAAGCCGGCTAATCCGCTTTGCGGGAACTCTCAGCCTGCTGGCCGACTGGGAGAGCAGGTACGGGGAACGGGATGCCGCCCGCTATGAATCCTTTTCTTATCACACGGCAGCAGAATTTTACCGTTTGGTCAGCGGGTTGGAGAAGGGAACTATCGGACTGGATATCCCGGTGCTGATGGCAGTCAGTGCCGATGACGGGACCATAGACGCCCCGATGGCTCGCAGCTTTTTCTGTAATTCCCTGACAAGTAAGCGGCGCACACTGATCTGGTACCGCTCCCGTTTTACCGAGGATCGTGGGGCACCGGTCTGCGACGGTATTGTAACCGTCGAATTGTCTGACCGCGGACAGCCGTACGGGGATGTCCCGTATCGAACCGCCAATATGTCCCATACGGCACTCCCGGTCAGCCCCGATGATCGGCATTACGGGGCACACGGCCGCTATCGCAACTGCAAGTCCTATGAGGGGAAAGGCAATCCCGAGGATTTTGCCAACTGCCAGAAGGGGTCTCCCCGCTCCGTATTTGGTGAGAACATCGGCACCGCCGAGGATAAGCAGGCCCTTGGGTATGATTTCTGGCGACGGGGGACCTTCAATCCGGATTACGAAAGGCTGGAAAAAACCATTATCTGCTTTGTCGACAGTTCCTGCGACGTGACCGGTTCTCGCTGATTTTGTTTCTCCATTTATCTTTATGGATGTCATTTTGATTGCATCTTGGATTCAGGTATATTATTCTAACACGACAAAAGCTGTCCTATTAGCAATGCCTGAATTTCCATATGGTTTTAGCGTGGATACGGCGGTGGACCAGCCGATGAAATCGGTGGCGGCAGTATACGTTTTTTATCAATCAGCGACTCACACCGTCAGTATCTCGGCGGTATGATCGGCACAAGGAGCGGCGAAATGGCAAAGATTACGTTCGGAACATCCGGTTGGCGGGGAATCCTCTGTGAGGATTTCACCTTTGAAAATGTAAAGGTCGTTGTTCAGGCCATTGCCGACACCATAAAGGCGTCCGGTGAGCAGGATAAAGGGGTGGTGATCGGCTGTGATACCAGATTCATGGGGCAACGCTTTGTGGAAGCTTCGGCACGGGTGCTGGCCGGTGCCGGTATCAAGGCTTTTGTCTGTGAGCGGGACACCCCCACACCGGTTATCTCGTTTGAAATTCTCCGCCGGGGAGCGGCCGGTGGGATTAATTTCACCGCCAGCCATAACCCGCCGGAATATAACGGCGTCAAGTTTTCCCCCTCGTCGGGAGGGCCGGCACTGCCGGAAACCACCGGTGAGATCGAGCGGCGTGCCAATGCCACCGTTGGCACCGGGTGCTATACGGAGCTGTCACTGGAAGCTGCCGCTGCTCAGGGGCTTGCCGAAACAATCAATCCCCGTGAAGCATATCTGAAAGCACTGGAGGAAAAAGTTGATTTTGACGCAATCGGCTCCCTTGGCCGCATAGCCCTCAATCCGCTCTATGGCACCGGTCGCGGCTATCTTGACGAGCCGCTACGGGCACGGGGTTTTTCCTACACCATGATTAATGACCGCCCTGACCCCTATTTCGGCGGTCATCCACCGGAGCCGTCCGAGGCCCATATTCCTGATTTCATCTCACTGGTAAAACAAAATGATGATATCAAGCTTGGTCTCGCCACCGACGGTGATGCCGACCGTTTCGGAATCCTTGATGCGGATGGCACCTATATCGAGCCAAATTATATCATTGCTCTGTTGCTGGATTATCTGATCAAATTCCGCAAACTTGAGGGGGGGGTAGCTCGAAGCGTGGCCACCTCACACCTGATCGATGCCGTGGCAAAGAAACATGGGGTTCCGGTGTACGAAACGCCGGTCGGCTTCAAGTACATCGGGGAACTGATCGGCCAGAACAAGCTGGTTATCGGTGGCGAAGAGAGTGCGGGGCTCACCATCAGGGGGCATGTGCCGGAGAAAGACGGCATCCTTGCCTGTTTCCTGGTGGCTGAGATGGTGGCCCGCGAAGGGAAAACCATCCGCGAACTCCTCGACCGGTTGTACGGGGAAGTGGGGCGGTATATCACCCGCCGTGACAATTTGAAGCTGTCACCGGAACTGGAACTGGCCTATGCCGGGAAGATCACCTCTCTTCCCTCTTCCGTAGCCGGGTCCAAGGTTGCCGATATCATAAAAGTTGATGGTACCAAACTGCTCCTGGAAGATGGCAGTTGGATGCTGTTCAGGAAGTCAGGCACCGAGCCGGTGGTGCGTCTGTACGGCGAGGCTGACAACGACGGCCGTCTTGCCGAAGTAATGGCTGCCGGTCGGGAATTTATTCTCGGATAATTAAAATGAACCAAGGAGTTATACTATGTGGGATTATACACCAATCGTGAAGGATCATTTTCTTAACCCCCGTAATGTGGGGGATATTCCGGATGCCGATGCAGTTGGCGAAGTCGGCAGCCTTGCCTGTGGAGATGCACTGAAGCTCTATTTAAAACTGGATGAAAACAAGGATAAGATCATTGACGCCAAATTCCAGACCTTTGGCTGTGCCAGTGCCATCGCTTCATCTTCGGCATTGACTGAGATGGTCAAGGGGAAAACCCTGGATGAGGCCCTGGCGGTCAGTAATCAGGATATTGCTGATTTTCTCGGGGGGTTGCCCGAAGAGAAGATGCACTGCTCGGTGATGGGGCAGGAGGCCCTTGAGGTTGCTATTTTCAAATATCGGGGTATGGAAATTCCGGACCACGACAGTGAACATGATCATGGTCCCGCCTATCCGGATTACGAAGGGGAGCTGGTATGCAAATGTTTCGGCATTACCGATGCATTCCTGAAGAAGGTTATTGAAACCAACAGTTTGACCACCGCCGAACAGGTGACAAATTTCACCAAGGCGGGGGGGGCCTGTGGTGGCTGCATCCCGAAAATCAAGGAGCTTATTGCTCAGGTACTTGGTGAGGCGTCCGCAAAGCCACGGGTACGTCCTGAAAAACTTTCCAACATGAAAAAAATGCAGCTGATTCAGGAAGTGCTGGAACGGGATATCCGCCCGCTGCTCTGGGCCGATGGGGGAGACCTTGAACTGATTGATATCGATGGAGCCCGGGTGCAGGTGGCGTTCCGTAAGGCGTGCGCCGGTTGCGCTTCGTCGGGCAATACTGCGCGGATGGTTGAAGCCAAGTTGCGCGACCTGGTAGCCGAGGATATTGTGGTTGAGGAGGTTTCTCAATGAAAGAAATCTATCTGGACAATAATGCTACCACCAAGGTCGATGAAGCGGTCTTTGAGGAGATGCGTCCCTATTTTTGCGAGCTGTACGGCAACCCCAGTTCCATGCATTTCTTCGGGGGGCAGGTGCAGAGCAAAGTGAACGATGCACGTGTCCGGGTCGCCGAGCTACTGGGTGCTTCTCCCGATGAAATTATTTTTACCGCCTGCGGTACCGAAAGCGACAACTCGGCAATCCGTTCGGCTTTGGAAGTGTTCCCGGATCGCCGCCATGTCATTACCAGTCGTGTCGAGCATCCTGCCGTTCTGACCCAATGCCGTAATCTGCGTCAGAAAGGCTACCGGGTAACGGAGATCGGCGTTGATGGTGCCGGTCGTCTGGATCTGGAAGAATTGAAAGCAGCCGTCGATACTGATACGGCCATTGTGTCACTGATGTGGGCCAATAACGAAACCGGAGTCATTTTCCCGGTGGAGGAGGCTGCCGCCATCGCACAGGCAAAAGGGGCACTCTTCCATAGTGATGCCGTGCAGGCCATCGGTAAAATTCCGATTAATATGGCGGCTTCGCGTATTGACATGCTCTCCCTCTCGGGGCACAAACTCCATGCCCCCAAGGGTATCGGCGTACTCTATGTGCGTCGTGGTACACCTTTTCGTCCTTTTCTGGTGGGGGGGCATCAGGAAAAGAGTCGCCGGGCAGGCACCGAGAATGCTGCCGCAATCATCGCCCTTGGCAAGGCGTGTCAACTCGCCGGTGAACATATGGAGGCCGAGAATACCGTGGTCAAGGCGATGCGTGACCGTCTTCAGGACGCTCTGATGACGGCTATTCCCCATGCCAGAATCAATGGCGGCGGTGCAGAGCGGTTGCCGAACACCACCTCCATCGCCTTTGAATTTGTCGAGGGAGAAGCTATTCTGCTGTTACTCTCCGAGTTTGGTATCTGCGCCTCGTCAGGAAGTGCCTGTACGTCCGGTTCCCTGGAACCGTCCCACGTACTTCGCGCCATGGGGGTTCCCTTTACCTGCGCCCATGGTTCCATCCGCTTTTCACTATCCCGCTATACCACCGATGCTGAAATTGATACGGTTATCCGTGAAATGCCGCCGATTATCGCCCGGCTCCGGCAGATGTCACCCTTTGGCAGGGAGCATCTCAAAGGGATAGCATAACCTCTGTACTGTTTGACGTGAAAGGGCGATCACTCTGTTGATCGCCCTTTTGTGTATTGTGTATTACCACTATTTTTCCTGTGGAGTGACTATGGACATCAAGATTCCTGAAGTGGGCGAGTCGGTACGCGAGGCATTGCTGGCTAAATGGTTCAAAAAAAGCGGTGATGTTGTCACGCGGGACGAGCCGCTGTGCGAGATAGAAACCGATAAGATTACCCTCGATCTGAACGCCGACGCAGCCGGTGTCCTCACCATCACCGCCGTTGAAGGAACAACCCTTGCGGTGGGGACGGTTATCGGTGCCATCGATGAGTCCGTGACGGTGGCAGCCACGCCATCCGTTGTACCAGCAGCGGATAAGGGCGAACAGGGGGCGGTTCCCCCCACCTCTCCGTCGGTCCGTCGTGAAATGCGTGAGCAGGGAATTACACCCCAGGAAGTGACCGGCAGCGGCAGGGAGGGACGAATTACCCCCGATGACCTGTTGCGCCTTAAGGGGGAAAAGGCGAAAAATGCCCCGCTTCCACCGACCACTGCCACTATCGCGGCAACTGCTCCGTCAGTACGGACGGAAGATCCGCCGATATACACCTCAAGCCGGGATGAACGGCACCCCATGACGCCGCTGCGGAAGCGGATATCGGAGCGTCTGCTGGCTGCCCGCCAGCAGACCGCCATGCTGACAACCTTTAATGATGCGGACCTTTCCCGGATCAAGTCCCTGCGCAGTACCTACCGGGAACATTTTCTGCAACGTCACGGAGCACCACTGGGCCTGATGCCTTTCTTTGTCAAGGCATGTATCGAGGCACTGAAGGAGTTTCCCCTGGTCAATGCCAGTATTGATGGTGATGACATCGTCTCTCATCACTATTACGATATCGGGGTGGCCATAGGTAGCGAAAAGGGGCTTATTGTGCCCATACTGCGCGATGCCGACCATCTCAAACTCTTTGAAATTGACAAGGCAATTGCCGGTTTCTCCGAGAAAATAAAGAGTAATCGCCTTGCCATTTCCGATCTGGAGGGGGGGACTTTTACCATCAGTAACGGCGGTGTCTATGGCTCTATGTTGTCGACGCCGATTCTGAATCCACCCCAGAGTGCGGTGCTGGGGATGCATGCCATTCAGGATCGTGCCGTGGTGCAGGATGGCCAGATAGTCATCCGGCCCATGATGTACCTGGCCCTTTCCTATGATCATCGAATTATTGATGGCCGTGAGGCGGTCGGGTTTCTGAAAAAAGTGAAAGAGTATATTGAAAATCCGGAAGAGTTGCTCCTTGAGGGGTGACAGTCTGCCGCGGGAGGGGTTACATGTCCGAAGAAACCTTATTTGATCTGATTGTCATCGGTGCTGGTCCGGGGGGGTACGTTGCCGCCATACGGGGTGCCCAGCTGGGAATGAAGGTTGCTATTGTTGAAAAACGGGCGACCCCCGGCGGGGTATGCCTTAATGAAGGGTGCATTCCGAGCAAGGCCTTACTGGACTCCAGCGAGCTGTTCTCCCTGGCCCGTGACAAGTTTGCCCTCCATGGTATTACGGTTGATGCGCCCGCTCTTGACCTGGCAAAAATGATGTCCCGCAAAGCCGATGTGGTGAAAAAACTGACCGACGGCATCACGTTTTTATTGAAGAAAAACGGCATAGAACGGTATGAAGGGGTGGCACTTCTCAAAGGTGCTTCCACGGCAGGCCAACAGCAGGTAGCGGTTGAAATGCCGGGGGGAACGGCACTCATCGCTGCGGCCAAAGTAATTCTGGCAACCGGCAGCGATGCGGCCGGATTGCCGGGAATCCCCTTTGACGGTCAACTGGTGGTTTCCGCCCGCGAGGCCCTTTCCTTTATAACGGTCCCGGAACATCTTATTGTTGCTGGTGGCGGAGTTATCGGACTGGAGCTGGGCTCCGTCTGGCGTCGGCTTGGTGCCCGTGTCACGGTCATCGAAATGCTACCCCAGCTACTCCCTACCATGGACCGCCAGGCTACCGAACAGCTGTATCGATCCCTGCGGAAGCAGGGCATACAGTTCAAATTGGGAACCAGGATTACCGGTCTGGTGAAGAATGGCGACAGGGGGACAGTTCAGTTCGATTCGGGAAATGGGACTGAAGAGCTGGAATGTGACAAGCTGCTGGTGGCCGTGGGACGGAGGCCGGTGACCGGCGGGGTCGGCCTGGAGACGGTTGGAGTCCGTCTGACGGAGACCGGGCGGGTTGCCATTGATGAAGAGTATCAGACGTCGGTGCCGGGCATCTACGCCATCGGTGATCTGGTGGCCGGCCCCATGCTGGCCCACAAGGCTTCGGAAGAGGGGGTTGTCTGCGTCGAGCGGATGGCCGGCATGAAGAGCCTGGTCGAATACAACATCATTCCCGGAGTGGTCTACACCTGGCCGGAGGCTGCCAGTGTGGGACAGAGCGAGGAACAGCTTAAGGAGGGGGGAGTGGCCTATCGGAGTGGCCGCTTTAATTTTGCCGCCCTTGGGCGGGCTCGCTGCATGGATGAAAGTGAAGGTTTTGTCAAAATTCTTGCCGATCAGGAAAGTGATCGGGTTCTGGGTGTACATATTGTGGGGCCCCGGGCCTCTGACCTTATCGCCGAGGCGGTGGCCGTCATGAGCTTTACCGGAACTGCCCGTGATATCGGGCTTACCTGCCATGCCCATCCCACCCTGTCAGAGGCCATGAGAGAAGCTGCTCTGGATCTGCACAAGGAAGCAATACACGCATAGTCAATTCTCTCTGAAGAAGGAACCGAAATGTCAAAAGCAATACGCAAGACGAAAATAGTTGCTACAGTGGGGCCGGTCAGCTCATCACCAGCAATGATCCTGAAGCTGATGCAGGCCGGAGTGGATATCTTCAGACTCAACTTCTCCCATGGAGAAAACAGTCAGAAGAAAGAGTTGATTGAGACAATCCGCCAGGTTTCCCAGAAAATAGGTCGGCAGGCCGGTATTTTGGCCGATCTTCAGGGGCCGAAAATACGCACCGGAAAAATGGCGGGAGAGGGAATGCTCTTGACCAAAGGGCAAGAGGTTACCATCACCACCGACGATATCCTTGGAAGTGACGGCGTCATTCCAACCATCTACAAGTCCCTTCCCCATGATGTACACCCCGGTTCCCGAATACTGCTGGACGATGGATTGCTGGAGCTGAAGGTTACGGCCCTTGATGGCGAGCGGGTGCGCTGTCAGGTTGTTGCAGGGGGGCTGCTCAAGAATAATAAGGGGATCAATTTGCCGGGGGTAAATGTGTCGGCCCCCTGTCTGACGGAAAAAGATCTGATCGACCTTGATTTCGCCCTCGATGAAGATGTTGATTTCGTAGCACTTTCCTTTGTGCGCACCGCTGAGGATATTGAAGAGATCAAGCGGATCATTGCGGCGAAAGGAAAAGATACGCCGGTGGTCGCCAAAATAGAAAAGCCGGAGGCGTTGAAAAATTTTAAAAAGATTTTGCAGGCAACCGATGCGGTGATGGTAGCACGGGGGGATCTGGGGGTTGAGATCGAACCGGAAAAAGTACCGATCTACCAGAAAAAGATAATCGAAGAATGCAACAGGGCCGGCAAGCCGGTTATCACGGCGACCCAGATGCTGGACTCCATGATCCGCAATCCCCGCCCGACCAGGGCTGAGACATCGGATGTGGCCAATGCCATCATTGACGGCACGGATGCCATTATGCTCTCAGCCGAAACTGCATCGGGGGATTTTCCCATTGAGTCTGTCGAAACAATGGTTCGGATCGCCCGTGATGTGGAAAGTGCCGGGTTACATGGAAGAGGAAGGGAAGCCCAGGCGGTAACGACCATAGCCCAGTCGGTGGCCGAATCATCGTGCCGCACCGCAGCTACCATCAAGGCCAAGGCCATTGCGGTCTTTACCCGCTCCGGGGGAACGGCGACACTTATCTCGGCATTTCGACCCACCACTCCTATTATTGCATTTACCGCTTCACCGGAAATCCATCGCCGCCTGTCAATTTACTGGGGCGTACAGTGTATTCAGGTGGGAATTATGGAAAATACCGATCAGCAGATACAGGAAGTGGAGAAAAAAATGCTGGCAACCGGATTTCGCATTGGTGATCAGGTGGTAATTACCATGGGAATTCCCATTGAGACCCGAGGTTCAACAAATTTGATGAAAGTTCATGAACTTGGAACACACGGTTTTTACGAGGTATTTTAAAGATAGTTTTCAGGGGACTCGTTTTTTTTCATTTCCTGTGATTTTTTATTTGACACAAAGAAAAGAGTTATGTTAGAAAACGAGTCCCTTTTGAACGAGGGTTTTTTCCCCGGCCGAAAAAAAACTTTCGCCTCTGAAAAAAAGTATTGACAGATTGAAATGGTTTTGTTATCTTGTTCGTCTGGTTGCACAGCTGGTCTTTGAAAACCGAATAGCAGAAATCAAGTGAATTTG
>CAIUSO010000147.1 GCA_903901875.1 uncultured Geobacteraceae bacterium | reverse complement strand
GGTATAGACGGCCAAACCGTGGAGGAGTTTGCTGAGAATCTGCCTGCTGAGATCTCCGTGCTGGTCAGAGAACTAAGGAGCAAAAACTACCGAGCGCAACCCGTCAAGCGAGTAACAATAGCGAAGGATGGCGGGGGAGTAAGGGAACTTGGAATCCCGACCGTTCGAGATCGTGTTGTACAGCAAACACTGCTGGAGATACTTCAACCTATCTTCGATGCAGCATTTCATCCATCCAGCTACGGGTACCGTCCTGGGCGTAGCTCCCATGACGCAATAGCCAAGGCTGAATTATTTATCCGTACGTACAACTTGCGGCATGTAGTAGACATGGATCTGTCGCGGTGTTTTGACACCCTTGATCATGATCTGATACTTGCCGGAGTTCGTAAGCGGGTAGCGGATGGTAGCGTGCTTGGTCTGGTGCGGCAGTTTCTCCAAAGTGGGGTAATGACAGACACCGGATGGGAGGAGAGCGAAACGGGTAGCCCACAGGGCGGAGTGATTAGCCCGCTTCTTGCCAATATCTATCTGGATGCATTTGACCAGGAAATGATGAAGCGTGGTCACCGCATAGTCCGCTACGCGGACGATATTCTGATCTTAACCCGATCAAAGAGTGCCTCAGAAAACGTTCTGAAAGAGGCAAGCCAATATCTGGAAGGGGAGCTGAAACTCACCGTAAACCGACAAAAGACAGAAGTCGTGCACAGCGATGAAGGAGTCAAATTCCTTGGAGTAGTGATCTATACGGAGTTAACTCGCATCCGTGAGAAGAAAATCCTTGGATTGAAAGAGAAGGTTAAAAAGATGACACGGCGCACGTCGCCGGTAAATCTGACAAAGGTGATAACAGACTTGAATCCGGTGCTTCGAGGTTTTGCCAATTACTTCAAAGTAAGCAATTGCGGCGAAGTGTTCAGGAAGTTGATGCAGTGGATCAGGCGGCGCCTTAGAGCCAAGCAACTAAAACTGTGGAAAACGTCGAGAAGACTACATCGCAGATTAAGACAGCTTGGTTATAAGGGGAAATTCCAAAAGATAAAGATGAACTCTTGGCGTAATTCCGCAAGTCCGCTTGCCAGTATGGCTCTCAGCAACGACTACTTCAGAGAGTTAGGGCTCTTCGATATGAGCAGAGTACGAACAGCAACCGCCTCAAAATGAGGATAGAATGGACATGAGCCGTATACGAGGCCCGTACGTACGGTTCTGTGAGAGGGATGAGGCGCGTCTGATCAGCACGCCTCACCCTACTCGATCCCGATCTGATTCTTTTTCGACCAGTTTCTGATTATATCATTCGCTCTTGATGGTCTCAACAGGAAACGGATTAGTAAGCATTTGTGAATGGGTTTGTCGGTTTTGTATACCATTGCAGCCATAGTGACACCCTCGATAATCGTTACACTCCAAAAAAAATCTACTGATATCAAAAAAAATGTCAATTCGTATTGATCGCGTCGTTATATTCAGTATGCCGTCAATATGCAACACAGGCACAGCCGAGAATTGTCGGTAAGGTCAACATAACGGACATAAAGAAGATAAGGAAAATCCATGCCAAAGCATAAAAATCTCGACGTTACATTGGCTGTTAACGGCAAAAGCATGCGCATAGGCCATGTTTGCTTATATGAATCTTCATTATTGTTTAGACATTTGCCGACTGCAGATGCAGCGGCTGTAGTGAATGAACTCGCAATGTCAGATTGTTATCTTGTCCGCAGACATTTTACTTCCCATCTTGATAGTCTTTCTATCGAATCACTTGAGGCATTGCTGAATGATCCTGTTGAAGAAGTAGTTTACTGGCTGCTTGAAAGCATGCACGAAAAGCAATTTGCCATGCTGGATCAAAATATCATTCTCAGCGTTATCAATCGAAGCCCAATGATAGCTTACCGTGTTGCAAGGTCATTAGATAATTTTCCCGTGGATAACCCGAATATTAATCTTAGGGAATTGTTTACCATTCTCTTAGGGTATCCTGACTCGGGCGTAAGATCTGTCGTTGCAGAAAAATCACATATGCTTTCTAAACAATTCTCTGATGATGCAACACCATTACTAATCAGTGATTCGCTCAAAGTGATACATGATCAAATTTTGAAACCCTTTAAAAATATCAATGCAACTTTGATAGTCAACGGTCAAAGCAGATCGATAGACAGTTTCGAACTGAATTCCATAGTTGGTTCTTCCCTCTTTTGGAAACTTCCCGGCAGTGCCGATGTTCTTGCTGAACTAGCTCAGTCAGACTATTTCATGATTCGTGTAAGAGTAGGCTGTTGTGAGTATTTGCACGAAGAGACGATTTATTTCTTGCTGAATAATCCGGTTGAAATGGTTGTGCGAACGACACTAGAGGTCAATAACGGTGTGCGCTTGCGATTGTTGAATGATGTAACCATCAAAAAAATAATCAATGGAAGTCCGAAAATAGCAGAGGTCATGGCGAACTATATCGATAAAAAAATTAATAATAATCAGTATGCTCGAAACGTGTTAGAGAATAACCATGTTTAAGAATATCGAAAAATACGACATTTACATCATTGTTGCCGTTATGGCGCTCACCTGTTTCGGGGTGGTGATGGTCTTTTCAGCGTCAGCAGTTATGGCTGACAAGCGTTACCATGATGGTTTCTATTTTCTGAAACGTCAGGGGGGCTTCGCACTCGTTGGTATGGTGTTGATGTTTGCAGTTATGAAGATTGATTATCACCTGTGGCAGAAATATGCCATATACGCCCTAGCTCTCAGTCTTCTACTGCTTGTGGCTGTACTGATACCTGGTGTCGGTGGTGCTGCTGGCGGTTCATCTCGATGGATAAAGCTTGCTCTGGGCTTTCGGTTTCAACCATCCGAATTTGCCAAAATTGCTTTGATTATCTTCATGGCATTCTCTCTTGATCGTAAACAGGAGCGCATAATGCTTCTTGGTAAGGGTTTCCTCCCGTACATGGGAGTGCTGATGATACTATTGTCACTGCTATTAGTACAACCGGACATGGGATCCGCCGTCACTCTTTTTCTGGTTGCATTTACCATGCTATTCGCTGCCGGGACACGTCCAAGGCACATTATCTCTGTGTTTCTCTTAGCTTTACCATTTGTCTACTTCCTGATAGTAAATGTACCGTATCGATTACGCCGTGTTACCGCTTTTCTTGATCCATGGAAAGACCCGTTAGGGGGAGGTTATCAGGCGATCCAGTCCCTGCTCGCCCTTGGTAAGGGCGGGTTAATAGGGGTTGGCCTCGGCAACAGCAGGCAAAAACTATTCTACTTGCCCGAAGCCCATACGGACTTTATTTTGGCTGTGATCGGTGAGGAATTCGGTTTCTTTGGGGTGATGATAGTCATTGGAATATTTTTTCTACTGGTACAACGGGCACTTTGCGTTGCTCTTGCAGCACCTGATGCCTTTGGGAGGTATTTAGCGTTGGGTATTGCCTCACTGTTTGGTATTGAAGCACTTGTCAATATGGGCGTTGTATTCGGATTGCTTCCCACCAAAGGTTTAGCCTTGCCTTTCCTCAGTTATGGTGGTAGCTCACTGATAATCAGTATGTTTGCGGTAGGCATCCTACTTAATATTTCCTCGGGACTCAACCTGCCTGGTGGCCTGCTTCTCCCGATACGTAAAACAGCTTCTCAGTGATCTGAATATAGCCAATAGGTTGAAATACATTTAATTTATACCGATTTTGTTTCTCCAGTAACCACAGTATCGTACAACGGAGGTTGCACAAATGCAAAAGAGCAAAGAAATATTGGCCGTCGAATCAACCACAAATAATGAACCTGAATCCGGATACAGCGTCATGGCCGGTTTTATTGCAGCGGGGGATATCGGCGAAGCTCAGAGCTTTTATAGTGATGATCTGACCGAGGATGAAGAGCAGGGGGCTAATCGTGCTCTGGCTGAATATCTGCTCTCTGGCGATGGGTCGGCACACAGCAAGGAAGCCAAATTTTTATATTCGATTTTGGCGAAGACTGTACGCAATGAAAATTATTATCAGTCACTGTACGGGGATGATGCTGACGATTGTGAGAGTCTTGAGGTTGGTGGTCATGAGCTGTTTAACCTCACTGCCCAGATTGTCATTGAGTTGGATCAAAAGCTGGAGGAAATGGATGCTTCTGCCGAGTTGCGCATCTCCATTCTGAGTAAAGTTGAGTCTGCGTTAGAGGAATACATTGTTGATGAAAACCCTGATGAGGAGCTGTTGCTGGTCTATGCCTCCTGTGTAGAAAAACTGGAAAAAACAGCTCGAAACAGTGCGTTGGGTGCGGGTGCTTTCAAACACTATCCGTCATGGTTGAAGAAATGTGTTCGGGTTGGACGGTTACTTGTGTCTGACAACCCGGAATGCGAACGATATCTGCAGGCCCTTGCACACTATGCTGCATCTCTGGGAGATCTGAAAAAAGGTAAAGCAGCTCGCGAATGTTATGAGGAATCATTAAATCAATTTCTGGGTCTTCAAGAACTTGGTATCAATGATACAGATCTCCTTCACGATATGTCCGTTTGCTATGACCGTCTGGGCGATGCAGATGCAAAAACGGCGGCGCGACGAGCCCGTGAATGGTATCTGAAGTGTCTGGAGTTGCGGGAAACTTTGATTGATGGCGATGCGGGTACCTACGAAGAGGGGATGTTTGCCACACCAATCAAGAAGCTAGTGGCACTCAAGGGAAACCTGAAGGTTGAATTGTATGAAAAGCTCTTGTCACTTGCCGATAAAGCCGGTGATGTTGCTCCCTATGATAGTGATATCCTCTTGCTGGTGCCGACATTAGTGAATGCCTTATTGCACATTACCGGTTTTGATACGAAGGATACGGCGCATTGTGCCTGGTATGAGATGGAAGTGAAGGCACTGGAGCGGGTTGTGGCTCTTGATGGCGATGTGGCGCGCTATTTCTGGTGGCTCTCTGATTCATATCGTGGCTTGGCAGAAAACTATGCAGTATCCTCACCAGGTCGGGCGATAGAATATTATGGTAAATGCCTCGATAATCGAGAAAAAGTGATAGAAATGGATGGCGAAAATATTTGCTACTCCTGTGGGTTGCGGCCGGTGCTGCTTAAAGTTGATGCTCTCATGGAGCATGCTATGCCTGAGGCTCGTATGCAGTGGTACGGACGGTGGTTGTCCATTACTAAGTCAAGTGCATCGCGCTGTTCTGATGTGCAGATCAGGGAACACCGGTCGGATATTCGGAATCTGAAGAGTAGGTTGGGCGTTATGAAGAAATGACCCGTAATGTGCCGTTATCTGATTCAGGGAACGCACATTTTTTAAAGAGAGGTAATCATGTTCAAGAGAGCGTCATCACTCATAAGCGAAGCTGAAGTGTTCATAATTACAGCCGGTGCCGGCATGGGTGTTGACTCAGGATTGCCCGACTTCCGGGGTAATAAGGGGTTCTGGAACGCCTATCCAGAATACCAACGTTTGGGGCTGTCATTTGAAGAGTGTGCAAATCCCCAGCATTTTGCCCATGATCCTCACTTTGGATGGGGCTTTTATGGCCATCGGACGAAACTCTATCGAGAGACAATCCCCCACGATGGCTTTCACCTCATTCAAAAGTGGCTAGAGAAAAATAACGCAGATTGTTTCGTGGTAACTTCAAATGTCGATGGGCAGTTCCAGAAGGCGGGCTTTGCTGAGGATAACATATATGAGGTGCATGGTACTATCCATTGGCTGCAGTGCCAACAGGCATGCACCCCTGATATTTGGGAAAACAAGGCTGCTTTTGTAATTGACAGCGGGACTATGAGGGCCGTGAATGAGCTTCCCCGCTGTCCGCACTGCGGCACTATCGCTCGTCCCAATATATTGATGTTTGGTGACTGGAGTTGGTCATCACGGCGGACGAATTTCCAAAAACAACGCTTTGACAGATTTCGTGTTGACAATGCAAGAAAGAAAACGGTGGTAATTGAGCTGGGGGCCGGTACTTCAATCCCCACCATACGAATGCTGTCGGAGCGAATGGGGTCCCGGAAGAATGTCTCGGTGATTCGGATAAATCCACGGGAACCGGAGATCAATGCTCCCCATATCTCTATCGCCTGCGGTGCACTGGATGGATTGCAGCGTATTGATTGTCAAATTACCACTTAGATTCAGGAATATCGGGGGGGAATGATATGCCCGCATTGATTGAGTATATCGATGTTATCGCCAGAAAAAAGCAGAGGGGTGTTCTTTACCTGCAATTTCATCCGGTCACCTGGGGCAGTTTTGAGGATGATTCCTGGAGAGGTTATGATTATCGCGTTGATACCCGCCGTAAGAAGGTGGTCGCGTGGCTTCGTAGAAACCACATTGTCTGGCAGGAGTGCGGTCCCGTCGCCAGTGAAAATGGTTTTCGCAGTTACCTCGGTGAAATATATCTGGATGTCCCCTATGACGAGGGGGAACAACAGTATCAGGTGGTGAGGGACTACCTGGAACATCCAGATGGCACCATGCGTGATGAGCGTGTGCGCTTTTATTATCTGCCACTGGAGATTGCCATGAAAAATGCCCATCATGATGAACCGGGGTTTTGGGAAAAATGGGCGGAGTCTTTCTGAATTCAGGCCACACGGAGGTTGTATGAGCGATTGTGAGAATAGACCGGTTGCATATTTCGCCCATGGCAAGGAAAGCGGGCCATGGGGATCTAAAATTAAGGCTCTTGCTGACGTTGCACGGAGCCGGGGATATCAGGTTGAGAGCCCGGATTATTCTGATGTAACGGATCCTGAAAAGCGAATTGAGCGGCTGTTGGATGTTACGAAGGAGACCACCGTTACCATGCTGGTCGGTTCAAGTATGGGTGGCTACATATCGACGGTTGCTTCATCGGTCATCAAGCCGAAAGGGTTGTTTCTGATGGCACCTGCATTTTACATGCCTGGTTATGCTGTGCAAGCCCCCCGGCCAGTGGCTGAAAAGACCGTTATCGCCCATGGATGGAACGACGAAATAGTCCCGGTGGGACATTCCATCAATTTTGCACGGGAATACAAAGCTCAACTACATCTGCTGGAGAGTGATCACCGGCTGAATGATCAGCTTGAATTCCTCTGCGTTCTGTTTGGGTGCTTGTTGGATGACGTTGCGGGGTATTGGTGAGTGCCCTTTACTTAAAACAGAGGCTACAACCCTCTGGAGACGTTTATCAGCACTGTGGCTTCACACAAAAATTACCAAAGACAGGACAATTATTATGCTGAGTACCGTTATACCTTCTGCACTTTCTTACAATCTGAAGTTTGCAAAATACGCACGGTGGGCGTGCGACATCTCCTGTAAATCGTTTGAAGCCGTGCTCGGCGCAATCGATATTTTTGGTATGGAGTTCCTGAATTCCAGAAGCAAAACCGGCGAGTTCCCACCGGTTGAATATGTCAACTTCCATATCAGGTTAAGCCGTGCCCTTGAAGAGCTGGCAATCTTTCGGGCGGTTCTAAAAGCACCGAATTACCTGGAGTTGCGAGTTTTGCCAGGTGAAAATACATTGTCTGACGAAGCTGGATCAGCATACACAGATGAGTACCGCCACCATTTGAAAAAAATGGTGACAGCACTAAGTGGGCGGCCAATATAAGCTCGTATCAGCTGTATCTGCTTCTCTGGTATGTCGGCGAGTTTGCGTGCCGATCAGGATGGAGAGCTGACAAAGATGCTCGCAGGCCGTTCACTTTTAAGGGAGTAGCCGCTGCCAGTACCAAACGGATGAATGAGGCACTGAACACTCTTTCAGCTGTTTATCGAACTCGCGAGTGATAAACACCACTGTTATCAGGTGGTACTATTTGAAAAAGTAGCTGATAAATCTTGATGGAAGCGAAGCTTTGATGCCAAAATGAGCAATAGCTCCTGAAACTACGATTAGCAGACAAAGGCTCAGATACAGTTTTATCGCGTTTTCCTTGGTACTAAAGTATAGTGTGCCAAATAAGGCCACTGATATTATAATTGAAAATGTCCACATCTGTCCGATATCCAGTGTGGTGTGGAATGATGATTGAATGATGGACATTACCATCATGCCGGGACAAAATACGAAAATTATCGTTACAAATAATAATATAAGTAGCAAGGTTAATAATGGATTTCCACCATCGTTGTTTTTGTTGTTATTTGCCATATGTTCCCCCTGTGACTGATGTTTATGTGAAGATAACTGTCCAATATAATTGATTTATACCCGAATATTAGTCTCTAGATCAACAAAATTCAGTAAGTAACATCCTTTTGGTCTGGTTGGTGATTCTGTCATATGTGATAGAACATCGGTGCTTAAGTCGCATGTCTCGTTGTACATTACCGGGAGTTTTCTCTATGGATCTGCTCTGTCCAATATGTAATTCTGCCAATACGCTTTTCAGCAAGAAGAAACAGGATGGATTTGTGAGGATTGCGACCACACTTTTGTCGAGGAAAAAACGGTCATCCCCTTACGTATCTTCATCAGTTATGGTCGTGATGACTATGCTTCGTTGGCTGAACGGATAAAGAGTGATCTTGAGGCCCGTGGGCATCAGGTGTGGTTCGACAGGGAGAAACTGAAGGAAGGGGGCGACTGGGAGCATTACATAGATGAGGGACTCAATTGGGCTGGCAGTGACAAGCAGACAGGTCGTGTCGTGTTCATTATGACTCCCCACTCTGTGCGTCGTCCTGACGGCTACTGCCTCAACGAAATTGCGAAGGCCCTTACCTCCAAGATTCCCGTGGTTCCTGTCATGCTGGTGTTTAGTGAGCCACCACTTTCCATATATCGGGTACAGTATCTCGACATGCAGGATTGCTACCCTCCTGAGAACAAACCTGCCGTTTCTGAGCAGAGATTAGATCGATTACTGGTCGCCCTGGAGTCGAATAAGATAGAGTTCGATGGTGTTCAGCGGAAACTACAGGATGCCCTTAAGCCCATCAAGTTTGAACGAGACATCTCTGGGTTACTTCGTGATTTCACTGGTAGAAAGTGGGTATTTGAGGCAGTAGATAACTGGCTGAGGGATGATAAGGGATCGAAGATCTTCTGGCTTCAGGGGGCACCCGGTGTCGGTAAATCTGCAATTTCAGCATGGCTAAGAGATAATCGCCGGGAGATAGCTGCCTTCCATTTCTGTGATGTGAACAGTGAGGAGAAAAGAGATCCCTGTAAGATGGTCGCTTCGCTGGTCTACCAGCTCTCCACCCAGCTCCCTGACTATCAGGATAGATTGTCACTGCTAGACGTTCACGGCACTATGGTGGAATATACTGAGGCGTACACTCTATTTGATAAACTAGTGGTGCAGCCCCTTGCTGAGAACTTTCCTGAACCTGACCGTACGATCATTGTCCTGATCGATGCACTTGATGAAGCGACCAGAGGGTACAAGAATGAGATTACCCTTCTTCTCACAAGACGTGCTTCCAAGACACCATCGTGGTTACGTTTCCTGGTCACATCTCGCCCTGAACCGGAGATTACCACTCTATTTCAGTCCCTATCCCCATTAGTGCTGGACACCAGTATTGAGGCTAACCGTGCCGATATTTCTGAATTTCTGAGGAAGAGACTCCCTACGATAACCGAAGGGCAGACTGAGATCATCCTTGATCAAAGCGAAGGGGTCTTTCTTTACGCCCGTTATGTCTGTGACGAAATCCATAAAGGACAATTGGACTTGAACCATCCAGATGAGTTCCCCCGTGGTTTGGGCGAAGTATACACTCAGTTCTTCATGCGTCAGTTCGGTAATACCATACAGGCATACAAAGATAGGATCCGCCAACTCCTCTCTCTCATATTTGCCGCCCTGAGTCCACTGGAACTCAGATTTCTTGCTGACGTACAGGGATATAATAGTCGGATGGAACTGTTTGACCAATTGGATACCCTGGGCTCACTGTTTCCCCGTAGTGGTGATAGTAACACTGACACCATCGTCCCATTTCATAAATCCCTTAACGACTGGTTAGCTTCGAAAGATCGTTCCGGGCCGTTCTACATAGACATCGAATACGGGCATCGGCTTCTGGCTGATCATGGATGGCAGCAGTTTATTATATCACCAAAGGTTATGATGGAGTACCATCTAAGGTACCTACCACGGCATTTACGTCTTGTAAGTGATGTTGAAAGAATCTGTAACCTTTTAGAGAATTAAATTTTTTTAGAGACCCAAGTGCGAGTGGGTAAGAAAACCGGTTCATCCGCAGAATTTGTGGGTAGATTTCAGAAAATGAAGGCCTGACCAGCAACCCCGTCAATTAAAAATAGAGCATCCCGTCTTCAAATCAGTCATTATGGTTTCGACCAAGAAATCCAATGAAGACAAGGAGAGCGGGATGCTAGTCAAGTCTATACTGAATCGGATCCAATTGCATAATGGTTTTGTGTATGGTGCTGTTCGTTTGGTAGAAAAGTCTGCGCACTTGCTCCTTGAAATTGAAATCAGACACCGGAAGGGAAGTCGCCCTGTTTGTTCCGTTTGCAGTAACACCGGTCCTGGTTACGATACCTTACCGGTACGCCGTTTCCAGTTTGTCCCATTGTGGGGCATCGCTGTTTTCTTTCTGTACGCCATGCGGCGTGTCGATTGTCCAGCTTGCGGTATCAAGGTGGAACAGGTTCCCTGGGCTGAAGGCAAGAATCATCTTACCACCACCTATGCCTGGTTCCTTGCCAAATGGGCGAAG
>CAIUSO010000146.1 GCA_903901875.1 uncultured Geobacteraceae bacterium | reverse complement strand
TCCCTCATGATGTGACATGGTAATGTGCGTCGGGATATTCGATTCTTAGCGGTCTGCCCATCTTTACTCTCCTTCGCATGCCAAGTTTCAGGAGAACTCTATCGTCAAGATGCTAATTTGTCAAGAGTGTAGGTTTGACCCTGTACTCTCTGACTGTTGAAGCTGAAATTCCAGCATATCGACAAAACTGTCTGAGCCGAATGGCCGTCCGGTACGAGTTGCCAGCTGAATTGCCCTGTTCGTCTCATCATCCTCAGTCATAACAAATTCGGCATACTCACTCTGCTTCTTTCCATCAAGACATGAAGTTGTTCCAAGGAAAAGATTGTGAGCACCGGTTATATGGGCATTGGAAATGGACCAATAAAACTCTTCTGCTCTTTCCACCATCCCTGCTTGTACCGGATTGCGCTCGATATAACGGGCCACTGCCCAGAGATAGTTGTCGTTTTCAACCACACATGAGAAAAAGCGGTTTTGCCATATTCGACCGGACTGATTTAATTTACGGTTAAGGTACTGGGTGTACACCTGATTTGTTAAGCCAATCCCCCGTGCGAGGGATGATTCTGTTTCCGGTACGACAAGCAGATGGACATGGTTGTCCATCAGGCAGTAAGCCCATATTTGAAAATGGTGTTTTTTAGAATAAAGCACCAGTAACTTCAGGTAGGTAGCTCGATCTTGGTCATCAAAAAAAACGGTAGCTTGATTATTGCCGCGCTGCGTGATGTGGTGCGGTAAGTCGGTCGCTATGATTCGGGCGATTCGTAGCATGAGTAAATGATAAAGTAAAAAGACTAAAAAAACACCATAAACGGGGAGTGTCCCTAATTATTCCTATTTATTCTATGGCTTCACTCTCTTGAACCTCACTAAATATTCTTTTCTAAAAGGTTTCCTGACAAAATAAAAAAAACTATCAACGCCCACATAAACGGAATTAAGTATTAACGATCCATCTTCAGATAAATACAAATTATTGACTCTAGTCATCATTCTACAACCACCTTCGCTACATGACTCGGGAGGTTTTTCGAATATTATTAATGATGCCTTGTTGCAACTCAGCGTGTTTTTGTCAGAATTGTTGAGTATTCGGGTAAAGATGTGATGATTATTGATGAAATAAGAAAATGTCAGCACAGAACAATCGTATTGATCTATGTGCACATGTGTCACTTGTTTCCGAATAGCAACCGGTAGGTCACCGCCAATCATCGTATCAAACGAAAACGGAAATCTCTCCAGAAATAAATTGGGGCTTTCTGGTGCATTTTCACCTAACAATTTGAAATCACCAGTAATATTCATACAGCCATGATTATCAGTAATTACATGTGGTTTCCATGTTTCAGGCATAACCAAAAAGGGTGAGTCAGTTGCAACTACAAAACATGTGCATATTAATACTAAAGCCAATGCCAGAAAGCATGTTTTCATGACTATCACCTGTTACCATAATTATTTGTTGACATGGCAGCGGGTATCGTATAGGCAGGTGTAACGGATGCAGCAACAAAAGGTGTGGCAACAACAACATTTGCTGTATTCAGTGCTTCACCAACATATCTTGCAAATCCTGTGTATGATATGGCATTGCCATTGCTGTTGTACCAGTATGGGCTGTTGAGATAGTCGTGGGGACCGGAATACACCTCTACCAAACGATCCACTATTGTGCCAGGGGTGAAGTAAATGGGGTCAAACCTACACTATTTATCCTAAAACTATCGCCTTATAGCACCCCTGAAAGAGATGTCCGCTCCTTTTTCTTTTTACGTTGAAGTAGCTGGTGTAAGCACCATTTATATGCTACATGATTTTTGAAAGGTTGCCGGAGGGTGTTTCCAGGAGCAGATGATAGTGGTTGTTCATAAGGCAGTAGGCATGAATGACGGCATCATACCTGCTTACAGCAGATTCAAGGTACGACAAAAACTGC
>CAIUSO010000145.1 GCA_903901875.1 uncultured Geobacteraceae bacterium | reverse complement strand
TATGGAATGAAATCAAAAGAAATAGCTCAACAACTTGGGATTTCCATGAGAACGGTGGATGTACACCGAATGAACCTCATGGATAAACTGGGTGCTGAAAACGCCGCAATGCTCGCCCGCTGGTCGGTTATAGCTGACAGTGCCCAAAATGTACCATGTAGTTAGCTCGGACGTGAAGCTGCACGGTAAACTGGCAGCCCAGGTCGGTGTTGAAAATTTCAGGGGCGCCATGTTTGAACAGAGTTTCTTTGAGCGTTTCTACGCAGACTCGGGGATCCAGTTGACGATCACATAAACGTTTACTCAGTATCGCCTGTGGCAGCTGCGGGGAGGGCTGTTTTGACAAAAACGCTTAGGTCCGAGACGTTATCAAATACCCAAAAAATATACAATTTTTGAAATGATTCGATTTTACGGAAACTCTATCTGACATACTGTTGTCAGGGTATTATGATATAAGGCATAGTTAATTTTCAAATACTAACACGTGAGTGTGCTTGGAAATATGCCGAAAAATCCTTCAGACAAATTGAATTCACTGGTGAAAATCCTTGGACAGCTGGACAGTGGCAAGAGAATCACCGCCTCCCTTCTGGCCAATTCACTGGGTGTTACAGACCGCACCATCTACCGCTATATGATGACGCTGCAGAATGCAGGTTATCCCATCTTCTTTGACCGAGAAAAAATGTCTTACTGTTTCATGGATGGTTTTGCGCTTAACCAGAACAAACAGTCGGAAGGATTTCAGGCTCTTGAGCTGAAAAGTCGCATGCTTGGTTCTTCTCCGATTGGCCTGCTCTCCTATGATTCCACCGGACTATGTGTTGTCGTAAATGAGACCGCTGCTGCAATTATCGGCTGTAGCCGTGAGCAGGCTCTCAGCCAGAACTTTAAATATCTGGAATCCTGGAAAAGTTCCGGGCTCCTGATAATGGCCATGGAGGTAATGAATACCGGGCAGGAGCAAAGCGGTGATATAACCCTTCAGACCACCTATGGAAAAAAAGTATGGCTAAACTGTACTATGTCGCAATTCATCCAGAACAATAGAACTTTTCTGCATCTGGTTATTCAGGATATTACCACTCGCAAGATGATGGAAGTTGCTCTTAAGGAGAATGAAGAAATCTTCCATCTGTTTATAGATAACAGCCCAATCTACACTTTCATTAAGGATGAGCAGCTGAGATTTATCCAGGTCAGCGGAAACTATGAAACATTGCTTGGCAAACCTCTGGACCAGATTATCGGGAAGAAGATGTCGGAGCTGTTTCCGAAAGAATTTGCCAATAAAATTATCCATGACGACAAAGTTGTTTTGAAGTCAGGTTGTCGCCTTGAGCTTGAGGAAGAGCTTGACGGCCTCTATTTTACCACCATCAAATTCCCGTTTGAACGTGGTGGTGCCAGATACATCGCAGGTTATGCCATAGACATAACAAACCGGAAAAACGCTGAAAAGCAGCTCGATGTAATGGCTATCCAGTTTAGAGCGCTTGCCAACACAACTCTTGATGCCTTCTGGATTGTAGACACTTCCGGAAAAATTCTCGAAGTTAATGAAAAAGCCTGTGAGTTTTACGGGTACAGCCGTGAGACGCTGCTGGGCATGAGTATCAGTGAAATTGAAGAGGTTGAAAACCCGGAAGAGATTAAACTGCATGTGCAGAAAATTATTGAACATGGTTATGATCGTTTTGAAACACGTCAGCGAAGAGCAGACGGGACTTTGCTGGATGTTGAAGTTAGTTCTACGTTGATTCCAAACAGCAACAGACTGCTTACCTTTACCCGTACCGTAAACAAAGTCAAATCGTCAGGTTGAAAGTACCCTGAAAAAACAGGTGGGATTATTCAAATGAACAACATCAGATCTAAAATAATCATAAACGTTGTCCTGCTCTTGATCACCATTATCGTCATTGTCGGCATGGAATTCAATAATCTTCGTCAGCTGGCAAAAATCCAGGATGATGGTGCCAAGCGTTCGGCCGATGCAGTAATAGCAGAAGTTGGGGCGCGGGTCGGTCTTTCACTATATGCTGTTATTACGGATGCTATTATTAGACATGACCTGGTTGCAACTGCCAGAGAATGGGCCGAAGCGAAAGCACTCAACCTGAAGCGTCTTGATGCTGTTGCCAAAGCAGCAGATACACCATTGATATTACCGATCGCAAACAGGCGGAAGCAGCCTTGACAGAAAGTGAGTCGCGTTTCCGCACACTGCTGGAGGATATCCCCAGTGTGGCGGCTCAAGGCTATGCGCTTGATGGAACGGTGCTTTTCTGGAACAGGGCATCCGAACTGCTGTATGGCTACAGTGCGGAAGAAGCGATGGGAGCAAATCTGCTGGATCTCATTATCCCGGAGGAAATGAAGGAGGGGGTCAAAGGTGCAATGCAGCAGATGATTGAGAGCGGGGAGCCTATCCCCGCTGGTGAACTTCTTCTGAAGCGTAAAGACGGCTCCCGAGTGCCGGTATTCTCCAGTCATGCACTGCTTGATCCGGCTGGCAGACAAAAGGAGCTTTTCTGCCTGGACATTGATTTAACCGAGCGCAAGTATGCTGAAGAGCAGCGGATCAAGCTTGAACAGCAACTTCTCCATGTTCAGAAGCTTGAGAGCCTGGGTGTGCTTGCCGGCGGTATTGCCCACGATTTCAATAATATTCTCATTGCCATAATGGGTAACGCCGACCTTGCCCTGAAGAAAATCAACAAGGAATCTCCGGTTGTCGAAAACCTGCAGCGCATCGAACAGGCCTCAACACGGGCCGCTGACCTGGCCAGGCAGATGCTGGCCTACTCCGGCAAAGGAAAATTTGTCGTTGACAATATCGACCTTAACATTCTGCTGGAAGAGATGTTGCATATGCTGGAGGTGTCCATCTCCAAAAAAGCGGTGCTGCGAATTAATCCGCACTCACCGCTGCCGGCAGTTGAAGCCGACGCCACGCAGATGCGTCAGATTATCATGAATCTGGTTATCAATGCCTCTGAAGCCATCGGCGACAAGAGCGGTACCATTGCCATAACTACCGGTTGTATGGACTGTGACCGGAGTTATCTCAAGGGGGTATGGCTTGATGAAAACATCAGTGAAGGCCTCTATGTCTACCTTGAGATTGCTGATACCGGCTGCGGCATGGATAAGGAAACTCAGGGGAAGCTCTTCGATCCGTTCTTTACCACCAAATTCACCGGGCGTGGGCTGGGAATGGCGGCGGTGCTCGGTATCGTCCGGGGGCACAAGGGTGCTATCAAAGTATATAGCGAGCCCAGGCGGGGCACCACGTTTAAAATCCTTCTTTCCGCTTCCAGCAGGCCAGCTGAAATTTTTAACATTGCCAGCAACTCTGACGGCTGGAAAGGCGAAGGTAAAGTCCTGCTGGTCGATGATGAGGAAACAGTTCGTGGCATCGGAGCTGAAATGCTGAAGGAACTTGGTTTTACGGTCATAACAGCTGATGATGGCCGTGAAGGAGTAGAGCAGTTCAAGCTAAACCCTGACGTCAGTTTTATCAACCTTGATCTGACCATGCCGCACATGGACGGTGAACAGTGCTTCCGGGAATTACGACATATCAGACCTGACGTCAGAGTCATTATGTCCAGTGGTTACAACGAGCAGGAAGTTACTCAAAAATTCGTCGGCAAAGGGCTGGCCGGGTTCATTCAAAAACCTTACAAACTGTCCATTCTTGAAGAGGCGATCCGGAAGATATTTTCGTCTTGAGCCAGGTTGAAAACTTACGCAGGCATATAAAAACGAGGGATATTCATTAATAAAGGGGACTAACATCATGGCAACAATCAGATCGAAAATCATCGTCAACGTCATCATTTTGCTGTTCACAATCACTGGTATTGTCGGGATGGAGTACCGCAGTATTTCCACCCTGGGAAGAATGCAGGATGAAGGTGCCAAGCGCTCCGCTGATGCCCTGCTGGCTGCACAAGGTTCCCGTGTCGGCCTGTCACTCTATGGTGTGATAGCCGATGCCGTTATCAACCGTGATTTGGAAGCAACAGCCAAAGAGTGGGCTGCTACCAAAGAGAGGAATCTGAAGCACCTTGAAGAGGTGGCAAAGGTAGCGGATACCAAAGAAGAAAAAGAATGGGCTGAGACTGCGAAGAAAGCAGCTCATGAGATAGTTGCCATTTTTGAGACCAAAACTCTGCCGCTACTGAAGACTACTGATGCCATTACAAAAGAGATAAAGGAATTGGATGAAGCCACTGATAAACAGGTTAAGATTGTGCGGGAAATGATGTTGAAAATTGACGAGTCAATTGCCAGAGAGGCCAAAAAAGCTGACGAAGATTTTGATGCCGAACGGAAAGCGGCACTTATTCAGGCATTGATAATTGGTGTTTTCGGCATCCTGTTCCAGGCAGGTCTTGCTACCTGGTTAATTCGCACAATTATGAAACCGGTCGATGCCCTTCGTCTGATGCTGATGGATATCTCCCAGGGTGAAGGTGATCTGACTAAACGCCTCGATGACACGACCAAAGACGAACTGGCAGATGTCAGCAAATACTTCAATCTGTTCATTGAAAAGCTGCGCAACATGATCAGCCAGATTGCCAGCACATCGGCACAGGTGTCTTCAGCCGCTACCCGTTTGAATGCGACTGCTGAACAGATTGCGACCGGTTCTGAGGAGGTTGCCGCCCAGGCTACTACCGTTGCAACAGCAGGCGAAGAAATGGCAGCCACATCCGGGGATATTGCCCAGAATTGCCAGATGGTGGCTGAAGGGGCGCAACGTGCTTCCCATACAGCTCAGGATGGCGCAGAGGTCGTAAATAATACCGTCCGGGTAATGGGTCAGATTGCCGAAAGAGTTCAGGAATCTGCCAGAACGGTGGAAAACCTGGGGGCGAGGAGCGACCAGATCGGGGCGATCATCGGCACTATTGAAGACATTGCAGACCAGACCAACCTGCTGGCGCTTAATGCCGCCATCGAAGCAGCCCGTGCAGGGGAGCAGGGCCGCGGTTTTGCGGTTGTCGCCGATGAAGTTCGCGCATTGGCTGAAAGAACCACGCGGGCAACCCGTGAAATAGGAGAAATGATCAAGGCCATCCAGAATGAAACCAGGGGGGCGGTTGCCGCCATGGAACAGGGGGTGCATCAGGTTGAAGCAGGCACTATGGAAGCGGAAAAATCAGGACAGGCATTACAGAACATTCTGGCGCAGGTAAATGATGTTGCCATGCAGATCAATCAGATTGCCACCGCTGCCGAGGAACAGACCGCCACTACCGGAGAAATTTCCAGTAATATGCATCAGATCACCGATGTCGTTCAGCAAACCTCCCGTGGTGCGTATGAATCGGCTTCCGCAGCTTCGGCGCTGAGCGGAAATGCCGAAGAATTACAGAGGCTTGTAAGACAGTTCAAGTTATAAAAACATAGTATATAAGATAGTGTCGGTAGATTTAATCAAATATACTGGTACTCATCAGGATAAATAATATGAATTTTGTCAGCATAAGAAGCAGGCTTTTGATATCCACGACTATTTTCATAGCGCTGGTGCTGACAATCGTTGCCATAAGCACATACTTCTACTTCAGGCATGCGATACGTGAAGAGGTCCTCTCCCGCCTGAATGACGCAGCATTCGTTGCGGTCCGTGAAATGGATGAAGATATTACAAAAAACCATAACGTGCTGATCAAATCGGCCGAACTGGCTCCACCTGACATCACCACCTCCCGAGAAACGGCGCAGAAATGGCTCGATAGTCGCGTCGGGCTGCATTCATGTTTCAGTACCCATATAATTATGCTGAATAAGGAAGGCGTAATAATAGCCGAGTATCCACGCGGATCCGTCGGCATTGGTGCGTCTCGCGCTTTCAGGGACTATTTCAAAAATACTGTTAGCAGTAACAAACCATATGTCTCGGAGCCATTTATTTCTTTAAGCAACAAAACCCCGGCTTTTATGATGACATCTCCATTGCGGGACGCCACCGGTTCAGTTAGCGGGGTGCTCTGTGGCAGAGTCGACCTTTATAACAGTGGGGGACTGGTGCACAGCCATCAGGATACCAGACTTGGCAAGGGTGGATACCTGTATCTCACATCCCAGAACCGCACAATGCTTATGCACCCTGACCGCTCGCGTATCATGGTGCTGAGCGCAAAACCGGGAGAAAACAAGCTGTATGACAGGGCGGTTAATGAAGGTAATGTGTTCGGAGAAACAATAAATTCCAGGGGAGTACATCTTCTGACATCCTTCAGGCGCCTGGCGAGCACCGGCTGGATTATGGGAGCAAACATTCCTGCAGATGAGGCATTTCAGTCAGTCAGAATATTCAGAAATACGTTTCTTCCAGGGATGTTACTGACACTTATTGCTTCGATAGTCCTGGTTTTCAAAATCGGAACCTCAATCGTCAGCCCTTTGAATTCATTTACCGAGCAGATAAAAAATCTGACTATACCGGGCGCAGACCATGCTAAAAGGCTTGATGTTACCCGTACTGATGAGCTGGGACCGCTTGCACAGGCATTTAACACTCTGCAAGCGGAAGTGCAGAAGAGGGAACAGGACTCTGCCGCAGCAGAAGATCTTCTCCGGGAACGGGAACACTTTATTCGGACAACACTCGATGGGCTGAGTGCACATATCTGTGTGATTGACTCTCAAAGCAGGATCATTATTACCAACAAAGCCTGGAATGATTTTGCAAGCGAAAACAATGCCGTGGAAGGAGCATACGGTGTTGGCGCCAATTATATAGAGGTATGTCTGACATCATGTGATGACGTTGATTCATTTGATGATATCGCCACTGCGATCAGGAAGGTCATGGATGGTAGCAGCACCGAGTTTGTCAAGGAGTACCCCTGCCATTCACCCGACACATACCGCTGGTTCATTTGCAGAATCAATCCGTTCACCCTCTTCGGTATTAATTATGCGGTTGTTTCCCACGAGAACATCACCCAGCTCAAACTGACCATGCAAGACCTGCAGTACGCCAAAGAGAACTCTGAAAAAGCAACTCAGGCGAAAAGCTACTTCCTCTCCACCATGAGTCACGAAATCCGCACCCCAATGAATGGTGTGATAGGCATGACCAGCCTGCTGCTGGATACGGATCTCACCCACGAACAACGGGACTTTGCTGAAATAGTTCGTAAAAGCGGCGAGCACCTTCTTGGCCTGATTAACGAGATCCTGGACTTTTCAAGAATCGAGGCGGGAAAACTTGATCTGGAAATGATCGAGTTTGATCTGCGCGGTTCTCTGGAGGATACCGCAGAGCTGCTGGCCCTGAGGGCTGCCGACAAAGGGCTTGATCTTTTCTGCTTTATCGATCCGCTTATTCCGATGACCCTGAAAGGGGACCCTGGACGGGTACGGCAGATATTAAACAACCTGATAAGCAATGCTATCAAGTTTACTCACAAAGGGGAAGTGCTGGTCAATAGTACTTTTGTCTCGGAACAGAACGACCAGCTAACCATTTTGTTTGAGGTGCACGATACCGGGATCGGCATTTCATCCGAAACGGCAGGAGGAGATTTTTGTTCCATTTACCCAACTTGACAGCTCAAAATCCCGAAAATATGAAGGCGCCGGTCTTGGATTGGCTATCTGCATGCAACTTGCCGAACTGATGGGGGGAGAAATCGGTGTTACCAGCAGATCTGGTTCCGGCTCCACCTTCTGGTTTACTGCTGTATTTGAAAAAGCACCGGAAGCAAGTCACCCTGCAGCAATAGACTCCCCTTCCCCGTTGCAAACCGACATCAGCAGCACATCCGTGCTCGTGGTAACCAACAGTGTCACAAATTGCAGCCTGTTGACAGCCCAGCTTGATCAATGGAAGTGCTCATATGAAACGGCAAGGGATGGTGAAGAGGCACTGGAGATCCTGCTGGGAGCAGTCAATCGAAATGCCCCGTTCCGGGTGATATTGATGGATGAAAAATTACCCGGTATGGACGGTTGTGAATTTGGCCGCAGGATCAAGGAAGAACCGCTCCTGAAATCAACCCTGATGATAATGTTGACCGGAGCAGGCAAGAGGGGCGACGCCGCGGCACTCAAGCAGATAGGCTTTGATGGATACCTGGTTAAGCCGGTACGACAGGCACAATTGCACAGGTGCATTGCGTTGCTGCTGGAGAGGGCCATGGTTCCTGACTTGCAACAACAGCCACAGGGGATCGTAACCCGTCATACCGTAGCGGGACATTCTGTACAGAATATCCGTATTTTGCTTGCTGAAGACAATGCCATTAACATGAAAGTTGCCCTGAAGATGTTGAGCGGCCTGGGCTACAAAGCTGACGCAGTAGTAAATGGTCTTGAAGCGGTTCGTGCTCTGGAGTCGATCAACTATGACCTGGTTCTGATGGATTGTATGATGCCGGAGATGGATGGGTACGAAGCGACCACCATAATCAGAAATCCGGACTCTTCTGTGCATAATCACGCGGTACCGATAGTTGCTGTAACTGCTAACGCCATGATTGGAGACCGGGAAATATGCCTGCAGGCCGGTATGGATGATTATATAGCAAAGCCACTGAAGAAGAGTGATTTGGCCGCGATGATTGAAAAATGGTGTTTTAATGGATAGCTGACTGGTCGGGCTACAAGCGAATTCAATTCATTGCTCCCTTATCAGACTTCACCTTTTCAAGCATGCACTTTGCCCGGTCTATTGCCGAGTAATAACGATACATATTTTCACCAGAGTTATTGCTTCGGGCACTGCAAGCAGTTCCTTGAAAGCAACGTAAGCGGATTCCTTTCTTGGCCTTACTGATTAACTGCGTCTTGTAAACTTTCGCTCACTCGGCCACAGAGACCCTGGAGGTTTTTCATTTCAGGCACTCGAATTTGTGACGTCGAAGTGTGGCAGAAAAGCAAGATATCTCCTTCAACATATTAATCCCTGCAAAATTAACCATCGTTTATTCACCGATTATCATCGTACATACGTATTTTCCACAATAGACAGTAGTAATATCCCCCTGTATGGTCAAATCACTATACATAGTAGCAGTTTCTAAATGACAACTTTTGTATCTGAGGAAAGGAGATCACATGTCTATTCTTGGTCGAGGTTTAAGCACAAAAATAACCGTTTGCGTTGCAATTGCGCTGGAAATATCGTTTGCCGCCAATATGTTTTACTTCAGCATGAATATCAGAAAGGACGCTTTTGACGCTGTTCAATCAAAGGCTCGCGCAGTTCTATTGCAAGCGGAGAGTTCGCGTGATTACATCGCAGCCCTGATGCTGCCGGAACCGTAGTAGTTTTTACGGCCTATAACGGGATTGCGGATGGCGCGTTCCGCACTATTGTTGTCCATCTTGACTGCTGGATTTGTCAAAAAGACGATAAGGCCATGCCAGTGATTTTGCAGGCTGATAAGCACGCTACGCTGCCCCTCATGCAACTGCCCAGGTTGAAGCAGGGATGAGTCTGTTGCGTCAGCCTTTTTCTTTGCTGATGACCTCTTGGCGGCGGTATCTGAACAGGTGGTAGCGGCTTGGTGTATCAGTAACAGCTGAGTGCATCGTTCATTTATCAGCTGTAACTGGTCACCCAATTGAATCTGAGCCTGATCAAATAGCACACTTTGCTGAGTAAGAGGAATATTTTCATCCCAGTGGGTCAAACGCTGGTATTTAGCTAACAGGATATATATCCAGATGGAAGTTCCGTAGGGGCTTTTGGGGATGACTTTGGGAACTGGAGGGGCGACGATAAATTGAGGGCTGTCCTTACTCGGAAGGCAAGAACAACTTTTTATATAGCACTTTCGGAGAACTTTACGGCGGTATGCCTTAACCTCAATCTCAACAATCTCTGATTCCTCTGCACCCGGAAATGCCGAGTATTGAAGGCCGCAGTGAGTGCAGCACGCATTCTCAAGCTCATGATGCTCTTCGATAACTTCGAGTTCCGGACGTTGAGTGCGCCCGTGGGTGCGGCTTCCTCGTTGTTGTCCCCGAGGACGTTTGATAGACTGTGACGGTTGCAACTTGAGATTCTTATTGATCGACTCGCTCTTCTTAGCGAAGAGACGGTGACGAAGATCACGGATCTGTGCTTCTTTAAGTTCTATCTCGTTTTTGAGAAGGGTTTCGCGTTCAGAGTACTGTGCATTATTGTATTCAATAGTTTTTTTGAGAATTGCTTCGCGAGCGCAAGACCGTCTATGAAGAGCTTTCCAATAATTTGCAGCAGACTTGAGCTGAGTTAAGTCTCTCTGAGTTATTGAAACCAGATTGAGTACGGGAAAAAAGATGGGAAGCCCATCAACTGGTGGAGGAGGCAGATATTCAAATGTTGAAAATGAGAGGGCTTGTTCCATACCCACTTTGATACACTATTTTTACGTGTGTGTTCCGTGATTTCTTTTTAACATTTGCCAGCAAATGGATTTGGTCGAATATTTACCTTACCACTCCAGATTTATTTGATAATCAATCTGACATCTGAGGCTTTTCTCCAACCAATAGTGATGCTAATACTGACAGAGTAAGACAGGAAAAGATAACCAGTAACGAAATCTGAATCGGGATATGTCCCCCCATAGCAGTAAATATCATTTTGCCGCCGACAAAAGCTAGGATGGATGATATGCCTAGGTTCAGATACACAAACATTCCCATGATACTGGCCAGCAAGAAGTAGAGTGCGCGTAACCCCATGATGGCGAAGATGTTTGATGTGAATACGATAAATGGATCAAGAGTTACCGCAAAAATGGCCGGGATTGAGTCAACGGCAAATAGAACGTCGCTGCTCTCAACCACCACCAGAGCCAGAAACAGTGGACTAGCGACCAGAAGCCCCCTTCTCCGTGTAAAGAACCAGTCACCCCGCACCTTTTTTGTGAACGGGAATAGTTTGCGGGCCAATTTGACCAGCAGGTTATTGTCAGGATTAATGGCAGTATTTTTCCCAAAGGCCATTTTCCAAGCTGTAAACAAGAGTAGCGCACCAAACAGGTAGAACATCCAGTGAAAGCTCGACAATAATTCAATTCCGGTAAAGATGAATAGCCCTCGCAGTACAAGAGCACCAATGATACCCCACTTGAGAATGCGTGCCTGATGTTCTCCACGGATTTTAAAGTAGCCGAAGATCATTATGAACACGAAGAGGTTGTCAATCGACAGGGTTTTTTCGATGATATAGCCGGTAAAAAACTCCAATGCCTTAGTTTTTCCCATAACAACAAATATTCCTGCGTTGAATGTCAAAGCCAGCGAAATCCAGACGACACTCCAGGACAATGCCTGTCGAAATGAAACTTTGTGGGCCGTACGGTTAGTCCCCAAATCAATTGCCAGCATAACAAGCATTAACAGACTGAAGGCGAACCACATTACTGATCGATCTGACATTATTTGTCCTTTATGTACGTTGAGAAAAATATCCGCCAGCAGTAGCGGCTTCATCTACCCATAATTATTATATTAATTTCATGTCGTTACCCGACAAAGAGTTTCCAATTACGATCGTTTTCGTAGGAGGCGAAAGAGTAGATAAGCACCACCTGCCAATATAATGATCCCAAACAGACCTAATCCGCCACCTCCGCCGCCACCGCCCATGGCACCGCCAGCTCCCGCAAAACTGCTGAATAGCATGCTACCAAGCATACCTCCCATCATTCCACCTGCCATGCTTCTCATAAAGCCACCACCCGCAGCAGGTTGCTGAAAGGTACTCGGTGTAGATGTGGCTTGTTGACGTGGAGACTGATAGGAAGGAGACACAGCAGGACGTGTGTGGCCTTGCCCCCCTCTGCTTCCCGTACTACGGCTACCTCCGGCTCTCGCCTCGGAATTGAGTTCCAGAACTGTAGTGTTTAATAATAATACGACGGCCATAATTGAAAGAACCCTTGCTGTTGTTCTTCTCATGTGTGCTTGCTCCCTTGGCATATTTCGGCCACAGTAGAAATTGGTGATAGTTATGACACTACAAAGATAATCTACGTTGTTTCGATATCCACAGGTGAATGGATTCTCTCATAATGTCGGAGATGCTTTTAGAAGTGGTGTTCGTAAGCTTCTCCAGTGCTCTTTTCTCATCGTCACTTATCCGCAATGAGACGACATTACCTACCTGCTCAGCTTTTTTTCGACTCTGTTGCGACGATGTTGGTGTTGTGGCCATATGGCCTCTGTTGTATGGCATTATGTAGTCTCCCTGTTTACTTGGACAATTTAGGGTAGTTAGTTGAACTTCACCGTCTCTTGGTCGAAAGTAATTCTAATCGAGATATTCGCTCTTCCATTGGTGGGTGAGTTGAAAATAGTTTTGCTAAACTGCTGCCGGTAAGTGGAGTCACAATAAACATATGGGCTGTAGCAGGCTTGGCTTCCTGCATAGGAGTCGCTTGAGAGGCATAGTGCAATTTACGTAATGCATTTGCCAGAGATGCCGGTCGACCACAGATTTCGGCTCCTGTAGCATCGGCCTGGTATTCTCGAGATCGGGATACTGTCATCTGGATCATCATTGCTGCAAATGGAGCAATGATTGCCATTGACAAGGATCCGATCAGACCACCGGAATTACCATTCTCACTGTCTTCATTGCGACCGGTGCCAAGTATGGCACCCCATTGAAGCATATTGCCGATCATTGAGATCGCTCCAGCAAAAGTTGCAGCTATGCTGGATATAAGTATGTCGCGGTTTTTGACATGGGCGAGTTCGTGGGCCATGACCCCTTCAAGCTCATCAGGTGTGAGAATGCGTAAAAGGCCTTCCGTTGCAGCGACTGCTGCATGGTCTGGATTGCGACCTGTGGCAAAGGCATTGGGAGAGTCGTCTGGAATGCTATAGACTTTGGGAGTGGGTATTCCAGCCTGAAATGCTAGTCGTTCAACCATCCCGAAAAAGGAGGGGTTCTCCTCTCGGGATATTTCGTGAGCGTTGTACATTCGGAGGACGATCTTGTCTGAAAACCAGTAGGAGCCAAAATTCATGATGGCAGCACACAGAAAGGCTGTGATCATACCTTTGTGTCCGCCGACTGCCCCTCCCATGGCAACGAGCAAAATGGTAAGCAGGGATAGGAAAAGAGTAGTCTTGAATACGTTATTCATCTTATGTACCTCCGACGGTTTGATTCGCCGGGGTAAATAAAAAAGACCTTTACCCACGGCGTTATACGCTTTGGATAAAGGTCTTGCTTGCGATTAAATCGTTCCCGGTCCGAGTCTTACGACTGTGTTGACGAACACGGGATCAACCATTTCTCCGGTTGATAGCTACTCCCCTCTACTGAGTTGAATCTAAATACTTAACTATTGGAAGTCAAGTAAAATTACCGGTAGGAAAAACAAATATTTTCTTCGTGAGTTGTCTGACACTTGCACATCAATTATATTGGATGGTTAGATGATTGAGCCCGCACCATGACTGTATTTGCGAGAATCAAATCATAATAGGTTCAATTGGGACGTGATGATAAAGTTTCAATTCATTGCCTATTTTCTATGCCTATTATTTTAAGAACGTTTAGAACTGAAAATTTGATACTTCGTTACACTAATGTTGGGGTTCCCCCAATTACGTGATGTCACTTCCATAAATAAACGCTTAATCGCGCCGGTCCGGTGGTCTTATTTTGACTATAAACTTGTTGCGTGAATGTTCGTTTGCGCAACAATTATTGAGTTACCGCAAATCAAGGCATTGCGCGTTGCAAAAATATATTGCAGAATGGTATCAATTAGCAATAGGTTTATGCAACGGGAGACAGGCCGGAGTTACATCGGCTCTTGGGGCAACTACGCAAGGTCGTATTGGTGGTCGCCGCCCAAAACTCCAGGCGATCCAGCGTCAGGAGATCGTGCAATTGGTTAGTTCTGGAAAGAAGATTGCGGCGGATGTCGCCAGACTATTTAACGTCCACCCAGCTACCGTGTCACGGCTTCTCAAAAATGCTGTACTCCCTTAACTGAGTTTTACGTTCCGTTGCTCCCTAAACCCCTGATTGGCGATACGTTGCCGACAACCCCAAATCAGACCCAGAAGCCCAGGAGACTTTAAAAAAACTTCCCGGCAATCCTCCAAGAGGAGATAGCTAAAAAAGCCGGAAGGCTTCGACTCTATTCGTATTATGTTTCAAGTTGAAGCCCTTGTATCATTGGAAAAACATCATTCAAGAGTTCAGAGGATCACCGGCTTCAAATTGATAGTAAATAATGTTTGATTGCAACTCAGTATAAACTCAATACTGAGCCAAATAGATATCCGAAACGAGACCTATTCCGTCCCTATTACAAAGAAGCGGCAATAGAGTGAGAGGGCCTGACGAATGAAGTACGAAAATGAACTGATGGCAAAACTCTATCAACTTTCCCAGATGACTGATGACACAGACAATAATTTGGGTACAAGTGCTTTGGAAGCTGCCCTCAAGTTCACTGAAAGCGAATTCGGATATTTTTTGACATTAGACCAGGATGAAACCGAAATGACGCTTTTGGCCTGGTCGCAAAACGTTCTCGACAAGTGCGCGTTACAGAACAAAACCTTCAAATTCGAAACCGACGAACTGGCTCTATTATCTGAGGCCGTTCGCCAGAGAAGACCAAGCATAATCAATGACTACGCTGGCTGTGAACTGGAAAAACATGGTTATCCTGCAGGGCATGTTGTAATAACACGATTTCTGAATGTTCCTATTATTTTTGATGATCATGTCATTATGCTTGCTGGCGTTGCCAATAAAAACAGTGACTACACAGATTCTGATGTTCAGACTCTTACCGTTTTAGCAAACGGGTTGTGGCGAATAACCGAGCGCAAACGCATCGATCAGGAATTGCATTTTAAAAACCAGTCGCTTGAAGATCTTGCCTGCGTTCTTAATGAACAGAAGCATTCAATACGACTGCACGTCGAAGAACAGGCTGTGTTGCTTGGGCAGTTGAGAAAATCCGAGGCACTCTACCACTCGATGGTTGAAACATCGCAAGATCTGATTTGGCAGTGTAACCATGAAGGCATTTATACGTATCTCAATCTGGCATGGGAGAATATTCTAGGATACGAACTACAGAATATTCTCGGCAAGGAATTCAGCGATTTTCAAACTCCGGCGAGTGCTGCAAAGAGTAGACTGGCATTTGCCAGATTAATGGAGGGCAAATCAATTGAACACCATGAGGCAACGTTTATCGGAAAGTCAGGCAACGAAATACATCTGGTAATTAACGCAGTGTACCTGTCTGATGAAGATGGTGGTGGTGTCTCCGGAGCAAGCGGTACCGCATTCGACATAACTAAGCGTAGGCTAATGGAAGAGGAGTTGCGCTCTTCCAAAGCAGTAGCAGAACAGGCAAATATTTCAAAGAGTCAGTTCCTCTCCAACATGAGTCACGAGATTCGCACGCCGCTGAATGCGATCATCGGCTTTTCCACGCTTATGTTGAAGAGTTCGCTACCTCCCATCGAACATGAATTTATCAAGAAGATCAACACCGCTGGAGAAACGCTGCTGAATGTCATTAACGACATCCTTGATTTTTCCAAGATTGAAGCGGGGCAGCTTGAAATTGAGGAAACCCCGTTCAAACTTGAATCCACTCTTGCCAACGTGATAAACATGGTGCAGCAGAGGGCCACGGATAAAGGTTTGAATCTGTTTGTGAAGAATTCACCGGACGTCGCTTCCTGTCTGGTAGGTGACCCGCTTCGCCTCGGTCAGATAATCGTCAATCTGCTCAATAATGCCGTTAAATTCACTGAACGCGGTATGGTTATGCTGGATACCTCGCTGCTGAAGCAGGAGGATGGTCGGCAGTTGATCAAATTCAACATTCGCGATACCGGCATCGGCATGCCGGCTGCGCGGATCAGCAAACTTTTTCAACCTTTTTCCCAGGCGGACGAAAGCACAACCCGCCGCTTTGGCGGCACCGGATTGGGACTCTCCATTTCCAAACAGCTGGTGGAACTGATGGGAGGGGAGATCTGGTGCAAAAGCACCCTAGGCATGGGGAGCATCTTCACCTTTACCGCCTGGTTCGGCTGCTGCCAGGAAAGTGACCTGGCTCAGAACGTCTCTGATAGCGATCTGATCATTAAAAATACGCAGTTATCCTGTGATTTCTCTGCTTTTCACGTACTTCTGGTTGAGGACAACGAGGTTAATCAGCAGCTGGCACTTGAACTGTTGAAAGATACCGGGATCACCGTAACAGTGGTCTGCAACGGAGCCGAAGCGGTGGCATCGGTGACGAAGGGGAGTGTTGCCTTTGACATCATCTTGATGGATATTCAAATGCCAGATATGGATGGATACGAAGCAACCCGGCTCATACGGAAGGACGGGCGTTTTGGCAATCTTCCTATTATTGCCATGACTGCGCATGCCATGATGGAAGAACATCACAAGATTATGCAAGCCGGTATGGATATGCATATTACAAAGCCGATAGATGTCAGAGTCCTGCTGCAGGTGATGAACTTATATCTCAATCCGGATGAATCGCCTGCCAAAATTTCTTCTCCTCTAGGTAGTGATCATCCGGTTAAAGAGAGTCAAGGACGCTTACCACGACATATCCCGGGCCTCGACGTCCATAACGCCCTGTTCCGTCTCAATGGAAAAGAGGCACTATATCAAAAACTTCTGTTGTTGTTTGTAGAAAAATGGACAACGGTTGTACAAGATATTGAAGATGCACTGCACAAAGAAGACGTAGAGTTTGCTGTACGTATAGCCCATTCAGTCAAATCGAGCGCAGGAACCATCGGTGCTATAGAACTTGAGGTACGAGCAAATACCCTCGAAGCAGCTATTTCCGATGGTCAACCGGTCGATGCTGTACTAGCTGCCCCCCTCCGGCATTTTGCAATTGAGCTGGATCGGATCATCGGTGAGCTGATTCTGTATAACTCCGAAATCTCACCTGCTTCTTGAACATTGGCAACGCAACCTTACGTAAGGACATTTCGGTAGGGCCATTTCCGCCATCAAGGTTAAAGTCGCAACTATGACAGGCTATATATTGAAATGAGAAATATTACAATTCCCCATATCTGTGGTTGCCGGTTTATCCTTCCAGTAAATATTAGAAACTGCCGTAACTGCCAGACCGGCAGACAACACATAGAAAAAAGAAGAAAAACTATTATCCAAATCAAAGTTGTCGGAAAACAGATGTTTCCCGACAACTTTTTTGAATACACGATGGTATCGTGGGATGTGGTCATGAAGTGGAATTAGAGTGCTGCGCTGTCACTGTTTACTGACCTCGACATTGACGTCCTCCCACGACTGAAGATCGGGGGCTTTCCCGCAGTGGTGTCGTAAATTTCAATCTTCATGGTACATCTCCTTTTTAGTTTTTGAACGTGGACACTGGCTTTTCACGCCACGGGATTATATAGGTAGAATCAGCCTGGCTGACCACCTCGTCAATATAGCGGTTCTCACGTGCGCGGCGCTGAGCAAGGAGCGGATCTGTTACAACGAGCGGCAGAAAACACTGATTAATTATCCACCCAGCCGGTTCAATACCGGCCCTGCGTAAATCAGCCTGAAGTGCCAATGCTTCATGAACCGGCGTTGCCTCCGGAAGTGTAACCAGGAAGACGTGCGTGAATGCAGGATCACGCAGCCGCGGGAGCAGTTGACGTACCGCTTCCGGAATTTCACTCATGGAGCGGGAAACCTCACGGTGATAGGTTTCAGCCGCATCCAGCAGCAGGAGTGTATGCCCGGTGGGAGCGGTATCAATCACGACAAAACCATCAACTCCATCGGCAACGACCTTGGCAAAGGCACGAAACACAGCTATTTCTTCGGTGCAGGGGGAGCGCAGGTCTTCCTCCATCAATGCCCTGGCTTCGTCATCGAGGTTTGCTCCGACGGTAGTGAGAACCTCAGCGCGATACGCCTCTGTTTCAACCTCCGGGTCAACCCTGCTTACCCGCATACCGAGCGGAATGTTTCCGAGGGTGATTGCTACATGAGCCGCAGGGTCCGTTGTTGTCAGGTGAACTTTTTTCCCTTGCTCCGTCAAAGCGGTGGCAATGGTGATCGCCAGAGTTGTTTTGCCGACGCCACCCTTTCCCATGGTCATGATAACACCACCAGGCAAGATAGTCAGTTTATTGATAAGCCCGGTCAGCGGCACCGGCAGGGTGGTGGATGAAGTCGAAACAGTGCACAGGATAGTACTCTCATCTGTAAAGAACTTACGAAGAGCAGGAATGCCAACCAGTTCGCGGCCACGCAGCGGCAGCACCGTCCGCGGCAGTAGTGTCAAGGATTGGGGCATCTCAGCCAGCTCCCTCATATTCTGGTTATGGAGGGCGACTGCCACAGGATCACCCGGATCGGTCGGGGTAAACAGGCCGTTAATAACGAGGTGCTGATTGGCAACCCCCAACCCGTGCAGCTCTGCCGAAGCCCGTGCCGCCTCGATCAGGGGTGTCCTGTCCGGACGACTTACCACTACTACCAGTGTTTGGGCCACATCACCCAGTGCCTGACGGGTATTGTCATATAATAACTGGTGAGCTTTCAGACCGGCCAAAGGTCCAAGGCAGGAGGTCCCACCGCTGTTGGTGTCAATAAAGCCGCTCCAGGCGGCGGGCAGTGAGAGCAGGCGCAGTGTGTGCCCAGTAGGAGCGGTATCGAAAATTATGTGGTCAAAACGCTCTACCGCTGCGGGATTACCCATCAGGGTGGCAAACTCGTTAAAAGCGGCAATTTCTACCGTACAGGCACCGGAGAGTTGCTCTTCCATGCTGCGTATAGCCGCATCGGGAAGAATACCACGATAGGGACCTACCACCTGTTCTCGATAGGCAGCTGCTGCTTCTACCGGATCAACGTTTGAAGCAAAGAGACCGGAAACTTCTGACAGCTGAGTCGGTTCTGCAGATAGTGGCAGACCAAGCACCTCATCAAGATTGGAAGCGGGATCGGTACTTACCAGCAGTACCCGCTTGCCGCTATCAGCCAGAGCGATGGCGGTTGCCGCCGAGGTAGTTGTTTTTCCGACGCCCCCCTTGCCGGTAAAGAAAATGTTTTTGGGTGGATACCGCAAAAAATCTATCATTGTATTTCCCCTCAGATTTGTCCTGGAAACCAGCGGCGCTGGAACCAGAAGGCAACATGTACGAGCCCGATCATCACCGGCACTTCAACCAGCGGACCGATTACGGCGGCAAACGCAGCGCCGGAATTAAGACCGAAGACAGCAATCGCTACCGCAATGGCAAGTTCAAAGTTATTACTGGCAGCGGTAAACGCCAACGTGGTAGTTTTACTGTAATCAGCACCCAGCTTTTTCCCCATCCAGAATGAGACTACAAACATGACAATAAAGTAGATGGAGAGCGGAATGGCTATACGTATGACGTCAAACGGGAGCTGGACGATCAGATTCCCTTTGAGGCTGAACATAACCACAATGGTGAAGAGCAGTGCTACCAGGGTCAGCGGGCCGATCTTCGGCACAAATTCGCGATGATACCGCTCCTTACCCATCACCTTGACACCGACGAAGCGGGACAAGGCACCGGCGATACAGGGGATACCAAGGTAGATAAAGACACTTTTGGCAATCTCGGCGATGCTGACATGCACTTCCATCCCTTTTAGTCCAACCAGAGGTGGCAAGACTGTAATGAATATCCATGCATAGACACTGTAAAAGAGTACCTGAAAGATACTGTTAAACGCAACCAGCCCTGCAGCGTATTCGGTGTTTCCCTTAGCCAGCTCATTCCAGACAATCACCATGGCAATACAGCGCGCCAGACCGATCATGATCAGTCCCACCAGATATTCCGGCTTGTCCGGCAGTAACAGAGCCGCGAGCACAAACATCAACACCGGTCCGATGACCCAGTTCTGCAACAGCGAAAGGCCGAGTATCTTCTTGTTCTTGAACACCTCCGGCATATCCTCGTACTTCACCTTGGCAAAGGGGGGATACATCATGACGATCAGGCCGAGGGCAATGGGGATGTTGGTAGTGCCGACCTGAAAGGAGTTGATGAAGGCTTCACTGTCGGGGACAAAATAGCCCAGACCGACTCCCAGAGCCATGGCGGAAAAGATCCAGAGGGTGAGCCAGCGATCCAGGAATGACAGCTTGCGGGT
>CAIUSO010000144.1 GCA_903901875.1 uncultured Geobacteraceae bacterium | reverse complement strand
GGAGATCCTACTTCTTATGACACTCCGGCTTCTCTGATCAAAATGGCGGGATGCGATCCAGTGCCCAACGAATCCGGAAAATTTAAGGGCAAGGCGTCCATCTCCCATCGGGGTCGGAACCTTCTCCGCAAGGCAGGGGATCGAATTTCCTTCCTTCTGGAAAAAAGAAATAACCACAAGATATTCCACCACTGCTCTACCCTTCTATGTACCCTATTTTCCGGTCAAGAGTCAACGTCAATCGGGCTTGTAGGGGGTGGTAACACTCCAGGTCGTGCCATCGGTAACAACCTCGATGGTGCCGTCACGGTCAGTCCGGTACAGCGGAATCCGCCGCTTCATCAGCAGGTCAACGGTGCGTGTCGAAGGGAGCCCGAAACGGTTACCCGCACCGGCGGAAATGAGTGCGGTTTTGGGGTGTACCCGATCAAGAAATTTCTCTGAGGTGGAGTAGCGACTGCCATGGTGGCCCACTTTCAAAATGGTTGACTCCAAGAGACCTTTTTCGGCACACATGGCCAGTTCAGCTTCAAATCCGGCGTCAGCGGTAAACAACATTGAAAATTGGCCGTACACAAGCCTGAATACCAGTGACTGTTCATTAACATTATCTTCACTGTCTCCACCCGTTGACGGAGAGATGGCAGGTGACAGCACGGTGATGGTCACCGGGCCGGGAAGTTCAATGATTTCACCGACGGTGAGAGTATGACGTGGCAGCCGTTTCTGTTGTAATGCCTCATCAATCTCGGCAGTTACCCTCCTGACACTCCAGAATTCTCCCACCGGAAAATTTTTGATGATAAACGGCAGCCCGCCACTATGGTCAGGGTGTTCATGGGTTGCCACCATCCGGTCAACCCGCGTGACATGGAGGGCTCCCAAGGCCGGAGCAAGGTACTTCTGGCCGAAATCATTGTCGTTTTCGAAAAGATACCCACCACCATCCACCAGCAGTGTGGATTTGTCCGGCAGACGCAGCAGCAGTGACTCGGCCTGTCCCACACTCAGCATCGTTATATGAAGTAACCGGTCACCGACCGAGGCTTGGATGAAATGAACGGCACATCCCGCCACCACCAACAGGAGAGCACCGCTCCGCAGTACAACGGGACGGGAAACAAACGTAAGCCAGACAAGCAGCAGCCAGAAAAACAGCATGTCACCGGTAGTTACAAAGTACCCATTGTACACCGGAAGGGAGATACACCAGAGAATGAAGCGGTTCGAGATCTGTACCATCACTGCGGCAGGCCAGAGAAGGCAGGGAGCGGCCCATGGCACCAGTAACGTTACTGGTGCTGCCACAAATCCGGCAAGTACCGCACCGTACCCAAGCAATGGCACGATCAGGAAATTGGTCAGAATGCCATTCATCGATGCCACGTTAAACGTATGCAATACCGGTAGTACCGTAACAGCCGTTGCAGCAACCGATGCCGCAACAAAAAGAATAAGCGTGCGCAGGCGCAGAGAGGCAAGCCTTTCACACCAGCGGGAAATCGGCGGAACAATCAGCATGATTCCCCAGAGTGAGACAAACGAGAGCTGAAATGATATGTCGAAAAGCGTCGGAGGATTGGCGGCCACAAGGACAAATGCCGCCAGTAACAGGGTATTGATTGCATCCTGCTCCCGTTCTGCATACAGGGCCAGGGCAAATACCATCAGCATGAGTACGGAGCGGGCCGTGGCAGGCGCACTGCCTGTCAGCATCAGATACCCGGCCATGGTCGGTACGGAAACCAGAACGGCAATTTTCCGGATGTTCCACCGCACGGAGATATATTCCGATCGTGAAAGGCACCACATGGTGAGGAGTGAGATACAGGTGGCAATAATTCCCACATGAAAGCCGGAAATCGACAGGATATGGTTGACTCCCGCCCTGGTATAGGCAGCTGCAAGGTCATGGGGAATCCTTCTTTGATCCCCCAGTAACAGTGCCGTAAGTACGGAGGAAGTAGACTCATCGGGAATTGCATGACGAATGTTTTCACCCAATACCAACGCCAGGTGATCGATTGACCGTTGGAAGGAGATGACCGCCCCCCCCTTTATCAGCACAACATCCCGGGGGGATTGGACCCGACAGAGTGCTCCAATTCCTTGAAAGGCGAGAAAACGGGGATAATTGAATTCGCCGGGCAGTCCCAAGAGGCGAGGAGTGGAAATACCGGAGATGAAACGGATACGGTCGCCCCGCTCCAATTGAATATCACCGTCACTGATAAAGAGCAGCACATGGCCCGTAACCGCTTCCACCCCCGTGGCGGTCTGAATATGTTCAGCCTGAATGACCATGCGGCTGCCATATTCCGTCACCTCGGGCCGTTCGGAAATAACCCCTTCAATGGTAGAGCGCAGTCCGGTGGCTCTCTGGTGTATGGAGTGTGAATTCTGGACCGGGAACAGCCAGGGATTAAGTGCCGAGAGTCCCCACCACAGAAAGAAAAGTGCCGTACACACCGTAAATGGGGTGGAACCGGAATGGAAGCTGGCGAGGAGAAGACAGACGAGAAGGGAAAACAGCGATGAAATCGCCACAGGAAACCCGAAGAGAGCCGTGAGGGAGAGGCCGAGTGCCATCATCAAAAACGGCAGTAATAAGGGCCAGCGGCACATGGTGGCGGGCTATTTCACAGGTAAAGACAACAGTGAGTGACCCTTGTCAAACGATGATTATCGTGTTCTTCGGCATTCAAAAGCAAATCCCCCTCAATCCCCCTTTACAAAGGGGGAGGTTTTAAAATCAAATCCTGATTCCCTGTTGCAATCAAGATAACACCACCCGTAGGGGCGTATGGCCATACGCCCGCCTTTTGAGATATACCATACACGAAACCATTTGCAAACAGATGAATAGTGTATTGGTTGTTTAATAGACAGTTATAACGAATAGTTACACATTTAATAAGAAAAGAGCATTTCACATTAGGACAATATTTAATTAAAATGTGCCATATTTTTTTTGACAAATCAGTATAAAAAATGGCAAAAAGGGTTCATCCAATGGCGGAGCGTTTGAGACGTACGGTATGAATTGAAGCACTCCACGAGGAGAGTCTACTTTATGAGTAACCATATACTGATTGTTGATGATGAAGAGATGATCCGGGAACTGCTGTCATCTGCCCTTGAACAGGAAGCCTATCAATGCCACGGTGCCTCCAATGTGGATGAGGCATTTGCACTTCTGGGAGAAATCCCCGTCGATCTGGTCATTTCCGATATTATGATGCCGGGAAGAAGCGGCGTTGATTTGCTTCGTGATTTAAAGAGAATTGATCAGGATATTGCCGTATTGATGATTACCGGACTTTCCGACATGACTACCGCCCTTGAGTGTGTCCACCTGGGTGCCGATGATTACATAACAAAGCCCTTTGGTATTAATCGGGTTATTTTGACGGTCAAGAACCTCATTGAACGGCGCAGCCTGACCCTTGAAAAAAAACAGTATCAGACCAGCCTCGAATTTAAAGTCATGGAACAGACAGCTCAGATCAGAAAAACCATGAATGAGCTTTCCCATGCCTATGACAGCACCCTTACGGCACTGGTCAAGGCCCTTGATGCCCGAGAAAAAGAGGTCGGCTCCCATTCCGAACGGGTCATGAACTATACGGTATTTTTGGGGGAGAAAATCGGTATTACCGGCAAGGAACTTCAGGAACTTGCCAAGGGTGCCCTGCTCCATGATATTGGAAAGATTGGCATTTCAGACAATATTCTTCTCAAACCGGGCCCCCTCGACGAGCAGGAATGGCTTGATATGCGGTGCCACCCCCAGGTTGGGTACGCCATACTTTCGGATATTGAATTCTTGAAAGGGCCGGCGGAAATGATTCTCTCCCATCATGAACGGTTTGACGGTTCCGGCTACCCGAAAGGACTCAAGGATGAGCAGATACCGATATCCTCACGAATTTTTGCGCTGGTGGACACGCTGGATGCCATGACATCGAACCGGCCATATCGAAAAGCACTGCCCTTTGCCCAGATGACAGAGGAAATCATCAAATGCAGGGGGAGTCAGTTTGATCCTGATATTACCGACCTGTTCGCCTCAATCCCCCGCCGTCAATGGGAAGAGTGCTCCGGCAAACGTTTTATTGATTAAAAACGGGGTTCGTAGCTGCCGAACCCCGTCACTTCACAACCTTCCACTATTTTCTTCGTTATTCATCCCAGCTATCTTCGTCTCCATCCCGATCGTATTCCGGATCGGATTCTTCGTCATCATAATTATAATCATCTTCCTCATCGATCAGAGCATCGTCCGACTCCTCCGAAAGATACCGCTCGGGAGCCCGCTGTTCCTCATCAGAAATTTTTTCAAAACGGGAAAGCAGATCCTGATCGGTACAAAAGAGCCCTTTTTTCCATTTACAAGACGTTAGTTCGCATAAATCAAACAGTTGAATCTCATTACAGAGCCGTTGCGGCAGAGATGATAACGTGGCATCTGTCATAACCGTTCCTCTTCAACAATCGCCATTCAAAAATTCGCCAGCTTTGGCTACTTCTTCCTTACAGCCGATATAGACCGGACAGCGCTGATCAAGACCATCGGGAACGATATCAAGGATGGGAATTTCACCATTGGTCGCTGCACCACCGGCCTGCTCAATCAAAAAGGCCATTGGGTTCAGTTCAAACAGAAGACGAAGTTTACCATTTGGACTGTCATTTAAGGCGGGGTACATGAAGACCCCTTTACCCTTCATGAGTATCTGGTTAAAATCGGGTACAAAGCCGCCTGAGTAGCGCAGTTTTGCCCCTTTATTTTCAAGATAGCAGATAAAGCGTTCGTTGGCCTCGCTGTACTTCTTGCGCAAACCACCAGGAGAATACATATCACCGGTAGGTTTCATTTGAATCTGTGAACGGGTCAATGTGTATTCCATGAGCTGGTTCATGGTGAATTCATAGACACCTTTACCGACCGAGTAGACCAGAGAAACGCGTGGCCCATAGAGGATATAGAGCGCACCTACCATGTTACGCCCCGGCTGCAGCAGATCATTCCCCTGATAAATTCCGACAATGGTGCCAACCGCCAGGTTGACATCAACAAGCGAAGAACCATCAAGCGGATCATAGGCGACAGAGAACATACCCTGGGGATTACTGGTAACCTGAAAAATCTCCTCCATCTCTTCGGAGGCGATATTGCAGACAACTCCCGAATGCTGAAGACGTTTACGCATGATCCGGTCCGAAAGGACATCCAGAGCCAACTGCTCTTCACCATACAGATTCGACGTACCGGCAACACCCAAATCGCCGGTGCGAACTGCATTGATCACATATTTACTGGCTTCCGCAATTTCACAGATAAGGTGAACAAGATTGCCGCTGATGTTCTGGTCACGCAGATGCTGGCGCAAGTCGATCTGAAATTTTGTCTTCCCTGGTTGACTGTACATGGGGCCTCCGAGCTGAATAGACAGAAATGGCATACCTGTCTGATATACTGAAAAAAGCCGATTTTAGCAAGATTTAAAAACTTCCCCCCCTAAACTATAACCGGTGAATGCTTAATGCCAATCGGTACTTCATCCTTAAGAATTAATGTTTGAGATAGACAACAAATCTGCTACTCTACTTATCGTATTGACATTCTTGCTGACAGGAAACACACCATGCTTCAGGATACGGTCACCTTACAACATCAGCTCGAATATCGTAAAAAACTGATGGATAAAATCAATGAAATTCACTCTGCAGACAATCTCAATACTATCCTGATTGAGATTAAAGACAGTATTGCGGCTCTTTTTGATGCCGAACGCATCACGATATACCTTGCAGATTCCAAGAATAATTTACTCATTTCAAAAGTAAAGAGCGGTTCAGAACTGAAAAAAATAGTCGTACCGGTCAGTGAGACGAGTCTCGCCGGTTACTGTGCAATCAGGGGAACCATTATCAATATCAAAAATGCCTATGATCAACATGAATTAATGATGATCAACAGCAACCTCAAATTTGATAACAGCTGGGACAGTAAAAGCGGTTTTGTTACCAGACAAGTACTCTGTGTTCCGATGAAATTTCAGAATACCCTGATCGGCGTTATTCAAATCATCAATAAGAAGGGGGATATCCCGTACGATGATGTGGACTGCAGCTATGCCATGGAGCTTTCAACATCGTTATCAATTGCTATTCACAATATTTACCGCCTGACGGTTACCACCAAGGTTGTTCGCTACAAGTCCCGCTATAACTATCTCCTGGATAAAAACCTCATTGATGACAAGATTCTTGAAAAAGCATCCAATCACCCCGAGGTGGCAACTGTCGGTATGGACACCGTTTTAATGAAGGAATTTGCCATCGGCAGGGACCAGATGGCAAAGAACCTCTCCTATTTTTTTGGTTCCGAATTTATCGGCTATGACCCGACAGCCACGCCCCTTGAGGAAGAACTGCTCAGGCGGGTGAAACCGGAGCGGCTCAGCAAGGAGTGGTGGGTTCCCTATAAAATTGAAAACGGTATTCTGCATATTATTATTGATGACCCGACTGATTTACAGCGACAGGACATACTCAAGTTCATCTATCCTGAATATAAGCGCATCAGTTACATTGGTGCATTTCGAGATGACATTCTCAGTTATATCACTCTATTTTACTATCATGGACATTCAGTCGGATCATCGGCAAGCATTGATGACATTCTCAACAAAATGGATGACAGCGATGACCTGGAAATCGATTCCGAATCACAGAGAGTTTCAGAACAGGACAGTGTCATTGTCCAGCTGGTGAATAAAATCATTATTGATGCTGTTAACAACAAGGTTTCCGACATTCATATAGAGCCATTCCCCGGCAAAGAGGACATACAGGTCAGAATGAGAATAGACGGGCGCTGCAAGGTGTACCAGAAGATTCCCTACAAGTATAAATATGCCATTCCTTCCCGCATCAAGATCATGTGCAACCTGGATATCTCCGAACGGCGCAAACCACAGGACGGTAAAATTGATTTCAAAAAGTTCGGTCCATTAAACGTTGAATTGCGTGTTGCCACCGTTCCGACAGCCGGTCAACTGGAAGATGTTGTGATGCGCGTTCTCGCGTCTGGTGAGCCAATTCCCTTTGACAATCTGGGGCTCACCGAGCGCAATCGACGGGTTCTTGATGCCAGCGTCAGGCAACCCTATGGACTGGTTCTTGTGGTCGGCCCAACCGGGTCGGGAAAGACCACCACGCTCCATTCGGCAATTTCCGTTATAAATACGGTTGACACAAAAATATGGACCGCTGAAGATCCGGTTGAAATTACCCAGCGGGGGTTACGCCAGGTCCAGGTCCATCCGAAAATCGGCTTTACCTTTGCAGCTGCCCTCCGCTCGTTTCTCCGTGCCGACCCCGATGTAATCATGGTTGGTGAAATGAGGGATCAGGAAACCGCCGAAATTGCCGTTGAATGTTCTTTGACCGGCCATTTGGTGTTTTCTACCCTCCATACCAATTCGGCACCGGAGACCATTACCCGACTGCTCGATATGGAGCTGGATCCATTCAGCTTTTCAGATGCGATTTTGTGTATTCTGGCACAACGACTGGCCCGCAAACTCTGTTCATGCAAAGTTGAATACGTACCAACCGGGCAGGAAATTGATGATATTATAGTCGAATACGGTGAAGAGGATTTTGTAAAGACGGGGATAACGCCTGCCGACATCAGGTTGTTCCGGGCCGTTGGCTGCCCGAAGTGTGGTGATGTGGGGTACAAAGGGCGACTCGGCCTTCATGAATTGCTTGAAGGCACCGATGCCATTAAAGCACTCATTAAGAAGAAATCTGAAATAGAGTACATTCGAAAGCAGGCAATAAAAGATGGAATGACAACCTTGAAACAGGACGGCATACTGAAATGTTTTCAAGGTCTCACTGACATGAAAGAGGTTCGGAAGGTCTGTATCAAATAGCTGAGCTCCCTGACTCGGGAGTGCTGCAATATTTACACGCCGAATCTTTCCAGGGAAAGGTTCGGTTGCAGAGAGGGCATTTTCTGAAGTGGCCGGTAATTTCTTTATCCGGCCGGTGAAAGTGCAGTACCAGCAAGAAAAAGGGAAAAACACCGGAGATAATTCCCCAGATAAAGGGATTTTTCCCCCGGGAACGGGCAAGTTTAACACCAAGCGCAGCCGGAAGTCCAAACAGTAACAGCAGAAAAATAGTTTCATTCATAGCACGACCCGACCCTCAATACATGAACAGGCGCGAAACCACCTCCGTGGTTTTCGCGCCTGTCATATCCCATACCAACAGATTACTTGGAAATTCTGATACCCGGAATAAAGAGAATTTTCTCAAAGGTTCTGTTCAGAGTTTTACTCGTGAAATTAACCATTGGGGGAGCTTCGGGGTATTCAATTTTATCCCCTTTCGTAACTTTAGTTTCCGGAAGAGCCAGCCATGTTTTCTCACCTTTTTCATCAACGGCTTCAACATACGTATAGCCGCCGGAATTCATGGTCTGACCAACGGTTGCTTTTTTACCAACACCTGCTGCGATTTCCTGTGCTTTCATACCTGCGTGCGGATCTGCACCCGGAGCTGCACCCGGTGCTCCTGCGCCTGGCATCTGACCCTGCTGGGGCGCTGCAGCCGGTGCATCACCCTTCGGCTTGTCTTTACATCCTGCAAGAGCAAGAGCGGCAATACTAATAACTACCAATGCTGTTTTTTTCACCTACGGCCTCCTGAGTTTAAGTTTTACCTTTTATATCATATTTTCAATAGTTATAAAAGAACAAAAAAATTACAGGCACAAATCACTCACCGGGCCCAATGCTTCCAGATGGGTTACTCCGTTCCTGAAAAGAGTCCGGGCAACTCCAAAAATATCAGCGACGGTTACCCGATCATAACCGGCAATCACATCCTCAATGGATGTCTGTTTGTGAAAATAAATTTCATTTTTAGCCAACCGGGTCATCAGGTTATCACTGCTTTCCAGTGACATGAGCGTGTTCCCCTTCAATTGTTCCCGGGCAGCATCAAGTTCATCGTCGGGAACTTCATCGGATGACAACCGGGAAAGTTCCTGTCGGATAATAGTCATGACCTCACTACAGTGGGCTCTTTCGGTTCCGGCATATACGACCAGCGCACCGGCATCGGATTGGGCGATGATAGAGGAGTAGACTGAATAGGCTAAGCCTCTTTTTTCACGGATTTCCTGAAATAAGCGGGAACTCATGCCGCCACCCAGAATGGTTGTCATGAGAAACAGGGCATAACGATCCGGATGGTTGTAGTGAAAAGAGGGAACGCCAAGACAGAGAAGGGTCTGCTCCATCTCCCGTTCCACAGCATTCACCCGACTCTGTTGTGGCGGGGTAATAACGACACCGTCAGAAACCCAGGAAGATGCAAGCCGGAAAAACAGCGGTTCCAGAATGGCAACCAACTGTTGATGATCCACATTACCGGCAGCGGCGATAATAATGTCGCAGGGGCGATATCGGCTCTGCTTGTGGGCACAGATCGCGTCACGGGTCAGGGCGGTAATTGTTTCCATGGTGCCGAGAACCGGCATTCCCAGGCTTTGCCCCTGCCAGAAATTCTGCTGGAAATGGTCGTGGATGCACTCCTCGGGAGAGTCATCACGCATCTTGATTTCCTGAAGAATTACATTCCGCTCACGCTCAATTTCATCGGAGGGAAAGGTGGAGTAGAGAAAAATATCCGCCAGGAGGTCCAGGGCGCGGGGGAGAAATTTTGACAGCACCTTGGCATAGTAACAGACGTATTCATGGCCAGTGAAGGCGTTGAGTAGCCCCCCCATTGAATCAATTTCACGTGTTATCTGGTGGGCAGAACGGCGTTCAGTCCCTTTAAAGAGCATATGCTCGATAAAATGTGCAACACCATTATCCGCAGGATCTTCGTGACGGGTGCCATTGGCCACCCATATGCCGGTGGAAACCGTATGCATGTACGGAATATTCTGGGAAACGATTCGTACGCCATTATCAAGTGTGGTTGTAGTTATCATCCGGGCATCATACCCCGGATTCAGATATTTTCAAAACAAAAAAGACCGATCTTCGTAGGTTGGGCAAAGCAGAGCGTGCCCAACACATGGTCTGATTATTTCAGATAGTCAACCAGCAGCTCCACAGAATGCTTAACCATGATATCGGTACCCTCCTGGTCAAGACCACCCCGAATCTGCATGACGCATCCGGGACAATCCATGGCCACAATAGCCGCCCCGGTTGCCTTGATATTACGAATTTTACGCTGCAACATCGGGGCGGATATCTCCGGCATCTTCAGTGAATAGGAACCACCCATGCCGCAACAGGTATCGCTTTCAAACATTTCAGTAAGGTCATAACCGGCCCGCCGCAAGAGTTCCCGTGGCTGTTTCGATACCTTGATGGTGCGTTTCAGGTGACACGAATCATGATAGGATATTTTTTCCAGGCTCTTCCCTTCCTGAAAGGTGAGCCGTTTTTCCTCAATGAGTTTTGAGATTAACGATGAAAAATCGATTGTTTTAGCAGCAAGCTGCCGGGCTTCGGTCAGCCAACCGGCCTGCCCTACACTTTCAAAGGTACTGAGGAAGTCATGGGTCAGGGCCACCGTACAGGTGGGACAGGCCGAAACAACCCAGGTACATTCAACAGCCGTGAGTGCCTTGATGGTGTCGATGGCATTCCGCTCGGCAACATCATAGACGCCGCTGTACCGTGCCGGTGCCCCGCAACAGGTCTGCCCTTCCGGGAACAGTACTTCAATTCCCGCCTTATTGAGTGTCGTTACCAGTGCCTCCCCCATTTCCGGATAGGCAAAATCTATGAGACAACCGGCAAAAAACACCACCTTTTCCCTCTGAGTGGGCTGGGCAATCTTCTTGAACCGGTCACGGAACGGCACAGCGGCAATGGCAGGCAGACTCCGTCCGTCGGTCAGGTCGGCAAGAAACAGTGGTAAATGGCGGATGAATTTCCCGGAAGTAAAGGGTTTACCCGCCACTGAAGCGGCCCGGAGCATGCCATGGAAGAGAGAACGGTTATTCACCACCGTATAGATCGATTTCAGAAGCAACGGCACCCCCTGTTCCTGCACCAGGCGGCGACGCAGCTCCAGTATCAGTCCCGGTATGTCGATCATTCCCGGGCAGACATCCTTGCAGGCACCGCACTGAATACAGAGACTCTGGATATCTTCCGACTGTTTCAGGGCATCAAACCATGCGGTCAATATGGTACCGATACCCCCCGTATAAACCTTGCCGAAGACATGCCCCCCCACCAACCGGAAGATGGGGCAGACGTTAAGGCAGGACGCACAGCGAATGCACTGGAGTGCCTGTTTGAACAGTGGATCGGCAGCCATTTCCGAGCGACGGTTATCCATCAGGATGATATGCATGTTTTTCATCGATCCGTCCGGATTGGCGGTGGGACCGGTAATGATGGAAACATAGCTGGTAAGCTGCTGGGCGGTGGCACTTCGGGGAAGGGCCTTGAGAATGGTTGCCACATCGGCAAAGTGGGCTATCAACTTTTCAATACCGACAAGTACGATATGAATACGGGGTAACGAGGTTACCAGACGGGCATTTCCCTCATTGGTCATCAATACGATACTGCCGGTTTCGGCAACGGCAATATTCCCCCCCGAAATTCCCATATCGGCGGAAAGAAAACGTGGGCGCAGCTGTTCACGGGCAACCTTTACCAACCGGGGAATGTCGGAACTGAGCCGTTCATTCACCTCCTTACTGAACAGGTCTGACACCTCTTCTCTGGTCATATGTATGGCAGGCATGACCATATGGGAAGGTGTTTGGCCGGCCAGCTGTATAATCCACTCACCCAGGTCGGTTTCCCCCACTTCGATACCGGCCTTTTCCAAATATGCGTTGAGATGAATCTCTTCGGTGGCCATTGATTTGGATTTCACCACCCGTGTTACCTTGTTCTCCTGGGCAATGTTGAGGATGTACTCCCGAACAGCTGCCGGATCATCTGTTCTGAATACCGTTGCCCCCCGTGCTTCGGCGTTATGGGTGAATTCGGCAGAGAGCTGTTCGAGGTTGGCTGCGGCGTAGGCTTTGAGGTCGGCAATTTTCTTCCGCAGCTCTTCAAAATCGATCCCGTCGTATGCCTTGGCCCGATTAACCGTGTATGCCTCGGAAAAGGCACCAAGGGCTCCGGTCAAATTGCCATTGGTGAGTGCCCGGTGAATTGACTCCTTAAAATCCTTATCCATCACTTACCCCCCTCAAAGGCATCAATACAGAGTATGACCAGCCGTTCCGGCCCATGTACCCCGATGGTAAGCACCCGCTCAATGTCAGCGGTCCGGCTCGGGCCGGTTATCATTGCAAGATAGGAGCAGTCACGGGGGTGGAGCCGGGTGAACAATGACGGCATATCGGGAAGGATACCGGCTGTCGGAACCAGAGCAATATGAATGGTCGGAAGTGAGGACACCAGGCGCTGGTCAATGTCTGTCGAGTTGTCAGCGAGAGTACCGGTGTCGGCCAGAGCCCAGGCCATCAGGTTGATACCAAAGCGTGCCTGTGCAGCCATTTCCTGGGTCACCACAAATGAGATGCCGGAACCACTGGTGAGCTGTTGCCGTTCTCCACCGGTGAGAAACGGACCGGAAGCCCAGAGAGCAGCGGTTTCAGGAGTATCTCCCATTCCTTCACGCTTCAAAAAATCGACTAACCACGAAAGTGCGGCATTCCTGTCGGAAAAACGGTACACCTCGGCACTGACTGCTTCAGCTTTTGCTTTGAACTGGTCATAGAGCATGTTTACCTCCGAAAAAAACAATAACAGCAAGAATGTAAAATGGTTTTACCAATGACACTCTACCCGTTTTTCAGGCGAAGAACCATCGCTAACATACCACGGTCGCCCGGTCATACCACCTGTATAAGCGACACTATTTCAATTACCGCCTCCGTGTCAACAAGCTTTTTATTGGAACCTAAAAAACTGTTGACAGAATCAGATATAATATGTAATTGGTATTACAAGTTTACAACCGTATTATATTTTTGCTCAATCGGCTCTGCTGGCTATCCATTCATTCAAGAGCACGGACTCACCACCCCCTTCATGGAAAGGAGAAACATCATGCCCTGGATTCAAACGTACTCACCGGTAGCAGGTAACCTCGGTCTGTCGGCAGCTGTCGCCGCCATACCTCTCGTCGTCATTTTCATCTGTCTTGCCCTGTTGAAAATGAAGGCCCATAAGGCGGGACCACTGGCCGTCGCTTCAGCCATTGCCATCGCCATATTCGTCTGGGGAATGCCGGCCAAACTTGCCGGACTGGCCTTTGTCCAGGGGGCCGCATTCGGTTTATTTCCGGTCTTCTATATCGTCATTACCACCCTGTTCCTCTATAACATTACCGTAAAGGGGGGGCAGTTTGAAATAATCCGCGCCTCTCTGGCGGGGGTAACGGCTGACAGACGGATTCAGGCACTATTAATTGCCTTCTGCTTCGGAGCGTTTATTGAGGGTGCTGCAGGCTTCGGCACCCCGGTGGCCATTGCCGGTGCCACCCTGGTGGGCCTCGGCTTTCGTCCGCTCTACGCTGCCGGAGTCTGCCTCATTGCCAACACCGCACCGGTGGCCTTCGGTGCCATCGGAATTCCGGTGGTCGCCCTGGCAGGAGTCATGGGATACGGTGATGACGGCATGATGAAACTGTCAACCATGGTCGGGAGACAATTACCGTTTATTTCCGTATTCATCCCTTTTTATGTGATCATGATCATGGTTGGCTGGAAGAAGACCATTGAAGTACTGCCGGCCATCATAGTCTGCGGCGTTACCTTTGCGGTGGGTCAATGGGCTACGGCTAGCTACCTTGGACCTTACCTGCCCGACATTATCTCCTCACTGTCTGCAATGGCGGCACTGGTACTGCTGTTACAGGTCTGGAGTCCCCGCGAAAATTACGTATTTGACCATGAAGTTGCCAGCAGTGGCCGGGAGCAGCATCACTATTCTGCCGGCGAAGTGTTTCGCGCATGGGCTCCCTACCTGGCACTGACCATCATGGTCCTGCTCTGGGGGATTCCTTCAATAAAGACCGAACTGGACAAAAGCAAGGTAGTCGTCACCGTTGCCGGACTCGATAGCATGATCGTCAAAAAGCTCTCCAAACCGGAGGATGGGGTAAAGAAAGCGTTAGCAGTAGCCACCGAAACGAAAAAGCTGCTCACCTCTCTGCCATCGACGGAGGTAAAACTGACCGGAATTGTTACCCTGCTTACGGGACTGAACATCGAAGAAGAAAAGTTCCTGGCTCTCGAGCAGGGTCTCGCTGGCAAAGGCGTCATGCTTACCGAAGAGCGCAATGCAGGCTTATCGGCCATAGCCAGGAAAAGTGCCGACATTCAGAAACTGGTCAAGGAAGATCTGGAGAAAAACGGTGTCGTTGCCAAAGACCAGTTCAAACCGCTGATCAAGGCGCTTGGCGATCAGCTTCCCATTAAACTTCCGGCCAAATACACCTTTAATTTCATGTCTGCAGCCGGCACCGCCATCCTTATTGCCGCCCTCCTGTCTGCATTGATTTGCGGCGTCGGCTTTGGTGATGTCATCAAACTTGCGGGAAAAACCCTCTTCGATATGCGGTTTCCCGCCATAACCGTTGCCTCGGTACTGGGACTGGCCTATGTGATGAACAGCTCCGGCATGACCAACTGCCTGGGCCTGGTATTTACCAAGACCGGCCACCTGTTTCCCTTCATTGCCCCCTTCCTCGGCTGGCTTGGTGTATTCCTGACCGGTTCGGACACCTCCAGCAACGTACTGTTCGGAGGATTACAAAAAGCGACTGCGGAGCAACTGGGGCTCAATCCGATCCTGACCGGTGCCGCAAACACCAGCGGCGGTGTCATGGGCAAAATGATTTCCCCCCAATCACTGGCAGTGGCGACCGCCGCCTGCGGCATGGTTGGTGAAGAGGGAACCCTGTTCCGGTTCACCCTGAAACATTCTCTTTTCCTCACCGTTGTGGTTGGCTGTATCGTCTACCTTCAGGCCTATTTTCTGCAATGGATGATCCCGTAACAGGATTTAATAAGGAGCTGCCATGAATTCAGCATTCATCAACGAATTGTCCACTATTGTGGGCCCGCAGTACCTGCTTACGGACCGGGAATCCCTCGCGGTCTATGGCTACGACTCAACACCGGAGCTTGAAAGCCTCCCCGGAGCCGTGCTGCTTCCCGGAAGCAAAGAAGAGGTTGCCGCCATCATGACACTCTGTCACGGTGCCGGGATATGCGTCACTCCACGGGGTTCGGGAACAAATCTGTCCGGCGGTTCACTCTCGGAAGGGGGTGTGGTGGTCCAGACAAGCAGGCTGAACCGCATTCTTGAAGTAGATGAAGAAAATCTCACCGCCACCGTAGAGCCGGGCGTCGTGACCAGTGCCCTGCACCGGGAGGTAGAATCACGGGGGCTCTTCTATCCCCCCGATCCGGGGAGCATGAACATTTCCACCATGGGGGGAAATGTGGCCGAAAACTCCGGGGGACTGCGTGGCCTCAAGTACGGTGTTACCGCCAATTATATCATGGGGCTGGAGACAGTGCTGGCGGATGGAAACATCCTTCGCACCGGGGGAAAAGTTGTCAAGGATGTGGCCGGATACAATATCAATCCGCTGCTGGTATCATCGGAGGGAACCCTGGGCTTTTTTACCGGTATAACCGTAAAACTCATCCCCAAGCCCCAGGGAAAAATAACCATGCTTGCCCATTTTCCGGTGCTTGAGAATGCGGCACTGGCCGTCTCTGCCATCATTGCGGCTAAAATAATACCGGCCACCTTGGAATTTCTTGACAAGGTAACCATCAGATGCGTGGAAGATTATGCCCACGTTGGCCTCCCCCTGGATGTGGATGCCGTACTGCTGATTGAGGTCGATGGCCACCCGGTGGTCATCGCGGAAGAAGCGGCTGCCGTAGCGGCCATCTGTTCAAAACACCATTGTTCATTTTTCCAGACCGCCAAAGATGCGGGAGAAGCACTGAAACTGGCAACAGCCCGGCGTACCGCCCTCTCTGCACTTGCGCGGCTCAAGCCCACAACCATACTGGAGGATGCCACCGTTCCCCGCAGTTGCATTGCCGCCATGCTGCAGGTCATTCAGGATGCAGCCAGTAAGTATCGGCTCACCATTGGCACCTTCGGCCACGCCGGTGATGGCAACCTGCATCCCACCTGCCTGACCGATGAGCGGGACCACGATGAGATTGCCCGTGCCCATGCAGCTTTTGAAGAGATCTTCGATGCGGCCATAGCCATGGGGGGGACCATCACCGGCGAGCATGGGGTGGGCCTGGCTAAAAAGAAATATCTGCCCAGACTGGTGGGAGAGTGCGGCATCAGGACCATGCGGGGTATCAAGCATGCCTTCGATCCCACGGGGATTCTTAATCCGGGAAAAGTTTTCTGATCTTTTACCCCCTGAGGTAACCATGGACTACGTCAAACTTATTAACTGTATGCGCTGCGGCATGTGTCTTCCCACCTGCCCGACCTACAAGGAAACCTTCCTTGAGACCGCATCTCCCCGTGGGAGGGTTGCGCTTCTCAAAAAAATGCATGATGGTGATCTGGATCAGTCGGAGCGACTACTGGAATTTCTCTCACTCTGCCTCGATTGCCAGGCATGCGCCTCGGCCTGTCCCTGCGGTGTCAATGCCGGTGAACTGGTGGCTGAATTTACCTGTGAGCGGAAAACGGCCCACGGCCTTAGCTTTCTGGAACAGCAGATTCTCCACAACCTGGTGCCCCACCCCGACCGTCTGGAGCATTCCCTGGCACCACTCAGACTGTACCAGCGCAGTGGCCTGCAAAAACTGGTACGCACCCTGGGTGTGCTGAAAATGTTTCCCAAACCGCTGGAGCGGATGGAAGGTCTGTTACCCACCCTCCCCCCCCGCCCCCTTCGCCGGGAAATCAGTGAAGTAACGCCGGCAATTGGTACCGAGCGGGGAACTGTCGGATTTTTTCTCGGCTGCGTCATGAGTCTCATCTTTTCCGATGCCAGCCGTGCAACCATAACCCTGCTGTCTGCTCTGGGGTACCGGGTCATAACACCACGTCATCAGGTCTGCTGCGGTGCTCCCCATATGTTGTCAGGTGATCTGGCAGGATTGAAAGACGCGGCACACCATAATATTGATATTTTCGGAGAATATCCGGTTGACTTCATAGTTACCGATTGTGGTGGATGTGGTGCAGAGCTGAAAAAATACCGGCACCATCTTGAAGATGATCCGACTGCGGCCCGTTTCAGCGCACAGATACGAGATATCTCCCAACTCTTGGCACTGCATGGAGAAGAGCTGCGGACAAAAATGACGGAACTGCCATTAAAAGTAACCTACCACGATCCGTGCCACATCGCCCACTGTCAAGGCATTCGTACGGAACCGAGGGAACTGTTGAAAATGATCCCCGGCATTTCCTATCGGGAGCTTGATTGTGCCGATTCCTGCTGTGGAAGTGCCGGGACCTACAATATTGCACATACGGACATGTCTGATCTGATACTCTCGCGAAAACTGGACAGTATCCGTGCCAGTGGAGCCGAATTGGTGGTAACCAGCAATCCCGGATGCCTGCTACAGCTCAAGAAGGGACTTGCCGAGCAGTTGCCCGACGTCAGATTAATGCACCTGACCGAGGTATTGGCACAGAGTCTGGCCACAAATCAGTGAGCTACCGCCGCTGATTTCACCACAACAGAGCCGGAGGAAGCGTTTCCTCCGGTTTTTTTATACCTATTTTACGCCGAGCGGGTTGCAGGAAAGCAAAAAATATTATAATACTATTCGACAGATGTATTTACTGTCTGATTGGATATCAGTAATGAATTTTAAACCTATTAAACCGAAAAAAGTTTCCACCCAGATAGCAGAACAGATTCGTTCTTCAATTCTTGCCGGAGAGTTTGCCCCCGGTGACAAGCTCCCACCGGAGCGGGAACTGGCGGAGATGTTTGGAGTGTCACGTCCATCGGTACGCGAGGCATTGAATGCACTTGCCTCATCGGGATTGGTCATGTCATATCAGGGGGGAGGAACCGTTGTCAGATCATTGGTAGAAACAGCTGCCGCCAACCCGCTCACAGAACTGATCCGTATTCAGCAAGACCGGGCTCTGGACGTCATCGAGGTGCGAAAATGCATGGAATCATGGACGGCCTGGTATGCGGCCGAGCGTGCGCTGCCCGATGATATCAGCCGTATGGAAGAGATTATTTCCGGCATGGAGCATAATCTTGAAAAGAAGATACCTTCCGAAGACCTTGATGCCAACCTGCATATCGTCATCGCCCGTGCCACCCACAATATTGTCTGGCTCCATCTCATGCAAAGCCTGTTCGATGCCATGAAAGAGTTCCAGCAGACCGTGTGGCGGGCGGTCTACCTGACCCAGGAGGATCATCAGATTCTCTACGGACATCACCGTGCCATTGTCGAAGCGATAAAAACCGGGGATCAGGCGGCAGCCCGTGACGCCATGGTTTATCACCTGACATTTGCCGAAGGGCGCAGCAGTGCCTATGTTGCGAAAAATATTCAATAAAAGTTTACAATTAGTGGGAGAAAACCTATGAACGTAGTCACCACAACCATTCCTGATATTCTGATTCTTGAACCGAAGGTATTTGGCGATGAGCGCGGTTTCTTTTTTGAAAGTTTTAACAATCGCAGCTGGAAGGAACTTACCGGAGTTGAACTTTCCTTCGTGCAGCACAACCATTCCCGCTCAGCCGGAGGGGTACTCCGTGGTCTCCATTACCAGATGCAGCAGCCCCAGGGAAAGCTGGTGCGGGTTATCGTCGGCGAAGTGTTTGATGTTGCCGTTGATATCCGAAAAAGCTCACCAACCTTTGGCCAGTGGTTCGGTGCCACCCTTTCTGCGGACAACAAGCGCCAGATGTGGGTGCCACCAGGGTTTGCCCATGGCTTTTCCGTCACCTCCGCTGTTGCCGAGTTTCTCTATCTGACCACTGACTATTATGCACCGGAACATGAACGATGTATTGCCTGGAATGACCCTGATCTGGCTATTGCATGGCCCTTGACCCAGGAACCAAACATTTCGGCAAAGGACCGTCAGGGGGTGCTGTTTAAAGAGGCCGACCTGTTCCCGTAACATAGATACCGTTCACTGTAATTCCCTGTTTGACACCACCCATAGGGGCGTATGGCCATACGCCCGCCTTTTGCTGTTTGCACCATATGTCTACACCAGGGTTTAAATTATCATCTTGGCTGCAACACAGAGTAACAACAGAACAGCCCCGCAAAGATGTCTCTGCGGGGCTGTTCTGTTTATCAGATGTACTTTATTTTAAAGACCGAGCTGTTTAAAAAAGTCGGTTCCCTTGTCATCAACCAGGATGAAGGCGGGGAAATTCTCTACTTCAATTTTCCAGACCGCTTCCATACCAAGTTCGGGGAAATCTATACATTCAACTTTCTTGATATTCTCTTCGGCAAGAATGGCAGCGGGCCCACCGATGGAACCGAGATAAAATCCACCGTATTTTTTACAGGCATCGGTAACCTGCTGGCTCCGGTTACCCTTGGCGATCATAATCAAGGAACCGCCCTTGGATTGCAGCTCATCAACATAAGAATCCATGCGCCCGGCTGTGGTCGGACCGAAGGAGCCCGATGCTTTTCCCGCAGGAGTTTTCGCGGGACCGGCGTAATAGATCGGATGGTTAAGCAGATATTCGGGAAGTGGTTTTCCACTGTCCATAATTTCTTTGAATTTGGAGTGGGCGATATCACGTCCCACCACGATGGTACCGGAAAGAAGCAGTGGAGTCGAGACCGGGTGCTTGGTCAACTCAGCCAGAATCTCCGTCATCGGCTTATTGAGATCGATCTTCACACCATGCTCATGCTTGCCACGGTACTGTTCCGGAATCAGACGTCCCGGATTACGATCCATTTCTTCGATAAACAGACCATCTTTGGTGATTTTTGCTTTAATGTTGCGGTCAGCCGAACAGGAAACCGCCATCCCGACCGGACAGGAGGCTCCGTGACGGGGCAGACGGATCACCCGGACATCGTGGGCGAAATACTTGCCGCCAAACTGGGCTCCGATGCCGAGTTTCTGGGCCGCTTCCAGCAATTTATCTTCCAGCTCAATATCACGGAATGCCTGACCATACGCATTGCCGACGGTCGGCAGACCGTCAAGCTCTTTGGCAGTTGCCAGCTTGACCGCTTTCATGCAGGCATCGGCAGAGGTGCCACCGATAACAAAGGCAATGTGATATGGCGGACAGGCAGCCGTACCGAGATACTTCATTTTCTCAACCAGGAATTTATAGAGCTTGTCGGGTGTCAACAACGCCTTGGTTTCCTGATACAGCATGGTTTTGTTGGCCGAACCGCCCCCCTTGGCCATGAACAAAAACTTGTAGTAATCCCCACCGGTCGCCATGATGTCGATCTGGGCAGGGAGATTGGTACCGGTATTGATCTCCTCGTACATATCGAGGGCAACGGTCTGTGAATAACGAAGATTTTCTTCCGTATAGGTTTTGTAAATCCCCTTTGACAGCCACTCTTCATCGGTAACGCCGGTCCAGATTTGCTGTCCCTTTTTGGCAACAACCGTAGCCGTACCGGTATCCTGACAGACCGGAAGGTCAAGCTGTGCGGCAATTTCAGCATTGCGGAGGAATGCCAGGGCAACACCTTTGTCGTTCATGGAGGCTTCAGGATCGCTCAGGATCTTGGCAACCTGCTCATTGTGGGCCGGACGAAGCAAAAAAGAAACATCCTTCATGGCTTCATTAGCCAAAATCGAAAGTGCTTCGGGACAGACCCGCACCACATCGGCACCGGCAAATTTTTCCACAGCTACGTATTTTTCCGATCCTTCAATTTTACGGTACTTCGTTTCATCTTTGGCAAGAGGAAATAGTTCCTGATACACAAACGGCTTAGCAGACATCGATACTCTCCTTTCAGATGGTTGATAGCAACGGCAGACGCATACTGTATACAACAACATCGTAAGTAACTAATGCAAACGCGACCTTAAATCAAGGATTTTTTATGCAGAATCAATTCTGGCAACGAAGCAGTTTCACCCCTTCTTTAAAAAGCACCTGCATTTTATTGGGAGAGATAACCGCTTTGACAATGCCGACACCGAAAACAGAGTGATCAATAAGCCGTTTTACCGGATACCGGTCATTCATATTATAGTGGAGGGCCTTGTCAAGGTCAAAGGTCGGTGAAAGAGACGCCCACTCTTCCCGTTCAGCCTCAAGGGGGTCTTTACGGGGTGTGCGGGGAGAAGCTGCCGGTGTGCGTGGTTTGGCTGCGACTGCTGCCCGTGGTACCTTTTCATCCCGTTCCGGTGGGGGTGGATAATAGTTATGGACACCATTACAGGTATTGCATTCAACCCGTACCACCTTCCCATCCACCATGGCAACAATTCGATGATTCAGCACTTCACGGCACTTGGTACAGCGGGATTCGATAATATCGCCAGCGGACAGTTTTTTCGTAGTCATTGGTTTCCTTCTTAATTGCCGTTTATTTCGTTCAGTATACACTATTGTGACAGAACTTTCAGAAAAAAAAGCCGCTCATCAGCATCTGGGCTGGTGAACGGCTTCAGAATGGGCAGTTTTGGGGTTATCCCACCCGTTTATCGATAACCCTCTGGGCTTTACCTTCATGGCGGGGAATACTATTCGGCTCCACCAGCTTTACCGTAACGCCCACACCAAGAACGGAGTCAATACGCTTGCTCACCATATCGAGAAAGGCACGCTGTTTCTTCATCTCGTCAAAAAAGATGTTTTCACGGACCTCTATACACACTTCGAGCACGTCAAGTGCCCCTTTGCGGTCAACGACCAACTGATAGTGGGGCTCACACCCTTCAATGGCCACCAGTACCTCCTCAATCTGGGAGGGGAACACGTTGACCCCTTTGATGATCAGCATATCATCGGTGCGTCCCATGGTCTTCTTCATGCGAGCCGTGGTACGGCCACAGAGACAGCTGCCATACTCCAGAGACGTTACATCACGGGTACGGTAACGAATCATCGGAAAAGCCTCTTTGCTGATAGTTGTCAGCACCAGTTCGCCAACGGAACCGGGAGGAAGAACCTGGCAGGTTTCCGGATCGATGATTTCTGCGATAAAGGCATCCTCGGAAATATGCATACCATTCTTACAATGACATTCACCGGCAACACCCGGACCGATTATTTCGGAAAGTCCGTAATTATCGGTGGCACTGATCTTCAGGCGGGACTCAAGCTCATGACGCATCGCTTCGGACCAGGGCTCACCACCGAACAGCCCCACTTTCAGTGAGAGTGACTGGGGATCAATGCCTTTTTTTTCCAATAAGTCAGCAAGCGTGATTGCATAACTTGGCGTGCAGACCAAGGCGGTGGAGCGGTAATCCTGCATGATCATCAACTGTTTTTCACTGTTCCCGCCGCTCATGGGAATAACCGCCGCACCGATAATTTCCGAGCCGTAATGGAGGCCGAAAGCCCCCGTAAACATACCATATCCGAAGGCAATCTGCACCACATCATCGTGGGTAACTCCGGCTCCGGTCATGAAACGGGCAACCAGATTGGACCACATTTTCAGGTCATTTTTGGTATACCCCACCACCGTCGGTTTACCGGTAGTTCCCGACGACGAATGAATTCGCACCACTTCACGGAGCGGCACGGCAAACATACCGTAGGGATAGTTGAGACGGAGATCCTCCTTTGTCGTAAAGGGGAGTTTTGACAAATCCGATAACGATGTCACGTCTTCCGGGATGATCCCGAGTTCATTGAATTTGCTGCGATAGCAGGGTACATTTTTATATACCCGATTCAACGTCGCCTGAAGTCGCTCCAACTGAAGTTGCTCACGTTCTTCCCGAGGCATGCACTCATGGTGCGGATCCCAAATATGACCTGGCTGCATCTGACTATCCCTCACACTTCCCGTATTATTCTTTGGCAGCCAGTGCTGCATCGATCATCTGCCCGATTGATGTCACAACACCAGCAAGCGGCAGTGCCAGTACTTCACCCGTAGAACGGATTTTAACCTCCACATTCCCTTCGGCCAATCCCTTACTGCCAACTACAATTCTGATCGGAATACCGATCAGGTCGTTATCCTTGAACTTGACCCCCGGACGCTCGTCCCGATCATCGAAAAGAACCTCGACACCGGCCCGCTCGAGAGCATGATAGATATCCTCCGCCGCAGCCATGACCGTGGCATCCTTGGTATTGACCGCCACCACCGAACAGTGGAACGGAGCAATCGGAATCGGGAAAATAATACCGTTTTCATCGTGGTTCTGCTCAATGGCAGCGGCAACAGTGCGACCGATACCGATACCGTAGCACCCCATAAAAATGATCTGTTCCTTGCCATTGGTATCAAGATAGGTGGCATTGAGTGCTTTGGAATATTTAGTGCCCAGCTTGAACACGTGTCCCACTTCAATGCCGCGCCACATTTCAAGTTTACCTGAATCGCAGCGTGGGCAGGCATCGCCAGCCTCGACCGTGCGAATATCGGCAAAACAGGTCACCTCAAAATCACGGCCAGGGGAGCCGTTGGTATAGTGCTGATCTTTTTCATTGGCTCCCAGCACCACATTGAACATATTCTGTACCACCCGGTCAGCTATCACCGGAATTTCTTTTGTCAAGCCGATGGGACCCAGATATCCGACCGGTGAACCGGTGCAGGCAAAGATCTGTTCTTCGCTGGCCATGAGTATTTCATCCCAGCCAAGATGGTTTTTGAGTTTAAGTTCATTTAACTCATGGTCTCCCCGCAACAGTGCCATGACCAGGTCACCGTTATCGGAGGCATAGACCATACTCTTGATGGTTTCTTCAGGAGCCACACCAAGAAATTCTGCAACTTCGTTGATGGTCTTTTTATCCGGCGTCGATACTTTTTGTAATGGTTTCAGTTCCTCATCACGGGTACGTGTGAACAGGGGTGATTCCGCTTTTTCAATATTTGCGGCATAGCGGCAGGCATCACAGGATACGATGGCATCCTCTCCGGAATCGGCCAGCACCATGAACTCATGGGAAGAAGAACCGCCGATACTGCCGGTATCGGCCTCAACGGCACGGAAATTCAAGCCGCACCGCTCAAAGATACGCATATAGGCATTAAACATCTTCTCATAGGAGAGATCGGCGGCACTGCTGTCAACATCAAAAGAATAGGCATCTTTCATGATGAACTCACGGCCACGCATTAAACCGAAACGGGGGCGGATTTCATCGCGAAATTTTGTCTGTACCTGATAAAAATTAAGGGGCATCTGACGGTAACTCTTGATCTCCCGTCGCACCATGTCGGTTATAACTTCCTCATGGGTCGGTCCCATGCAGAACTCGGCATCCTTACGATCTTTGAAACGGAGCAGTTCCTTGCCATAGAAAGACCAGCGTCCCGACTCCTGCCAGAGTTCGGCAGGCTGAACACTGGGCATCAGCATCTCAATGGCCCCTGCCCGATTCATCTCTTCACGGACGATGTTTTCAAATTTGCGAATGGAGCGAAGCCCAAGCGGAAGATAATTATAAATACCGGAGGCAAGCTTACGGATCATGCCGGCCCGCAGCATCAATTGATGTGAGACGACTTCGGCATCCGAAGGGGTCTCCTTGGTAGTAGGTATAAAATAACGTGAATACAGCATGACACAACCCCAGACCGGTACTTTCATACCTTTAGATTTAGTTTCATTTATTAATCTATTAGAATATTATTACTGACTATAAACGGGAGATCTCTTCCAAAAGCGCGTCGACCAGCATGGCTTCGGGAACCTTGCGAATTATTTCACCATGGCGAAAAATAAGCCCTTCACCATTGCCACCGGCAATTCCCACATCTGCTTCACGGGCTTCTCCGGGACCATTAACCGCACACCCCATCACCGCCACCGTAATCTGACGATCAACTCCCATCAGCTTTTTTTCAACCTGTTCCGCAACGGCAATCAGATCAATCTGGCACCTGCCGCACGTCGGACAGGAAACGAAATTGACACCCCGCTGACGTAATCCAAGGGATTTCAGGATATCATAGCCGACCCGAACTTCATCCCGGGGAGCACCGGTTAACGAAACCCGAAGCGTATCTCCGATTCCCCCCTCCAAAAGGATACCAAGACCAACCGAAGATTTTATGGTCCCAGAGAAAAGAGTTCCGGCTTCGGTAATACCGATATGGAGAGGATAATCGGTCTGATCGGCGAGCAGACGATAGGCAGCCACCGTTTTCCTGACATCGGACGCCTTAAGTGAAACCTTAATCTCCCGGTAGTTCAGCTCCTCAAGGATCTGTATATGGCCACGGGCGGAAGCAACCATGGCTTCGGCGGTGGGATGGCCATACTTTCTCAGCAGTTCCTGTTCAAGGGAACCTGCGTTGACTCCAATCCGTATGGGAACCATGCGTTCCGCCGCTGCAGCAACAATTTCAGCGACTTTCCATTTTTCACCGATATTGCCCGGATTGAGGCGGAGACCGTCAATCCCCCCGGACAATACCTGGAGAGCCAGTTTGTAATCAAAATGGATATCGGCAATAACCGGAAGGTGACTTTCCCGCTTGATCTGTGTGAGCGCGAGGGCCGCATCACCATCGGGAACGGCGCAACGGACTATTTCACACCCTGCTTCAGCCAGTTCACTGATCTGGGCAAGGGTGGCAGGAACATTACGGGTATCCGTGCTGCACATTGACTGAACAGAACAGGGCGCACCGCCACCGACAGCAACTGTACCAACATGAATCTGTCTGGTTAGCTTCCTCATGGGTGACATAGTGCCAAAGGAGGGGTGGAAAGTCAAGGACACTGCGCACGTTGGACCGGTAAACAACGTATGTATACTGCTTTCAGAATGGAATCACGTTTGCAGTACCCACATTTTCTGATATGTTCGCAAACTTAAATCAATTATCGAATTACTGCCGTCAGGAGCAACTGAATGTATCATCAAAACAACCTTCCCCGCCCCCGTATGACCACACTTTCCAGCGGCATACGGGTCGTAACCCAGAGTGTACCTGCCATGCAGAGTGCATCGATTGGTATCCGAGTCAATAGCAGCACCAGAGACGAACCGTCCGACCTGGCAGGCGCATCCCATTTCATCGAGCATCTTCTCTTTAAAGGGACTACCCGGCAAACAGCCGATCAGATCATGGAAAAGTTTGACGCCATCGGTGCCAAAGTAAATGCCTACACCAGCCAGGAAGAAGTATTCTATTTTGCCACGTCACTGGCATCTGCCGTTCCCGATACATATGCTCTCTTGGCCGATATGTTTACCGATTCCATCTTGCCGCCGGAAGAAGTCGAGAAAGAACGGGGAGTCATTCTTCAGGAAATAGCCATGAATTACGACAATCCGGGGCGCCATCTCTACCATCAGTTCCATCGCGGATTCTGGAATGGTCACCCGCTCGGCTCACCGGTACTGGGAACCTCGGATTCGATCAGCTCCATACACCGGGATCGCCTGCTGGCACACATTCGGAGCCGTTATTCGGCTTCCGCTACCATTGTCTCTGCCGCCGGAAATATTGACCATGACCAACTGGTCAAACTGAGCGAACAGCTGCTCTGTACCCTGCCAACGACCACCACAGCGGCAAGCACTATTCCAGAACCCTGGTCCCATGGGGGGGGAAGCTGGAATCATCACCAGCGTCCCATGGAACAGACCCAGTTTTATCTGGGGTACCCCATTCCGGCTGCCGGGAGCACACACCGCCATACCCTGGCAGTGTTAAATCAGATTCTTGGCAGTGGTATGGCCTCACGTTTGTTCCGAGAAGTCCGAGAGCGACGAAGTCTGGCATACTCGGTCTATTCAAGCATGGCTTCCTATTCGGACTCGGGATGTCTGGTGATTTTTGCCGGCACCAAACCGGTCAATGCACGGGAAGCATCCGAGATATGCCAGCGGGAAGTGAAGCGTTTTTGCAGCGAAACCGTAACCGAGGAGGTGTTGTGTTCGGCAAAACAGCAGATTCAGAGTAAGCGTTTGATGTCACTGGATGATTGCGAACTGCAGGTGAGACGCATCGCCGGCTCGGCATCAATCTTTGCGGAGCCCGAACCTATTGAAGATTCTTTACGAGAAATTGCGGAAGTAACGGCATCGGACATACAACAGTTGGCGGTGGAACTCTTTGAAACAACAGAACCACGTATTCAGTCAATCGGACCACAACACCCCTGTGCCAGCTAAAAAGGCACGTGCTCAGAAGGTCTCATTTGAGGTCTCACTTAAAAGCACTTGCCTATTAAACCAGCGAGAAGTGTACTAAATATCAAGCTCCAACTGCCCATTAACATTTAGCTTATACCTTCCTGTACCCCTATGCCCTTTGTAGCTTAGATTGCTATTATACTAAATAATCTAACCTGTTATATTGGTTGCAGCCTCAGATTTAGTCATCAGCTCTTGGGTCTTCAGCACCATTTCTGATGGTGTCTGATAAATTACATTATTACCGCTATCAACATATTTGGTAACCGCCTTACCACTAGAATCATATGACTCCACAAGATGGCTCATACCCCTGGCAGGTTTTGCAGTAGCTAAACTTGCAGGGGCTGGTTGCTTGGTTTCAAGAGCCTTAATTGGTGATTCTTGAATTTTGGTAGCATCAACAGTTGCCGTATCTTTAACAGGTTGTTTGGAAGGAACAGCTACATTAAATGTTGGTAGCTTGAACGTAGCATTTCCAGCTGTTATAGAATTAACGCTCATGATAGACTCCTACTTTTCTGCTATTGCAAAGATCAAGCTTTACCTTTAGCCTGTTCAGATGCTTTTTCTGCTCCACTTTCTGCTGCTTCCTGAGCCTGTGTATCTCCATCTTTAGCTAATGCCTGAGCCTGTTTCGATATGGTAACTGTGTCAACCTTGGGTGCCTGTTGAGGTGCTTTAGCAGCCTGTGGCTGTGCAGCTGGTGGAGTATAAGTGGCTGATACGCTGCTTGATGATATTCCTGATACTGACATATAGATACCCTCCAGATTGTTTTATAAAACTGCTGTTACCTGTATATATCGGTATCATCAGGAAAACATAGAGGACTATTTTTGTCTCATTGAAATTTTTAATCGAGTAGCATTCTGAACCTCCATCCAGGCTTAGTAAACTTGACTTTCGCTGGGCCAAACTCTTCAGGTTGAAGACACCTCTCAACAAAGCTGCAATACTCTCCATCCCCAACGATAATATGATCCAATATCTTGATACCCATTATCTCACCGGCTTCTTTCAACCGTCTGGTACTCATCAAAAAATACGCTACCGATAATGTCACCATCCATACAATCAACCTCATCAAGGCCAACATAACCATGCTGCCTATTGGTAATCAGAATCAGCAGACTGTTGTTACTGTTCCTATAGATCAATACCGTATCCGAATACCCAGCACTGAGAGGTATCATCAAATTGCAGTACTCCATTACGAGGCCGGGATTCATTAAATTGCTGCTACAGGTTTCATCTGCTGTCATTTTCCTTACTAACGGGATAGATTCTTTTTATTGTGGTTTCCTTTCTTAATAAATACGTGGACTTGTTTGATATCGCTGTGATAGATAATGTGATATTGAATGGTCAAAGAGTGTTATTACTATTGCTGCGAGGGATAAATGACGAGATCAGAACTGATTGACCAACTTGCTGAACGTAGTGGATTTTCTGTTAATGTTGCTGAAGATATTGTTGATTGCTTCTTTGACAGTATGACTGATGCTATGCTTGCAGGTAATAGGATTGAGATTCGAGGGTTTGGTAATTTTGAAGTTCGTGAATATGGAAGTTATACGGGCAGAAACCCCAAGACGGGTGAACCTTCTCAAGTTGCTCCCAAAAAGTTGCCCTTCTTCAAGGTAGGTAAAGAACTCAAGCAACTCGTTCTGGATGGTCAAGCATGATAGCTGCTGTAAATCCTGTAGGTTGGTTTGAAATATACGTTCAGGAGATGGAACGGGCAAAAGCATTTTATGAATCTGTTCTTGAAGCCACTCTTGAGCCTATGTGTAGTCCCGCCATTCCTGATATGGAAATGTGTAGTTTTCCTCATCAGCCAGGTATTTGGGGTTCTGGTGGTGCATTGGTCAAGTTGAAGGGTGTTCCTTCAGGCGGTAATAGCACTTTAGTCTACTTCTCCTGTGCTGATTGTTCTGTTGAGGAATCTCGTGTTGTTGCAGCCGGTGGCCAGATTGACCGGAACAAATTCTCTATTGGTCAGTATGGCTTCATTTCCCTGATAGTTGATACTGAAGGCAATATGATTGGCTTGCACTCATTGCAGTAGGCTTTGCGTTATATCTTCGCCTCGTATATTTCCAGGCTTTACAGGCATCAGGGGGACGTTGCATAAACATATTAAATAACCTGACAACCCCCGACACCGGAACGTGGCGCAGATATGGTCAGTAATAGTCCGATCGGGTCGGGCGGTTCAAAACTGCGATGACCTCACGGGCTACGAACGTCCGATTGCGTTTCTGGTCCTTCAGCGGTTCAACAATCCCGAGTTTATGGAGTTGTGTTAAGGCTTTATTTGCAGCGGGGAACGCAATCCCAAGAGCCTTGAGCACCTGATTCACCGTGACTACCGGGGTTCCGATAAGGAAATCCGGTAGTCGGTACGCAGCAGCATCAGCACGAAGCTTCAAGGTAGTCACCGCCTCCTTCCACCGTCCAACGATAGCCGTGAGCTCCCTTGCTATTTGGATCGACTCACGACACGAGATGTCAACACCCGTGGCAAAGAACCGCACCCACTCGGTCCACTCCCCCCTCAACTGCACAGCCCCCAACGTCTGGTAATACATCTCCTGGTTAGCTTTCAAAAATCCTGCGAGGTAAACGGGTGGATAGCCCTCGGCTGCCAACATGAGAGGAAGAAGGATCCTCCCAACGCGACCGTTGCCGTCGATGAAAGGATGGATGGTTTCGAACTGCGCATGCACAATCGCTAGGCGAATAACAAGAGGGACCTCGAAGAAGTCCTCCTCATCCGGGACATACTGAAGTACACGGACCAGGTCATCCAGACTCTCCGCCACGCGGCCTGGGGGGGGCGGAACGAACTTTGCGTCATAAATCCGAACGCCCCCGATCCAGTTCTGGCGAGTTCTGATCCGGCCAGGGACGTCGCTATATCCTGGCACGCCATTCATCAAGTGAGCGTGCAGCTCCTGGATGAGATCGATGGTCAGAGCATCAATGCCATCTTGAGCAATTCTTTGGAGGCCATATTCCACAGCCTTCACGTAATTAAGGGTGACCACCACATCTGGGGGGAGACCCTCATCGCTTCCGGTGGCCTCGAATGTAAGAAGATCGTCAACTTCGGAGCCGGTCCCCTCAATCTGGCTGCTTCTCACCGCCTCCCTCCGATCAAGAGTTCTCGTCACGAGGTTCCGGTTCGGAAGAGAATCTACTGACGCCTGGAGAAGACCCAACGCCTCATGTGCCTTGGCAACTTCACCTCGTAACCCTGGTAGGTTCAGAGTAGTGGGGGTAGGCGGCGGGATTAGGGCAAGTGCTCCAGGATGTGAGTCAAGATGGACTAAGAGTTGCTGACGCTCAGGACT
>CAIUSO010000143.1 GCA_903901875.1 uncultured Geobacteraceae bacterium | reverse complement strand
GTCAGGGATAAACCACTTCTTGCATATCCGGCAGGGTCGCTTTAGTCCACGACGTTTTTGTCCCATCGTTTTATCCCCCATGAATTGATTCAGGAGGAAGATGAATACATTTTTAGATGGGGTGAAACAAATGGTGGGTCAATAAAAGGGATAAAGAACTGAGGATAAAAACGGTTGGGTGGGTCAGAATAACGCTGATGGGTGGGTCAAGCCTTCACCGGTGTTGGCACATAATTGACTGTTTTTACTGTTATCTGTCATCGACTGGCATGTTTCAGGAGAATACTCACTGGGTGAAAGCCCATACAAAATTCGACATGGTAAACGTCTTGCAGTTTGTTCACATAAATGGTATGTTCACAAAAAATGAACGGTGATATCAAGTGAGCTATATGCCGACTACTAAGAACCAAAAACATATTCTAAAAACTGCTCTCGGTGCTTTCACGTGCCAGACCGGACTGGTACCCGATATTACCAATGAAGCACCAGACAAGCAGTTCTTGCTCCTGAAAACACCGGAAGCAACAGTCAAGCTAGAACTACTGGTTATCGAGGGCGGAGCTATGGCTGTTAATGCTGCCCTTACGTTATACCGACGTCTGCAAAACCTGAACTGCTTTGTGATGATAATCCCGCAGGTAACGGCAGATTTGGCTGACAGGCTGCGTGATGATGATACCCAGTTTATGGACACAGCCGGTAACTGCTTCATCAAACAGCCGCCATTGTATCTATTCATTAAAGGCAACAAGCTTCAGGGAGTGGTAAAAGCGCCTGCTGTTGGCCGTGCCTTTAAGCAAACCGGGCTACGGGTTCTCTATGCCCTGCTCTGCAATCCAGGTCTGGAGAATGAAACCTATCGTGTCATTGCAGCCAAAACAGATGTCGCATTGGGCATGGTGAACTGGGTGCTGAATGAGCTAAACGAACTTGGCTACCTAGTGGAGACCGGCAAAGGTCGTGCTCGTCATATTCGTTTGATAGAGAAAGAAAAACTGCTCGAACGCTGGATAACTGGCTATGCCGAGCAGTTGCGCCCCAAATTGCTGATTGGGCGTTATCGAGGCGCGGATGGCTGGTGGCAGAAGGCTGTCCTGAAACCGGAAAAGGCACAGTGGGGTGGTGAGGTCGCAGCAGGAAAGCTGACCGACTATCTGAAGCCTCAGACAATAACCGTCTATGTTGATAAGGACAATCCGGAAGCAGTACTTATCCAGCACAGGCTCAAGAAAGATCCTGAAGGAGATGTAGAGCTACTCCAGCGTTTCTGGCAACCGGATACGATTGTTCCGCATGGGGATACGGTTCACCCGATACTGGTTTATGCAGACCTGATGGCCACCGGAAATCAGCGAAATATTGAAACAGCACGGATACTATATGACGAACATATCGTTCAACTTATCAGAGAAGATTGATCACGTAATTCTGGAGATTCTGAAGGTGATTCATCAGGAGGCTTCAGCTCTTGGTATTCTCTTCTTTGTGGTCGGCGCAACGGCTCGCGATATCGTATTGAACCATTGCCACGCCATCAAAACGAATAGGGCCACCCGTGATCTTGATATTGGTGTTGAGGTTGATGGTTGGGATGAATTTCAGCAACTGTCAAAAGCATTAATAACTACAGGAAGATTTGAGGCGACAAGAGAGCCGTACCGGCTGAAGTTCGGTCGATTCCCTGTCGATATTGTACCGTTTGGTAATGTCAGTCCCGAAGGCAGGACAATCAGCTGGCCACCAGATCAGCAGGTTATCATGAACATCATGGGTTTTAAGGAAGCATATCAATATGGAATGACTATCCGGTTGAGTGACGCTCCAGTGCTGGATGTGAAAGTGCCGACCATTCCGGGTATGGCGTTGATGAAGGTTATCTCCTGGAATGACCGATATCCGGTGCGATCCAAGGATGCCGAGGATTTACTGTTTTTTATGGAGCATTACGCAGATGCCGGTAACGAGGACCGTATGTTTGATAATGAGGTCGAATTACTCCAGATGGAGGGTTTTGACCTTGTCCTGGCTGGAATCAGATTGTTGGGACGTGACATGGCGGCAATAGCGGATGAAGCGACCGGAATAGCTATTTTGGAAATTCTGGAAGCTGAAACAGGAGATCAGCAGCGTTATCGTCTTGTGCAGGATATGTCTGGAAGCGCGCGCACCCATGATAGGTCTGATGAGATACTTACCAAGATAATGAGATTGAAACAGGGGTTTTTGGAGGCAGAGGTGTAATGGAATTTGTTTATTCCTCAGGTCATCGGGAAAAAACTGCATTATGTCCCCCGATTTCCTAGCAGGAAATAGTTGACTTGGGGTTAAATATACTGTCCCCGGAATTCTTGATATTTGACAATGCGGCGCTTAGCAACAGTGGCTTCAAAACCGGCCACAGATGCAAAGCGCCGCAGGTCTTTTAAATACTGACAAGACGAGGCAAATCTGGTACTTAATTACAGAAATTTTTAACAGAAGCACTGCCGTTAGATGCAAGCCATATATACGCGCTTAACAAATCACCGACACAAAATGAGCCCTGAGTGACCAACGATACCATTACCCTCAACCAACTCGAATCACACCTCTGGGAAGCCGCCAATATTCTGCGCGGCACGGTCGATGCCGCCGACTTTAAAACCTACGTTTTCCCGTTATTATTTTTCAAGCGAATCTCGGATGTTTTTGATGAGGAGTATGCAGTCGCGCTGTCTGAGTCTGGCGGTGATGAAGAATACGCGCAATTTCCGCAGAACTATCATTTCCAGATACCAAAAAACTGCCACTGGAGTGACGTGCGAGTTGTTACGACTAACGTCGGGCAGGCGCTACAAAAGGCGATGCGCGGCATTGAAACAGCTAACCCAGAAACTCTCTACAGCATCTTTGGCGATGCAGCGTGGACCAATAAAGACCGGTTGCCTGATTCATTGCTACGCGATTTAATCGAACACTTTTCACGCATTACTCTCGGGAATAGTGCAGCACAGGCCGACATACTCGGACAGTCCTACGAGTATCTGATTAAAAAGTTTGCCGATGCTACCAACAAGAAAGCCGGAGAATTCTATACTCCGCGCTCAGTTGTAAAACTGATGGTCAACATTCTCGACCCCAAGGAGGGTGAATCCATCTACGACCCTGCCTGCGGCACCGGCGGCATGCTGCTTGAAGCAGTCCACCATGTCCGTGAAAATCATGGCGACGACCGGACTCTCTGGGGCAAGCTCTTCGCGCAGGAGAAAAACCTCACCACCTCTGCTATTGCACGAATGAACCTCTTCCTTCATGGCGCTGCTGATTTCAAGGTGGTACGCGGTGACACATTGCGCCAACCAGCTTTTTTCTCCGCCGACAGCCTGCTTACCTTTGACTGCACCATTGCAAATCCGCCATTTTCACTGGAGAAGTGGGGCGAGGAAGTCTGGAGCAGTGACCCCTACGGCCGAAACTTTGCCGGAATGCCACCGAGCAAAAGTGGCGACTATGCTTGGGTACAGCACATGATTAAGTCGATGGCGCCAGGCACTGGACGCATGGCTGTTGTGCTTCCACATGGAGCGCTCTTCCGTATGGGTAAAGAAGGAGTGATAAGGCAGAAAATTCTTCAGATGGACGTACTGGATGCAGTAATTGGCCTTGGACAGAATCTCTTTTACGGCACAGGCCTAGCTGCTTGTATCCTTGTCTTTCGCCAGCGCAAGAAGCAGGACCGGAAGAAGAAGGTGCTCATTTTGGACGCCTCCCGAGAATTCAAAACAGGGCGCGCACAAAACGAACTTCTCCCCGAGCATGTAGAGAGTATCTACGGCTGGTATCACGATTACAAGGATGTGGAAGGTATTGCCCGCGTTGTAACCCTTAATGACATTGCTGCCAAGAACCACAACCTCAACATCTCACTCTATGTTGAACCAAAGAACGAGCAGGAAGTGCTGACTGTGGATGTCGCATTGAAGCAGTTGCGAGAAGCTGCCACAGTAGCATTTGGTGCGGAAGAACGACTCATTGCCATTTTGAAGCAAGAAGGATTACTTAAATGAGAGACGCCCAAAAACCTGACCATGCCAGCTTGAACACCCTCATCAATCGCTTAAAGGAAGGGCGTTATGTTATTCCTGATTTCCAGCGAGAATTCGAGTGGCGGCCATGGGATATCAGAGATTTAATGCGTTCAATCTTTCTCGATTATTACATCGGCAGTCTGCTGCTCTGGAAAGGAAAAAAGGAAAACTTCGAAGCACTCTCCTGTGAGTCAATCTACGGCCATAAGAACTCAGGGAGTCCTGAATACATCGTTCTCGATGGGCAACAACGACTAACTGCAATATTTTACGCATTCCTCGCGCCTGATGTACCACTCCCGAACCGCTCAAGCAGAGCATTCTACTTTATCAAGGTCGATAAATTTATGGCCGAGGAATACGACGTAGCCTTTGGCTATGACTGGCATACCAAGCAGTGGAACGATATTCTTAATAATCGGGATGAACAGTATGCGACTCACCTGTTTCCTCTATCTATTATTGGCGCTGGTGGATGGGAGTTAGCCAACTGGGTGCAAGGGTATGAACTGTTCTGGAAAACTAAAGCCTCTGAAGTGGTTTCGGGCGACGACACAGAACTCATTAAAGATGTGAAGACCAGCGCCGCAAATGCAGCCAACGCAAAGACCTTTGGTGAACATCTGAAAGAAATCACCGAACAGTACCAGATTTCCTACATCGAACTTGATAAAGACATCTCCGTCGATAAGGTCTGCGATATCTTTACTCAAATCAATAGTAAGGGCATCCGACTCGACGCCTTCGACCTTATCAACGCCCTTCTGAAACCCAAGGGTCTTCAGCTTAAACACATGTGGCGCGAGGCGGCAAATCGTCTGGATGCTGTTGAAACAGAGAAAATGAATGTCTACATTCTGCAAGTGATGAGCATACTTCGCCAGGGCTACTGTTCACCAAAATATCTTTACTTCCTATTGCCAGGACAGGAAAAACCAATACGTGACCCCGACGGAACCAGGCGCAAAGAAGTCCTCATTCCTGATATTGCTGATTTCAAATCAAAATGGGATGCTGCCGTCGATGCCATAGAAGGTGCCATAAAATTACTTCGGCACCCGCAAGAGTATGGTGTGGTGAGTTCCAGCTTCCTACCATACGTCTCAATCTTGCCGGTATTCAGCGCTATCAGGGCACATTCAAAAACTCTTCCTGCGGCGCGGCAACTCGATGCTCGTCGTAAACTTCGCCATTGGTATTGGTCTTCTGTCTTTTTGAATCGCTATTCAGGCTCCGTCGAGTCAACCAGTGCACGCGATTTTCTCGACCTTAAAGCATGGTTTGATGACGATACGGCTGAACCGGCCCTGGTCGCCGAGTTCGCATCCCGCTTCCGTAATTTAGAGTTACGGAAAGAAGTCAAGCGAGGCACATCGGTCTACAATGGCATATTCAACCTTCTCGTGCTTCAGGGTGCTCGCGACTGGGTTACCGGCGATGTCCCCCAGCATGGCGACCTTGATGACCACCATATAGTCCCCGACTCGTGGGGTAAAAATCATCTCAAAAGCAATCTCATCGGCTCCATACTTAACCGTACACCACTCATTTCTGATACCAACCGCAATGTCATCCGTGACCGGCTACCGAACGCTTACCTTCCCGAGCTAATCAAGCAAAATGGTGAAAACACTGTCCGTTTGATTCTTGAATCTCATTTCATTTCGCCCGCTGCACTGGATATCCTTCTCCGTGACCCATTCACACCGGATGATTACGAAGCCTTCATCAGTGAGCGTCAGCGTACGATTCAGGATGCAATAGAAAATCTCCTTATTAAGGAGCGGCTTGACCTGGAGCCTCAATTACGTGAACTCGATATTTTGGTGGAGTCTGTCGAACTACGCTTGCGCGACCTAATTCAGAAAAAGCTTGGTGACGACCCTGCACAACTGTTGCCACACATTGTGCTGAAGGTTAACGAGAGAATTTCGCGCGCGCTCAAGAAAAACGCTGCAATGGGCGCTGAACATTTTGCAACAGTTTCCGGGATGCTTGAATATTTCGACCTTCGCGAACTTCAGGAAACCATCGGCTCAAAGTCCCTGTGGCCAAACTTTGAGGCCATCTTTTCCACGCGAGAATCGCTGGCAATAAAATTCGACCAGCTTGCTGAGCTTCGTAACGGCATTCGGCATAGTCGCTCCGTAAGCCCGATTGTGAGAATGGAGGGTGAAGCATCTATCCTTTGGTTTAATCAGGTTCTTGGCGAATAAGAAATCACAAAATTTTGAGATATAAAAAGACTGGCATCATTTATAAGCGTAATCGGGGAATAGCATGATTATTGAAATTCAAGATATTTCCAGACTTCCAAAGGATTTCTGCATTTTTTTCTGTTGGCAGGACCACTTAGAGCCGAAATTGCATCGCTTCTTGATTCGAGGAGCCTTGAATGCAGCAATTGGCCGGGTTCAAGATGAGTTACCCCCTGAAGCTAACTGTGTTCTTCGCCAAGATAGCGACACGATGAACCGAGCCGGCTCCGTCGAAATTTCCAACGCAATTCTTGATAAAATAAACTCCAGTACGGTTGTAATCGGCGATGTTACACCAACTATGATTAACAAAGAAAATAACTGGTTCTACCCAAATCCGAATGTTTTACTCGAAATCGGTTATGCTGCAAGAGCCATAGGATGGAATAGGGTCATTTGTCTGCTTAATAAAGCGAGTTGTGAACCCGAGCAATTACCCTTTGATATTCGTCACAGACGGGTTTCATCTTATTGCTGTAAAGATATTTCAGAGAAAAAGAAGGCTGCTGTAGAACTTGAGAGTATCTTGTATTATGCCCTGCGCACCACTATACAAGAAATTGGTCGGGGTGAATTTGACCCATTCCTTGGTGATACTGCCCTCAAACACCAACGTGACCTTCGGCTGTTAAGACAATTAATGTCAACGATTCATCGAGGAACTCTTGATAATTATATTGAGAGGGGACGCTCAAATCACATTCATTATGATTGCATCTTTTTCTGGCATAGCTTTGACGCTGTAGTGACATCTAGTAGTTTTCGTTTCTATGACAAAGTGCTTGAAACTCTGGCAATTGAGCTTCATCGGGTCTGGCAAGAAACACATGACTATGGTGCGTCTGTGTTTTTCCCAGGGTTTACTCCTGGCTCATTTGTATTGTTGCCCGAACAAAAGTGGAGCAGTGAATACGCTAGCGATGTGCAGGCAATGGGTGAGGCATACGATGCTTTACCAGATGCCCTGAACAAATTCTTAAACCATGTACACGAGCATTTTCAGGAAATAGATATGGATGAAACAGACAAGGCTGCTTGGGAAGAAAATTGGCCATATATTTCAGGTGAACACTTTAAAAGAGAAATCGAAGACGATTCGAAAGGAAAAGAGTAGTTAATGGCCCGAATATCCCAACAACAACTCGAATCCTACCTTTGGGGTGCCGCTGTACTCTTGCGTGGTACCATTGATGCCGGCGACTACAAGCAGTTTATCTTTCCACTGCTCTTCTTTAAGCGATTGTGCGACGTCTACAGTGAGGAAACCCAGACCGCGCTGGCGGAGTCCGGTGGTGATATGGATTTTGCAGCCTATCCAGAGAACCACCGCTTTCAAGTCCCACCTGACGCCAACTGGAGCAAGGTCCGACAAGCCGCAAAAAACGTCGGCCCGGTTATACAGTCCGCTATGCGGGCCATTGAGACAGCCAACCCAGACAAGCTGTATGGGATATTTGGTGATGCACAATGGACTAACAAAGACCGCCTCTCCGATGCTATGCTGCGTGACCTTATCGAGCATTTCAGTACACTCGAACTCACCCTTGCCAATCTCCCTGAAGATGAACTTGGTCAGGGATACGAATACCTCATTAAGAAATTCGCTGACGACTCAGGCCATACCGCCGCCGAATTCTATACCAACCGTACTGTCGTTCATCTAATGACCGAGATGCTTGCACCTCAGTCCGGCGAGTCTATATACGACCCTACCTGCGGTTCTGGCGGCATGTTGCTCTCATGTATCGCCCACCTCCGCCGTCAAAACAAGGAGTGGCGTAATGTCCGCCTCTTCGGACAAGAGCGGAATCTTATGACATCCTCCATCGCTAGGATGAACTGCTTTCTCCATGGCATTGAGGATTTTCAAATAGTTCGTGGTGACACCCTTTCCGAGCCTAAACTCGTGGAGGGCGACAGTCTCATGCAGTTCGATGTCTGCCTTGCAAATCCCCCTTATTCGATAAAGCAGTGGGACCGCGATGCTTTTGCTTCTGACCCCTGGGGGCGAAATCTCTATGGCACTCCGCCGCAGGGACGTGCTGACTACGCGTTCTGGCAACACATTATGCTCAGTCTCACGCCTAAGTCCGGCCGATGTGCAATTCTCTTCCCTCACGGAGTACTTTTTCGCAAAGAGGAAGCGGAGATGCGGCGGAAACTTATCGAAGCCGACGTTATTGAATGTGTACTCGGTTTGGGGCCAAACCTTTTTTACAACTCACCAATGGAAGCCTGCGTAGTCATCTGCCGCACAAACAAGCCGAAAGAGCGCAAAGGCCGAATTCTCTTCATTAACGCCGTTAATGAAGTCACACGCGAACGCGCCCAGAGCTTTCTCACCGATGACCATATCGAGCGTGTCGTTCAAGCCTATCAGAGCTTCAAGGACGAACCCGGCTTTACTCACGTGGCAAAGCTTGATGAAATTCGCCAGAATACAGGAAACCTCAATATTCCCATGTACGTGTCCGCATCAAATTCGCCAATAGGAAACAACGGGTTAGAAAACAACATCTCAGTTGCTGAGTCGTTGAGTACATGGTTCGGTTCTGCGTCAGAAGTCCGTAATGCGCTGAGCAGCGTGCTTGAAGAAACGGCTCTTCTAACCAAGCTTCCTGAAGTATCCACAATCGCAGAAACATTGCCCGGATGGCTAACGCGCAGCGATTGGAAACGACTCTCATTTGGAGAGTTTGCTGAAAGCATTGGCGAGCGAGTTGAGCCTGCGAATGCGGCAGAGGAGATTTACGTAGGACTGGACGACCTTGACTCGAAAAGCTTACACATTCGCCGATGGGGTAAGGGAAGTGATGTCATTGGCACCAAGCTTCGCTTCCATAAAGATGACATTATTTTCGGCCGGCGGCGTGCCTACCAGCGCAAGCTGGCAGTAGCGGATATGGAAGGTATTTGTTCGGCACATGCGATGGTAGTGCGAGCGAAACCCCATTTAGTGTTACCTGAGTTTCTGCCGTTCTTGATGATGAGCGATAATTTTATGAGCCGAGCCGTCGAAATTTCGGTTGGTTCACTCTCACCCACTATTAACTGGACTACTCTCAAGAAAGAGGAGTTCATCCTACCACCGCTTGACCAGCAGCGGCGAATCGCTGAAATACTATGGATGTTGGACGAATCTATTTGCTGCTATGACACTATTCTCAGCAGTTTAACTACAACGATTGACGCACTTGTTTCATCTCTGACCGACTCAGCAGCCTGTGTTAGATGGCCAACTCACCCTTTGGTACAGTGCCTTGATATTGTTTCTGGTCAGGTTGACCCGAGAGAAGAACCCTATCGTTCTATGGTGCTAGTAGCTCCAAATCACATCGAGCAGGGCAGTGGCCAACTTATTGGAACCGAGACGGCGGTACAGCAAAATTCAATAAGTGGTAAATATCTATTTGAGCCTGGTGATGTTGTTTATAGCAAAATACGACCTAATCTACGAAAATGTATAATTGCACAGTTCCATGGTCTTTGTAGTGCCGATATGTATGCCCTGCGCCCAAAACCAGACTTGATTCAAGCTCGATATTTACAGGCTATTTTGCTTGGTGAGCATTTTACTTCCTTTGCTCTGTCTCGATGTGTGAGGACTGGCATCCCTAAAATCAATAGGGCTGAACTATCCGAATACACGTTGCCGATTCCAGGCATTAAAATTCAGGATAAAATCTGCGAGAAGCTTGCTTGTCTTGATGCCGCGTTACTCGCTGGACATCAACACAAACAAGATGTCAATCGAATGCTCACAGCTTTCTTGACGACTATATTTGGAGGCCCAAAATGAGATTCAGCGAGCACACTTCATGAAAAAGCGACTGTCATCAGCGTTCGTTGAGCTTACCCAAGATGCACTATTAAAGGTGTATTGGTTTAAACCTTCGTTGCGATTGTTTCTCCAACAGCACGGCATTTTAGAAAGTGCGTTGTCACAATGGCACAGTGACCAGACAAAGCGAGATTTTGTCCTGTGGCTCTGGCCACTACTGGTCAAAGACGAAAAAGGTCAAAATGCAATATTGAGTATGGCGCGGTCGATTGCTGAAATGCAGCATTTCCCAGACTTAGAGCGAAAAGAGGACACGAAACAACAAATCCCTGAAGCAAGGAAGGCTGTCGCCAGGCTTCGGGAGGCGGTGCAGACTATTAATGAAACAATTCGTGACACTAAAGATACAGAAAGAAGAAGAAAAGCATCACAGGAAGAGATGACAGCACGAGTTGCTGCTCAACAGTCACTAGAAAAGCTTCAAAATACCCTTGTAGAAATAACTCCTCAACTTGGGACCCAGGCCGGAGGATATGCCTTTGAGCGGTGGTTTTACGACCTAGCAATTTATTTTGAATTGGAGGCGCGGCCTGGATACAAAGCAGATGGTCGACAGATAGATGGAGCTATAACGATAGAAGGCACGACTTTTTTAGTCGAAACAAAGTTCACCAAGGAACCTATTGGTTCTCCTGATATTGATATATTTATGGCCAAGATAGAGTCAAAAGCAGATAACACAATGGGCATTTTTGTTTCAATATCAGGTTTTAACGATGGAGCAAAGCGTTCCGCCTCGAAACAAAGAACTCCTATGCTGCTTCTCGACTATAGTCATATATATAATCTGATACTTCGAGGCGTTATGACATTGCCTCAGGTGGTTTCCGGGATAAAACGTCACGCATCTCAAACAGGTTCCTCGTTCTTAGGGGCTTCGGAGTTCTGATTATGAGTGTTTTTACAGAATCCAACACTGTTGAACAGATGATACTTGATGCTGTTGGCAGGCGCGATAAAACAGGCCCTTTGTTCATTGGCGAAGATACTCAGACGTATGGTGAGTCTATCGGTTCTGAGTTACGACCAACTCGCTGGGATTATGTACCCGGTCCGCAGCTTCCCCGCAATAGCGCCGACGTGATGGTAATGCCATGGCTCCGCGAGGCTCTTATTCGGCTTAACCCTGAAATTGCGGCACAACCTGACCGCGCCGACGAGGTCATTTACAAACTACAGGCCTGTATCGTTTCCGTGCAGACTGATGGCCTTGTGCGAGCCAATGAGAATTTCATGTCATGGCTGCGCGGCGAAAAGACGATGCCATTCGGCGCCGATGGTGAACATGTGACAGTGCGATTGGTAGACGCTGCTACGCCCAGCAATAATCGGCTGACAGTGTGTAACCAGTGGACCTACAAGGTCGGCGATGTTGAAAAGCGCTTCGATGTGGTTTTCATTGTTAATGGCCTGCCGCTGGTCATTGGCGAAGCAAAGACACCGACGCGCAGCGCGGTTACTTGGTTTGACGGTGCGTACCAGGTCAACGAGATTTACGAGAAGCAGATACCAGCGATGTTCGTGCCGAACGTATTTTCATTTGCCACTGAAGGTCGCCTTTTCAGATACGGTTCAATCCGCATGCCCATCAACATGTGGGGGCCATGGCGCGATGATGACAATCAGGATGAAGGCCAGCTCCACCATGTAAAAGCCTCCGTAACCAACATGCTGCGCCCTGAAGTAGTGCTCGACATCCTACAAAATTTCACACTCTTTGCAACTGACAGTAAGCACCGGCGCATCAAGGTCATCTGCCGCTATCAGCAATACTTCACCACCAATCAGATAATTGACCGCGTTGTAAAGGGCTACCCGAAAAAGGGTCTCATCTGGCACTTCCAAGGCAGCGGCAAGTCACTCCTCATGGTCTTTGCTGCGCAGAAACTGCGGATGCACCCGAAGCTGGGCAATCCTACGGTGATGATAGTGGTTGACCGCATCGACCTCGATACGCAAATCACTGCCACCTTTAACGCATCAGACGTTCCGAACATGGTTGGCGTTGCAACACGGCAGGAATTGCAGACGTTGCTGGGCCAAGACGTCCGTAAAGTTCTGATAACAACAATCCACAAATTCGGCGAGGCCGGCGGCATACTGAATGACCGCTCCAACATCATAGTCATGGTGGACGAGGCGCACCGCACTCAGGAAGGCGACCTAGGGCGCAAGATGCGTGAGGCATTGCCGAATGCGTTTCTCTTTGGTTTGACCGGCACACCTATCAACCGCGCCGACCGTAACACTTACTGGGCCTTCGGCGCCGACGAGGACGAGAAGGGCTATATGAGTCGCTACTCGTTTCAAGACTCCATCAGGGATAAGGCAACCCTGCCGTTACACTTCGAGGCACCAGAAATAAAGCTGAAGATTGACCGCGATGCTATTGATGAGGCCTACCGGCAAATCACCGGCGACATGAGCGAGCAGGACCGTGACGACCTTGCCAAGCGTGCTGCCAAGATGGCGGTGCTTGTGAAGAACCCGGAGCGTGTCCGGGCCGTGGTCAACCATATCGTGCAACACTTTCAGGCTAAAATTGAACCAAATGGTTTCAAGGCACAGGTTGTGGTGTTCGACCGAGAGTGTTGTGTTCTGTACAAGTCTGTGTTTGACGAGCTAATCGGCGCTGATGCCAGTGCCGTCGTCATGAGCTCTGCGCAGAACGACCCGCCGGCGTGGAAGGAGCACATCCGCGATAAGGATGCAGAAGAAAAATTGCTTGAGCGCTTCCGCAATCCGGTTGACCCACTGAAGTTTGTTATCGTCACCAACAAGCTTCTGACCGGCTTCGACGCGCCGATTTTGCAGGTTATGTATCTCGACAAGCCAATGAAAGACCACAATCTGCTGCAAGCAATCTGTAGGACCAACCGCACTTTTGGTCAGGAGAAAACACATGGGCTCATCGTTGACTATATTGGTATTTTCGATGACGTCGCCCGTGCGCTCGATTTTGATGAGAAGGCAGTTCAGCAAGTAGTTTCCAACATCGAAGAGCTTCGTAAAGCACTGCCGATGCATATGCAGAAGTGTCTTGCTTTCTTCTCTGGCGTTGACCGCAACTTAGGCGGTTATGAAGGTCTGATGTCAGCACAGCAGAAACTGCCTAATAACGAAGCGCGCGACAAGTTTGCTTCTGAATATACCGTACTCGGCAATATCTGGGAGGCACTGTCTCCTGACCCGGTACTAAGCCCCTATGAAAATGACTACCGCTGGCTGACTCAGGTGTACGAATCCGTTAAGCCGCCTAGCGGCAATGGCAAACTGCTTTGGCATGCCCTTGGCGCTAAAACGGTTGAGCTAATCAACGAGAACGTCCATGTCGAGTCAGTACGCGACGATATTGAAACGCTGGTGCTCGATGCTCAGGTGCTGGAGGAAATTCTCGACGCTGCGGACCCTGCAAAAAAGGGTAAAGAGATAGAGATAAAACTCATCGCCCGACTGCGCAAGCATCTTGGCAATCCGAAGTTCACCGAACTCGGCGAGCGGCTAGAGAAGGTCAAGGAGCGTCATGAGCAGGGTTTCCTGACTAGTCTTGATTTCCTGAAAGAGGTACTGGAGCTGGCGAAGGAAGTTCTCGAAGCAGAGAAGGACGCAGACCCCGAAGAAGAAAGAGACCGGGCGAAAGAAGCACTCACAGAGCTTTTCTCAGAAGCGAAGACCAGCAACACACATATTATAGTCGAACGAATCGTCGCCGACATTGATGACATCGTGAAGAAGGTCCGCTTTCCAGACTGGCAGCACACAAGCCAAGGTGAGCGACTGGTTCAAAAGGAGCTGCGCCGCACTCTCCTCAAGTACAAGTTGCACACCGACCAGGAGCTATTCGACAAGGCGTACAACTACATCCGGCAATACTATTAGCGGCATGTTGAGCAATGGTTGTGCCGACAGTCGGCATAGAAGTCTTATCTCAGAAAGAAAATAGTGGGGACTGTAATCATGCCGCCAGCACAACATCCTGATGCGACAGGATACATTAACGATTTATCCAGAGAAGTAGATACACACTGGTTCAGCATGGTATGTGACCTTGCTGTTTCGAGTGATGGTTCTCCACTGGACAGGAGCGATATAGATACGCTGAGTGCCCTTTTTAAATCCGATGCCAGCTATTTGGGGTCAACACAGGTCGCCGCCCATGTACAGCCAGCAACTGCGCCGACTACAGAGCGACTGGATGCGCTGACAGACTTTTCAAACTTCAAGCTTTTGCAGGACACGCTGCAGGCAGGCTTCACAAAAAGATTAACCATCATGTTCGGAACGAACGGAAGCGGCAAATCAAGTCTTTGTGAGGCGTTGAAGATACTCGCGAATCCCGAACAATCAAAGCGCCCCCTGCATAACGCGCGAACCGGCACAACACAACCACCACCGACATTCAGCTATAAGTTCTCGTCCGACCGAGCTCCTCAAGCATGGACACAAGCTGACGGCTTTGGGGTCAAGGAAAGTACTGTAAAATATTTTGATACGCAGATAGCAGTCAAAAACCTCAAGGACTCAGTGGAGCCCGGAAGGGTTATTGAACTCAGCCCTTTCAGACTGCATGTTTTCGAAAACGCACGGGACATAGTTACTGAGCTCCGTGACTATTTGCAAAGGCACAAAGCGGCCAATACAGCTGTTCTGTCAAGGGGACTTGAAACGTTGCGGGCAGCCTTTGCCGGATACAAAACTTTTCCGCTTTCAACAATCACCGAGCAATCACTGCATGTCCTGAGTGACGAAGCAACAAAAGCGCTTGAGTATGTACAGCAAGGCCAGCACCTGCGCCAGGAGCTGTTGCACGGTGGGCTCACAGAGCTTCTAAAGGCCGGGACCGAAGATGGCCTGCGACTCCTTAAATCGGAAAAGGGTGACATCGATTCTTTAAAGCAGTTCCTTGATGAATTCATCACCACAACCGAATCACTGGTTTCTTTGAAGCCAAGCGAAGCTGCAAATGAACGTGATGAAAAAACGGCTGCCCTGAAGCTGCTCGCTGACTCACTCATTCCTGAAGGCGCCAGCCTTGACGGGCTTCTCGCACTTTTGAAATCTGCATCGGCTTTGTTACCGCTTGACGGTTCGGGAGGCAATCAATGCCCGCTGTGCAAACGAGAGTTGGGCGAACCAGAGACGGCACTATTTACAAAGTACCACAACCTCCTCACCAACCGTTTGGAGGCAGAAATTGAGGCACTGAAGGCAACCATCGCAAGAGCTGCAAAATTGTACGAGAAAATATCTGGAGCGGCAGGCGGTGACTGGAGCAGATTTGTGAGTTTGCAGGGCGATATGCTTGCAGATGCCAAACGCAACGCCGGACTTATTGCCATCCTGTGTGCAAATATCGAATTACCCGCAGCTGAAGTAGTGGCAGCCTTGGGTGCGCTAAGAGGTATAACCGGATACTGTGCAACGCTGTCTGGACAAAAGGCAGCTGCCATTGAATCCGGTGAAAAAAACAAGGACGAATTCCAGAGACAGGTAGCCGTTCTTAAAGCTGAGATAGAACCTCTTGCCTATGCTTCAACAATTGTGGCTCACGTGGATATGCTCAAGTCGTTGCAGACTGAAATTGATGAGTACGATTTTTGGAATACAAGCATGCCTGTCTTTGTGCAGGCCCTTAAGAAAATCACTGACAAAGCAAAACTTGCCTACGAAGAGCTTGTAGTGGCGGATTTCGAGACTCGCCTGAACAACGAGTATCTGGCGCTTGCCGAAAAGTCTATGAATGCATTCGGGGTAAAGCTTGCCAAGAAGGGCGCCGACGCTGCTATGACGGTTTTGCCCAAAATAGGCGGGCACGATATCAATGGCGTGTTGAGTGAGGGCGAACTGAGGCTTCATGCCTTGGCACTGTTTTTCGCCGAGCTGGAAACCTGCGCACATCCAGTCATAATTTTTGATGACCCTGTATCCAGCTTTGACTACAACTACATCACGAACTACTGCCTGCGGCTGCGAAACTTTTTGGTGACACATCCCGCTCGACAGATTGTCGTGCTCACGCATAACTGGGAGTTTTTTGTCCAGTTGCAGACGACCATTAACCAAGCACAGCTGCAGCACCTCATGTCTGTCCAGGTTCTGGAAAACTGCGCTGTTGTCGATGAATACAGCGAAAATGTTACCGCATTGAAAGACGAAATCACCCGCACTCTGGCGATGCCAGGCGAACCCACACGGTCACAGAAAGAGATTCTCGCTGGAAAAATAAGACGGCTCATAGAATCGATTATCAATACTCATGTTTTTGACAATCAGCGGCACCAGTTCAAACAAAAGGGTCAGAAGGTATCAGAGTTCCAACTCTTCACCAAGCTTGTACCGTTGCAGATGCAAGAAGCACTTGACCTCAAAGACCTGTTTTCAAAGCACAGCACCAGCGAACATGACGACCCTCGCAATAACTACATGAGTGCCGACAAGGCCATGTTCCAGACACGTTATGACCAGATACTCCGGATTGAGTCCGCACTTATTGCAAGAAAACCATAGCTGAATGCATGGGTGCCAGTGCGAATAATGGATGAGGCGATGCAACCCATGTTTCCTGAAGGCTAGTAAGGTGAGGCGCTGGGGGTACCGTTTGCTGTTGCGGTGACAGCTGATGAATTCTAGCTGTGTTGTATCCAACAGGTCTAACTCGCAATAAAAATGCCCCCACGACCGTATGACCGGTCGCGGAGGCAACAACAAGATATAATTAACAATTACATCGCCAGCAAGAAACTGCTCACGATGGTCAATTCCGTAATCATTTTGCCTAATATTCTCTTGGTCTGGAGTAGCGCTAAGCCGCGCAGTAAGTATCCGTTCCCGGTTCCGAAGAGGAGGAGATATAACCAGATGACAGCTCGCAGTCGGCGCGATAAACCTGCGCCGCTGATGCGCCCCCGGCCCGTTGGTCGAACTTTACTTAGAAAGCTATTCTCTGGTCAAATAACAGTTTGCATTTGAGGGGTTACACTAGTCCACCCTGAACGTCAACAACGCAGTGGGAAAGGAAAATTTTTTGAGCGGACAAGACGGAAACCGTTGTTACCTCATCCAGACTGTGATTGCGTTGCTTGAATCGTTCAATCGATCTGATTGGAATCAACTTACGCTAGAGCCCACACCTACATCGGATAAAGTCGATATTTTTTGGTACGGGACCACGACGAGGGCATGCCAAGTCAAATCCTCTATTAATCAGATAAACCAACCTGACGCGCAAAAATGGGCAGAAGAGCTGGAACAGCAATCAACTGCAGATGAGTTTACTCTTATTCTTGTAGGCCCTTGTTCATCATCAGTTGCCAGAATGCGAGGACGTAGGGTCAGGCTTCCAAGATGGTAAGTTGATACAGAAAACACACGTCATAAACAGCTAATTTGCATCAATAATAAGGCAATAACCGCATGATTAAATTCCTCCACACCGCCGACATCCACCTCGGCAAAACATACCGCACCACTGCCGATGAAGCCGAGCGCTACGAAGACTTTTTTCGTATGCTCGGCGGAATTGTTTCTGATGCTATCGCCGAACAGGTTGATTTTGTCCTGATCGGCGGCGACCTTTTCCACACCGGCCAGATCCTCCCCCGCACCTTTGCCCGCACCATCGAAACCCTGCAACCACTGAAGGATGCAATAATTCCCTGTATCGCCGTGGAAGGAAACCACGACTGGATTCATCGCCGCGATAGCATCTCATGGATGGAGGCTTTGTCGCAGATGGGCTACATCCGACTACTGCGTCCATCCCGCACCGAGAACGGTGACTATCGCTTCGATTCGTTCGATTCTGAAACAGGCTCAGGCGGGCACATCGAAATCAAGGGACTCAACATCTATGGTCTCGGTTATATCGGCACCCAAGCTGGAAACCATGTGGCGCGAATCTGCGAGGCTGTGACGACGGAGAACAACCTGCTGCTGTTCCATGTGGGGGTCTGGACCTACTCACCGGTTGAGATCGGCAACATGCAGCCGGATGAGGCGCTGCCGCTGGCAGAAGTTTTCGACTATGTGGCTCTCGGCCATGGCCACAAACCGTATATCATAGAGACCCCGGACGGCCGCCCCTACGCCTTCAACCCCGGCTCTCCGGAGCGGGTGAACTTCGGAGAGGAAGGGTATGACAAGGGCTACTGGTTTGTAACCGTCGAGGACGGCAGGTACACGACTGAGTTCCGTCGTACAAGCCCTCGTCCGATGAAATCGGTTTTCATAAATCTGGATGGGGCCGAAATTGCCGAGCAGGCCCTTAATCATCTACGGGACCAATTAAAAGAAAAGCTGGTGGGGTTGGGGGACCGGCCTCTGATCGAGTTGAAGGTCACTGGGCGGGTTCGATTCCATCCATTCGAGTTGGGACGCGATCGGCTTCGGCTCCTCGTTGAGGAACTGGCGGATCCGCTTCACGTTGAGATAAAGAACCATCTTTCACTTGTTACCGGACGAGGATTCGAGGAGACGGAACATCGGAATCTTGAAGAGATTGAGCGTGACGTCCTGCGCGAATTAATAGGTGCCAACAGCGCATGGAAAGGGAAAGAGGACGAACTCGTGTCGCTGGCAACTGCCATCCGCGACCAGGTGCTGAAAGGTGACACTGAGGGGGAAGAGCTTTTTGCTCTCTTGAAATGATGCAGATACTTTCGATCCATCTCAAGAACATCAAGTCCCATCGGGACACGGAGCTTGTCTTCTCTCCTGGAATCAACGTCCTCTCCGGGCCGAACGGGGTGGGGAAGAGTACCGTTTTCGAGGCGATCGGGTATGCCCTCTTCGGCGTCGATGCGCGGGACTTTGTTTCCAATGTCGATCGTTTCCTCACGATCGGTGCCAAAAGGGGTGAAATATCCGTCACCTTCGCCGCCAGCGATGGAGACAGCTACCGTGTGACGCGGACTGTGGGGACACCGGCGACATGGAGACTGGCAAAGGTCATCAACGATATTTACGAGGTCGAGGATCATGCCGGTATTGAGGAGACTGAAGAGCGGATTCGGGAACTTCTCGGGCTTTCCAGGGGAAGGTCGCTGGCTGAGCAGTTCAAACTGGTGATCGGACCTTTCCAGAGCGAATTCCTTGGGCCATTTGTCAAGAAACAGGTAACGAAGCGAAAAGAAGATTTCGACGAGATCCTCGGGATAGACTCCTGGCGTAAGACTTTCGACGGTACGAAGGAGCTAGGGAGCATCATCAAGGCGAAGCTCACAAACCTGGAGACAGATATTGCCGGAAAGGAAGAGCGTATCGCCTGTCTACCGAAACGACAGGAAGAACTCATGGCCCTGGTACTGGATGAGGAGAAGAAGGGAGCCGAACAGAAAGAGGTTGCCGCGGATCTCGTCGTCGTAATCGAACTGCTTCAAGCCCTTGAGGAAAATAAAAACGGAATCGAGCGCCTTCGCAACGAAATCGTCCAGGTGAAACAGAGCGTAGTTTCCGGGAACGAGCATATAACCTCTCAGAATGCGCTGGTTGAACAGGCTGAGACAGCGGCTCGGACTGCGGAACAGGCACGGCCCGGGAAGGAACGCTTCGAAGCTGCCGAAAAGAGACTTCAGGATCTCCGTGAGCGGGAGAAGACGAAACAAACCCTGGATAAGGAAATCACCGCTCTGAACCTGCAGGCAACTTCGGCGCGTCAATCCGCCGACCATGAAGAAGGCGAAGCCGTTCTCCAGGAGAAGAAGCTCCAGGAAGATCGAAAAACGGTCTTATCCGAAGAGAATGAACTGCGTCAGAGCCTGACAAATCTGGTTGAGGAAGAAACACGTCGGCAATCCGCAGTTGATCACGTGAAGAGAATCGACGAGCTATTTCGAAATCTTCCGCTGATGAAGATCGAATCCCATGTGCCGTACCTCCGGGTGACTCTCGGGCGGCTTGTGGAACTCAATAGCAGTATCCATGAAAAGGACAGCATGCTCCTGGCCGAGGAGGAATGGAAGGCTTCTGCCGCGACACTGGACCCCCTTCGCAAAGAACGTGAGATCCTGCTTGCTGAGAAAGCCCGCTACTTGGGGAAAATGGCTGGGCTGACGGAAGGAGAAGAGAAACTTCGTGAAGGCAGCTGCCCGTTCTTCGGCGAACCCTGCGGGAACATGGATGGCAAGCAGTCTCTGGAGGTCTTCCCGGAGCGAAGGCAGCAGATCGAAAGGGAGATCGCGACTATCGACGCAGCTATCTCCGTAGTGGAAGTCAAGATTGCTGCAGCCGAGGCAGCCGAAAGAGAGATGGATAAATTCCGGTTACTTCGTGCCGAGATTGCCAGCCTGAAAAAGGAGCTGACCGCGAAAGAGAAAGAGCGGGAAGGGTACCTCCGACAACTGGACCCTGCCGGCATCGCCGCAACCTTTAGTGCCTGGGTGGAAGAACACCGGCTCAATGACTGTCGGAAGGCAATGGAAAAGCTTAAGGCCGGCGTCTTCTCGGGAGAACCATCCGCACAGCTTGACACCCTCGAAGCATGGGAAACCCGCTGTCATGATGTGGCGTCTGCTGTCAGGATCATCGTCGGCAACATGCTTACCGCCGCGGAAGAGCCTCTTGCCGCTGTCAGAACGGAGAGGGCAAAGGTTGATGCCCGAATCCATGAACTTGAGCGGCGCTCACAGGAGTTGTCGGAAACTGAAAAGCGCATCGGGGAAAGGAAGAAAGCCGCCGCGCTCCAGCGCGAGACGGCCGAGAAGACGGAACGCGAGAAACAGCTGAAAGTTGAATTGCTGAATGCGTATCAGGACGTCGAGGCCGGAATCCGGGATGCCGAGGAGGAGCGTCGTCTTTCGCAGCCCGACCACGAACGTTACCTTCAGGCCGAGCCGATAGCGAAAGACCTACCGAAGCGGCAGGAAACGCTGGAAAAGTATAAGAAGCGTCTTGCAGATCTGGAGCGGGATCAGACTGTGAAAGAGGCCAGCATGGGCGAGCTTGAGAAGGACTACTCACCAGAGGTCCATGTCGAACAGCAACAGAAGAAGGAGACTCTGCAATCGTCCGAAGCGACACTGAAGGAGAGCCTGAAAAACCTTGACCAGAACCGGCAACGTCTGGCGGCAGAAATTGCCGAACTGGAGAAGGTTCAGAAGGAGATACTCAAGAAGCAGGAAGAGGTGCAGGATCTTCGCAGGAAGGAAGAGCTCGTCAAATTCCTTCGCAACAAGGTGTTCAAAAACGTTTCGGCTCAGCTTTCCGAGCGGTTCCGGGAAGAGATCACCCTCCGCGCCGACCGCATCTACCGGACGATCTCCGAGGCAGATGAGGAGCTGATCTGGGGTGATGACTACAGGATAGTTCTTCGGGACATGGTTGACGGCGAGGTGCGCGAGCGCACCGATGACCAGCTCTCCGGTGGCCAGACCATGAGCGCCGTTGTTGCGCTTCGACTGGCCCTGCTCCAAACCATCGGCGCCCGGGTGGCTTTTTTCGATGAGCCAACCTCCAATCTCGATGCATCACGGCGCGAGAACCTCGCCCAGGCTTTTCGGGCCATTGATCACGGTAAGGAAGAGGTAACAGAGCACTGGTACGACCAGCTTTTCCTTATCAGTCATGATGTGGCATTCACTGAGATCACTGATCAGATGATTCAGTTGGGGGAGTGAAAACGATTATGGAATAGATCGAGCCAGTGAGACCTCTATATAAGGTACTTACAAGTGTTAAGAACTGATTTCAGGGATTGAGAATGAGTGTTCACGGAGACAGGTTCCAGTACTGTTCTGGAGCCTTTGTTAATTTCAGGGAGAAAAAATATTGGCACGCTGTGGAATGGTACCAAAACGGACAGAAGTTGAGGATGTGGAACTGCAATACCGTTGCATAAGCTGATAAGGAGGGTAGGCATGATGTCTCTTTCTAAAAATGCCAGGTTGATCTATCGATACCTGGTAAAGGAGGCCATTCCGACCAAGCAGGTCGTCACCTACGGCAAGGTAAGCGCCGCAACCAGTGTCCCCCTCGGCATGGGAGGAGGGGCTGTAGCCAAAGCGCTGTATGAAATCTTCCGGAGGTGCGACGAGCAATTAATTCCGCCGCTTTCCTCCATTGTGGTGCAAGACAGCGGCCTCTACGACAAGACTTTGCGTCACGGTATGACCGGTGGCGGCTACCTCTCTGCGGAAGCCGAAAGCGAAAACCTTGCCGGCCGACGCCGAGACGATGGTTGGCAGAGATGGAAGTCTACGCCCCGGCCATCAGATATCGAAACTTGGACCATGCAAACCATGATCGAAAGCCACCAGGATATGGTATGGGATTACCCTTACGCCTGGCCGGAGGAACTGTAAGGGGAGACGAAACATGCAACCATTGTTCACCATACATGCTGGCGAGTACCTGGTAGGGTCGCATATCGAGAGCAAATACAAAAAGTGGAACGTATGGGTACCCTCCAAAGACTCAGGCATCGATCTTCTTGTTACGGACAAATCGAACAAAAAGACAGCCTCGATACAGGTAAAATTTTCGAAGGACTTTCTGATAACCCATGGCAGGCCGCAGTATCAGAGGGTGCTGAAGTCGTGCGGTTGGTGGAGTTTGAATCCCAAGAAGATGGAAGAATCCACTGCGGATTTTTGGATATTTGTACTCCATACATTCAACGAAAAAAATCAACATTATGTCATCGTGCCTAAGGCCGGCCTGCTGACTTTTTATGGTGGGATTCATGACTTAAAGGCGAACAGGGTACAGTCCTACATCTGGGTTACTAAAGATGACCACTGCTGGGAGACGCGGAACCTTAGCCAACGTGACCAAGACTTGATTGCTCAGGGGGAATACGTAAATCCGGACAGGGACTTGACGGCGTACCTCAATAACTGGCAGCCAATCGAGCGCCAGCTGTCGTAATGGGGGAACAGTGGAAATTCCACCTGCATTAAAAGGCTACGAAATACTGGAAGGGCTCAACTTGTCACAGGAAGAAATAGACAATCTCTCCGACAAGAATGGATGGAAACTGGCCAGGGTATTGACAGCGAATATTGCAGGGAGTCTTCCTACAAAGCTTGAGGCGGGTGGTCTCACTTTGAAATCGAAACTGCCGTTTAAGGCAGCTACCTTGCGGGAAGTGCTCATTCATCGCGTTGCCGATTTGGCCACTGTTACCATGCAGCTGTTCGAAGCAGAGAAATTCGTTCCGGCGTTCATAATGGCGCGTTCCGTGGTGGAGTCAGTATCAGTCATGTTTTTCCTACATAAAACGGTTTCGGACTTCTGTGAAAATCATGACGTCTCCAAACTTGATGGGTTCCTGATGAAGACCACCATGGGCAGCAGGGATAAAAGCACACCTCATGAACCTTACAACATTCTTACCGCAGTGGATAAGGTCGATAAGGAATTCGATGGATTGCGGCAGATGTATGATTGCTTAAGCGAATTCGCGCACCCAAACTGGTCTGGGACTCTCGGGACCTACGGGCGTTTCGACAGAGAGAATCATGTCCTGCTATTTGATCAACGCCGAGCCACCAAAGCGATTCTGGGTCTTGCTCCGTTTGTTGGAGCTTTGTCTATTTTTATCGATTATTACAACGACCTCTCGAGACTTCTTCAGGAGATGAATGACTATTTTGAGAAGGGGTAATACAGGGTTTCCTTAAGATACCGGTAAGGGGAATGTTATGAAGCATTCGGTACTTAACAGCGTACGATTGTTCCGTCGAGACATGGGGAACATGCTGATCCACTTCACCAGGGGGAGAACCGCTGGCGTTATTCCTCCGTACTGGAACGGCGGTACGCCTTGGTTGCCTCCGTCCCCTGAAGTTACTGCAGCAAAAACAGCCTTTGAAGTTCTGCGAGAAATCCTTCAACGCGGGAAAATCTTTGGAACTGGGTTTTTGAACAAAGGTGGATATAAATGTGTCTCCTTTACCGAGTGGCCGGTTGCTGAGTTGCCTGCTTTATTTGCCCTGAATGACGAACTTGCCAAAGCATCTGAACAACCCCGTTATGAACCATATGGCATCGCAGTCAGAAAGGAGTGGCTGTTTCAACGAAATGGTCGTCCTGTCATTTATAGTCCTGACAGCGAATACTCGCTGCTTCCCCCTGAATTACAATGGCGGTACGTACGTTACGAACCACCATATATTGATTTTTCGTGGGAGCGCGAATGGCGGGTGCCATGTGCTGAATTGACTATTAACCCGAATGACGTAATTGTCTTGGTCAAGGAGGTCAAAGAGGCGCACTGGGTTACCTATGGTTTCTCGCAACTGAGCCCTGGACTGGACCCGAAAACAGGGGCAAATGTGACCTACAGCAACCCAAGTTGGATGGCTGTTTCTCTCGACCTGTTCGGCGGCTAGCAAACAAGAGGAGGCCGGGGTTTTTACCAATATGCCTCATGCGGTGTCCGGTCGTCAGACTAGAGTGCGGGTGTAGCGTGTTGTAGGACTCGATCCAGCGTTTGAGGCCAAGACCAACCTAAGCAATTCCGGGGGGACATACTGAATTAAGAAAGTGGTGGGGGGAGGTAGGGCTGGCCGTCGGGTCACTTATCCTTCATTGATCCGGTTCTTCAAAATAACACTCGGCTTAAATGTCAGAACTTTCCGAGATGAAATGGTAATCGTCTCCCCAGTCTGCGGGTTTCTGCCGTTTCGGTCGGCTTTCTGCTTAACCACAAAATTCCCGAACCCGGTTATTTTCACATGCCCTTCGGTCGCAATGGCTTCTTTAAGAATTTCCAGGGTGAGGTCCAACAATTCAACGGCTTCTTTCTTTTGGCAAGAGAGCTTTTCATGAATCAAATCGGCTAAATCTGCTTTCGTCATTCCTCGAACCTCTCATTACTGTGATGTGAATGCTTTAAATACCATAAAACGCGAATAATTTCCATGAGATTGATAAAAAGCAGTCACATGAGGACCAAAGTTGTGCGGATCTAAACCTATATTACAACACAGTAAGTCTAAATTATATGGACATACTATGTTGTTAACTGCTAAATTATTGCCATCAGACAGGAAATGGTGGTTATGACGAACGCCCTGCTGCAAAAGAGTATTCCATATGAGGAGTTTGACTACCAGACTCTCCTGGACGCCATTCATGGCTATGCCCGGCCACGGATGAAGATATCCGGCATGTTGGCCAAAGGGGACATCGTCCGGGTCAAGAAGGGGCTCTATATTCTTGGCGAGTCGCTGCGCCGCCGGCCATTTTGTCGAGAACTCCTTGCCAACCTCATCTATGGTCCGTCCTATGTATCCCTTGAATATGCATTGCACTATCACGGCCTGACTCCGGAAAGGGTTGAAACGATAACATCAGTCACCTGCGGACGATCCCGATCCTTTGAAACGCCGGTCGGCGCTTTTTCCTATCGGATGATCCCAATGGAAGCATTTCGTACTGGAATGGACAGGGTTGAACTGGATGATGGCCGTTCTTTTCTGATCGCCATTCCGGAAAAGGCCCTGGCAGACCGGATCGTTGCTGACCGGGGCGCCGGCATCTCAACTCAGAAGGAGCTGCACGACTATCTGCTGTCCAGTCTCCGCATTGATCCTGCCGGTCTAAGCCAACTCAATCCGGACAAGTTTGCCGAAATTGCCCGTCTCTACCGCTCCCGCAGGGTGAAGCTGCTGGCCGACCTGGTCACCCGTCTGAGTAAAACCGGTAAAGGAGTGTAATTGATGCATGAGGCTGTTTCCCGCATGCTTGCCAAGTACGAACCGAAGAGCGTTGATGATTCAGTCAGGGCGCTACGGGAGATCATTCAGGAGGTAGCGCTGCTCGGACTTTGGCGCGCCAAGTTTTTTGAACATGCCGCGTTCTACGGCGGAACGGCCCTGCGCATCCTCTACGGCCTTGACCGGTTCTCCGAAGATCTGGACTTTTCGCTTCTGGCGCCGTCTCCTGATTTTAATCTGGCACGGTATACGGCATCGCTTGAGGAAGAATTGCTGGCATTCGGCTTCAATGTCCGGGTAGAGATGGTCGACAAGGCCGTGGAATCGGCGGTGCAGTCTGCTTTCCTCAAGGCGAACACCCGTAATGAACTCCTGGTCATTGAAGCCGGTGAGGAACTTATGGGCCAGGTTGCAGCCGGACAGGTACTGAAGGTTAAGATCGAGGTGGACACGGACCCGCCCCCCGGTTTCAGTACTCAGACCCGTTATCTGCTGCAGCCGATACCGTTTGCCGTACGGAGCTATTCGCTTCCCGATCTTTTTGCCGGCAAGATGCATGCAATCCTTTTCCGCAAGTGGAAAAATCGTGTTAAAGGTCGCGATTGGTACGATCTTGTCTGGTATGCCGCCAACCATCCCCAATTGAACCTTGGTCATCTTGAACAGCGGATGCGACAGACCGGTCATTGGAGCGGAGAACAGAGTCTTTCACCTGTAGCGTTCTCAGATTTGTTGTTCGAGGCAATTGATCGGCTGGACGTGAATCAAGCCCGTAAAGACGTGGCACCGTTCGTCAAGGATCAGCAGATGCTTGCTATCTGGTCGCATGACTTCTTTCGTGATGTGGCGAGCCGGATTAATTTTGAAGGATAACAACTTATCTACAAACTGTGGAGGTTTCTATAATGTTCAATGAAGATCTTCTGGCGGCTCTTCAGGAGTTGCTGGAGGCATCCAGTGCCATGACAAGCGGCCAACTCCCAACCGCGAGTGAGCTGGAACGATATCAGCGAGCAAGAGAATGGGCGCAACGACTCCTCGATCGCGAGGAGAAGGTTAAAAGCTCTCGTTTGTCGCTGTAGGATAACGTACTAAATTTGTCGCTACTTCTTGGGCGGAGGCGACGTAGAAGGTCCCTGGCCGGTTGATGGTGTTGGCAGTTTCGGCGGCGTATAGCCTGCATCCGGCTTCGGGCTGGATGGTATTTGAGCTGGGGCGTATCCGCGATTTCCATTTGTATTTCCAATTTTGTTGTTCATCTCTGTGTACCTCTTGACGTTTAATGATGTGAAAAGAATAGTGAGTATCAGACCGGCGACGAACAATGCGCCAGCAGCTATATTAAGTTTTTTGGTTTTTTCGGTATGTGGATTCGGCAGATTGGCGCTCTCGTAATCCTTGGCGATATGCGATTCAAGGCGTTGCTGCTGTACTTCTATTGCTCTTCTACTTTCGTACTGCGAAAACAGCACACAGGAGATAGAGCTGCCGAACGAAACCCAGGCTATGATGATCAAGTGCAGCTCGATGACATCCTTCAGGGGGACAATATCCTTAAGAAATGTCATGGACAGGGCAAGCGCGCCGGCAGAGAGGGTCAGTATCGCCTTGTCCGTGTTATCGCTCGCTGATTTGCCCGCCTCCCACAGATGCTTGCGGTATTCCAGAAAAAGGGCATTGTCGTTATTTGTTTTCTCTACCCTGCGTCGGGAACGCATGTCTATCCTTTGGGTGGAAAAGGATCATTACCGTGGCTGTCCGACCCGGAAATCTTTCCGTTCCTGTTGTGAATCACGAACTCAGTTCCCTGATTCTGGCTGATTTTTCTTCCCTGATCGATAGCCTCTCTCTTTGTGTCGGTGTGAACTGATACTCGCTGCGATCCCGGTTTTACAACATTCCATCCTCCATTAGAATTCGGCACTACGTGATGTTCTTTTCGTGGCATGGTCATTCTCCTTTTAGTGTAAAACGCTAGATGTGGTATTTGTATTGTGACATTTATCAATATATGGTGCGTGAGTTGCTTTGTCAAGTGATTATATAATAAATTATTATATTATTGACATCATGATATAATATTACTATATTATTTGTTAGCAGAAAGGGGGGCGTTTGATGACGAAAACGGAGTTGGCTGATCGCCTGAGAAAAGCACGAGAGGCCGTCGGGTTGTCAATTGGCGAAGCTGCAACACGTCTTGGTTTCGGTAATTACCAAACGTTGACTAATATTGAAAAAGGAGAGCGAGAGGTCAAGGCGAGTGAGTTGACGCAGTTTGCCAAGACTTATTTCTGCAGTCTGAATAGTCTCCTTATGGGAGAAGATATTCCGCAACCGGCTGTTCATTTTCTCTGGCGAAGGGCGCCATCCGAAAGGAAAGCAGAAATTGAGGCTTCGATAAAGCAGAGGTTCGAAGAATATCATCTGCTCGAAAAGCTTCTGGGCTTGGCTGAAGAAGGTTCAGGTGTAATGATTTCCGTTTTGCCTGCGGACATTCGCACTGCGTACCAGGTTGATGCATTGGCAACCAAGGTGAGCAACCTTCTCAACCTTGGCAGCAGACCTGCCCTTTCTCTTCAAAAGGTAATGGAGCAGATGCTCCGTACCAAGATACTATTTGTCAAATTATCTGAGTTCGGTTCTGCAGCCTCAACCGTCCATCCTGAATTTGGCGCAGCCATCGTTGTCAATAGTGAAGAAGCTCCGTGGCGAATCAATTTTACCCTTGCCCACGAATTATTCCACATCATTACGTGGAATACGTTCAGCCCTTCGGATCTTGAGCAGAGCGAGGCGCTGTTTAAGGATATCGAGAAAAAGGCCGAGCGCTTTGCTTCGACCCTTCTACTCCCTGAAAGCGTGGTTCGCGAAGAACTGAATGCACGAATAAATGAACATAGGCTTTCCTTCTCCGATATTGTCGATGTTGCCCGCGATTTCGGTGTCTCTACACAGGCATTGCTCTATCGCATGGCAAATATGCACCTGATTGAATGGGATAAGGCGAACGCCCTTGCCAGAAACGATGAGCTGATGATGATTGACCGACGCATCAGAAGGGATGTTGACTACGAAGCCCCCTCATCGGAAAGATTCATGCTGCTTGCAGTGAAATGTCTCCGGAAAGGACTGATCTCTCGCGGCAAATTCTCTGAACTACTTGATATTAATCGCGCTGATATCGATGAGTTCCTTGAATATCAAGGTTTGAGCGAGGTGGAGGGCGAATCGATTGAAATTATGGCTTCTTGATGCTGACGTCATCATCAAACTGCTTGAGATTGACGTGTTTGACAGGTTGGTCGCCATGCACGACTTGTATGTCACCTCCACTGTTGTTGATGAGGTGAAATACTACCGCAGAGGTGGGCAGAAGTTTCAGGTGGATTTCCGTCAGCAGTATGTTGACTCTGGTCTTATGACCGAAACCACGGCAACCGCCGAAGAGATGCAGGAGGTTCTTCGCCGGTTGCCGGTCTTGCGTCGACAAGGTGTCCATGCAGGAGAGATAGAGTCACTTGCTGTTCTCGTACGACAGGATGACCTCATTCTATGCACGTTTGATGCGGCGGCAATCAGAGCCTTGCCTTTCCTGGATGTTACCGAACGGGCGGTCTCGGCGGAACGTCTTATGCAAACTTCCGGATTGACCTTGTCGCCGGGATTTAAACTTGATCCAAGATTGAGCGAAAGCTACTTCAGATCAAACATTGAACATGGTTTGCGAGAGTTTGTATGTACGCAAAATATTTTCTAATTGTTGCTAACGGATTATAGGAGTGAAAATGCGTTGTTTTTGTATTTTTGTTTGTTTTGTATTTTCTGCTTGTAGCAGTTCTAAGGTGGATCTCGTTGAAAAGTTTCGAAATTTTGAGAAATTTAACGAGAATTATGCACATTCAGAGTTTTTGGCAGGGCATAATAGCACTGCCCCTGATAAATTCAAGAAAATGGTCATAGATGAAATGCAAAAAAGTCTTCCGACCCATGAAAAAGGTCAATTTGAAATTGAAGATGACGGGCAAAGGAGCAGATCTTGTTTTCAGGACTCAAAATGTCGGTCTGTACTCTGAGGCAAAAGAACTGATAAACAAATCAGAGGGAGAGATATACTCGCTTCCGGGAGGTGCCGAAATTAGAAAGCACATTGAATGCAAACAAAATGATTCAGACAATGTTCTTACGCTGGCTTTGCGAACTAACTTCTGACCTCAGGAAGTTAGTTCACGAAATTACTTTCTAAGCTTTCATCGAATTTGAAACAAACTCCGTAAAAGGTTTTATATCTCCCCGCGAACTTGCCGCTTCGAGAACTTCCATATAGGCGGTACGTTGTTCAATCCGGATAATCGTCCATGGATATCCGCCAGACGCAAGCATGACATTCATCAGGAACCGGCCCAATCTGCCATTGCCGTCAAAATACGGATGGATGTACACAAACAGAAAATGTCCCAGAACGGCTCGTACAGCTGCGTTGGGTTCAGCCTCCAGCAGGTCGCACAGTTCCGGCATCATATCACGGACTGCATCTTGTGAAGGTGGAACATGTGTCGCTCCCCTGATAAAAACCTTGTCGGTCCGGTAACCGGCCAAATCCGCCGGTTTGAGGAAACCGGCATCGACATTTGGAGAAAAAAGGTTGCGATACCACGCAGCGTGGTCATGGCGAAACGCGGCACCGGGGTTTGCTCCTGTCAAAATGCTTCTGATCGTATTTTTGACCTCATTATGAGCAAGCCAGTACCCGTGTGCCGCCATAGCGTTTTTCATTTCCGCGTCAGAGTCATTACTATCCGGATTCCAGTCCCCGGTGGCGACTTTTTGAATAAGCTCCGGAGTGACACGATACCCTTCAATGGAGAGGGAGTGATAGGCATCAGTTTTGTAGTTTTCTTCAACGGTATCCATGAACTTCTCTCTGTCGGACGGGATGCCTGGTTCAGTGGGGAAAGAGCTTAAGACGATCTCTCGCATGGCTTGCCACATGAGACGCATCCGCAGAACATAGGGCGATTGCGCTCTGGTGAATGCCAGGGTCGGCGGTGCAACACTAAAAGGATTTGACTCGTTGACCACAAATCCCGCAGCTCTCATGGTTGCCAGTACATTATCCGCCAATTCTCCGCGCCCCGATGCTCGCAAGGCCCCGGCGAGACGCCCGGCAACACTGCTATGGCCTCCTTCGAGCAGTTCCCTGTTGAGATCCGACGCATCCCGCAACTGATGAAGAGCTATATGGGCATCCTGGGCATAGGTGGTGAAAAATGCCTCCGGCACCCGGATAAGAGCTACCGGAAGTGTCAGGACGCGGATTCGTTCCACCATCTGGATTTTCCCGGCAGGAACAAAAGCCTTCACCTTGTAGTCCAGGATCGAACAATTGTCAGGAAGCTTCAGTAGGCCGTTTTGGCCAAGCCGCGAATGAATCACAACCTGCTGCGGCGTCATAGTCTTTCCCGTATGCAGAAACAATGAGTATTCTGCCGACACATACCATTGATCACCAAACCGCTCAGTGCAATATCCCTGGATGAAGTCACGCATCGCCGCATACCACGGTGTGCTGTCACCGGTCTCTTCGCCAGGCCGGCAGGGCATATACCACCCCTTGACAATCGGTCGCAGGAAGCCGTTCTTGACAAGACTTTCCCGCTGCAATCGAGTCAGGTCACCCGACTTTATGGCGGTTTTCCCGTCATCCTGAAATCTCTTCAGGGCACTTAGAGCATCGGCAAGCCTGCGTTGTGCCGGAGTTGTTGCCATTGCAATACCTCGTTCATCGCTAGGAGTCTGTCGGACTTGAAATTTTGATTGAATTGACCCTCCCTTCAATTTTCCTCCGTCTGGGAGAACTAGAACGGTCAATACCTTCTGTTTTGC